>NZ_JHXE01000001.1 GCF_000621865.1 Pseudobutyrivibrio sp. MD2005
CGTTACCTCACCAACTAGCTAATCAGACGCGGGTCCATCTTATACCGAAAAACTTTTCACACTGCATCATGCGATGCCGTGCGCTTATGCGGTATTAGCAGTCGTTTCCAACTGTTATCCCCCTGTACAAGGTAGGTTACCCACGCGTTACTCACCCGTCCGCCACTCAGTCAATAAATCGTCACCCCGAAGGGATCGTGATAAATTGCTTCGTTCGACTTGCATGTGTTAAGCACGCCGCCAGCGTTCATCCTGAGCCAGGATCAAACTCTCATGTTAAAAAGTTTAATTCCGAATCAGTATAAAACTGACTTGTTTACTGTAAATGTAAGAATCAAAGATTCTTACTAGAACACGAATTTTGAAATCAAGTTTCAAAATTCATATTCATATAATAAAGGTTTTGTTTCGTCTTAGAAACTAAATGAATTTCAAGGATACATGTTTTAAAAACTTGTATTAATTCAAGGTTTGTTTCACTGTTCAGTTATCAATCTTCACTTTGTTGTTGCCTTCAGCAGCAACTCGTTTATACTACCACGATGTCAGCTTTTTGTCAACAACTTTTTTGATTTATTTTTCAAAATCTTTTTTAGAAAACTCACTGTTTTCTAAGTGGTTACCGCTCTTAGCGGAACGAAAAATATAATATCATCCGTAACCGTTTTCGTCAACACTTTTTTGAAAAAAACTTATTATCTTTATATTCCGATAATTCTTTCAATTACATTGTTACTATAAACCCAATATATTACTTGGTTACTCTGAGCATTCTCCCTTACAAACCTGCCTATGCTAGATGTAGGAAAACAATCAGCAATAAACATCAAAAGCCATATAATTAGTAATCCCTCTATAAGGCCAGCTATTATACCTAATAGGCGATTTACATCTTTTACTCCAGGAACAAATCCAATAGCTTTTATTATTTTATCCAATATAAATATCAACAAAACACCAACAACTACGCATAATATAGTAGAAAAGCCCTTAATCGCTGCCAATGCTAATTCTGTAGCAATTAAACTAATCGTCATGTCTATAGATGTCTGTACAGATTCTAATACCTTATTTTTAATATTTGCTGGTACTATCTTCATGACTGCATCTTCTCCAGATCCAGCCTCCTCTTCTTCAGATACTCTATATCTCTCATGTAAATGATTATCTATATTCGTCTGTATTGTTTGAGGTAATGCTGTACTTGTAGATATATAGCCCGATACAAACTCACTTCCATAATTTACAAAGCATATTAAGAAAATCCATGATACTAGACCAAATATAATCCGTAGCATGCCCTTTGTAGCGCCTCTAATAATACATATTAATAATATTATGATTATTGCTATCAATAGATAATTAATTTCCATCTTACACCTATTTTAAGTATATCTCTTCTGTCTTGTTCTCTTGAATTACATAGTATCTTCTAGATGTGGTTGCCGGAATAATGCTATATACTGATTCATCAAATGTGTATGAGAATCTTTCAAATCCCTGCAAATTATATAATGCCACTTCATTTCCATTATTAATGAATACTTCGTTATTATCCAAAATAGTTACATCCTGATAACTATTAGCTATTTCTTTTGAAACACATTTAAATCCATAAAGATTATATACATTTAGTTCATTTACAACTTCTCCATTATCTAATGCTTTTTCGCATACAAATCCAAAATGTGTGTCGTTGTAAAAGATACTCTTCATTTCTATTCCAACTGATATATCCTTAGCTACTGTAGCCTTTGTATTATTGTTAAAAATGATTACCCTTGAGTCTGAAAAAGCTATAGCTTTATTGTTCTTTACAAAATCTACTTTTGGAATAAGAGCTCCAATATATTGATATGTCGCAACTATATTATCCTGCTCTTTTTTTCCTGCACTTGTGAAATCATAGAATACAAGCTCAGAAGATACTTCTCCATCATCGATATTAACTATAGAAAGCAATAGTCTTGTTGCATCTGATGATAACGCCATGGATATAGGAAATCCTCTATTTTCAGGATGAATTTCTCCCGAAACCAGTAATGTTCCATCTCTATCATACATTTGTATGTAGCTTGTTGTGCCTTCTTGCAGCAACATCGCTACCGTTCCCTGAGAAGCTATTTTTGCTTCAATTACCGGCGTAGTGGTTGATATAGAGCGCACAAACCCTTTTGTTGAAAAAATGTCGACCTCTGAACCTTTCTTATCATAGACAACTATGTAATCATCGCATATATCAATGCTTGGATCTACCATGTCATATGTATAGTTCCATATTAAGCTTCCATCGAAATTTGTATAAAAAATACCATCTGCACTATATTTTATTAGATTGTTATTATAGCTAAGGTAATGGCTTTCAGCTGAATCCTGTCGTTCCCAAGTCTTTTCAACTTCATAGTCGTCATAGGTGGTTACTATTCTAATTGTAAGTATAGATACAACTATTATTAATAAAAGCAAAAATATAAAGAAGTAGCGCTTTTTCGGTGGATTGTAGTCGTCATCCATCTTAACTCGCTCTTCTTTGACCTTTACTTTTTCTTCTTTTTCGTCTTCATTATCTTTTTTGTTTGGTAAAGTTATTATTTTAAATTCTTCCATTATAACTGCGCCCTACTTAAAAAATAATGGGCTGCTTTCACAGCCCATATGTTTAGTATGTAAAAATAGCTACTTGATATGGTGCAACAGGGAATGCGATTGAGTACTCTCTGCCGTCACATTCAGCTTTTTCAGGTGTGTAACTCTTTTCGATGATACTTCCTGGACCACCAAACTTCTCTTCTTCGCTATCAAGCAATAACTTTAGCTTTCTGTTTTCTGGTACACCTACTTTATAATCGTCATATCTCATAGGTGTCATATTGATAACAAACAGCATGTTATTCTTGCCACTTTTTGATTTTCTTATAAAACTAAATATGCTTCTATAGTTGTCATTAGCATTTATCCACTCAAAGCCAGCCCATGATACATCCTGCTCGTACATAGCTGGATACTGACGGTAGATGTGAAGAAGCTCTTTAAACATTGTTGCTACATGTCTATGATTTGGATTTTCCAAAACATACCAATCAAGCTCTCTTGCCTCACTCCACTCAGTGCCTTGAGCAAATTCCTGACCCATAAATAACAGTTTCTTGCCTGGATGACCCATCATAAATGCATATCCAGCCATAAGATTCTTATATTTATCAAGCTCTAAACCAGGCATCTTTGCAAGCATAGATCCCTTTAAATGAACTACTTCATCGTGGCTAAGCACTAGAATATATCTTTCAGCCTCATTGTAGCTCATAGCAAAAGTCATTCTATTGTGGTTATCTTTTCTAAAGTATGGATCTAACTTCATGTAATCAATAAAGTCATGCATCCATCCCATGTTCCATTTGTATGAGAAATTTAAACCGCCATCTTCAACATCACCTGTAATCTTTGGCCATGCTGTTGATTCTTCGGCAATCATTACAACACCTGGATTACGGCCTCTAATAAGCGTATTAATGTGCTTAAAGAGCTCTATAGCTTCAAGATTTTCGTTTCCGCCATATTCATTGGCAACCCACTGTCCATCCTGCTTTCCATAATCCAAATAAAGCATTGATGCAACTGCATCGACTCTAAGTCCATCAATGTGATAGTGCTCAATCCACTGTAAAGCACTACCAATTAAGAAATTCTTAACTTCTGTCTTACCATAATTGAATATCTTTGTGCCCCAGTCTGGATGCTCACCCTTTCTTGGGTCTGGATATTCATATAAAGGTTGACCATCAAAGTCTGCCAATCCATGGGCGTCTCTTGGGAAGTGGGCTGGTACCCAATCCAAAATAACGCCTATTCCATTTTTGTGGAGATAATTGATTAAATACATGAAATCATCAGGTGTACCGTATCTTGATGTAGGTGCATAGTAACCTGTAACCTGATATCCCCATGAACCATCAAATGGATATTCTGATATTCCCATCAGCTCCACATGAGTGTACCCCATATCCAAAACATATTCTGTTATGCTATGAGCAAATTCCTTATATGAGTAAAAACCATCGTTTTCTGGTCTTGGATGACGTTTCCATGAACCAGGATGCACCTCGTAAATGGCCATTGGCTGCTCCCAAAACTCTTTGTGAGACTTACGCTGTTTCATCCATGCCTGATCTGTCCATTTAAATTTACTTGTATCGTAGAGTCTTGATGCTGTACCAGGTCTGACTTCTGCATAACTAGCATATGGATCTGCTTTATATAGTTTAGTACCATCTTCTGTATAGATTAAAAACTTATATAGCTGACCTTCCTTTGCGCCTGGAATAAATGTCTCATATACTCCAACCTCCGCTGGCTCAACTCTATGCATAAGATTGCTGGATTCGTTCCAGCCGTTAAATTCACCAATTACTGCAACACTTGCTGCATGTGGTGCCCAGACATCGAAATAGAAGCCCTCTTCCTTTCCGTGCTTACCCTTGTGTGCGCCTAATTTCTTGTAGATGTCATAGTGAGTACCCTGCCCAAAAAGGTAGGCATCTAAGTCTGTAAAATTGCTCATATACTTCATTCCCCTTTTAAATAAATTACTTATCAAAATCCTTTTCCTTTAAAATGACGTTGCCATTCTTGTCGTATTTTGGCTTATTGAAAAATCCACCCTTAGTAGACTTTTCAATGGCATCGTCCATTATCTCTGCTACCTCCTTAACAGTGGTGACGTGGTCATATCGACCGATGAGATTTATTCTGTTATATAACGCAAGTATTCCCATATCGTCGATAGTACAACCAGCTTCTAATGCATATGTCTTAGCAAATGAAACCAGCTCATCAATTGAAAATACTGGTATAACAATCTTTTCTGTAAATCGCTTTGCAAAGGAACCATCCCTCATTAAAGCCTTATCGATTCCCTTTTTATTATCCTCAATGATAATAATTGTTCCGGAATCATCTGTTTCCATCAATAATGATAAAGTAACTGCTGTTTCTTTTGAGATTCCTCCAGCTGATTCTATAATCAGGCAACCACCCTGGATCTTGGCATAAAGCTTTTGTATATCCTTTTCATTAAGCTTTTCGCCGGAAATCTTTCCTATTCCACCCTTTGGATAGCCAACCTTTTTCTGTAAAACCTTTATGATGCTGGTTGCCATCTGTGTCTTTCCAGATCCAGGCTCACCAACAATAACAATGCTTCCGCCATTGTCACCAGGATGTCTAAGATGCTCTGCTGTTCCTGCGATGGCACGTACAATACTCTCCTTCATACCGTCGATTGGTAAGAAATAAGAGAATATATCTAAATCTTCTTCCTCAAGATCCACTACCGTGGTTTCTCTATAGGTAAATGCTTCATGATTTGATTCTGGTACATAAGGCTTTACCTCAGGCATAACCTGCTGAACAGGCTCTTGTTCTATTTCTACCTGTTGTGGTATTGGTTCCTCAACCGAAACCTCCGGTATGTATGGCTCTGCATACTGTTCAGGCTCAACGTATTCTTCTTGAACAGGAGCTTCTAATTCTTCCACAGGAATTTCTTCTGCATCAAATGAAGATGTACCAGACATCTCTTTAAGGATATCCTCTGGAATAATGATTGGTGGAAGCTCAAAATCATCATCGATAGTCTGCTGAGATTGTGGTGCCTCATCAATATCCTCAGAAACATCTTCGGAAGAATCCTCTACAAATTCTTCATTCAAGCCTTCTGGCATTTGGATAGTTGGTAATTCTGGCTCATCTTCCTTTTTAGGAACTGTTAACCTATCGATTTCTTTCTGCAATAGACTATTCATATCTGCAATCATCTGTGATGCTTCTGTATAGTCTACTTCATCTTGGTCCTCCTCGGACTCAAGTACAGGTGGCTCCCAGCTTGTAGTATCTCCTAATGAAACACCTGCGCCATGCATAAGAGCCCCAGCTGCTGCAATTTCTGCTCCTGCCGCTGCAGCCTCTGCTGCACTAACTACTGGAATATCTACCAATCCCTGCTGCATACCATCTGTAGATAACTTTGGAATAGCAAATCCTGTATGTTCCGTAGCCTTTTCTTCTAAGTCTGCTATTTCTTCATCTTTAGGAATATCGCTAGTCTCGATTTCTTCCTCAGGTATGTCTTCTTCTATTGCTACTTCTTCAGAAGCTATTTCCTCTGGCTCCTCAGGTAGCTCAGGTAAAACAATTTCTTCTGTTTCAGTAGACTCAATAGCCTCAACAGGTGCTGCTGCATCTGCTGTAGATTCATTTGACAAATATTCTTCTTTTAAGAGGTCTTGAGGGCTTACACCTGCATCAAGCTTTGACATAGCTCCTTCTAGTCGATTTAAAACACTATTTGCCTCTCTTAATGCCTTTGCACGTGCACTTTCAAGCTCTTTTGACTTTGCATCTTCCATGGCAGCTTCAGCTGCTCTTTTTGTCTTTTCCCACTCAGCCAAAACATCTTCGATTGTCATTTGACCTTCGATTTGTTCTTCTGTCTCTGTACTGTCATCTGTAAGTCTTAGACTGATTTGACCATCAAAGCCTTCTTCGAGGTATTGCTGGAATGTATCATTGATTGAGAACTCTTCTGTTTCTTCTTCAATTGGCTCTTCCGGTACCTGAAGATAAGGTATCTCTTCAACAAGATTTTTAATTGCATCAATATTCTCTGATACCTCTCCAGTATCAGTAGCTTTCATGATTTCATCAATATTCTTTTTTATTTCTGCCTGAAGATTTATTGTGTCAAAACGTTCTGGACCTTCTGGCAATTGAATCTGCTTAATGTTTGGAACCACACTACTTGATTCAGCAATAATTTGAGGCGAAATCTCTGTAATACCGTCTTTCTTTTGCTGGAAATTACGGTATTTATCCTCTTGACTTTTATCAAGAGGCTGATAGAGCATTTTTAATTCAAGAGCTCTCTCAACTACTGGACCATCACCAAACCAAAGTATGATTTCATCACATAATGCGATACATTTATCACCTTGATTGGTTTTGTGGTAAAGATAAGCAAGCTCGTATGCCCACTCTTCGATAAAATCACTTTCTTTTAATTGTTCAAGGATTTTAATAAGAGTAGCATTATCCGCGCCCTTTGCTACATTGATGTTATATTTTAAGATATATCTTAAGCTATCATGAGGTGCAATTTGAACAAATTCGTTGTAATACTCCTGGGCTTCATCTATATCTCTTAATTTGATAGAAATCATACAAAGCTTGTATAGAATCATTCTGCCTATTGGCGAACGCTCGTGGGCAATTAATAATAAATCTCTTGCCTCTTCGATTTTTCCACAAGTCTCATATGATTCACTTCCTGCAATTAAGTCGTTTATATTATGAACCTTGCGCCAGTTTATAGTATCAGCAACATTCATTGCATCTGCAAACTTATTTTTTGATACGAGATTTTTCATCTCTTCGATTCTAGTACGATACTCCATTTTTTCCACAAAATTATTCTCCAAAAGTCATACTTATAGTTATAAGGATTTTAACATAGGTCTTCTTTAAAATCAAAAAAACCAGGAGGAAAAAATCCTGGTTTTTGATTGATTTATTTATTCTTTTTTAGGTGAAAATTGAGGTTTGTCCTTTTAAAAGCTTTATCCTCACGTTTTACAAGTTTATTGGTAGCTAAATCAATATAATCCATCAATATGTACTCGCCAGTATCTCGTGGAAGATTGCGCTTTGATACCAAATATGTGGCTGCTCTACCTACAATGTAATGAATAATTGCAACTATTGGCACAGCAATAATCATTCCTCCAATGCCAAAGAATCCGGCACCTACTACTACTGCAAATACTACCCAGAATGATGATATTCCTGTAGAGCCACCTAAAATCTTTGGCCCTATAATATTTCCATCAATCTGCTGCAATATCAGGATAAATATCAAGAAATATATACCCTTTACTGGCTCTGTTAAGAAAACAATAAATACTGTTGGAACAGCTCCTATGTATGGACCAAATACCGGAACAACATTTGTTACACCTACAATTACTGATATAAGCACTGGATATGGCATGCTCATGATCAAACAAGCGATATAGCATATTATTCCGATTATGATTGAATCTATAATTTTTCCTATGATAAAGCCATAGAATATTTCTGTAGATTTCCTTGTGATTTCAAGAATTATGTTTGAATACCTAGGTGCAACTAGTCCACATACAAGCTTTTTAGCCTGAGCCTTAAATGTCTCTTTTGACATCAAAACATATACAGAAACAAACATTCCGATGACTATGTTTACAATGAATTTACCAACTGATAAAACACTGCTAGTAATCATAGACATCATATCAGTAGTGTCGTAATCAATATATTGGTCAGCCAAAACAAGTCCCTGATCAACCAAATCACCAATATTATTGTCTTTTGCTTTCATTAAGACTTCTTCGTATTGTCCCTTAGTAATGTCATTACACCAATCTAATACTCCTGCAATCTGTTCTTCAATGTGATTAGCAAGGTAAAGTATGGTATTAAAGAGATTTGGCAAAATCGATGCAATAATAAACATTACCACTCCCGTTAAAATAACAAGGGAAATGATTGACGATAAAGCTCTACTTGCCTTTCTAACTCCATTATCCGTCTTACATACTAAAGAAAATGGCATATACAGTCTTTTTTCAAAAAAGGCCATTATTGGATTCATCAAAAATGCCATGACGAATCCAATAAGAATCGGTTGAATAACTTTATTTACATGATTCAATGCCATAGATACACTTCTACTATTTCTTAGTAGAAAATAAAATGAAATCGTCACACAGGTTGCAAATACATAGCTACACAGCTTTCTTCTTAATGCCTTTTGTTCATTTTTTTCGTTATCTTCTGGCATAACAGCCTCCTATCACAACTATTGTCTGTTGTAGTTTATTAAACAGCCCTTGAGAATAATCTCTCTCTCATCATCTGTAAGGTCGCCTAAAGTCATTGTAAACTCCTTTAGACCTTCTTCTTTTACAACATAGGCTTTAATTACCTCAGCCTTATTTACAACAGCTTCTTTTATTCCAGGAATAAAGATATAATCAAGATTCTTGAATGGAAGCTCTCCTTCTGGAATTACAAATGGAAGCATACCCCAGTTAATAAGGTTTGAACGATATCTCTTTGTGGCATATTCATTGGCAATGTTTGCCCATCCACCAAGAACCTTCTGACATGAAGCTGCCTGCTCTCTTGCTGAACCATCACCTGGCTTTACAGCAAAGATAGTAGAACCAACACCGAAGTTATCATGGTTAACATCTGGATACGTCTCCTTAACCTTGTGAACAATTTTCTTTAATTCTGGAACTGCTTCTCCTGCACACTCGCCAGCCTCAAGCGCCTTTTGAGCTTTCTGTATATTCTTTGCACGTCCAACATACTCTGGATCCTTACGAGAAAGTGTAAACTCAGCAAGTCCAAGTGGATTTGAACGATATGATGATGTCTCACCTGAAGGAATAAGCTCATCTGTTGTAGTTACAGGATCGTGAATCTCTGAAACAACCTGAAGGAATAAATTCTCTGGAAGAGCGCTCATCTTTGGCCAGTCTTTAATGTTTGGACCAAAGTGAATCTCTGTCTCAGGTTCAGCAACTCCATGTGAATCAAATACGCGGTTAGCATAAATTCTTCCGTCAAAGTGATACTTTGGCTTACTGAAATCAACATCCATATCTGTTGCTGCTGTAAGGAATCCCTTATTTGCTGCTGTTGCTGCGATTGAGCGAGCATCCATAAGAGCAACTGAAGCAATCTGACCATTCTGAAGCTTAGAACCTTCACGGTTAGGGAAGTTTCTAGTAGAGTGGCGGATTGAGAAGCCGTTATTAGATGGTGTATCACCAGCGCCGAAGCAAGGTCCGCAGAATGCTGTCTTAACGATAGCACCTGTGCTCATAAGGTCTGCAACTGCACCGTTCTTAACAAGCTCCATATAAATAGGTGTAGATGCTGGATATACAGAAAGAGTGAACTCATCTGGCCCAATGCTGCTTCCTCTGAGGATATCTGCTGCATCACAGATATTTTCGAATCCACCGCCAGCACAACCTGCGATAATACCCTGATCTACGTATAATTTTCCGTTTCTAACCTTATCTTTAAGCGAGAATTCTACCTGACCATCAAGAGAAACCTTTGCGCGCTTCTCGCAATCATCAAGAATGTCCATAAGATTAGCATTTAATTCTTCGATTGTGTATGTGTTGCTTGGGTGGAATGGCATAGCAATCATAGGCTTAATCTCATCAAGATTAATCTCAATCATGCCATCATAGTAAGCAACCTGTCCTGGGTTAAGCTCCTTATATTCTTCTTTGCGACCATGAATCTCGTAGAATTCCTCAGTCTTTTTATCTGTAGTCCAAATTGAGCTAAGGCATGTTGTTTCTGTGGTCATAACATCCACGCCAATTCTGAAGTCCATAGAAAGGTTGGCAACACCTGGGCCTACAAACTCCATAACTTTATTCTTAACGTATCCCTTATCGAATACCTCTCCGATAATAGCAAGTGCAACGTCCTGTGGACCAACACCCTTTCTTGGTGTACCTGTCATATATACGCCAATAACGCCTGGCATAGCAATGTCATATGTCTGATTAAGAAGCTGCTTAACAAGCTCTGGGCCACCTTCGCCCATAGCCATTGTTCCAAGGGCTCCGTATCTTGTGTGTGAATCTGAACCAAGAAGCATCTTGCCGCCTCCGGCCATCATTTCACGAGCAAACTGGTGAATTACAGCCTGATGTGGTGGAACATAGATTCCGCCGTACTTCTTTGCACATGTAAGTCCAAACATGTGATCATCTTCGTTGATAGTACCACCTACTGCACAAAGTGAATTGTGGCAGTTTGTAAGGCAGTATGGAATAGGAAACTTCTCAAGGCCTGAAGCTCTTGCTGTCTGAATAATTCCTACATAGGTGATATCATGGCTTATAAGTTTGTCGAACTTAATCTGCAAATTGTTCATATTACCTGATGTGTTGTGATCAGATAAAATGCCATAAGCCATAGTTGCCTGATGTGCCTGTTCTTTAGTAACGTCAAGGCCTGTCGCTGCTTTAATAGCGGCAGCTGCCTCGTGACCGTCTTCAACGATCTGTGTGCCATTAACTAGGTATACTCCGTTGTTGTAAAGCTTCATTCCTTAATTCTCCTTTTTTAGTGCTTTAATCCAAAAAGACCGGAAAGGCCTTTCTTTTCAGGTTTCTTAGGTTCTGTATTCTCCTCCTCTTGCCACTTAAAATACTCGGCATCTAAATCCTCTGAAGATATGAGATTTTCCTCATTTTCTTCTTCGTTAGGCTGATCTAAATCCTCGTCTATTTCAAGACCGGCACGTGCAAAATAATCTTTATCAATACGAATCTCAGGAGCTGCATATTTTGGAGCACTATCGAAATCTTCTTCTGTGCCCTCCTCTTTTTCCTTGCGGATTCGCATGTTTTCTTCATCAATTAATCTCAGATATTTTTGAGTATCAATCAAATCACCTAGATGACTCTTTAATTCCAACTGATTAGTTTTAACTGATTTTGCTTCTTCTTTAATTTTCTTAGTTGCTTCTTCGTATATCTTAGTAATAGAATCCTGGGATTCTTTTATAATGTCTTGTATAGAATCAAGAGCGTTATCTGTATACATTAAAGATGCAGCATAGATATCCTCGGCTTTTCTTGTTGCCTCAAATACAATGTCATCTCCCTGCTTTTGCATTTCACGATTGGCCTTATCACGACTTTTGACAGTAAGCTCATGCTCCTCCATCATATCGTACATACAAGCATTTAATTCTTTTAAAAGATCCATCATTTCGTTTTTGTTGACAATGACATTTCTTGTGCTGCCTTCATAAGGCTGTGCTTTTGAAAATAGCACATGCATATCTCTTAATACTTTTTCTGTTCTATCTTGTGCGCCCATATATTTATCCTTTTCTATAAATAATTAAGCTCTATATACAAAAATACCGAGCCAATCTCTAGATATCATTTGGTAGCCGCTCTGTGAGGACTCCCTTCAGGTGACCCCGCGTCAGATGAACGGTCCTACTTAGTGCTGCTGCATTCCTGCCCTGACACGATTCGTAGGTGCCCATTACGCAGGACCCAAAGATCATAGCCCCCATAAAGCGACCGCCAAATGATATCTAAATTTATTGCTCGGAGTCCTTATTTTAAGCTAAAAAGGACTCCTTTGTCAATAAAATCCATGTATTACATAATTTGATTTTTCTGTTCCCTTAACTCTTCAAAGAATTTCGTCATCATCTGAGTGCATCTTTCGCCTAAAATTCCTGTCTCCAATTCGCACTGATGGTTGAACTTATCTATCTGTAAAATGTTGATAACTGAGCCTGCACAGCCTGCTTTAGGATTCATAGCTCCCACTACAACTTTTGGGATTCTAGCCTGAACTATTGCTCCTGCACACATTTGACATGGCTCAAGAGTTACGTATAAAACACAATCTTCTAGTCTCCAGTCGCCTGTCTTTTTACAAGCCTCTGAAATTGCTGCAATTTCTGCATGAGCTAAAACACTCTTTTCAGTATTTCTTCGATTGTATCCACGTGCAATTATCTTATCATCTTGAACAATTACGCAACCAATTGGGACTTCGTTAATGTCATAGGCTTTTTGTGCCTCCTTTAGAGCTTGCTCCATGTATTTTTCATAGATTTTCAGATTATGCTTTTCGTCTTTCTCTATCTGCTTGGCTAAACGCTTTTCTTCGCGTTCCTCCTTTGACATCATAGATTTTCCCCTCCTGTTTTGCTATACTTTTCTTGTAAATAGCGAATATACGCAATTTCTGCTATGTTATTTATATCACTTTTATATACAAAAGGAAAGAAAGCTTATGTTAATACTAGGACTACAAAAAACAACGCTTTTAGACTTTCCTGGCAAGGTTGCATCCACCATTTTTACTGGTGGCTGTAATTTTAAATGTCCATATTGTCATAACAGCGAACTTGTTATTCCACCTGCTGATGCATTTGCTTTTTCTGAAGAAGAGATTTTTGACCATTTAATCGCGAAGAAACGCGTTTTAGATGGTGTATGTATCACTGGTGGCGAGCCTACTCTACACAAAGACCTACCTGATTTTATCAAGAAAATTAAGGATTTAGGACTATTGGTTAAGCTTGATTCTAATGGCACCAATCCTGCCATGCTTAGAGGGCTTATAGATAATGGACTTGTGGACTATATCGCCATGGATATCAAAAATTCAAAAGAAAAATACAATTCTATTGCCTGCATGAAAAATTTTGATATTAAGCCTATTGAAGAATCTGTTTCTATCTTACTTGAGGGAAAGGTAGACTATGAATTTAGAACTACTATCATGAAGGAATGTCATGATTCATCTGATATGATAGCCATTGGTGAGTGGCTAAAGGGTGCAAAAGCTTATTATCTACAGAGCTATAAAGAATCTGAACAGGTGATTAATCCTATTTTTTCACCACATGATTACGATACATTAAAAGATTTTGTTAACCTATTGAAACCATACATAACAAATACTAACCTAAGAGGTGTAGATTAAATATTATGTAATATGGGGAATTTGGCATGAAATTTGAAGTTAAAACAGATCGACTGTTACTTAAAGTATTGGGGCCTGAGTCAGCTCCTATGGTTCTTAAATTTTATCAGAAAAACCGTGATATTTTTGAAAAATACGAGCCTGTTATAGGTGATGATTTTTACACACTTGCCCATCAAAAGAAAATTCTAGATTTTGAGCATAAGAATATTCTGCGTCTTGTGATGATTAGATATTGGATATTTAATAAAGATAATCCATACGAAATCATTGGTACTTTAAGCTATAGAAATATTGTTAGACCTATTTATGCATGCTGTACAGTTGGATACAAAATGGATAGAGATAACATGAATAAAGGTTACTGTAGCGAAGCTATCAAGGCTACAATTCCTCTTCTTGTAGAAGATTTTGATATTCATCGTTTTGAAGCCCTTATTTTGCCTGATAATATGCCATCTATTCATATGGTCGAAAAACTTGGATTTAAATTTGAAGGCATCCTCCGAGATAAAATTATTATCAACGGAGAACGCCTTGATCATTGCATGTATGCTTATTTAGCGGATAATTAATTATTTTAAAATTTTACTTCCATGTGGTTCTAATTCAATATCGTAATGCTGGCCTCTATAATCAAAACTTAGAGGCTTTTTTTCTGCCGTATTGTTCAGAGCAACTACCACATACTCATCCTCATATACTCTTGCAAATACTAAAGTTTCATTTTTAACCTGCACTTCCTCGTATATTCCTTGCTGAAGTGCCTTTGACTCTTTTCTGATATCAGCAAGTGTCTTTATATGTTCTATTAAGTCTGGATTTTTCATAGATTTAATATCAATTGCTGGTCGCAATGCATAATCTCCGTCTCCAGATTTTTTATCACCTTCAATAGCCCACTCACTTCCATAGTAGATTGAAGGAATTCCAGGCATTGTGAATAGTAGTGTGTATGTTGGGAAGATGTTTTCCTTATCAGTTAAAAGTGTAGCTATGCGATTTACATCATGATTGTCCACAAAATTGTATAAATACTTTCCTGCATACAATCCACCCTGGCCCCATTGGCGCTTCATAGCATAATTTATCTCAAAATAATTGTGATCATTATGACTAGAGTATATTCCCTTCCAACACTCGTAATTTGTTACAGCATCCAGCATTTCTTCGTTGACATAGATATTATAATCTCCATGGATTATTTCTCCCATCAACCAGAAGCTTGATTTTTTCTGCTCTGTAAAGGCTTTTAGTCGTTTGAAAAAGCCTCTTTCTATGCAATCTGCAGCATCCAATCTAAGGCCATCTATATCAAATTCATCTATCCACATTCCCACTGCGTTTAGTATATGGTTATCCACAGCTTCACACCAATGGTTGAGTTTAACTAATTCTTCTGCACCTGACCAACATTCGTATGACAAACCGTCATTATGCCAGTTGTTACCACCTAAGTTTAATCCTGCTATCCATTCCTTATAGCTTGAGTTTTCGCGATTTTTCAAAACATCGACAAAAGCTTCATGTCCTCTACCTACATGATTGAAGACTCCGTCTAATACCACTTTTATGTCATTCTTATGACATTCCGAAACTACTTTTTTAAAATCATCATTGGTGCCTAATCGACTATCAATTTTGTAATAATCGATTGTGTCATATCCATGTGTGCCTGATTCCATAATAGGTCCTAAATATATTGCATTTACGCCTATTTCCTTGAGATGTGGTATCCAATCAATCAATGTAAGAATTCTTCTACCAGCTGTCTCTTCACCTTTATTCTCTCTAGGGCATCCAAAAGCGCCTAAAGGATAAATGTGATAAAATACCGATTTCTTAACCCACTCGATGTCTCTCATAAAAACCTCCCACTATATAATATTTAAAGGCAGGTTGCCCTGCCTTTATTTTAAATCAAAATGCCCGAATTTTCTTTACTGTTCTCAATTTTTTCATTTATTAACTTGAAAGGATGATATAATACGACTCCAATAAAAATAGCCACAATGCCATATATAATAAGTGTTAACATACAGTTTCTATATGTGTGCTTATAGAATCCGGCTATACATTCTCTTACTGCATTCATCGAATAGTTGAATGGCATAAACTTATATAGGATTTGGAATACCTTTGGAAGAACTTCAATTGGAAAAGTTCCGCCTGCTCCCGCTACCTGTATAACCATGAGTACTACTGATAATGCCTCGCCAAGATTACCAAATGAATATGAAAGGGCATACAAGAATAACGAATATATTAGTACAGACCATGCACAGGCTAACCATAGGTAAAATGGATGCTCACACTGGATTCCAACAAACAATAAAGCGCCCATGACTGTAATTATTGTTTGTATTTGACCAATTACAAATGTTACAAAGTATCTACCAAAGAAGCATTGCCAGTTTTTAAGATTTTCAAAGCCTTCTTTGTTCTTAATATTTGTTTTGAGGATTGTAGACATAATAAGCGAACCAACCCATATAGATAAAACAATATAAAATGGCGCTGTCATGGAACCATTATTTTCAACAGGATAAATATATTCATCGGAAATCTCTACCGGGCTACTGATAAAATCAGATAGTAATTCTGGATCAGATTTCAGTAAATCCATTAGCTTTTTATATGCATCATTTTGGCCTAAACTTTTGATTTCAGCAATCATAGAAGACAATTGTTCTTCCATTTCAATGGCCTCATCCCTTGATTTAACAAGGGATTCCTTGGACTGATTCATTATTGTTGAATAGTTATCCAAATTATCCACTACTAAATCAATACTTGTCGCATTGTAGTTAAGCAGCTTTTCAATTTCCGCCACCGAATTAGAAGCAGAGCTTATTACTTCTTGCTCCATAGGTTCTATTGCTGAAACATACTTTTCTCTAACATCCTTTGTTTCATCTAAACAAGCCTGTAAATCTTTTGATAATGCATTTTTAGCCTCTTCAATATTGCCCTTACCATTTGAAACAGCTTCTTCAACAGCAAAAACATCATCATCTAATTTTTGGACTTTTTCATTAAAACTATCTGCCCATGCTGCAATCTTATCTACTGTATTTTTATCTATTAATAAGCCCGTATTTACATGGGTTAAAAGATAATAATAGCCTGCACCATCATCACGTGTACCCCAATCAGCCTGGAATGCTAGTACCTTTTCATTGATTTCCTGAATACTATTGACTCCAGCTTTTGGTGCAATCGCATTAACAAGACTTCTTATTTCTTCGACTTTTCCATCTACATTATCTAAGTAATCGTTAAATCCAGAAACCTTATCGTCTTTTTTGTTCTTTATATCTTGTATATCATTTTTTGTATCTGCTGCAGAATTCTGAGCTGATTTTGCCATTTCTTCTGCTAGCTTTGTAATAGAGTCAGCGCTATCTGTAATAGCTTCTCCAGCACTAGCAACACTTTCAGTTGAATCTACAAGTGCTACATAAGAATCTAATAAAGCAATCACTCCGTTTAAATCAGAATCTAATCTCTCTAACTTGGCAATTCCTTCACCTGTTATATTGCCTTCTTCATCAAGTGTGGCAAAATATTCTCCACCTTTAAGCAGTGATTCTGCAATAGTACCTACAAAAGCATGATCTACTTCACGCTCTATAGTAGTCTTTACCTTCGATGTGATTTTTGGAGCAATAGCATTTTTCTTCTCATTCTCATAATAAGTTATTACTGGATTTTCGATATTTCCACCAAGGAAACTTATCATGTTTGCGCTAAATTCTTCATCTATTACAAGTGCTGCGTAATAGTCTCCAGAATACACTCCGTCAATGGCTTCTTCGGCTGTATCTGTGAATACCCAGCCTATAGTTGTATTCTCTTTTAGATTACTAATTATTAAATCTCCAACATTTAGCTCAATACTTCCGATTACTATTCCTTGGTCTGATGATGCTACAGCAACCTGAAGATGTTTTGTGGCATCTGCCCCATATGGATCCCAATTGGAAAGAATATTAAACCACGCATATAAGCTAGGAATTACTGTAAGTCCTATTATTACAACCATGGCAACAACATTTACAGATAACCTTTTTATGTCTGAGACAATTATTTTTATCACATTTTTCATTTTTTCAATTTGTCTCCTATTGATCGTATATCTGATTTAAGTCCATTTTTTAAATCTTTTATATCATTAACCATCTCGTTACTTGCATCGTGAATATCTTTAATGCTCTGAATGACTTCCTCACCAATTAAAGCTTGGGCTTCTGCCTCTTTTTCCATTATTCCAAGTTCCCTTAATTGTTCTTGTAACTTAAAATCCATATATTCAACATACAAAAGATAAAAAGCTATTCCAAATAGTGAGATTATCCAAAGTAAAAGAAATACCAGTTTGGAGCGCTTGGAAACAAAACTAATAATCAAAAACACTAATGGAAGTAGAATATTTACTTTTAATCCTACTTTGATTTTTCTTTGATTCTTTTGATGAATTTGCTGCTGCAAATCCAAAAACTTTTCATACAATATTTCTTTATCGTTAGCCATATTTTTTCCTCAAATTACGAAGATTTTCTACATCATTTCCGTGTCTTCCATTCGTTCTTCCATATAATGATTAATTGGCTCAAATGGAATTCTTATGAGTAATCCTATAAATAATGCCACAGCTATAAAGATTAGCAGTGTGCCAAGATATTTAACATAATCCATTTTATATAAACCGCATAGGCATTCTCTTATGGCATTTATCGCATAAGGGAATGGGAAGAAAATGTACATCTTTTTAAAAAAATCTGGTAGTAATTCAATTGGATAAGTTCCGGAGCTTCCAGCTATTTGGATAACTACAAGTACTACTGCCAATGCCTTACCTGCATCTCCCCAAGTAACAACAAGTGAATAGATTAATAGGGTAAATGTTGTCGCTATTATGGAACCTGCAAGTAAGAATAATCCAGGATGTAAACACTGAATTTTTAATAGATATATGTCTCCAATAACAATAATTACCGCTTGAATTTGTCCTAATATCCAAAATAGTACATATCTACCAAAAAATAATTGTCTTAAAGACGCATTTGAATATTTTTCTTTATCCGGTTTTACTTTAATTAATGCTGTTAGAATTAAAGCTCCAACCCAAAATGCCAATGTAGAGTAGAAAGGTGCAACTGCCGAACCATAATTCTCTATTGGATATACTTCTTCAGTAACTACTTCTACAGGTGTTGAAAAGAATTTTCCATACATTTCTGGGTCACCTGACAAAGCATTAATTAATACTTTTAGCTTTTCACTTTCTCCAGCCTTCTCAACATCATTAATTAACTCAATCAATCTACCATTTACATACACGATTGCTTCGTTAGTTTTTTCAAGACTTGTGTTTGCATTATCGATTGTGCTACCTATAGCATCAAACATTATTTCTAAATTGCCAAATGTTTCACCCACATTATTTAGCAATGCGTTTGTGTTATCTAACATTCCTGAGAGAGAAGATAAGCCTGTACTTATCTTTGGTATTACTTCGCTGTTTAAAGTAGATTCTAAATTAGCCCCTTCCTGCTTTGCTTCTTTAAGAGCGCTTCTCAAATCATCATTAACATCAACGGTTACGCCATTTAATCCCATTGATTTTATAGCTTCTTCAAGTGAATTTATTTCTGAAATTTTGGCAGATACATTTTCTTCAGAAAAATCTATTTCATTTACTGATTTTTGAAGATTACTTATTAAAGCCTTTAACTCCTGGTTATCTGTTTTAAAGATTCTTTCAAAATTAAGAATCAGACTCATTGTTCTGTTTAGTCGATTTAATGTGTGTTCTTTTGCAAAATCCAATCTTTCTTCACCAATTGTATTTGGTAGGGCATAAATATCCTTTTCGATTTCGCATATTAAGACTGATGCTTCCTGTAATTTGCTATTAATAACTGCCGCATCGTTTGAACTAGATAACTCATCAAGTATTTTTGTCAAATCTGCCGATTTACTATTTATAACATCAAGGGCTTTATTTACATCTTCGGAATAGCTATTGATTGTAGTATTTGCCTTTACTGCATCACTAGCAGAGTCCTTAACAGCTTTTGCGCTTTTATATGCCTGATCTTTCAGGTTGCCAGCATCTACCTTTGCAGCCTCCAGAGATTCCTGAAGCTTAGCATCATTGTCTATTATTTCTGTAAGTGAGTTTTGATATGTTGTAAGATCTTCACTAAGTGACTGAAGCTTTTCTAATGCCTTATCAACGCTTCCTTCTTCTTGAATGTCATTCGATACGTCTTCCGCATTTGAAAAAAGCTCGCTGACAACAACCTCTGTGAAAGCTACATTTATATTATTCTGCAATGTCTGCACAACTGTATCTGATATTTTAGTTGCTACTGGATTTTTCTTTTGATTCTCATAGAAGTGAAGAGTAGGTCTATCTACTTTTTCTGTAAGAACATTGAACATGTTGTATGTGAAATTTTCATCGACAACTACAGCGGCATAATACTTGCCGCTATATACGCCATTTACAGCGTCTTCTGATGAATCTACGAATTGCCAATTGACTGATGTGTTTTCTTTTAGATTTTCCATGATAGTATCACCTTGATTGTGATACTTGCCATCTTCATCTGTATATCCCTTATCCATTGATACTGCTGCAATTTTTAGTGCGCCAGTATTTCCATATGGATTCCAATTAGAATAAATATTAAACCATGCATAAAGCGCTGGTAAAAAACATACTCCAAGCACTATTACTAGTGCAAAGAAATTCTTTACCAAGCCCAAAATGTCATCTAAAAATATCCTTTTTATGGTTTTCATATTTATACGTCCCTTTTATTTATATTCAAATAAAACTATAAATCGGAAGCTTTACTAATTTTTATGGCATTTCTGCTATGTTGTTTTACCTCGTATAACATCTTATCTGCCCCTTGTAGATAAGCAAACATGCTGTCATCCCTTTCAGGAACTCCATAGCATATTCCCTGTGAAATTGTGACTCTATCATCGGTAAGAGAGAAGAGATGCTCAACATTTTCTTCATAAATCATTTCTCTCAGTTCATTAGCTTTAGCCTCTACCATTTCATAACTGAGTCCTTCATAAATAACAACAAACTCATCACCGCCATATCTGGCAACGAAAATACCCTCATATTCCGCTAGTTTCATAAGAGTATTGGCTATAAATTTGATACATTCATCACCTTTTTGATGACCATAGTTATCATTAAACTGCTTAAAGAAATCTATATCAAGAATCTCTACTGCAATGCTTGTTCTATTGATTAATGCCTTTTCAAAAGCTTCCTCACTATATTCATTAAGTTTCAGTCTATTATACATTCCCGTTAAAGGATCTGTCTCTGAACGTTTTTGTAAGAATGTATTCTTTTCTTCGACTTTTCGATTGATTTGTGTAAGCTCCATATACGAATTGTGCATAACGATCATATTACTAACCATCAATCTGTTTTCACGTTCCATAAATTCTGACAGCTCAAAATAAAGGACTGAAGCTATTTTATATTCCTCAATTTGTCCTACGCGTCTGTAATATCTGATTTTTAAAGTAAGAAGTTTTCTTTCTAGATTCTTAATAGCCGTGCGTTTTGTTAGATCGTCTAAGATTGTGTATGCATTAAAGAAATCATCATATTTTTCAATAGTTAATAACATGTGTAGATAATCATAGAAATCATCAAATACATCCAAAATAGGCATACTGGTGCTAGCATGCTCATTAACCATTTTTATCCAATAATCCCTGGCTTCTTCTTCGGATATTGCCTGATGAACTCTTGCAAAAAAGCAAAAAATAACGATTTTATCCATTTCCTGCAAGAATGGAAGACAGTCGACCCTAAGACGCTTTTCAATCTCTAAATATTTATCATCCTGATCTAACATCAAATATGCTCGCCCCATACCAAGTAGGGTAGCAGTGATACTTTCTGTATAGTTTTCAATATCTTTGTGGTCTAATAGATATCTATATGCAATTTCTGTATGTGAAATAGATTTTTGAAATTCTTCGATATTTAGATACAGTGAACCAAGATTCATATGTATCATCCATTCAATATCTGGAAGAGAGTAGTCCTCACAAATACTGATTGCTTTTATGAAATAATCTAGAGCAAAAGGGGCATTTCCACGATTTAAAGAAACGATTCCTAGCATGTTGTTGGCCATAGCAACATAACCCCATTCTTTAACATGCTCCATAGGGCCCATGCAAGACAGCATTTGAGAATAAAAGTTTGATGCATCATTCAAAAGATAATATGTCTCACCCTTTGAAAAATAAGCATATCCAATCAATGCATCATCCTTCAATCCCTTGCCGTATGCAAGCAGCTCATCACATGCCTGAATTAGGGCAGTAGAATCCTTACCTCTATTCTTTTGTATATCACCTATTAGAAGTTGAATCTCTCTGCTATAACTACGAACATCCATACATCATATTCCCCAATACATTAAGCTTCACTAGCTTTCTTTTAAAATATTTGTCAGGGTAGCAAAATCCTCTAATGATAATGCTTCACCTCTTATAGTTGGACTGAATCCAGCTTTTTCAATTGCTTCAGCAATTTGTTCCTTAGAATAGTGTAAACCATTACTTAATCCATTTTGTAATGTTTTACGTCTTTGATTAAATGATGCTCTTATTATCTGGAATAAGAGTTTCTCATCACATTCTACTGGCGGATTATCATGACATTTAAGCGTAATTACTGTACTAGACACCTTAGGCTGTGGTATAAAGCAACTTGGTGGAACCTCACACACGATTTCAGGCTTAGAATAATACTGAACAGCGAGAGAGAGAGCTCCATATTCCTTTGAACCAGGGCCTTCCTGCATTCTATCCGCAACTTCCTTCTGAATCATTATAGTAATTGACTCAAGTGGTACATGACTTTCAAATAATCCCATAATGATTGGTGTTGTAATATAATAAGGCAAATTTGCTACAACCTTGATAGGTTTTCCAGCATTTTTTTCTTCAGCTAACTTATTGATATCAACTTTGAGAATATCTTGATTAATTACAGTCCAATTCTTATATGATGAGAGAGTATCAGCCAAAATTGGAATCAGAGTCTTATCAATTTCTACAGCAACAACTTCCCTTGCTTCCTCACAAAGGCGCTGTGTCATAGTTCCGATTCCTGGGCCTATTTCAAGCACAAAATCATCTTTTGTAATGCCTGCTGCATCTATAATGCTATTCAAAACATTCCCATCAATAAGAAAGTTCTGACCATATTTTTTTTGAAATGAGAATCCATGTGCCTCTAAAACAGCACGTGTATATGTTGGATTACTTAAATATGCCATGTTTAATTCCTTTTACTTTTATTATATATGTTAAGTGCATTTTCATAAGTGATTCTTTCAACTTCTTCTAAAGAAACACCCTTTATTTCTGCTATCTTTTCTGCAACTAATGTAAGATAGATAGAAGAATTTCTTTCTCCTCTATGAGGAACTGGTGCCATATAAGGACAATCAGTCTCTAATACAATACTTTCAAGTGGTATTGCTTCAACTGTCTCCACAAGTTTTTTAGCATTTTTAAATGTTACGACACCACCTACACCTATGTACCAACCCATTTTTACATATTCCAAAGCTATTTCTTTAGAATACGAATAACAATGGACAATACCTTTCAGGTGCCTATTATTATACATCTTAATTGTGTTTAAAGTGTCTTCTGCAGCGTCCCTTGAGTGTATTATTACCGGCAGTTCTACTTCAAGAGCCAAATCCATCTGCCTATTAAACCATTCTCTTTGCTTTGCTCTTTGCGCCTCATCCTTCACCCAATAATAGTCTAGACCGATTTCACCAATCGCCACAACCTTTGGGTGTGACGCTGTTTTTCGCATCCAATCCAATACTTCATCATCTATTTCATCAATTTCCTCTGGATGAATACCAACTGCTGCATATACATTTTCATATTCTTCAGCAAGGGCTAAGCTGTTCTTGCAGCCTTCAAAAGAAGCCCCTACATTCACTAATTTTTCTATTCCATTTTCTCTCAATAAATGAGAAAGAAGTTCGACTCTATCCTCGTCGAACTTCTCATCATCATAATGAGCATGTGTCTCAAAAATCATTAATAACCTCATGTGTGGCTCGCCTGTTACACATACAATCCTAAATATTGCTTTCAGTCACTAGATGTTCCTTACAGCAACATTTAGAGATTGTCTGTTACAGGCTATCTATACTTTAGTGCATAATTTTCTCGCCTGTTACGCTTATAATTCCTAGCAGATTTCTGCTCCGTTAGGCATATCCTTTTCTGGAGTCATGAGGGCGAGATTTCCCGCAGCATCCTCAGCACAAAGAAGCATTCCCTCTGATAATACGCCTGCAAGCTTTGCTGGCTTAAGGTTTACGAGAACCATTACCTTCTTGCCAACCATTTCGTCAGGAGAGTAGTGCTTACTAATTCCTGAAACAATCTGCTTTGTCTGAGAACCAATCTTTACTTGAGAGCAAAGAAGCTTCTTAGAACCCTTAACTGCCTCACAAGCAACAATCTTTCCAACTTGGAACTGAAGCTTCATGAAATCATCAAATGTGATTTCTGGCTTTGCCTCGATATCAATACCTTCCTCATCATCTGATTCTTCTGGCTGTGCAGGGTGAAGCTCAGCTACCTTTGCCATAACTTCGTCAAGATCAAGACGAGCAAAAAGAATCTCAGGAGAATCTGTTACCTTATCACCATTTACATAATGTCCGAATGTAGAAAGCTCATCATATGGAATTTCTTTAGCACCAATCTGAGCAAGTACCTTTTCAGATGTCTCTGGCATAAATGCCTTAAGAAGAGTAGCACCGATTGAAATTCCTTCAACAAGATTGTAAAGAACAGTAGCAAGTCTATCCTGCTTTGCCTCGTCCTTTGCAAGTGCCCATGGCATTGTCTCGTCGATATATTTATTACATCTCTTGAATAGATTAAATACTTCTGTGATAGCATCAGCTACACGAAGTTCAGCCATTTTATCTTCTACAGCCTTAACTGTTCCTGTAACTACTGATTTAAGATCTGCATCAACTTCTTCTGCAACACCCTTATCCTCGACAACACCGCCAAAGTATTTATTGCTCATAGAAATTGTACGGTTAACAAGGTTACCAAGTGTATTAGCAAGATCTGAATTTACACGCTCAACCATAAGTGGCCATGAGATAGCACCATCGTTTTCAAATGGCATCTCGTGAAGAACGAAATATCTAACTGCATCTACACCGAAGAAATCAACTAATTCATCAGCATAGATAACATTTCCCTTTGACTTAGACATCTTGTCATCGCCACCATCTGCAGCCTTTGTAAGAAGCCATGGATGACCAAATACCTGCTTTGGAAGTGGAAGATCAAGAGCCATAAGGAAAATTGGCCAATAAATTGTATGGAAACGGATAATATCCTTTCCGATAAGGTGAAGGTCTGCTGGCCAAAGAGCCTTAAACTGGTCTGTAGACTCACCGTCACAATCGTAACCGATACCTGTAATATAGTTTGTAAGGGCATCAAGCCATACATATACAACATGCTTTGGATCAAAATCTACTGGGATTCCCCATGTAAATGATGTACGTGATACGCAAAGATCCTGAAGACCTGGAAGTAAGAAGTTGTTCATCATCTCGTTCTTACGTGATACAGGCTGGATAAACTCAGGATGTGTATTGATATATTCAATAAGCTTATCAGCATATTTGCTCATTTTGAAGAAGTAAGCCTCTTCCTTAGCTGGCTGTACCTCACGACCGCAGTCTGGGCACTTACCATCTACAAGCTGTGACTCAGTCCAGAAAGACTCACATGGTGTACAGTAAAGTCCTTCGTAAGAGCTCTTATAAATATCGCCCTTATCATAGAGCTTCTTAAAAATCTTCTTAACCTGTTTCTCATGATCTTCATCTGTAGTACGGATAAATTTATCATAAGATGTATTCATTAAATCCCAGATTGAACGAACCTGTCCTGATACATTATCTACAAATTCCTTTGGAGTAATACCTGCCTCTGCAGCCTTAAGCTCAATCTTTTGGCCGTGCTCATCTGTACCTGTCTGGAAGAATACATCATATCCCTCCTGACGACGAAAACGAGCTATACTGTCTGCAAGTACGATTTCGTATGTATTTCCAATGTGTGGCTTACCTGATGTGTAAGCAATCGCTGTTGTAATGTAATAATTGCCTTTGTTACCCATTTTTAACTCCTACTCTTCAAATATATCCTCTATTTTTGCTCCGCAAGCGCTGCAATACTTGGAACCATTTTTAACTAGTGCCTGACACTTAGGACATGCAACACCACCCTTAAGAGCCATAATATCTTCTGATATTTCTTTAATTCGAAGAGTAACAGCTGTGATTTCTTTAATCTCTTCTATATCCTCTTCCTTATGCTCCTGATAGTATTTTTTACCTAGTTTTTCATAAAGCTTTATTAGTTCACCTTCTTTAACCTTTTTATCGTATTGTAATTTAGTTAAATCTCCAGCATTTTGCGCAAACTTGCCAAACTCTTTGGTTGTACTTGCTATGCTATCTGAAAGCTCATCTAATAATCCCATTGTATTACCTCCGCTTAAACGAAAAAATAAGCCCTTTAAACCTTTTGATTTTAACACATAACCCGTTTTTTTACCACTTTTTTACCGTTTTATGAAAGTCCACCATCTCTGATAATAATATATGCCAGGTATGCAAAATATAAAGCAAGCATAATGATACCATTAAATCTATTTAAACTCTTTTTCTTAATACAGAAAATCCAGATTATGCCTGAAAATGCAACTAAAATTAATGTATCAATTGCATTTACTGTTAGATAAGTCATTGGAGATATCGCTCCCGCAACTCCTAATATAAGCAATACATTAAATACATTTGAACCTACTACATTACCAATTGCCATATCCAACTTATTTTTCTTGGCAGCAACTACTGATGTAACAAGCTCTGGAAGAGAAGTTCCAAGTGCAACTATTGTAAGTCCAACAAGTGTTTCTGACATTCCAAACTTCAATGCCAGAGTAGTACATGAATCAACAACCCAATCACCACCAAACTTAATTGCAACAGCACCGCCAACTATATATATGATGCAAAGCCATGTTGGAATATCAACAATTTCCTGTTCTTCATTACTTTCTTTAACAGCATTTCTTGATTTCATAGCACTTTTTAGCATTATTCCTAAGAATATTGCAAAGAATACAAGAAGTATTGCACCATCAAAATGTCCAACTGAATTTCCAATAAGACCTAGTACCATTAGTCCAAGAGTGCATCCAACCGAAAATGGAAAATCTCTTTTAATAGTCTCATCTGCAACCATGAGAGAAGAGAAGAGTGCACAACTTCCTAAAACTACCATCAGATTGAATATATTAGATCCTACTACATTTCCAATTGCCAACTGATTGCTTCCAGCTAAAGATGCTGTAACTGAAACTGAAAGTTCTGGAAGTGATGTTCCCATAGCAACTATTGTCATTCCAATTACAAGAGCTGGAACATGGAGCTTTTTTGCCACTGCAGATGCGCCTTCAACAAAAAAATCAGCTCCCTTAATCAAAAAGATGAATCCTAAAATAAGTAATATTAGTGCTCCCGGCACTGTCGAAAAAAATGTAACCATATTTCCTCCTAGAATAAAAAATTTATCCCCATTGTATGTTCTAAAAGAATCTTAGTACCAAGTAATATAAGGATAATTCCTCCAGCAAGCTGTGCTTTTGCTTTATATTTATCCCCAAAGATATTTCCAACATATACTGCGATAGAAGAGAGTACAAATGTTGTAACTCCGATTATCAATATTGCCTTTAGTATATTAAAATTCTCTTCAAATGAAAATGTAACTCCACATGCTAATGCATCAATGCTTGTTGCTATAGCAAGTACAAATAGTTCTTTAATGTCTAGAGGTGGATCCATCTGATCAACTATATCAATATCTTTCCATTCCTTAATAGCATCAATTACCATTTTTCCACCAACATATAATAGTAAAATAAATGCAATCCAGTGATCAAAAGCAACTATCTTTTTAGCAAAGGTACTTCCAACTAACCATCCGATTAGTGGCATTAATGCCTGAAATCCTCCAAAAAATAGCGCTATAACAAGCATTTGCTTTTTGTTAACCTGCCTCATTGCCAGTCCTTTGCAGATTGATACAGCAAATGCGTCCATGGATAATCCTACTCCAAGCAGGAAGATGTCCAAAACACTCATATTAAACTCCTTTCGTCTATCGCAGGAAAGTTTCTAATATAACAAAAGACCCACGTGCAACCCTAAAGGGCTACACGTGAGTCTCACTATTTAATGTTTGCCAGGTTAAAAACCGAGTCTGTTGACAAACAACACAATCAATATGCGCTAGCTACTCCCTCACGAAGATGTATACAATATACTAAAAAAATAAGGGAATTGTCAACTGTAGTTATCCACACATACTGTTTTTCTCATGTCTTTTATACACGTTATTAACAATAAAATAACTGATTATTCCGCAGCAAATTCCTACTAGACTACCTACAATTACATCAGTTGGCCAATGAACGAATATATATAATCGACTAATTGCAATTAAAGCCGCAAGCACAATAGCTGGAATTCCAAGTTTTTTATTTCTCATTAAAATAGCCGTTGCTACTGCAAAACTCGCATTTGAATGACCTGATGGAAATGAATAATCATGAGGTATTTTTACTAGTAATTGAACCTCTGGCTCAAGCCAACATGGTCTACATCTCATTATCCATGGTTTTAATATTACATTACAAATAATTGCTGCCATAATCAATGAGACAGCAGCATGTACTCCAATTTTTCTATAATGGGGCAATAAGAGGAGTAGGAGAGTAGCGACTATCCAAAACCATCCGCCGTTTGCTAACATTGTAATCTTTGGAACAATCCAATCTAAAACTGTATTATGAATACTTTGAAACCAATGTAATAAATCTAACTCCCATTGAGAATAGAATATATTGGAATTTTCAATTATAGCTTCCATAAAATCCTCCATAACCAATAAAAGTGCCAAAGCTAAGCCTTGGCACTTTTTATTATATCATTTTATCTTAAGCTTCAATCTTGCAAAATGACTTTTTGCCTTTCTTAAGAAGGAATTCATCTACAAATGTTGATTTTTCGTATGATGTAAATGGATCAGCAACCTTTTCTCCATTGACAGATACGCCACCCTGCTGTACAGCACGGCGAGCCTCAGCACGGCTAGCTGTAAGTCCAGATGAAACAAGAATCTGAAGAATATCTACTTTTCCATCACGGAAATCTTCGTCAGCAAGCTTGTGACATGGAATATTCTCTGAATTAGCACCACCTGCAAAAAGTGCCTTTGATGCCTCACGTGCTTTATCAGCTTCTTCTGTACCATGTACCATCTGTGTAAGCTCATAAGCTAAAATATCCTTTGCTTCATTGAGCTTTGCACCTTCCCAACTATCCATTTCACGAATCTGCTCCATTGGAAGGAATGTAAGCATACGAATACATTTGAGAACGTCTGCATCACCAACATTTCTCCAATACTGATAGAACTCGAATGGTGTAGTCTTGTTTGGATCAAGCCATACTGCATTACCAGCTGTCTTACCCATTTTCTTACCCTGTGAATCTGTGAGAAGAGTAATAGTCATAGCATGGGCATCCTTACCAAGCTTACGTCTGATAAGCTCTGTACCACCAAGCATGTTAGACCACTGATCATCGCCACCAAATTCAAGGTTACAATTATACTTTTGGAACATGTAGTAGAAGTCATAAGACTGCATAATCATGTAGTTAAACTCAAGGAATGAAAGACCCTTTTCCATACGCTGCTTGTAGCACTCAGCACGAAGCATGTTGTTAACTGAGAAGCAAGCACCAACCTCTCGAAGAAGATCTACATAGTTAAGGTTAAGAAGCCAATCAGCATTGTTAACCATAAGAGCTTTATCATCAGAAAAATCAATGAAACGCTCCATCTGACGCTTGAAACATTCTGCATTGTGATCAATATCCTCACGTGTGAGCATCTTTCTCATGTCTGTACGACCTGAAGGATCACCAATCATTGTTGTACCGCCACCGATAAGAGCGATAGGTTTATTTCCAGCCATCTGTAATCTCTTCATAAGTGTGAGAGCCATAAAGTGACCAGCAGTAAGGCTATCTGCAGTACAATCAAAGCCGATATAGAAAGTTGCCTTGCCCTCATTAATTAATTTTTTAATTTCTTCCTCATTTGTTACCTGAGCAATGAGGCCACGTTCTACTAACTCGTCATAAATTGTCATTGCAAAATTCTCCTTTCTCACATTTTTGAACAGTAATATTTTTTTATAAACAAAAATCCCTCGCCCCCATTACTAGGGTCGAGGGATTAAAAAGAGGTGCCAACCAGATTTGAACTGGTGATAGAGGTGTTGCAGACCTTTGCCTTACCACTTGGCTATGGCACCATATATAAAAGTAAAACGGAGAAGGAGGGATTTGAACCCTCGCGCCGGTTGCCCGACCTACACCCTTAGCAGGGGCGCCTCTTCGGCCTCTTGAGTACTTCTCCAAGTTGTAGGTATTACTTCTTTTGTTCGACGCAAGTGTTATTCTACTAGAGAAGAACCATAAAGTCAATAAAAAAATGGGGAAAATTTAATATTTCCCCATTTTTTTTACAGTAGTTATTTTTACTCTGTTTCTTCTCCATTTTCGGCTAAGATTGTGTCACTTTTTCTTACTTTTGCAATACTAATTAGCTTAGTATTCTCTTTTAAATCTATAAGTTTTACACCTGATGTAATTCTGCTAAGGAGAGCAGTTCCTGCTACTTCAATACGAATAATTGTACCAGCAGTATTTATAAGCATTACCTCATCATCCTGCTCGACTGCTTTAGCACCAATAAGATTTCCAGTTTTTTCTGTAATCTTATAGCACTTAACACCCTTTCCACCTCTGTGGATTGTGTTAAATTCACTCATTAATGTGCACTTTCCAAGACCATTTTCAGAAACTGTCATTAATGACTCACCCTGAGAAATTAGCTGCATACCAATAATCATATCATCAGCGGCAAGATTCATACCGATTACACCCATAGTTGCACGACCGGTTGCACGTACTTCAGTCTCACTGAATCTGATGGCCTGTCCATACTTAGTAACCATGATTACATCTTCGTCACCATCTGTAAGCTTAACTTCAATAAGCATATCATCATCACGAAGAGTAATAGCTGTAAGTCCATTCTTTCTGATGTTATCGTACTCAGTAATCTTTGTTTTCTTAACAAATCCATCTGCAGTTGCCATGAAGAGATATTTGTCCTCATGATAATCTTCGATAGGAATCATAGCTGTAACTTTTTCGTCTGGCTGCAACTGTAAAATATTTACAATAGCTATACCTCGACTTGTACGACTACTTTCTGGAATTTCGTATGCCTTAATTCTGTATACTCGTCCCTTGTTAGTGAAGAAGAGTAGGTAATCATGAGAAGACATCATTAGCATTTCTACAACATAATCTTCATCTATTGTATCCATGCCCTTGATTCCTTTACCACCACGGTGTTGAGCTTTGAAATTATCCTCATTCATACGTTTGATATATCCAAGCTTTGTAAATGTCACTACTGTGTTTGTAACAGGAATCATATCTTCCATGCTTATATCATATTCATCATATCCAATAGATGTACGTCTATCATCGCCATATTTATCAGCGATTTCTGTAATTTCTGTTTTGATTACAGAAAGAAGTACCTTTTCGTCTGAAAGAATTGCTTTCAATTTTCCAATAAGCACCTGTAATTCATTGTATTCCTGCTGAATTTTATCGCGCTCCAAACCTGTAAGAGCACGAAGACGCATATCAACAATAGCCTGAGCCTGAGCATCTGATAAACCAAAACGCTCCATTAAAGTGGCTTTTGCTGTATTTACATCAGCAGAACTTCTGATAATCTGAATAACCTCATCGATATTATCAAGAGCGATGAGTAAGCCCTCTAAAATATGAGCGCGTTCTTCAGCTTTGTTAAGTTCGTATTTTGTACGACGAGTTACAACATCTTTCTGATGATTTAAGTAGTGAGTAAGCATCTCCTTAAGGTTGAGAATCTTTGGCTGATTATCAACTAAGGCAAGCATAATTACACCAAAAGTATCCTGAAGTTGAGTATGCTTGTAAAGCTGATTTAGAATGATGTTAGGATTAACATCACGTCTAAGCTCGATACAAATTCTCATACCTTCTCTAGATGATTCATCACGAAGATCTGTAATTCCATCGATTTTTTTATCTTTATGAAGCTCTGCAATCTTTTCTATTAATCGAGCTTTATTAACATTATATGGAATTTCGGTAACAACAATTCTGTTTTTACCATTGTCCATAGGCTCAATTTCTGAAACAGCACGAACTCTAATTTTAGCCTTACCTGTACGGTATGCCTCTTCGATTCCGGCTTTTCCTAGAATTACGCCACCTGTAGGAAAATCAGGACCTTTTACAATCTCAAGTATTTCATCGATTTCAGTATCTCTGTTTTCCTCAATTTGATTATCAATAATCTTATTAACAGCACCAATAATTTCACGAAGATTATGTGGTGGGATATTAGTAGCCATACCTACAGCAATACCAGTGGTACCATTTACAAGCAGGTTAGGATAACGAGCTGGAAGAACAGTAGGTTCTTTTTCAGTCTCGTCAAAGTTAGGCATGAAGTCAACGCCATCCATGTCGATATCTTTACCAAGTGTGAATTTATCATCCTTGTAATTGATACCGAACATTGTCATGGATATCTTAGAAAGACGTGCTTCTGTGTATCGCATGGCAGCGGCGCCATCGCCATCCACAGAACCAAAGTTACCATGTCCATCAACTAGTGGATAACGTGTGTTCCATTCCTGCGCCATGTTGACAAGTGCTCCATAAATAGAGCTATCACCATGTGGATGATATTTACCCATTGTATCACCAACAATACGAGCACATTTTCTGTGTGGCTTGTCAGGACCATTATTAAGTTCGATCATAGAGAAAAGAACTCTACGCTGAACAGGTTTGAGACCATCTCTTACATCTGGAAGAGCACGTGAGGCAATTACACTCATGGCATAATCGATATAAGAGTTTTCCATTGTTGCTTTCAGGTCAACATCATGAATGTTATCAAATATTTTGTCGTCCATATTTTTCCTTTTTCTTTCTACGGGCTTTGCCCGAAAAATTTTTAAGAAATCTTATATATCAAGGTTTTGTACATATTTTGCATTTGCTTCGATGAATTCACGTCTAGGCTCTACATTATCACCCATAAGTGTTGAGAATGTAACGTTAATCTCTGAAACATCTTCATCATCAATAACAACTCTCTTTAAGATACGCTTTTCAGGATCCATAGTTGTCTCCCAAAGCTGCTCAGCATCCATCTCACCAAGACCTTTATATCGCTGAATTTTGTTATTTCCATCACGACCAACCTCAGTAAGAATATTATTTAATTCTTCATCAGAATATGCATACCAAACCTTTTTGTTTTTTTCTAGCTTATAAAGTGGTGGGGTAGCAAGATATACATATCCCTGTTTAATAAGCTCTGGCATAAATCTATAAAGGAATGTAAGCATGAGAGTAGCAATATGAGCTCCATCAACATCGGCATCAGTCATAATGATGATTTTGTGATAACGAAGCTTTGATATATCAAAATTCTCATGTATACCTGTTCCGAATGCAGTAATCATAGCCTGGATTTCTGCATTACCATAAATTCTATCTTCTCTAGCTTTTTCTACGTTAAGGATTTTTCCACGAAGTGGAAGAATAGCCTGAGTTGCACGGCTTCTAGCTGTTTTAGCTGAACCACCAGCGGAATCTCCCTCAACGATAAAGATTTCGCAATTTCTTGGATCTTTGTCTGAACAGTCTGCAAGCTTACCAGGTAGTGACATTCCTTCAAGTGGAGTCTTTCTACGGCTTAAATCTCTAGCCTTTCTAGCTGCTTCTCTAGCTCTTTGTGCCTGAAGAGATTTTTCACAAATAAGCTTTGCGGTAGCAGGATTTTGCTCAAGGAACCATGTCAACTGCTCTGTAACAATTGAATCTACAGCACCTCTAGCTTCTGAATTTCCAAGCTTTTGCTTTGTTTGTCCTTCAAACTGTGGTTCTTCGATTTTGATTGATATGATTGCAGCCAATCCCTCACGAATATCATCACCCTCAAGCTGAGGATCATTATCCTTTAAAATCTTGTTGTCTCTAGCATATTTATTAAATACTTTTGTAAGAGCACCTCTAAAACCAGTAAGATGTGTACCACCTTCAGGTGTAACAATATTATTTACATAACTGTAAGCCTGATCCTGATATCCATCATTATGCTGCATTGCAACTTCGACATAGATATTATCTCTTGTACCTTCACAGTAAATAACATCTTCATAAAGTGGCTTATTTCCACGATTGATGTATTGAACAAATTCTTTAATTCCACCCTCGTAGTGGAAGCTTTCTTCCTTCACTTCTTCATTTCTTGTATCTGAAAGAGTGATACGAAGACCTTTTGTAAGAAATGCAGTCTCACGAAGTCTTACTTTTAGTGTCTTATAATCAAATATTGTTGTTTCAAAAATTGTATCATCAGGAAGGAATGTTACTTTTGTTCCAGTTTCTTTTGGATTGCATGTTCCAATTTCTTTAAGAGGATACATTGTTTTTCCACGCTCATATCTCTGCTTAAAGATTTTTCCTTCACGTTTAATTTCAACTTCTACCCAATTTGAGAGGGCATTAACAACAGAAGCACCTACACCATGAAGACCACCAGATACCTTGTATCCGCCACCACCAAATTTTCCACCAGCGTGTAACACGGTAAATACAACTTCAACAGCTGGAATACCAGCTTTATGATTGATACCTGTTGGAATACCACGTCCATCATCGATTACTGTAATTGAATTATCAGGATTAATTGTAACTTGAATATGCTTACAAAATCCTGCCAATGCTTCATCTACAGCATTATCAACTATCTCATAAACTAAATGATGAAGACCTCTTTCAGATGTAGAACCAATATACATACCAGGTCTTTTTCTAACTGCTTCTAGTCCTTCTAGAATCTGTATTTGGTCTGCACCGTATTCCTGATTAATTTCTGCTGCCATTTAGTTCCTCCGTAATTAATTCTATAGAGCCATCTTTAACCTTGTATACTGTATTAAGCTGAAATCTGTTTTTTACAAATTCATCTAATCCAGTACACGTAATAATAGTTTGTGTATCAAGTAAATTATCTAATAAATCACTTTGACGATTTTTATCTAACTCAGATAAAACATCATCTAAAAGTAAAATAGGTTTGTCATTAATCGTATTTTCAACTAGTTTAATTTCAGAAAGCTTTAGAGATAGGGCACAAGTACGTTGTTGTCCCTGACTTCCAAACTTTCTAATATCTATTCCATCAACTGTTATTTTTATGTCATCTCTATGTGGGCCTACTGATGTTTGACAGAATCTTATATCTTTTTCTTTATTCTTAACTAATTCGTCTAAGAAAAAGATATCTTCTATATTTGGATCATAACTAACATTTATATCTTCTTTGTTAGATGTGATTTTTGAATGAATATCTTTAACTATGATATTGATATCATTTATAAATTGCTGACGTCTATTGATTATTTTTTTGCCATAATTAATAAGCTGCTCATCCCAAATTGGTAATGTTTCTTTCAATTCTGGCTTATAAACCATTTCTTTTAACAAAGCATTTCTTTGATTTAAGGCTTTATTGTAGTTTGTAAGATCTGAAAGATATATTTTATCAATCTGACATAATTCAGCATCCATAAATTTTCTTCTCTCAGAAGGACCATTTTTTATAATATTCAAATCCTCTGGTGAGAAGAAAATAATATTTATAAGACCAAATAAATCTGCAGCCTTTTTTATTGGTACCCTGTTAATAGCAATTCCCTTAGATTTATTTTTTCTAAGATGAATATCTATCTGATAGTCTCTATCATTTTTTGAAATAATTGTTTTGATATGACTTTCATTTTTATCAAATTTAATTATTTCTTTATCACGACTACCTTTATGCGACTTTGTAGTACCTGAAATATAAGCTGATTCTAAGATATTTGTTTTACCCTGAGCATTATCACCGAAAAGGATAGTAGTATGTTCATCAAAATTAATTGATAATGAATCATAGTTTCTAAAGTTTTCAAGCTCAATGGATTTAATTATCATTAGTAACTGTTACGCTTTCTCCATTAAATTCAACAACATCACCAGGATAGATTTTTTTACCACGGCGAGTTTCAACTTCACCATTGTATTTAACTAATCCATCCTCTATAACTTCTTTTGCCATTGCACCTGATTCAACTAAGTTAGCTAACTTAAGTAGTTGACCAAGTTTTATAAATTCATCTCTAATTTGTATTTTTTCCATTAGTTTGCTCCTGGATTATTGAAATTAACAGGAAGAACAATATATGTGTATGAACCTGCATCATCTTTGATAAAGCATGGGCTCTTTGCATTTAACATATAAAGATTGATTTCTTCATCATCAATTACTTTAAGTGCATCTAATACAAATTTTGGATTGAATCCAATCATTATGTCCTTACCTTCTTTTACAATATCAACTGTTCTGTTCATAGAACCCTTAACAGAAGAGAATGATAGTGACATAGAATTATCAACTGCATTAACAATAATTGGTTTTTTATCTACTTCGATAATGAATGGAGTAGCACCATTTACGCAATCAAAGAATTTTCTCTTATTAATTTTAATTTTTGTTTCGTAATCTGCAGAAAGCATTTGTTCTATCTTGAAAAACTCACCTTCAATGATTCTTGAAACAACTGTAGTCTTATCGTATTCGAAAATAATATGATTATCAGTAACATAGATGCTTACTTCATCATCAATGCCGCCATCGATAATCTTAGTAATTTCGTTTAATGTCTTTTTAGGAACAATTACCTTTACATCATTTGCTGGATTCTTAAGATCTACATTTCTAATTGATACTCTATGACCATCAAGAGCTACAACTTTAAGCTTATTATCTTTGATTTCAATTAATTCACCAGTCATAAGCTTATTGTTTTCATTATCAGCAACTGAGAAAATTGTCTGTCTAATGATATCTTTAAGAGTAAGCTGAGAAATGATGATTGGCTGATTTCTTTGAATAACAGGAATATAAGAAAAATCTTCTCCAGATTTTCCTACAATTTTGTATTCAGCATCTTCACATGTAATGTATGTTAAGAAAGAAGCATCTGTACTGATAGTAACTTCGTTATCAGGAAGCATTCTAACTATATCAGAGAAAGTCTTTGCATCAAGAGCAATGATTCCTCTTTCTTCTATATTTCCATTTATGATTGTTTCAATTCCTATTTCCATATCGTTAGCAGTGAGTTTTATTTCACCAGAAGATGCATCAATAAGAATACATTCAAGTATTGCCATAGTGGTTCTGGTAGGAACTGCTTTCGATACAATATTAACTCCTTTGACAAGGTCAGCTTTTTGACAAGTAATTTTCATTTGATTCGCTCCCTTTCTTAAACATAAAAAATATAATTTATATTCTAAGTACTATTCTTATAGGTTGTTGATTTGTATATAACTGTGAAACGCCTTTATTTATACGTAAAACATAAAAAGTTAAATCAAAAAAATATGTGAATTAATTATTGATAAACTATGGATAATTTGTGAATAAAAAATGATAATTTTTTGAATTAATTAATTGTCTACATTCTATAAACATGAAACTAACAAGTTATTATCATACTTATCAACAAGTTTTACACATTAATTTGGATTAATCTTTTTCTTAATTGTTTCAACTAGATTCTTTGTATTTTCATCTTTATCTATTTCTTCTTCTATTTTATTAGCTCCATGGATGATTGTTGAATGATCACGACCACCAAGAAGTAATCCAATAGCTTGAAGTGAAGAATCTGTCATTGTATTACATAAATACATGGCAATTTGTCTAGGTCTAACTACTGAGCTTGATCTATTTTTTGATGCCATTTGATCTACTGTAATATTAAAATGTTCTGCTACAACTTCTATTATTAACTGCGGAGTTATTTCTCTAGATATATTTGGAGAAATAAAATTCTGTAATTCTCTTTCAGCTATATCCATTGTTATATCAATCTTTTCCAATCGAGAAAAAGCTATGAGTTTATTTAAAGCTCCTTCGATTTCTCTAATATTTGATTGAATATTTTCTGCAATATATTTTCTAATTGATTCATCTAAATTGAAGTTTTTCTCTTCAATTTTTTTATTAAGGATAGCCATACGAGTTTCATAATCTGGATATCCTATATCTGCCATAAGACCCATATCGAATCTTGATTTGAAACGATCGTCTAATGTTTCCATATCTTTTGGTGGTTTATCAGAAGATATTACAATCTGTTTTCCCATTGCATGTAATGCATTAAATGTATGGAAAAATTCTTCCTGTGTTGCTTCTTTTCCTATAATAAACTGAATATCATCTACCATGAGAACATCTACAGTTCTGTATTTATCTCTGAAACGCTGCATTGCTGTAGCATTATTATTAGTTCTCATGTTTTCAATTACTTCATTAGTAAATTCTTCCGAAGTTACATATAAGATATGAGTATTAGGATTTTGATCTTCGATGTAGTTTCCAATAGCCTGCATCAAATGAGTTTTACCAAGACCAGGGCCACCATATATATAGAGAGGATTGTAAAATTCTCCAGGTGATTCCGCTACCGCAAGAGCAGCAGTCTGAGCAAATCTATTATTTCTACCTACGACAAAATTTTCAAAAGTAAACTTTGGATTGATGGAAGAGTTACCCATTCTTTTTTCTTCAAATGGTTGTGTTTCTTCCATATTAATATTGAGATTTATATTTTTTTCTTTTTTGATTTGATTTGCATTGTCTTGAGTGATGAAGATTATTTCTTCGTAATGAATTCCAGTTATTTCTTCAATTGTTACTTTTATTGGAGTGGCGTACTTTCTTGTAATATAACCGATTGTCATATTATTTTGATCGCCGTTGTAAGTGATATATAATTTGTTATCTTCTACTTGAAATAATTCGAGAGGTTTTAACCAAGAATTATAAGAAACATCAGAGATGCTATACTCAATTTTAAGATAATCCAGGACTTCGTCCCATTTTTTAACAAGTTCTTCCATATACTTTCCCTTTTATCCACATTCTAAACTATTATCTATTCTAAACTAAAAAGCCCGTATAATCAATATTTACTGTAAAAAGGTGTAGGGGATTGTTTGATTAATAAAATGGCTTATTTTTTGAATTTGGGCCTTTAAAATTAGTTTTGTTATTTATCCACAATCAATAATTAGAGTTTTCCACATATTTTTCTTTTATTTTAATATATTTTCGTCTTTTTATGTGGATAAATATTTATTTTTTTATAATTATCCACATAGTTTTCCACAGGCTGTAGATAAGATTGAAATTTTTTTTCGAAGATTTCCACTATATTTTGTATTAATCCTGATTTAATCACTTTAGATATTGTGTTTTATAGTTATCCACAATGTATTCCAACTTATTTTCCTTTAATTTTTATTGACTTTATGGGCTTTTGCCTTTATAATTTCAACTGATGTTTTCTCATAAAGAGGAGGTGGATATATTATGAAGATGACATATCAACCAAAAAAGAGACAGAGATCCAAAGTTCATGGATTTAGATCTAGAATGAGCACAGCAGGTGGACGTAAGGTTCTTGCTGCAAGACGTGCAAAAGGAAGAAAGAAATTATCAGCTTAGGCCACAGACCATGTGGTCTTTCTTTCTATTTAAAGGAAAATAATTGTTATGGAATTTAGTGAATCTCTAAAAAAGAATAAAGACTTCACAACTGTATACAGAAGAGGTGTATCCAAAGCTAATAAGCAGCTTGTTATGTATATTTACCATAATAATTCAGATCGAAATCGACTTGGAATTTCTGTTAGTAAAAAGGTTGGAAATTCAATTGTTAGGCATCATTTGACGAGACTGATACGCGAAAGCTATAGACTAAATGAAGAGATGTTCAATAGTGGTTTGGACATTGTAGTCGTTGTAAGAGAAGCTGCAGCATCTGCTACATTCGGTGAAATTCAAAAATCTTTACTTCATCTTGCAAATCTTCACAAAGTAACTCGTAAATAATTGGAATCGATGTTTCTATTATGTTGAAGAAGCTTTTTATATTTTTAATTAAGTTTTATCAAAAATATTTATCTCCAATGAAGTCGACCAAATGTCCATATTGTCCTACTTGTTCAGTATATGGTTTACAAGCTGTTGAAAAGTATGGAGCAATAAAGGGCGGTTGTCTTGCTTTTTGGAGAGTTTTAAGGTGTAATCCTTTTTCTCATGGTGGATATGATCCGGTTCCATAAGTAACTGGAGGTTTTACATTGAGCGATTTATTACTTACCGCTTACGGTGGATCTATCCTTGGACCAATTGCTAAATTACTTGGATGGATTATGGATAGGATTTATGTTCTTCTTGCTAATATTGGCATCGAGAATATAGCTCTTACAATTTTTATTTTTACTGTCTTTATTTACTTATGTATGTTTCCTCTTACATATAAGCAGCAAAAGTTTGCTGTTCTTACTCGTAAGATGCAGCCAGAATTAAAGGCTATTCAGGATAAGTACAAAGGTGCTAAAGATCAGGATAGTATGCAAAAGCAGCAGATGGAGACTCAGGCACTCTACGATAAATATGGTATTTCCATGACAGGTTCATGTGGATACATGCTTATTCAAATGCCTATTCTTTTTGCACTTTATAGAGTTTTCTATAATGTACCTGCTTATATCACATCTGTTAAAAATGTATTTGGTGGATTAGTTAGCGGAATTATTGCAACTGATGGATATGCTGATAAGATGCAGAGTATCTATGATGGAGCTAATCTCAGATTACAGACAACTCCTGATTTTGGAGCAGCTGATTCAGATGTTGTTTCTAATTTTATTGTTGATGTTCTTTATAAGTTACCAACTTCTGGTTGGGATGCAGTTACAAGTGCTTTTCCTGATTTAACATCATCAATTGATTCAGTTATTGCAAAGCTTGAAAAGATTAATTATCTTTTTGTTCTTAATATTTCAGATACTCCACTTAACCTTATTAAGGCTGGATGGTCTTCAGAATCAAAGAACTTTGCAGTAATTATTTGTGCATTACTCATTCCTGTTATTTCATATTTGACACAGATGGCAAATATTAAGCTTACTCCACAGGCTACTGAAGGTCAGTCAGAACAGATGGCTGCCCAGATGAAGACTATGAATCTTATGATGCCACTTATGTCACTTTTCATCTGCTTCACTGTTCCAGTTGGTCTCGGTCTTTACTGGATTGCTGGTGCTGTTGTTCGTATTGTTCAGCAGTATTTCTTAAATAAGCATTTTGAAAAGATTGATCTTGAAAGTATTATTGAGAAGAATAAAGATAAGGCTGCAGCAAAGGCTGAGAAGAGAGGAATTCGTCAGGCTCAGATTTATGAAGCAGCTCGTATGTCTACTAAGTCTTCAATGTCTGACAAAGCTAATCTTGTAAAAGATAACGAAGATGCTTTAAAGGCAGCTGATGAATTAAGATCAAAGGCAAGTTCAAATTCTCTTGCAGCAAAGGCTAATCTTGTAAAAGAATTTAATGAAAAAAATAATAAATAGGGGGCAGATACCAATGGAATATAAAGAGTTTACTGGTAAAAGCGTAGAAGATGCACTTACTAATGCCACTGTTTCATTAGGTGTAACTTCTGATCAGATTAAGTACGAAGTTTTAGAAGAGGGCAGTGCTGGTTTTCTTGGACTTGGTTCAAAAGATGCTGTTATTAAAGTTGTTATTTCTACTGAAGAAGACCCAAAGGATGTTGCTAATGAATTTTTAAAGGGTGTATTTGAAGCAATGCAGCTTGAAGTAAATATTTCTATGGAATATGAAGAAGCTGATAAGACACTTTCAATTGATTTAGCTGGTCCTGAAATGGGAGTTTTAATTGGAAAGCGTGGACAGACATTAGATTCTTTACAGTATCTTACAAATCTTGCAGTTAATCGTTCAGCAGAAAATTATACAAGAGTTAAGATTGATACAGAAGATTATAGACGTCGTAGAAAAGAGACACTTGAAAATTTAGCTAAGAACATGGCTAGCAAAGTTAAGAGAACAAAGAAGGCTGTTACTCTTGAGGCAATGAATCCTTATGAGAGACGCATTATTCATTCAGCACTTCAAAATGATAATAATGTTACTACTCATTCTGAAGGTGAAGAGCCATATCGTTATGTAGTTATTACTCTTAAGAAATAATAATTAAGGGGTTAGTCTATAGGCTAACCCTTTTTATTCTTTTTATAAAATGTTCAATAATGTTGTATATTTTATAAAATGAATAATTTTTATGGAGCATTATTATGAATCATTCAGATACTATTTGTGCTATTGCTACATCTTTAAATAGTTCTGGCATTGGAATTATTCGTGTCAGTGGAGAAAAATCAATTTCTATAGTTGATTCTATTTTTCGTGGAAAGAATAAGTTAGTAGATTGCGATACTCATACAATTCAATATGGACATATTTATGATAATGAAAATATTGTTGATGAAGTATTAGTTATGATAATGAAAGCACCTCGTAGTTATACTACTGAAGATGTTATTGAAATAGATTGTCATGGTGGAATTTTAGTTTTAAAGAAAGTTCTATCATTACTTGTTAATGCTGGTGCTAGAATTGCAGAACCAGGAGAGTTCACTAAGAGAGCTTTTTTAAATGGAAGAATAGATTTATCAGAAGCAGAATCTATTATGGATTTGATTTCTTCTAATTCAGAGCTTTCAATGAAAAATTCTATTAAGCAGCTTTCTGGTTCTTTGAATAAAATTATTGTTAATCTAAGAGATAAGATTTTATATGAGACTGCTTATATTGAATCAGCTTTAGATGATCCTGAACATTATGATTTAACAGGATATCCAAATGAGTTAGATAAAAAAGTTAATGAAATGATTTCATCAATTGATGATTTGATTAATTCATTTAATTCTGGTCATATTTTAAAAGAAGGAATTAATACTTTAATTCTAGGTAAACCTAATGCTGGTAAATCTTCTTTATTGAATACTTTATCTAGAAGAGAGAGAGCAATTGTTACAGATATTCCTGGAACAACTCGAGACACTTTGGAAGAGCAGATTACAATAAATGGTATTTCATTAAATATTATTGATACTGCAGGTATCAGACAAACAGATGATATTGTTGAGAAGATTGGTGTCGATAAAGCTATTGATTCTATTGATGATGCAGATTTGATTTTGTTTGTGTTAGATTCATCTAGACCTATAGATAGTGATGATGAGTTCATAATTAATAAAATTATGGATAAAAAGGTGATAATATTACTTAATAAATCTGACCTCGTATCTGTAATTAGCGAGGAAGATGTATACAAAAAATATAATAAAAATGTTATTTCTTTTTCATCTGTTAGTTTAGATGGTTTGAAAAAATTAGAGAGTACTATTACTGATATGTTTTTCAGTGGAGATGTACATTCTGATGATACATTATATATTACTAATTCAAGACAAGCGGCTTGTTTAACTAATGCTAAAAATAGTTTGAATAATGTTTTAGTTAGTATTGAAAATATGATGCCAGAAGATTTCTTTTCTATTGATTTAATGGATGCCTATAATTATTTAGGTGAGATTACTGGTGAAACAATCGATGATGATTTAGCTAATAAAATCTTCTCAGAATTTTGTATGGGAAAATAATAAATCAAGCTTTGCGAAGGTTTGTTGATATCAGTAACAAAAGAAATTTTTATTTTGTTATTATATATTTATTTTTAAGGAGTTATATATGTCTGTAGTAGAAGAGACCTATGACGTTGTTGTTATAGGTGCTGGTCATGCTGGATGTGAAGCTGCATTAGCTTCAGCTCGTATGGGTCAGAATACAATTTGTTTTACTGTTAGTATGGATTCAGTTGCTTTAATGCCATGTAATCCTAATATTGGTGGTAGTTCTAAAGGCCATTTAGTTAGAGAGTTAGATGCTCTTGGTGGCCAGATGGGTATCAATATTGATCATACATTTATTCAATCAAAGATGCTTAATTCATCTAAAGGACCAGCAGTTCATTCTTTAAGAGCTCAGGCTGATAAATCTGCATATTCTCTTAGAATGAGAAAAACTATGCAAGATACAGATAATCTTACACTTCGTCAGGCAGAAGTTACTGAGTTAATAGTTAATGATGGAAAGGTTTGTGGAGTTAAAACTTTATCTGGAGCTATTTACCATTCAAAAGCAGTAATTATCTGTACAGGAACATATCTTAGAGCTAGATGTTTGTATGGAGATGTTATTGAACATACAGGTCCTAACGGTTTAAAGGCTGCAAACCACCTAACATCTTCATTAACTGCTAATAATGTAGAAATGAACCGCTTTAAAACTGGTACTCCTGCAAGAATTGATAGTCGTTCTATTGATTATTCTAAGATGGAAATCCAGTTAGGAGACACTCCAGTTGTTCCTTTTTCATTTAGCACTAATCCTGATGATGTTCAGATTGAGCAGGTTCCATGTTATCTTACTTATACAAATGAAAAGACACATGAAATAATTAGAGCTAATCTGGATAGATCACCTATGTATTCTGGAGTTATTGAAGGAACAGGTCCAAGATACTGTCCTAGTATAGAAGATAAGGTTGTTAGATTTTCAGATAAAAATAGACATCAATTATTTGTTGAACCTGAAGGACTAAATACTAATGAAATGTATATTGGTGGTATGAGTTCTTCAATGCCAGAGGATGTTCAGTATGCTATGTATCATACTGTCCCTGGATTAGAAAATTGTAAAATTGTTCGTAACGCATATGCGATAGAGTACGATTGTATAAACGCGACTCAACTAAAAGCATCATTAGAATTTAAAAATATTGATGGTCTTTTTGCTGCGGGTCAATTTAATGGAAGTAGTGGTTATGAAGAGGCTGCAGCTCAGGGTATAGTTGCAGGCATTAATGCTGCTCTAAAATTACAAAATAGGGAGCCAATGATTCTTGATAGATCAAATTCTTATATTGGTGTTCTTATAGATGATCTTGTTACAAAAGAAACAAAAGAACCTTATCGTATGATGACTTCAAGAGCAGAGTATAGGCTATTACTTAGACAGGATAATGCAGATATTCGCCTCTCTAAAATCGGTTACGAGGTTGGACTTCTTTCAAAAGAACGCTATGATCATGTTGTAGAAAAGGAGCGTTTGATCAACGAAGAGGTTGCTAGAGTAAAAGAAATTAATATAGGTGCAAGAAAAGAAGTTCAAGCACTTTTAGAGTCTTATGGAAGTATACCTCTTTCTAATGGAATTAAGTTAGTAGATTTAATTAGAAGACCAGAACTTGATTATGATAAACTTGCTCCTATTGATCCAGATAGACCAGAGCTTTCTGCTGAAGTTAGAGAAGAAGTTAATATCTATATTAAGTATGAGGGATATCTTACTCGTCAAGAAAAGCAAGTAAAACAATTTAAAAAACTTGAACTAAAATTAATTCCGGAAGATCTTGATTATGATGATGTATCTAGTCTAAGAATAGAAGCACGACAGAAGCTTACAAAATTGCGTCCAGCAAATATTGGACAAGCATCTAGAATTTCTGGTGTTAGCCCAGCAGATATTTCTGTGTTGTTAGTATACTTAGAAACCTATAAAAAGAAAAAATAATGATCGTTTTTAGGATATATAGAAGTACCCTTAAAACACACTGATTTTTTAGGAGTATTATGAATAGAGATTATTCTTATTTAATTAATACATTATCAAAGTGGAATTTTGATTTATCTGAAGAGAAGATAAATCAACTTGATAAGTATTATGAATTATTAATTGAAAAAAATAAGGTAATGAATCTTACAGCTATCACAGATTTTGATGAAGTAATAGTAAAACATTTTGCAGATAGTTTATCTATATGTACTGTGTTACCTGAAGATGTTAAGACAGTTTGTGATTTAGGAACAGGTGCAGGCTTTCCAGGAATACCTATGGCTATAGCTTATCCAAATTTAAAATTTACTTTAATTGATTCACTTAATAAACGTATAAAGTTTTTACAAGAAGTAGTAGATACTTTAGGATTAAAAAATGTTGAGCTTGTTCATGCTAGGGCAGAAGAGGCTGGTAGAAATAAAATCTTTAGAGAAAGTTTTGATTTAGTTGTTTCACGTGCAGTAGCAAATATATCTACTTTATCAGAGTACTGCTTACCATTAGTAAGACTAGAAGGATATTTTATTAGTTTTAAGTCTGGTGATATTACAGAAGAGATTAATCAGTCAGGTTCAGCTATTACTAAATTAGGTGGAAAGTTGAAAAAGCCTATATTATTTACTTTACCTGAGACAGATATTAGTAGATCATTTCTTATAATCAACAAGATTAAATCTACGCCAAAAGTATATCCTAGAAAAGCTGGAACTCCAAGTAAGGAGCCACTTAAATAATTATTATGTTTCATATGAAACAATTAATGTATTGGAGATTTTATGATTAATGATTTCTTAAAAAAATATCAAGAAGAATTAAATTCTGATAGAATTCAACTTAAAGAAGATATAGACTTACTTGAAACAAAAATTAAAGAAGAGAGTAAGTTCTTATCTTTATTAGAAGAATCTAATGAGTCTTATTTTAAAGAATTTACTCCTAGAGATATTAATGCAAAAAATAATGAAAAAGCTGCTGAGATTAGACTTAGCTTAGAAAATCTTAATAGTGAGATGAATGATAAGCTACAACAAATGAGATTTTTCGATGCAAGAATAGTAGAGATAAATGCATTGTTAAGTAATACTGCAGTTATTAATCGTCCTTCTAAAAAACAAAATTTTGTGAATGATGATGTAAATAATGATTCCGATTCTACAAAATCTTTAAAAGATTCTCTTTTATTAATAAAAGATTTTGTTGTTTTAGATCCTTATAGAGCAAAACTTGAGTTAGAAAAACTGATTTCTTTACTTTAAATAGTAATTATAATTATTACTAACCTAAATATAGTGATGTTTCACGTGAAACATTTTTGTATTTAGCCCATCCGAAACACAAAATATAGTATTTGGATTTATAAATCAACTTCTATATGTTGCTGTTTTAAAGAAATAATGTTTCACGTGAAACATTAATAATTAATATAAATCATAACAATATCTAGTAATATCAAGAAAGATATATGCTAAATCAAACAGAATTTCTTGGTAGAATTGAAAAATATAGAATGATATAATCTAAAAGTTGAATAAAATAATATTACATAAAGAGGGAGACAATAAATGAAAAGAGTAATTGCAATTGCCAACCAGAAGGGTGGAGTTGGTAAAACTACTACAAGTATTAATCTTTCAGCATGTCTTGCTGAAGCAGGAAAGAAGGTATTAGTTATCGATACTGATCCACAGGGAAATGCAACTAGTGGACTTGGTTTAGACAAAGATGAATGTGAAAACACAGTTTACGATTTAGTTCTTGATCAGTGTAGTATCAAGGAATGTATGTATAGTGTAGAAAATATTCCAAACCTTACAATTATTCCATCGAATGTAGATTTAGCTGGTGCTGAAATTGAACTTCTTGGAATTAATGAAAAGGAATATATTCTTAGAAATGCTGTAGATTACGTAAAGGATGATTTCGATTATGTAATTATTGATTGTCCTCCTTCATTAAATATGTTAACAATCAACGCAATGACAACAGCAGATTCTGTATTAGTACCAATCCAGTGTGAGTACTATGCGTTGGAAGGTATTAGCCAGTTGATTCATACAATTGATCTTGTTCAGCAGAGACTTAATTCTAAACTTAAGATTGATGGAGTAGTGTTTACTATGTATGATGCAAGAACAAATCTTTCTTCAGATGTAGTTGATACTGTAAAGAATAATTTAAATACAACAGTTTACCAGACAATTATTCCTAGAAATGTAAGACTTGCCGAAGCTCCTTCTCACGGACTTCCAATCAATCTTTATGATTCAAAGTCTACTGGAGCAGAAAGCTATCGCAATCTTGCAAAAGAAATTATTGGAAGAAAGGATATATAATAAATGGCTGCAAAAAAGGGAGGATTAGGTAAGGGATTAGATTCTCTTATTGTAAATAAGAATGAGGGTGTTGTTGCTGTTAATCCGGAACAGCATGGTTCACCAGTTAAGGTTGATATTGATAAAGTAGAGCCTAATAAGCTTCAGCCTAGAAAGAATTTTGATGAAGATAAGCTACAGGAGTTAGCAGATAATATTAAGATTCATGGAATCGTTAATCCAATTATCGTTCAGGATCGTCAAAAGTATTATGAAATAATTGGTGGTGAGCGTCGTTGGAGAGCTGCAAGAATTGCAGGCTTCAAAGAGGTACCAGTAATTATTATGAATCTTAGCGAGCAGGAGTTCGTTGAGATTTCTCTTATTGATAATATTCAGCGTGAACAGTTAAATCCAATTGAGGAAGCAATGGCTTTCGCAAGACTTATTGATGAGTTTAAGCTAAAGCAGGATGAAGTTGCTGAAAGAGTATCAAAGAGCAGAACTACAATTACAAATGCACTTCGTTTATTAAAACTAGATAAGCGAGTTCAGGATATGATTGTTGATGATAAGCTTACAACTGGTCATGCCAGAGCAATGCTTGCAATTACAGATTTAGATAAGCAGTATGAGTTTGCTGAGAGAGCTTTTGATGAAAAGATGTCTGTTCGTGATGTTGAACGTGAAGTTAAAAAGCTTATCAATGAAAAATCTTCTGATAAAAAGTCAAAGGTAGGAATTGATCCTCAGCTTGTAGCAGTTTATCAGGATACACAGGAGAAGCTTAAGGGTGTTCTTGGAACAAAAGTATTTATCAATGCTAAGGATAACAAATCAGGCAAGCTTGAAATTGAGTACTATTCTCAGGATGAATTAAATAGAATCGTTGATTTGCTTGAATCTATAAAATAAAACATATGTTCGAATGGAGATATTATAATGATTGAACGTTATTTAGGAATTAGTACAGACTATATTGTTATCGGACTCACAGCGCTAGTTCTAATTATGATGATCTTATTAATTGTATTCATTGTTCAAATGAGTAAATTAAAAAAGAGATACAAGATTTTCATGCAGGGAAACGATGCTAAGTCTTTAGAGGATACACTCGTATACAGATTAGAGCAGGTTGATGAGCTTATTGAAGCAAATGCTAGTAATGAAAGAAATATAGATGCAATCTTCAAGAATATGAAAGATTGTTTCCAAAAAATTGGTCTTGTTAAGTATGACGCATTTAACGAGATGGGTGGTAAGCTTAGCTTTTCACTTTGTATGTTAAATGAAAAGAATAATGGATACATAATTAATGCTATGCATTCGCGAGAAGGATGTTATACTTATGTTAAGGAAATTATAGATGGAAATTCTATAATCCAGCTTGCAGAAGAAGAGGAGCAGGCTCTTCAGCAGGCTTTAAATTAATCACGGATGGTATGTAATGCATAAATTTTTACCGGCAATAGGTTTTAGTAAAATAAATAAAGAAGAAATGGAAAGTCTCCTTCAAGAGATTATATTGAGACCTGACTATCAGGAATCTGCAATAGATTTAGAAGGAAATCAATTTGTTGAGCTTAGATATATGGTGGCCGACAATGTTGGTATGGTTCTTCGAGGCATATACAATTATAATGATGAATTTATTTTAGATTATTATTATCCAACATTTTTTGCAGAATCTATTTCAATTACAAATGATGTAGATGTGATAAAACAATCAGATAAAGAAAACTACCAGGTTATGGTTGATGAAATTAGACTTGGTGTGAATCTTATCTTCCAATTGCAAAACATGGGAGAGTACTTACGTAAGAATATAACAGTAAAAAAGGGTAACGCAAAAGTTATTAGATTAGCGGCTCTTTCTGTTGAAGGCAAAATTATTCTTCCTTTGTACGATGATGAAAAAAGTCGTATAAAGGAAAAAATGAATAATAAAAAAAGAATTGATTTAGTTGAACAGGCTAGAGAAGGTAATGAAGAAGCTCTTGAGAGTCTTACAATGGATGAGATTGATCTTTATCAGCGAATTTCAAGACGCGTTGCGAGAGAAGATATTTTAAGTGTTGTAACAAGCTTTTTCATGCCTTACGGTATTGAAAATGATAAATACGAAATCATGGGTGACATACTAGATGTAAAATCTGTTGTGAATCATCTTACGATGGAAGAAATGTATTTATTAGTTGTTGAAAGTAATGATGTCGTATTAGAGGTTTGTATCAATAAAAAGAATTTGCTGGGTGAACCAATTGTAGGTAGACGTTTTAAAGGAACAATTTGGTTACAGGGAACTGTAGAATTTGATTAATATAATGGCACTATTCTTGATTTTTTCTATTCATTAGATTACAATCAAATAGTTGCTTATGTTCCCTTAGTTAAATGGATATAACAAGCGCCTCCTAAGCACTAGTTGAGGGTTCGATTCCCCCAGGGAACATTAATAATGAATTATTAGAGTCGATTTAGGTCGGCTCTATTTTTTTACCTCGAAAAATTACATTTTGTCCACAGATATTTCGCAATATTAGGTTACAATAAATTAATGTGATAAGTAGTCTAAAAATTGCAAATATTGTATAATCTAATTAATAGTTATTTGACAATGATTAGAATGTAACAAGCACTTCTTTAGGTTATTTCAAAAAGGGAGAAAGCAATCAAAGGAGGAAAAGGCTATGGCGGAATTAACACTTACTAAAGAGCAGCAGGATACATTAGGAGAAATCGCAAATATCAGCATGGGTTCATCTGCAACTTCTCTTAGTGCTCTTTTAAATAATTTAAAAGTTGATATTACAACACCTAAAATTGAATTAATTAGAAAGAGTGAATCTCTGGACGATTATCATAATGTGTGTGTACTTGTACATATTAATTATGTAAAGGGTTTAACAGGAAGTAATGTTTTAATATTAAAAGAAGATGATGTAAAGATTATTGCTGATTTGATGATGGGAGGTCCAGGTGTAGCTGGCCCCGACGAAATAGGGGAGTTACAGTTGTCAGCAGTATCTGAAGCTATGAATCAAATGATGGGCAGTGCTGCGTCATCAATGTCACAGTTACTTGATAGAGTAGTAGATATTTCACCACCAAAGACAGATAACATTGATGTAGAAAGTGTAAAGATATTTGAGAGGTTATTTGAATCACCAGAAATAGATTTTGTAAAGATAACATTTAATTTAAAAATTGGTACAGTAGTAGATTCAGTTATGGTTCAACTGTATCCTATTACTTTTGCACAGGATATGGTATCTCTATTTGAAAGAAAATAATAGTAGGGGGCACAATGGACGAGAACGCTAAGAAAATTCAAAGAGAAATAGCCAAAGACAAAGTTCAAGTTATTCTAGCTAGCATTGCACTTTCTGTGTTGGTAGTCATGGAATTCTATGTCATGATTAACTACAAAAGTAATTTTATAGCAATGGCAGCTGGAATTCTTTTGATGATTTTTGCACTATTTTTCCTTATCAGTGCATTAATGGATATGTCCTTGAAGCAAAAGGATATGGAGCAAGAAAAATACGAGGAAATATATAATGCACAAAAGGCGTCTTATCTCGTAATTAAGAAAAGTTTTGATGAGATGGAGCAAAGACTCCGTGCAATCGAAGAAAACAGTTCTCTGCCAGCAGAAGATATTATCAATGCCCAAAAAGCTGTGGCAAAGGTAACAATCTCTAGAAGTAAAGAAAATACAGATGCATTGATGAACTCAAATGATGAGTTGATAAATCAGCTATTTAATATTCAAGAAAAATTAGATAGCAACAATTCTCAAATTATAGAGAAGCAGCAATCATTATTAAAAGAATCGAATCTTGATTTACAGCAAAAGATAGCTGCACTTACAACTCAAATTTCAAGTATTGAAGGAAAGATACAAAATGGAATTCCTGTTATGGCATCACAGCCTATGCAGATGCAGGTGCCACCAGTTACACCACAGCCTACAATGCCAATGCCTGAAGCTGTATTAGAACCAACACCTGAAATAATTCCTGAGCCAACAATAGAAGAAGTAATACAAGAAGAAATATCTGAGCCAGTTCCAGAGATGGAACCAGAACCTGAATTTGAAGCAGCAGTAGAAGAAGCTCCTGTTGAAGATTTAGGATTAGATTTAGATATAGCAATAGAAGAACCAGCAGCGGAAGATGAAGTTGGATTAGATTTAGATTCAATGATAGAAGAGTCTGATAGTGGAGATGCATCACTAGAAGAACCAATTGCAGAAGAAATTTCACTAGAAGAATCTGTGGCTGAAGAAGCTGTGCAGGAGCCAGTTGAAGAAATAGCAGTCGAAGATATTCAAATAGAAGCTGTAGAAGAAATACCTGTAGAAGAAACGCAAGTTGAAGAGGCTCCAATAGAGGAGGCCACAATAGAAGAGAGTCCTGTGGAAGAGGTTCCAGCAGAACCAGTTATTGAAGAGCCTGTTGTAGAAGAAGCACCTAGCGAGCCAGTAGCTGAGGAACCTGTAGTAGAAGAAACAGTAGAGGTTGCTCCTGAAGCTAGCGAGCCAGCTTTAGCAGATCCAGGCGCATCTCTAGATACATTGCTTGATGAGATAGGAGAAACAGTAGAAGAACCAGAGCCTGAACCAGAGCCAGTCCCAGAACAACCTGAAGAAGAAAAGGATGATTCTATAGTAATTCCAGATGTTGGAGTGGACTTAACAGATCCTAACAGAGTAATGAGTCCTGAAGAAATAGAAAAGCTATTTGCAAATATTTAAAATCCTACCTGCCTCGATTAGGGGCAGGTAATTTTATAAAAATCTTTCTAATTATTAAAAAAATAAAAAAAAGACTTGCAAAATATCTAATAAGGTTATATAATTATTTTCGTTGCTGAGGCAATAATTTAATATGCGCGATTAGCTCAGCTGGCAGAGCACCTGACTCTTAATCAGGGTGTCCAGGGTTCGAACCCCTGATCGCGCACTTACCGTCGAGAAGTTCTCGGCGGTTTTTTTGTATATAGAAACTATAAATAAAAACCCATTTGCTATCATCAAACAAATGGGTTTTTATTTATCTACTAGCAATAAGCTTACAAATAGGATTACCTATGCTAGAAAACTTTTCTTCGTATTCAGTCATTACATTACCTTCATTCATTACGGAATCATTATGAAGGTCATATGTAAGAGCATCTATTTTCCATAAAGGATGATTGTTAATTTCTTCAACAGAAAAATCAAATAAAGCTCTGTTATCAGTCTTAAATTCAATATGACCATCTGAAGCTAAAATAGAATTATATCTATTTAAGAAAGTGGATGAAGTAAGGCGTCTCTTTGAATGTCTGTCCTTTGGCCATGGATCACTAAAATTAAGATAGATTCTATCAATTTCTCTGCAAGCAAAAATATCAAGTATATCAGCTGCGTCAAAACAAATAAAACGAAGATTAGGAATCTCTTCTTCTTGAACCTTTTGAACAGCTCTTAAAAGAACGCTTGTGTATCTTTCAATACCAATATAATTAATATTAGGATTTTGTTTTGCAAGAGTCGTAATAAACTGGCCCTTGCCCATTCCTATTTCAATGTAGATAGGATTGTCGTTATGAAAAAGTTCTGATTTATATTTTCCTTTAAGCTTTATAGGTTCATTTATGCAATATGGGCTGTTTGCAACAACTTCGTCAGCTCCAGGTATATTTCTTAATCTCATAATTACCTCCAAGAATAAAATCAAAGCTGATTATAACATAAAATTTAGAATATTAGTATTGCAAGTAGTAGATTGGAGACTGTATACTAGAAAAAGTGTAAAGGAAGTGGGATATGAAGATTAATAAGATAATAACAAAAGTGCTGGCATTGACATGCCTAGTAAATAGTTTACTTGTAATAAATTCAAAAACGGTTGAGGCTGAAGACTACTGGCCGAGTGGTGTAGATGTAGTTGCAGAATCAGCCATAGTAATGGAACAGGAAACAGGAACGATACTGTATTCTAAGAATATGGATGAAGTTCATTTCCCTGCAAGTATTACAAAGATAATGACTGCGCTAATTGTTTTGGAAAACTGTGATTTAGATGAAACAGTCACATTTTCAGCAGATGCAGTTTATGGAACGGAGCTTGGTTCATCAAGTATCGCCAGAGATGTTAACGAAGAAATGACTGTAGAGCAGACATTGTACGGAATGATGCTCGAGTCGGCAAATGAATGTGCTTATGCTTTGGGTGAGCATGTGGCAGGAGATATTCCTTCATTTGTTGATATGATGAATGAAAAAGCTAAAGAGCTTGGTTGTACCAATACACATTTTAATAATACGAATGGTCTTCCTGATGATGAACATTACACTACTGCACATGATATGGCATTGATTGCTAGAGCAGCTTATGCCATTCCAAAATTTGCAGAGATAGCAGGAACAAAGAACTACACAATTCCACCAACAAATAAGCATCCTGATCCAACACCACTTAATAACCATCATCAGATGTTGCATTACTATAAAACTAACAAATATCTTTATGATTATTGTTTAGGTGGTAAGACAGGTTATACAGTAGTAGCAGGTGCAACACTTGTTACTTATGCTAAAAAAGACGGAATGACACTCATTTGTGTTGTAATGAAAGATACAACAAGTGATGAGTACACAGATACAACAAATCTGTTTGAATACTGTTTCGATAACTTTAATACATATCCTGTATCAGATTTCGCATCGATTTCAGAAGATGATACGAATGTTACTGGAATACTTAGCGAAAATAGTGAATTGATTAAAGTAGATGAAAATGGATTAATAGTAATTCCAAAGACAGCAAGTGTTTTAGATGTTGTAGCAGAGGTTGTACCTTATAGTGATGCAAATGATAAATCAGTAATTGGCCAATTAAGATATACTTATGCAGATAGAAGCGTTGGAAGTGCTAATCTGGTATTTACAAGCGCAGAAACTGGTAGCTATCCATTTGATAATCTTCCAGTAGAAAAGGGTGGAAGCGGAAAGCAATACATTCAGGTTGATTATCCTAGAATAGCTTTGATAATAGTCATAATTGGAGTTTTAGTATGGGTAGTGCTATTTATCAGAAGTAAATCAAGTAAGATATTATTAGTTAAGCATAGATTCGAAAGTAAGCATGCTAAACGTGAAAAAAAAGGTATGGTTATAATAAGAGATAACGGCAGAAAGAGAAAAAGAAGAAGATAAAGACATAATCTGTCGTAATTTTAAAAAAAATAGGACATAAATAAAAAATAAACGACAATCTATTTTTGATAGATTGTCGTTTTTATATTCTGTAGACTTTGAAATAATATTATTAAAACAAGGAGCAAATTATCTATTTATCAGACTATTTATCATAATTTCTAGCTGTTGTTTATTATTAGTAAACAATATAAGGCCATTAGAAGAGTTTACAATAGTAATTACTTTATCTGCAAAGGTCTCTGATTCAGATAGAAGCTGATATAAATAATCTTTGTATTTACCTTCGGTTTTAAGAAAAACAGTCTGGTATTCTTCAAATGGCATGAGCTTGGAATTGCATTTTTGCATTAGGAAAGCAATTTCCTTATCTTGATTAAGCTGAGCTTCAGTTTTGTTGATGATGAAATACCCACGATCATCTTTTGGCATTTGAAGATTTTTAACTGCACGCTGAACCTGCTTAGTCAAACTATCGCTAGCTGGATAAAGAGACTGGAAGTATTTCATAAAATCGGAAGCACTCTTAAAGTGTTCGTTAGTGCCACGTTCCAATACTTCAGTCATAAGTATCTTCTTGATTACCTTTTCGCATTCTTTACGAGAAGGATTTTTTCTAAGACCCATTGTTTCTTCAGACATAATTACCTCCCAAAGACAAAAATAATAGTACTAATAATATTATAAGACATTTATATTTTATATTGAAGACATAAAGTGTCTATCTATCTAAAATCAAATAATCTGACAATTATTTGACAGCAGGCCATTATAATGGGATAATGAAGAAAATAACCTCGTATTGATTACAGGAGTGGAAAAAATGGAAAACTTATTTTCAAGAGATGAGAAGAAGCAATATCAACTAGAACAAATAAACGATTTAGTTGAGCAAAATGGTGGATTAATCAAGACAAGTGATATAGAAGCTCTCGGTGTTGATTACAGGAGAGTTTTAAAATTTGTTGAAGAAGGTTATTTGATTAGAGTTAAAAGTGGTTATTATACTACGAAGTATTTTGAGTGTTCTGAAGAAGAATGGATATATAAGTTATTTGGCGAAGATGGAATTCTTACAATCGAATCAGCTTTATGGGTATATGGATATTTAAAAGATAGGCCATATAAATGGAGCATTGCCATCAATAAGAATACATCAAAATCCAGATTTCATATTGATTATCCAATAGTAGAGCCATATTATACTGAGCCAGAAGTGTTGGAGCTTGGTGTTAAAGAAGTAGATTTTGCAGGTGGCAAAATGAAAATCTACACAAAAGAGAGATTAATTTGTGATGTGCTTAAGTATCAGGAAAAAATTGATCGCGAGCTATTTAAGCAAGGCGTTTGGGCATACATAATGGATGATAATAAAGATGTGGCAAAGCTTATGGAATATGCTAAAGAAAGAAAAGTGCTTAAGAAAGTTCAAACAATGGTAGGCGTGTGGTTATGATAAATAGATATGGAATAAAAGAAAAAGCAGAAAAACTAAATATTCCATTTAAAAATCTACTTGCAGCAGCTGTTGGAGAAATCATTATCGAATTGCTTGCGGATGGTAATTACTGTAATGAATTGTATTTGTGTAATTATAACGAGTTTGATACAGAGGTTTACAAGGACCTTTGCATTACAAATATTTATTACGAGTACGTTCGTCAGCTAGATGACAAAATGGCGATTCTTTATATGAGAGATATTTTAAAAGAGATAATCTCTAAGGCAGCAAAAGAAGGCTTTGCAGTAGAAGGATCAGTTGGTGAAAATGGAATCACTTTAAAGGTGACAGTGGATGAGATGTATATTCCACTTCATCTCTATTTCAAACGACATCAGGCCAGCAATGAGCCAGAAAAAATCACATTAAAACTGGTCGCTTATGAAAATAGAACAGTAGATGTGCTGACAAATCCGAAAGAAGAAGAATTATCAAAGCATTTGTTTGAGATAATTGAAAAACTCGAACTTATAAATGATATGGACCATTACTATACAGTGTATGATATTCTTACATCCAATCCTGTAAATGGTAGAAAAGTAAAAGATAGATTACAGGATTTATTAAAGCAAAAAGGGATTGTGATAGATAATACCAGAATGGATATGTTGGCAGAATATGGCAACTATACATACATGAAAAGAAAGTGGAAAGTCGAATTACGACAAAAAAAGAAGTCTGAACCGGAATGGTTAGACGTAAATAAATGTCTTGTTAACTTTCTAAGACCAATCTGGGAAGCGATGGAAAAGAATATGGTGTTCCTTGGAGATTGGATGCCACAGTTAAAACGCTTCCTAGACTAGCATGTTATTAATTAGCAGATGAAGTTGTGTTTAAGGATAGAGAATACAGCATAGTAGTATGAGCTTCTATCATTAACCTTGTAAAACTGCTGCTCCATTGAAATAGTAGAAATATTATCGATTTCATTTGTTTCAATCAGATTGGTGCGGCATTTTTCCTGAAGAAAACTATTTGAAACTTTTTTAAAGAACATACCCTTAAAAAGAGTACCGATGCAATTTTTATTGTAAACACCGCAAATAGTATCGGAGCAGGCTTCATTAAAATTAAAAGTGGTAATGTCGTAATCAGTGGAATGCTCGTAAAGTAAAACAGCAGTACGAGGATCCATAAAAGGTGTATCAACAGACATAAAAAATGCTCTGTCACCAGAAATCATAGTAAGGCAAGAAAGAATCGCACCAAATGGGCCAGCGTTTCTTGAAATATCAGGTATCTCTTGTGCATCAAGATTAAGGTGAGTCAAATCGCCACGTTCATTTACTGAAAGATATATCTTATCGAAAAAAGGTTTGAATTTATCATAGATATATTCAACCATTGTCTTATCTTCAAAAGGTAAAAGAGCTTTCTTGGTACCCATGCGTGAGCTGTCACCGCCACATAGGATAACGAGAGTTCTGTTCATGTCTGCCTCCAAGTAATAAATAATAAATACATTATATTGATTCTTAATAAAAAATAAAAGTTAGAAATATGAGTTTACACGAAACATTAAAAGAATATTCAAAGAGTGAAATGTATTCCTTTCACATGCCAGGCCATAAGCGAATGTTAGATGGTTGCTACAAAATAGATATGACAGAAGTGGAGGGGGTTGATGATTTGCATGATCCTGATGGTGTCATAGCAGATGAACAAAACCGATTAGCCAAGCTTTATAAAGTAAATAAAGCATTTATGCTGGTAGGTGGTTCCACGGTTGGTAATCTATCTGCCATATATGGGACTTTAAATGAAAATGATTTGATATTAATAGGGCGAAATTCTCACAAGAGTGTATATAACGGGGCAACCCTTAGGCACTTGAGAGTAGGATATATATATTCAAAGGTTGATGAAAATGGAATATATGAAGCTTCTTCTTTAAAAGATATAAAAGATGCAGTAGAAAGAGAAGGCGAAATGCCAAAAGCCGTATTGATCACTTCACCAACCTACGAAGGCTATTTTTGTGAAATAGAAAAGATAAGTGAATACTGCCACAAGAATAAAATCATATTAATAGTAGATGAAGCCCATGGAGCTCATTTAGGATTTAACCAGTGGTTTCCAAACCAAACATCTAGATATGCAGATATTACAATAACAAGTTTGCACAAAACATTACCATGTCTTACACAAACTGCGGCAATGCTTGTTTCATCTGACAAAGTCAACATTACTAGAATTCGAGAAGCATTAGACATATTCGAAACCAGTTCACCAAGCTACGTTTTGATGAATTCTATTAGTGAATGTCTAGATATCCTTGAAAATAGTGAGGATTTATTCAGAAAATATGTGGATAACTTAAAGAAATTTTATAGCTTTAGTGGACAGCTTAGAAATCTACGAGTGCTCAATGAATCCTATCAAAAAAAGGATATGGGAAAGCTTGTAATATCTACAAAACACACAAGCATTACGGGAATAGAGCTGGCTAGAATCCTAAGAGAAAAATACAAAATCGAAACGGAACTATCAAGTTTTTCTTATGTGCTTGCAATGACAAGTATCATGGATACAAAAGAAGGTTTTAATCGATTAAAGATTGCTTTAGAGGAAATTGATAAATCGTTACAAAAAGGTGAAATAAAAGTTCCAGTTGCCAAGACTATAAATCCTAGCAAAAAAATGGAGTTATGGCAGGCCAAAACAGAGCCATTTAAAGAGATAGATTTATCGGAAGCTGAAGGAAAAATAAGCACAACAATGATTTGTTTATATCCACCTGGTGCACCAATAGTGGTTCCAGGAGAAGAGGTAACGAATCAGGCAATTGATGTAATTAATGATGCACTTGAAAAAGGTATACACGTAACCGGTCTAAATAATGGACGAATCTGCGTTGTCAATTAGCACGGCGTGAATTATACTTTAGATAATAAAATTGTAAGAGGATAGTATGGGAAGTATTTTTTGCATAATGGGCAAAAGCTCATCTGGAAAAGACACAATATTTAAGCTTTTGCTAAATAGGGAGGATTTAAATCTAAACAGGATTATTTCATACACAACAAGGCCAATACGAAGTAACGAAAAGCCAGGTGATGAATACAATTTTGTAGACCTTGAAGAAAAGGATAGATTATTAGAATCTGGTAAAGTAATAGAGATTCGTAAGTATGATACAGTTCATGGTCCATGGTTTTATTTTACAGTGGATGATGAAAAGATTGATTTATCAAAGAACGATTACATTGTCATTGGAACAGTAGAAAGCTTTGTTAAAATCAGAGATTACTACGGCAGTAAAAAAGTTTTGCCGATATATATAGAGGTAGATGATGGCATTCGCCTTACCAGAGCCCTTGAGCGAGAAAAGAGCCAGAAGCAACCAAAATATGAAGAAATGTGTAGACGTTTTCTAGCAGATCAGCAGGATTTTTCAGAAGAAAAAATCAAAGCTGCACAGATAGAAAATGTATTCAACAATGATGAAGATAGTAACGAAACTTGTGAGAAGATAGCTGCATTTATTAAGCAAAGAAGGGGATAGTATGGATATTCGAGTTAGTGATGTAAGTCAAGTCCAGCCTGCAGAAGCTCCAAAGACAACTGCGCCAGTAGATGATACTTTTAAGTTTACCCTTGCAGCAGCGGTGGATGATGCAGAATTGCAGGAAAAACTCACTAATCTTTTAAATGACATTACCACTCAGGGCAAGCTTTTGTCTGAGCACATGGATATTAGAGACATGAAGCGATATCGTGGATTGGTAAAGGACTTTCTAAATGAAGTAGTTAATCGAAGTCATAAGTTTTCAAGAGAAAACTTCTTAGATAGACGTGGTCGCCATAGAGTATATGGTATGATTAAGCTTGTGGACGAGCAGATGGATGAGCTTGCCACAGCACTTGTCCAAGATGAAAAGGACCACATTGCAATATTAAACAAGGTAGATGAAATCAGAGGTCTGCTTCTAGATATCATCACCTAGAATTAGGAGAATTTTGTTAGATGAGCTTTGCAGATATTATAGGTCAGGAGGAGGCTAAGAACCTTCTTAGAAGTGCCGTTACAACAGGAAATCATAGTCATGCCTATATATTCAGCGGAGAAAAAGGCTCAGGCAAGATGATGTTAGCAGAGGCTTTTGCCGCAATGCTTCAGTGTGAGAATCCAACTGATGATGCATGTGGCCAGTGCCATTGCTGTAAGCAGTCATTATCCAGAAACAATCCTGATATAATCTACGTAACTAGAGAAGAGGGGAAGGCTAATATCAGCGTTGATGTAGTACGTGAGAAAATCGTAAATGATGTTGATATAAAGCCCTATAGCAATAAATACAAAATCTATATTGTGGATGAAGCAGAGCGCATGAATCAACAGGCTCAGAATGCTATCTTAAAAACAATCGAAGAGCCGCCAGAATATGCAATTATCATTCTACTCACTGCAAATCATAATGCATTCCTTCAGACAATTCTGTCTAGGTGTGTTCTAATCCAAATGAAATCCGTAGATACTGAAAGCATAGTTAGAATTCTTAGAACTAAGTATGAAACAGTTGATTATCAGGCAAACATGGTGGCATCATTTGCTCAAGGAAACGTGGGAAAAGCCATAGCCCTTGTAACTGATTCAAACTTTAATGATGTTAAGAATCGAGTTATCGCTTTGTGTAAAAAAGCGGGGAAAATGGAAGAGCTGCAGATTGCTGACGAGGTTAAATCCATAAAAGAAGAAAATGATGCAGATAAAAAGAATGATAACCCTGAGAAATTTGAGGGATTTATGGACCAAATGCTAGATTTAATCACCCTTTGGTTTAAAGATGTGCTATTATATAAAGCGACATCAGACGATAATCTCTTGCTTTTCAAGGAAGATATCTTTGATATACATGAGCAGGCAAATGACTGCTCTTACTACGGCTTAAATGAGATAGTGAAAGCAATCTCAGAAACTAGAGCCAGACTTAATGCTAATGTCAATTTCGAGTTGACAATTATGCTTCTTATAAATGCGATTAAGGAGAACACTAGATGATAAAGGTTATAGGAGTACGCTTCAGAGGAGGCGGAAAGGTATATTATTTTGATCCAAATAACGTAGATTTCAAGCGTGAGGATCAGGTTATTGTTGAGACTGTTCGTGGTGTTGAAATCGGAACAGTATTGTTAGTTGATAAGGTGATTTCAGATGATGAGGTTCCAGGACCTATCAAGAAAATCATTCGTAAGGCTACAGAAGAGGATGTAAAGAAGGCTGAAAAGAATCTTGAAAAAGAAAAAGAGGCCATGAAGATTTGCGAAGAAAAAATCGCAAAGCGTGAGCTGGAGATGAAGCTTGTTGGCGCAGAATACACTTTTGATAACAATAAGCTTATTTTCTATTTTACAGCAGATGGACGTATTGATTTTAGAGAGCTTGTAAAGGATCTTGCAGCAGTATTCCATACTCGTATCGAGCTTCGTCAAATCGGAGTTCGTGATGAGACTAAACTCATGGGAGGAATTGGTATCTGCGGAAGAGAACTTTGCTGTAAGAGCTGGCTTGGAGATTTCGTTCCTGTTTCTATCAAGATGGCAAAGGAGCAAAATCTTTCCCTCAACCCTACAAAGATTTCAGGACTTTGCGGAAGACTTATGTGCTGCTTGAAGAATGAGCAGGAGACATACGAGTATCTTAACAGCCGTTTACCAGGAATCAATGATACAGTTACTACTCCAGAAGGAATCAAAGGAATTGTACAGTCTGTCAATGTACTTCGTCAGACAGTTAGAGTACTTTTCGAGGATGGAGATTTGAAAGAGGTTAAGGATTACCCAACAACCGAGCTTAAGTTTAAGCCTAGAAAGCGTAAAGTACAGGTTTCAAAAGAAGAGGCAAAGGAGCTTGCCGACTTGGAGGACAAGAATTAATGGAAAATCTTGTGCTTGAGTGTGAGCGTGTAGATGATCTTCAAATAAATGGATATAAAATAATTCAGCATCCTGACAAATTTTGTTTTGGCATGGATGCTGTCTTGCTATCTGACTTTGCAAAGGTGAACGAAGGTGAAAAGGCATTGGATCTTGGAACAGGCACCGGAATTTTACCGATTCTTTTAGAGGCAAAGAATAAGGGAGAGCATTATACAGGCCTTGAAATCCAAACAGAGAGTGCGGATATGGCAAGGCGCTCGGTATTATTTAATAATTTGCAGGATAGAATTGATATAATAGAGGGTGATATCAAAGAGGCTAGTAAGATTTTTGGCAAGGCATGTATGGATGTTGTTACTAGCAACCCACCTTATATGACCAATCATCATGGATTAAAAAATCCAAATGATGCCAAGGCAATAGCCAGACATGAGCTACTATGCTCACTTGAAGATGTTATGCGCGAGACAGCAGCAGTACTTAAGCCAAAGGGAAGATGCTATTTTGTGCATAGACCTTTTAGACTAGTGGAAATATTTGAAAGCATGCGAAAGTATAAGCTTGAGCCAAAGCGAATGAGACTAGTCTATCCATATGTAGACAAGGAGCCAAACATGGTACTTATCGAGGGAGTTAGAGGCGGAGGGCCTCAGCTCACTGTTGAGTCACCACTTATTGTTTATGATGCTCCGGGACAATACACAAAAGAAATATACGATATTTATGGCATGATAATGCAATAGATTAAGAGGGTAAATATGGCAGGAACAGTATATTTAGTGGCTACTCCAATTGGAAATCTGGAAGACATGACTTTTAGAGCAGTCCGAATCCTTAAAGAAGTGGATTTGATTGCAGCAGAGGATACCAGAAATTCAATAAAGCTTTTAAATCATTTTGAGATAGATACGCCAATGACAAGCTACCATGAGTTCAATAAGGTAGACAAGGCAATCACTTTAATTGAAAAATTAAAGGAAGGAAAAAACATAGCAGTTATTACAGATGCAGGAACGCCAGGAATATCTGACCCAGGTGAAGAGCTTGTAAAAATGTGCTATGAAAATGGCATAGAGGTTACTTCAGTGCCAGGACCTGCGGCATGTATTACTGCGGTAACAATGTCCGGACAGGCCTGTAGACGTTTTGCTTTTGAGGCATTTTTACCAAAAGATAAAAAAGAACGTCGAAGAGTATTGGAAGAGACAAAGAATGAAACTAGAACAATCATCATTTATGAAGCTCCACACCATTTAATCGGCACACTTAAGGAGCTTAGAGATGTACTTGGAGAAGATAGAGGAATCACCCTTTGTAGGGAGCTTACCAAAAAGCACGAAGAAAAAGAGAAGACTACAATCGGTGAAGCATTAAAGGCATACGAAACTAAAGAACCACGCGGGGAATATGTTTTAGTAATTGCTGGTAAATCTAAGGCGGAAGTAATCGAGGAAGCGAGAGCAGCCTTTGATGAAATGACCATAGAGGAGCACATGGATATGTACTTATCCAAGGGGATGGATAAGAAAGAAGCAATGAAAGCAGTTGCAAAAGATAGAGGTGTAAGTAAGCGTGACATTTATAACGCGTTACTAGACTAGGGGGATACAATGCAATATATCGTAGATTTATTTACTAACAAATTATTTATTGCTCCAATTTCAGCGTGGCTCATCGCTCAAATCATAAAGATTATAATTGATTCCACAAAATCTGGATTTCGCAAGGAAAGACTTGTTGCTGGCTGCGGAATGCCAAGCGCTCATGCAGCTACTGTATCAGGATTGATTATTATAACAGGAGCTACATTTGGCACTGGAAGCTTTGAACTTGTGGTAGCACTGGTGCTTGGAATAATAGTTATCTGTGATGCGCGAGGCGTTAGATACGAGACACAGCGTCAGGGTAGAGCGCTTAATAATCTTAACGAAGAGCGTGTGGAGCAAGGAAAGCAACCTTTGGATATCAATAAGTTCAAAGAAAAACTTGGTCACACAATACCAGAGCTGATTGCAGGAATAATTATTGGAGTTATCTGCGCTATAGTTGTATATCATTTGCCATTCTAATGATTGGTTTATATAGTAGAGAAAGGGGGAAGCGTATTGGAAAATATCGAAGACATTAAAAAATTAAAAGAGATGATTGATGAGTCATCAAGAATTGTATTCTTTGGCGGTGCCGGGGTTTCCACGGAAAGTGGCATACCAGATTTCAGAAGCAAAGATGGTTTGTACAATCAGCATGATGTAAGGTTTGATAAATATCAGCCAGAATACTTGCTTAGCCATTCATGCCTGATTAGGGAGCCAAAGGTATATTTTGAGTTTCATCGACAGAAGATGGACACTAGAAATATCGAGCCTAACAATGCTCATAAATATCTAGCTAAGCTAGAAGAAACAGGGAAGCTAATCGGTGTAGTTACCCAAAACATAGATGGTCTACATCAAAAAGCAGGCAGTAAGAAAGTATATGAGATACATGGAAGTGCTCTCAGAAACTACTGCATGAACTGTGGTACAAGCTATCCTGTTGATTATATTTTTGATTCCGAGGATGACATTCCAAAGTGTGATTACTGTGGTGGAACAGTGCGCGCAGATATCACATTATATGAAGAGGGCTTGCCTGAGGACCAGGTAGAAGGTGCAATAAATGCATTATCCTCAGCTGATATGCTGATAATAGGAGGAACTTCCCTTACCGTGTATCCTGCTGCATCCTTTATTAATTATTTCAAAGGAAAGTATTTGGTTATAATCAATCAAAGTGATTTAGCAATAAGAAAAGCTGAAAATACACTTATTATTCATGAGCGTATAGGTGAAGTATTCACTGAATTGGCTAAGCTGCAAGGAATTGAATTATAGATTAGACGTCAAATTTAAAATAATAAAAGAAAAAATCAATTAAGCCTTGAAAAACGCATAGTTTCATGCTATCATCTTAATTCGTGGTATAAAACATTTATATCCTTGCTAGGTTACATTAATGTAGCTTGGCCAATAGACCAAAAGGAGGTAGAAAGCATGAACAAGTATGAATTAGCACTCGTTGTTAATGCGAAGATCGAAGACGATGCAAGAACTGCCACAGTTGAAAAGGCAAAGGAGTACATCACTCGCTTTGGTGGCCAGATCACAGACGTCGATGATTGGGGCAAGAAGAGACTTGCTTACGATATTCAGAAGATGAATGAAGGTTTCTATTACTTCATCCATTTCGATGCTGAGGCAGGCGTTCCTGCACAGATCGAAGAGAATGTTCGCATCATGGACAACGTTCTTCGTTTCTTATGCGTTAGAGCTGACGAGGCTTAATAGTATAAGACAAGGAGATTAATTATGAATAAAGTTATTCTTATGGGACGTCTCACAAGAGACCCAGAAGTTCGTTACGGTGGAGCAAACAATAGCGCTGTTGCAAGATTTTCACTTGCTGTTGATCGTAGATTTAAGCGAGAGGGAGATGAGCAGACAGCTGATTTTATTAACTGTGTTGCTTTTGGCAAGACAGGTGAGTTCCTTGAGAAGTATGCTCGTAAGGGCACAAAGTTCGTTGTAGAGGGTCGTATTCAGACTGGCTCTTATACAAACAAGGAAGGACAAAAGGTTTACACTACTGATGTAGTTTGCGAGAATGTTGAGTTCGCAGAGAGCAAGAATTCTCAGAGCGGTGGTAACAACAGCTTCGACGGTGGCTCAAGTTTCACACCTAGCTCAGATGCAGGCGACGGCTTCATGAATATCCCTGATGGAATTGACGAGGAATTACCGTTTAACTAAGTCAAGGCAATGAAAGCCTTGGCTAACATCAATAGGAGGTTAAATCATGGCTTTTAATAAGACAGGCGATGGTCAGCAGAGAAGAAGACCAATGCATAGAAGAAAGAAAGTCTGTGTTTTCTGTGGTAAAGATAACGTTATCGACTACAAGGATACAGCAAAGCTTAAGAAGTACATTTCTGAGCGTGGAAAGATTCTTCCACGTCGTATCACAGGTACATGTGCTAAGCACCAGAGAGCTCTTACAGTAGCTATCAAGCGTGCTCGTCACGTTGCACTTATGCCTTACGTACAGGATTAATTCTTGATATGATTACAAAGCACTTTCTAAGGAAACTTAGAGAGTGCTTTTTTATTGTTTAAACATCTAAATCAGCCTTCCATAACTTGTGTTTTTTGTTGATGAATCATCAAAGAAAAGGAGAAAATCTATGGCAAAGGTAATCGCAATTAGCAGGTATCCAATGAATTTGATTCGTAGCAAGTTTATGAAGTTGAATATTCATCACGTGGAGTACGTAGTAGATTCACTTAGAAGCACTACCAGTAAGGTGAAGAATATTAAAAAGTATATGCTCACAATGCTATTTAATGCGCCTACTACGATTAGCAGCTACTACATAGCAGAAGTAAATCATGATATGGCAGCTGGTTTATAGTTGACACGATTGCACGACACTCATATAATACAAATTAACATAGTTGCACAACACTCATGTAGAAGGAGGTATTATATGCCAAGAGTTAATTTATCGTTGAATGAAGCAGTTTATGGAGACTTAAAAGCAGAGGCCGATGATAAGGGAATAAGTGTTAATAATCTTGTATATAGCATTCTTAAGGAACGCTATGGTTACAATGGGTTTGATATATTAGTTGAATTTGAAAATTTAAAAAGGGAAGCTAGAGCGCAGAAGGGATACTTTAGCCTTAATGCGCTTCCTACTTTCCAGAATCTTGAGAAAAAGCTGGAAAATACAGGCTATCCTGAGTCTGCAGCGCAGGTAAGAGCTAGACTTGGTAGAATGTTCCAGGATGCAGTTGAAAAGAATTTAGTTTGGGATATAGATAGAGCAGTTACTGTAGATCAGGATAAAAATGAGGTTGCTAAAACAGCAGCTCGTGCAGCAGTATATGCAAGCAAGCTATCAGATGCAATGAAAGGGGAGTAGTTATGGATAATGGTAAAATGGCTGGAGCAGTAATAGGAATCTTTGGTACATTGGCGATGTTTGCGATAAGCATTGTTCTGTTTTTACTAGGGCATTTTTACATTGTTAATGGCTTGATAGTAGGATTCTTACCTTTTTTGATGATGATAAGTGCAGGATATAGCGAAGCAGTATGCTGGGGTGTTTATGGATTAATTATCCTGGTTTCAGTAGTACTTCAGTTGAATTTTAAGGTGGCGAGGATTGTATTTGGAATAATATCTTGTGGTGTGGTGTCATTGTTTATTTGGGATAAGTACAAAGAAGTGGCATTGAAAACACAAATTATGTATATAGGGATAGGAGTTGTAATTACTGGCTTTCTGAATTTTGCAGGATATAGCAAAGAAATAAGTGGTTAATATAATAATCGACTTTTTTATTCAAAGCCTAGTTTTTAGTAGTTCATAAATTGTCCTCAATTTTATTGTATTATGACTATATACAATTATGTCCAAGAATGGAATCAACCTATGAGGCTTAGTCTTAAGAGAAAAATTATATCTATAAATATTATATCGCTAATTCTGGTTATCCCATTTTTTATATCTGGGGTTTCTTTTGCTGCTTCAAGCAATGAGAATACCATCATTGTCGGCGTTCCAACGGATAGATGCCCTATGATTTATATAGATGATTCTGATGGTGCAATCATTGGAATTGGTCCAGAATTACTTCGTATTGCCTGTGAGAATATCGGTTATAACGTTGAATTTATTGCTATGGAAGAATCTTCACTAAAGGATGCGCTAGATAATACCTCCTATGATATAGTCATGCCTATAGGAAGCGAAATTGAAAGTGCATCTGGACAGTCATCAATCGTTTCTGACGATTTAATGCTAACTCCTCTCACTGTTGTAACTTCTGAGGGCGATAATGTATCAGACATTAATCGTGCAAAAATTGGAATGCTTCAGTCTCAAGCTGGTATAGCAGACACGGTAAAAAGCCTATATCCAGATATTGAAGTCATACTGTTTAAGATATGTCCAAGTGTGTAGAAGCCCTACGTAAAGACGAAGTTGACGCATTACTTCATAATTCCTACGTTTGGAGTTATGTCCTTCAGAAGCCTTCATATATCGATTTGCATGTTCAACCAACTACAATGCTTTCAATTGGTTTTAGAGTTGGTGCTTTAGATACACCTAAAAATCAGGCGCTTATAGAAAAACTTAATGAGGGTATTGCTATGATTAGTGATACCCAGCGCCAGGCTGTTATTTTAGATTATACTTCTCGTAAACTGTACAAATATGATGTACAGGACTATCTTTACGCTGATAGATATGTCTTTATCATGTGTGCAATTGTAATTGTTCTTGTAGCACTTCACTTTCTAGCAAAGCAACAACAGTTAAAGAAAAGAACCAATAATCAAATTCGCCAAATGATAGACTATGACTCACTTACTGGTGCTCTTAGTATGGCCGGATTCCGTGAAAAAGTAAAAGAACTACTACTGGAAAATCCTTCCACTCCATATATTATTTCTTACAACAATATTAAGAATTTCAAATTCATAAATGACAAAATGGGAATTAACTCTGCTGATGAACTTCTATGCTTCTGGGTAGAAAAATCATTGGAGTATTTCTCTGACAAAGAGGCTATGGCCAGAATTTATGCAGATCAATTTGCTGTTTTATGCTGCCTACCTGATGACAACGGTTTCGAAGCGATGGAAACAAACGTATTTAAACCAGTCAAAGAATATTATATTAATCAGGGCAACGACTATGAAGTTCAGATATGCAGTGGTCTTTATGTCTTAACTCCGGAAGATTATAAAAATATTAACGTTGATAAGATGCTAGACTGTGCTAGATTAGCTGAAAAGAAAGCACATCTATCTGTTACCGGGGGTTACGAAGTATATAACGTAGATCAATGGGAAGCAGGAAGACTGCTTTCGGATATCTGCGGTCATTTTTCTACTGCTGTAAAACAGAATGAAATAAAAGTCTGGTATCAACCTCAAGTCAACTATAGAACTGGTGAAATCATAGGCGCAGAAGCTCTCTGTAGATGGAACCATGAAAAGCTAGGTTGGTTGAGCCCAGGTCAATTTATCCCAATGCTAGAACAAACTGGTCTCATCTACGATTTAGATTGTCTAGTTTGGGAAATAGTTTGCAAAGATATTCATAGATGGAACGAGCAAGGATTTAAACGTTCTATATCAGTTAACCTATCTCGATTTGATATAGAAAAGAACAAAAACATCTCAAAGCACTTCAAGAATCTTATCGAAAAGTACGATATTGAACCTTCTCAGCTAAGAATAGAAATCACTGAGAGTGCCTATGCTGAAGATAACGAATTACTATTAGAGACAACTGCTCAGCTACAGGATATAGGATTTGAAGTTGAAATGGATGACTTTGGCAGTGGCTATTCATCTCTAAATATGCTTACAGAAATTCCAGTTGATGGAATTAAACTTGATTATGTTTTCCTAAAAAACACTAAGAACTTTGAGAAAAGCAAAATTGTGGTCAAGCATATCCTACAAATGCTTCGTAACCTAAATTATAAATATATTGCTGAAGGCGTGGAAACTAAAGAACATGCCGATTTTCTTATTGCTATAGACTGTGAACGAATGCAAGGCTTCTACTTCTACAAGCCAATGCCTGTAGAAGAATTTGAAATTCTCGATTTCGATAACATAAACAATAGACCACACTAATAAAAAACTAAATATTTTTCCATGGTCGGAATTAATTTTGCATTTCTCAAACCAAATGGCTAAAATAAGTGATGTATGAAAAATTTCAATCTATCATTTAATTCCATAGCGGGGAGGTTAAAAGAAATGGCTAGACCAAAGATAGCAACATCTGCTTCATCAACAAAGACAGTAAAGACTTTAGCTGTAATCCAGTATCAGGGACTTGAATTCACAGAGGCTGATTGCCTAAAGAAAGCACAAGCTCAATTCAAGAAAGACTACAAGGGCGTTGAGCTCACAGGTATCAGCATTTATATTAAGCCTGAAGAACATAGAATCTACTATGTTGCTAACGGAGATAAAGTTGGTTCTACAGAGTTGTAATATTGTATTATAGGCTGCCGATGGCAGCCTTTTTTCATGGACTATCTTTCATTAATAGGATCAATACTGATATTCTGTGTAGGCTTAAATCTTGTTTGGGGCAAAAAGATTATGGGTTTTGTCATATTCTTGTAGGAAAATTGTAGGGTTTATGTAAGGGTCCCGTACCTTTTTTTCTTATTTGTGGCATGTTATATTTATCATGGACAAACGAGGGAGCGAAACAAAAGCTCCTGAGGGAGTCCTTTTCTTTTGCAAAAGAATACGGTGTGAAATGAAGTGTCAGCTTGCAACTATTAAGTGGTTGTAGCCTGGCGCTTTTTTCGTACCACAAATTAATCAGTAAAGAAAAGGAAGGTACACATGGTAAATTACGAAGAGTTCAAGGAAAACTTTAAAGAGGACGTAACAAGGAAGTTAGCAAAGAAAGGCATTGAGAATGTTGAGATTACCATCCAGCCAAATGAAAAGCTCAATCAGAGCTATGATGCACTAACAGTTAGACCGGATGGATCAACATTAGGTGTGAGCCTAAATTTCACAAAGATTGCGGAGGAGTATGAGAATAGAGGCAATTACGATAGTCTTGTAGATGCTGTTGCAAAAAGAATTGAGAATGGCTTAGAGAATGCTCCATTTGTTGATTCAAAGGCTCTTACAGATTATGAGCAGATGAAGGACAAGCTTACAATTGAGCTTGTTGGAGCAGAAAAGAATGCATCGCTACTTGAGAAGATTCCCCATAAGGATATGGAGAACATGGCCATTGTTTATCGCTTTGTCATGGGAAGTGATGATAGCGGTGTCCAGACTATCTTAGTTACAAACAATATGCTGGAGGCAATGAACATCACACCGGAACAGCTTCACAATGATGCGATGGCGAATGCGCCAGAGGTTAGACCGGCTGAGATTAAAATAATGAGGGATACACTTGCGGAGATGCTTGGTCCAGATGCGGATATGATGCTTCAGTTTATTCCTGCTGATGGTCCAGAAAGTCAGATTTATGTAGCAACAGTAGAGGACAAGGTACATGGTGTAGGCGTAATTGCTTATCCAAACTTTCTTGAAGATGTTGCAGATAAGTTAGATGGAGACTTTTATGTGCTCCCATCGAGTATCCACGAGGTCATTATTGTGCCAGATAGAGGAGAGATGGATGCCTCAGTACTGATGGATATGGTTAAGCAGGTCAATTCAACAGAGGTATTGCCTGAGGATGTGCTTTCATATTCTGTATATCACTTTGATTCACAGGATAATGTCTTTGAGTTAGCAGAAAAGTTTGACGCAAGATCTGCGGAAAGAGAGGCAGCTAAGGAAGATAAGCTTGCTGAGAATGGCGCAGTATTAAAGGGCTTAAAGGAGAAGAAGGCAGCTATTAAGCCAGAGCCTAAGAAGGAGGATATTGTAAAGAACACCTTTTATGGGATAAATTACCAGAAGGCCTTACAGATGGGCAAAAGGAATCTTAGATTAAGAGCATGCTACATGCACTTGCAAATGAGGAATTAATAATGACAGATTCATACAATAAGCGATTGGCTAATTGGATTTTAAAATAAAATATTTAACCAATCGTAACCAATAGCATAGACCATTTTCTAGCGCAAATATGCGAAATTAAGGGGATTGGATTGGTTAAATTGGTTAATTTTGAGTAATTATGTATAAATAAGTTACAGCAATTGATTAATACTATTTGAAAAAAATTTTAAAGAATTAACTTTTTACAGCTTTTAAATTTAAAATGGATAATTGAAATAGGTTTGAGCTAGAGGAGCACACTATTTAACCAAATCAACTTACGAAAGTAGTTAGGGTGGGAGAACAGAAAAAGTCAATAGTATTTATAAATTATAATAGACAGAACGCTTGAAATTAAAATTAATAATGATAATATTAAGGAAGTCGGACTCGACCCACTGCTGGATAGCGGAGGGCCCAGAGTCCTTTTCTTTTATAAAATGGATGAATAACACTATGAAAAAGAAACTATCTATATTCATACTCACATGTCTTACATTCCAAGCCTGCGGCATAAAAGAATCAGCACTTGAAGAAACACAGATCCAGCAGGAGGAAGATGTTCCAAAGGCTCAGATGGAGGAAGTTGTAGTTGAAGACAGCGGTGCCTACGATTTCACCTTGTGTTTTGCTGGTGATATTAATTTTGATGAAAACTGGGCTACAACACAGTACCTTAATACCTGCGAAAACGGAATAATTGATTGCATTTCACCGGAGTTGATAAGTGCCATGCAGCAGGCGGATATAATGTGGATAAACAATGAGTTCACCTACAGTGACCGTGGACAACCGTTGCCAGGAAAGGCCTATACATTCAGGACAAATCCAGATAGGGTGGAGAATTTGAAACTGCTTGGAGTAGATATAGTTGGTCTTGCAAATAATCATGTATATGATTACGGGAAAGAAGCCTTGCTTGATACTATGGATACCCTTGATAAGGCAGAAATACCTTATGTAGGCGCAGGTCATACCCTAAATGAAGCCAGTGAACCTGTTTATATGGAAATTCAGGGCAAGACTATAGCTTTTGTAGCAGCCTCAAGGGCTGAGAAAAATAAGATGACACCACAGGCAACTGATACAGAGCCAGGCATACTTAGGTGCTATGACACCACTCTTTTTGATGAAGAGATTAAAGAAGCAGATGCAAATGCTGATATTGTGGTGGCATTGCCTCATTGGGGCACAGAATATTCCACAGAGTTAGAAACTGTTCAGCCTCAAACGGCCCACGAATACATAGATGCAGGTGCAGATGCAATAATCGGCGCGCATACCCATTGCCTTCAAGGATTTGAATATTATAAGGATGTACCTATTGTCTATAGTCTTGGAAACTATTGGTTCAACGAAAAGACGCTAGATTCAATGCTTGTAACCCTGCATTGCTATGGGGATGGTAATGAAGATAACATAGATGTGATAATTACACCTGCATTGCAAACGAACTGCAGGACAGTATATGTTGAGGATAAAGAAAAGCAGCGGGAGTTGTATGACAGGCTAGAAAATATATCTGTTAATGTGGAAATTGATGATAATGGGATTATAAGAACTCAATAAGGCTATTTTGGCTAATATTATTTTAGATTGACGGGCAGGACGCCCGTCTTTTTTTTAAAATGGTTAAAAATGACTTTAAAAATGCTGCAAATGGAGGACATATAAATTACAAGAACCTGGAAAGAATGCATTAGAGCAGATAAAGCTATTAAAAAAATAGATTGTAAGTACCCTAATATCAAGTTATAATAAAAGTAGGATTTCCCTACTTTTTAAAGGAGGTGTTAATATGGCAAGTACATTATTTGTAAATGACGCAAAGGTAATGTCGAAAGGGCAGGTCACTATACCTAAGAATGTAAGAGCAGTGTTGGGTATAGAGACTGGAGATAGGGTGACATTTATAGTTGAAGGAAATGAAGTTAAAGTTGTTAATTCTGCCGTATATGCTTTAAAAAAGTTCCAAGAGCAAATGAAGGGTGAAGCTTCAAAGGCGGGATTATTATCTGAGGACGATGTTGCAAACTGGATTACTGCATCACGACGGGAGGAAAATGCTGAGTGAGAGTGATGATTGATACAAACATTTTTATTTCAGCAGCGTTATTTCCTAATGGGAAAGTAGCTCAGGCATTGAGAAAGGCACTAACTTATCCATATCAACCTATAACTTGTGACTATGTTGTTGATGAACTTCATAGAAAGTTTCAAGAAAAATTTCCAGATAGATTAGTGGAACTAGAGGCGTTTTTGTATGTTGCTTTACAGTCGATAAAAGTTGTCAAAACTCCAAAAAAAATGAATGCAGCAGAATTAAAAATACGAGATGTTAAGGATAGACCAATACTTAGAGCAGCACTAAATGCACATGCGGACTTATTCTTGACAGGCGATAAGGATTTTTTAGAAGCAGCGGTTGAAGATCCAAGAATTATAAACGTAGCTACTTTTTTAGAAATGTAAATTGATATAATAGAGCATTACTATTCATTGGGTAGTGCTCTTTTTGTTTGTTAAAGTTTAAAGGAAGTAAATATAAGATGTTATTTGACGCACGTCAAATAACATCTTATAATGACATCAGGAGGAATAAAAATGATTTCTGGTGTTGTTATCAAAGAAAAGCAAGACTTAACACATTTAAAATGGTCACATACGAGAAATACTAGTGGGACAGCAGGCACGTTCCTCAAGTCTCAGGAGCTAGTAGATGGAAAAAAGATTTACTATAAGCTATCTATGTACGACAGCGAAAAGGGAATAATCGGTCATGAATGTGTAAATGAAATAATAGTAGATAGATTATTAGAAATTCTTGGGGTTGAACATTTGCATTATCAATTGATACATGCTGATGTTGAAATTAATGGGCGAGTATTTGAAACGTGGGTTTGTGCATCGGAAGATTTCAAACAGCCGGGTGAGAATAAAAATGCTCTAGATGGATTTTATCAAGTGAATTCATTATCTGGAGAATCCCGCTATGATTTCTGTGTAAGAAATGGCTGGCAGAGATACGTAGATACGATGTTAGCTGTGGATTATTTGATTATGAATCGCGATAGACACGGAGCTAATATAGAAGTGCTTAGAAATGCTAGAAAGAAAACACTTAGGATAGCGCCTTTATTTGACCATGGTTTATCTTTTTTATGTTCGTGCATGTCAAAAGAGGAAATAGAAGCTTTTGATATCAATAAGGATTTACCATGTCAAAACTTTATTGGTGGGCGTTCAACGTTAGATAATTTATGTCTAATCAAAGATAAGAATAGTATTTTTCATGATAAACTGTTGCCTGAACATCATGAAAAATTAATTAAGGATTTAGACGACGTGATTACTGTTGCGCATATGGAGAAAATATGGGAGATGCTTTATTCGAGGTGGTGCTATTATGAGAGCCTTTGCAATTTATGATGAGGATTTAGATAGAAAAGATGAAATAGGTTTTCTGCTATATTATGACCGTACCGAAAGTTTTATTATTGAATTGAGAGATGATTTAACGGAATGGACTGCACCACTTTTATACTCCTCACTAGTAAAAAAAGGAATATATACTATCCCAAAAGATTTTGCTAAATTATGGGTGGATGATAGAGTTATCCCAAGTGGTCGTCAAAATATTGGCGAGATTCTCAAAAATGCAAAATTGTCAGCCTATAGCGAAGGGAAGCTGTTGTTTTTATCACAAGCAAGATCATCTCAAGACGCTTGCTATATTAAAGAAATTGATAAAAATAATTTGCCAGACTGGGTATTGGAAAGACAAAATAGCAATATTGATGAATGTTTTCCTTTGGATGATGAGCGCATAATAGTACTGCTTTTTAATGATAATGCTTTAGAAGTTGATTTGAAAAAGTGCTTAGAAGCTGTTCCTAAGCTTTCTACTATCATTGGAAAAGAAAGAGTTATTAACACCATTAAGGTGGATGTCGGAGGCTATGGCGTTGTTTTCAATGATTCTGTTTTGATTAGCAAGAGCATATTAATTGATAATGGAGTAGTATTACCTATTTACGCAAATGTTTTTCATAAATTCATAGAGCATAGTGTTATTAATACGACAGAAGCTTGTGAACGACTTGGTTGCACAAGGCAGAATCTATCATACTGGGTAAAGAATGAATCACTATCTCCACTGAAACCAGGCTGGAAGGAAAATGTTTTCCTAAAAGGCGAAGTAGATAGATTGGATTGATAAAGAAAATTATGAACAAATAATGATTATTTTGTTAAGAGTGTGGTAAAAACCATAAGATAGGAAAATCAGGTGTTATAATAATTTTGTTACTGTAGATTGAATGGAGAAGGATAAAAGGTGACAAAATGAAAGAATTCGTTTTTGAGGCCGATAAGGGCCGAATACCTGATGCGCTAGATTTTATCCGGGAAAAACTTAACGAAAAGAAGACAAATCGTAAGAATTTGGTAAAATCTTTGCTTGCAGCTGAAGAGATTTTGGGGAAAATTTGTGAGGTTGCTGAAGAAGGCACAGATATAATTGTAGGCATAAGTGGCCTGTTTAGTGATCTTAAAATTAAATACAGCGCAAAAGGTGGGGAATTTACAGTTGCTGATATTGAGCAGAAATTATTGTTCTCTGGAGAAACAGCAACAGATGACAGAGCTAATGAGGCAATGGGTGGATTGCTCGAAAAGCTCTTTGGCTCAAATCTTAACATCAGATGTGAAAAGGGTAAGATTTCTGTTACTCAGCAGGTTGAGAAGTCTCCTTATAAGTCATTGATTGTAACAATAACCGCTCTTATACTTGGTATTTTATGTGGTCTGTTCATTCAGAAATATGCATCTGAAGAAGTTGCTACATTCATGACAAAGAGTATATTTGTTCCAATCTACACTGTTTTGATTAATTCCTTGAAAATGGTAGTAGCACCACTTGTATTCTTTGCTATTGGAAATAGTATCGCAAGCTTTTCTGATATCAAAGCATTGGGACGTATAGCTTTAAAGATTGTAGGTATTTATGTATTTACATCTGTATTGGCTATTTGTGTAGGTTTATTCACTTATACATTATTCCCAATTGGAAATACAGGGCTTGCAGCAGCTGTAGATGCAGAAGCAGCAGTTGAAACAATTGCAAAGGGCGAATCTGCAACAATTTCCATCAAGGATACACTTGTAGGAATCGTGCCAACAGATATTATCACACCATTCCAGACATCCAATATGCTACAGATTATCTTTATGGCAGTATGTTTGGGACTTGCAACTGCAGCACTTACAAAGGCTGTACCAGCGGCAAAAGATTTTGTAAATGCAATGGATAAGGTATTTTCAAAGATTACAGAAGTAATTGTATCCTTCATGCCTGTACTTGTATTTTGTGCAATGGCTAAGATGATGGCCACAATGGATCTAAGCTCATTTATACATGTAATCAAATGGATTCCAGTTGTATACTTTGGCGATGTCCTGATGGTAGTTGTTTACTTGCTGTTATTGTTCTTTGTTGGCCTTAATCCATTCAAATTTATTGGCAAGTATTATCCAGCTATGATCGCAGCATACACATTGTCATCTAGTAATGCTGCATTACCATCTTCAATTAGACAGTGCAAGAAGCTTGGTGTTTCAGAGAAGATTTATTCATTCTCATTACCACTTGGAGCAACAATCAATATGGATGGTAGCTGTATCACATTGATTATATCAGCGCTATTCTTTGCTAAAATATATGGATTACCAACAACAAGTACTATGTTAGTTCAGTTATTCATCGCTATCATCGTATTATCAGTAGGTTCTCCTGGAGTACCAGGTGGAAACCTTGTATGCTTAACACTTTTGATTCCACAGATTGGTGTTCCAGCTGAGGCAATAAGCCTTGTAATTGGTTTGTATCCATTAATCTCAATGATGCAGACAATGGCAAACGTAACAGGTGACGCTGTAGTTACAACAATAGTTGCCAAGAGTGAGAAGATGATAGACACTAATACTTTTAATAGTTAATAAGGAATTGTTTGAGAGCCATCGTAGGGAACTTGCGATGGCTCTTATGTCATCTTAGTATTCAAAGTTATAGTGGAAAAAGCAGAGTATTTTGTGATACACTAGTTGTAATTTTTTTATAAAGGGATAGAGAATAATGTATAAAATAGCACTTATTTACCTGCTTATTGCAAATGTAGCAGGCCTAGCCATTATGGGTATTGATAAAAGAAAAGCAATTAAAGGGGCTTGGCGTATCCCAGAAAAGACGCTTTTTTTGTTTAGTGTAATTGGTGGAAGTGTTGGAACTTGGGCAGGAATGTACCTGTTCCATCATAAAACAAAGCACTGGTATTTTGTGATAGGAATGCCGCTGATATTGGTTTTACAGGTGGTCGGTATAATATACTTTAAGCAGAAATTAATTTAAGGAGCAAGAAGATGAGCGAGAATGAAAAGCTTGAATGGGAAGAGATATCTTGCGAGCATATTGTAAATGATGAATGGATTGATTTTAGAAAAAGCGCTTATAGATTTCCGGATGGAAGAACTTTTGAGCCGTATTATAGCTACAGCCGAAGAGACTATGTTGTAATCGTTGCAACAGATGAAGATGATAATTTTATCTGTGTAAAGCAATATCGCCATGGAATCAAGCGAGTAACCACAGAATTCTGCGCCGGAGGAATCGAGAGGACTGATGGCAAGGAATATGGCAATCACATAGACGAAAGTAGTGCAGAGGATGCTCTTTCAGCAGCGAAGCGCGAGCTTATGGAAGAGACAGGCTACGAAAGTGATGATTGGAAGTTCCTGTTATCAGTACCATCAAATGCTACAATGGCGGATAATTACGCTAACATCTTCCTTGCTAAGAATTGTAAAAAAGTCAGCGGCCAGAATCTTGACGAAACAGAATTCTTGAATGTACATTTACATACAAGAAAAGAAATAGATAATATGATTGAATCTGGGGAATTCCCTCAGGCTACACATATATTAGCATTGCTATTAGTAGATAAGCAGTGCAAGTAGATAACTGTAAATTAAAGGTGGAAGGAAAAATCTATGACATATCTAACATGTTTTTTTCTAGACAATGAAAAGGATATAATTGTAAATCTTTACAAGGATTTAGACAAGATCTACTACGTGCTTACCACACCAAATCATAGCACTGGTAATCTCATCAGAAATCTTGCAAAGACATGTAATTTGCAATTATCTAAAGATGAAAATGGAATGCTTATTATCACTGATGAAGTGCCATGCTTTATTGATGGCTCTAATCAGGAAAGCTATATATTTAAGCTTGGAGACACAGAGATTGCCAGCATTTATCCTGATGGAAGGGTAGATGTAAAGGCAACAATCCCAGCCATAGCAAAGACATTAATGAGTCAGACCAAGGATTTCAAGCTCCCAATAGATAAAACAATTTTTAAGACCTTCATTCAAAAGGATTTGAAATTCAGAGCAGATTTGCATACTCACATGAATGGAAATCTTACAGGTGATGTGTTGATTGCTCTTGGTATAGCTCATCAGATCAGATATCCACTGTATTATGTTAAAAAGCTAGAGCTTGAAATGACAGATGCTCAGTGGGAAAAAGTCAATGCCAGCCGTGAGAAGGTAGCCAGACAGTTTGTAAGCTCTGGGCTTCAGGGCAAGTATCTGGACAGAAGAATTAATGATAATACCTTTATTAACTTTGCAGATTTAATTCTAAATAACTTAGACAATGCAGAGCTAAATATCGTAAAAATAAGAAATTCCCTTGCAGTAATTAAGGATGGTCAGGCGGTATTTACCAATCTCGAAAAAGTATATTTGTACCGCTATGTTTTCTGTAAAGGCAAGGAGAGCGAGGAAAAGATTGACCTGACAAAGGTAGATTCTATCCCTGATGTGGATGTAAGAAATACTCTTAGACAGATGCTTAGAGATAAGGAAAATCCAGTTTATAGCCATAATACCATTTTCCAGGATAAGCTTCTTTGGATTGCAAGAAGCTATAAAAAACAGGGCATCTGCTACGCAGAAATCAGTGATACTACCCTCGTTAAGAAATATGAATCCTTGGAAATGCTTAGACAGGTCCATGAAGTCATGCCTAGCATTTACAATGAGACAGGGGTAATGATAAGATTCTTAGCTGCGATGCGACGTATTCCTCTTACAATCGTAAAGGACGCGGTTACACCAGCCAACTATCTCGAGCAGAATCTTGAGGTGCTAAAAGCTACAGCATTAGATCCATATGTAGCAGGTTGTGATTTTGTAGGTGAGGAGATTAACGATATCATCAATCTCAAGCCAGCTTTCAAAGAGATAGTAAAGATAGCAAAGGCAGACCCATCATTTGTAATCAGGGTTCATGCCGGTGAAAATGACAGTCAGAAAGATAATATCGCTCATTCCATTGCCTGCGTAAGAGATTCTTTAGAGCCAGGTCAGGCTATGCCAAAGATGCGCCTTGGCCATGGTCTATATAGTTATAGCCTTACTTCAAAGAAGGGCAAAGAGACATTAAAGCAATTAAAAGATAATAATGTTGTGCTTGAGTTCCAGATAACAAGTAACGTTAGACTTAATAATCTTAATTCCCTTGAGACACATCCTTTGAAGCAGTATCTAAAGCAGGGAATAAAGTGCGTTCAGGGAACAGATGGAGCAGCATTATACGGCACCAATTCAATCGACGAGCAGCTTTCATTGGAAAAGATGATTGGCCTTACAACAAGTGAGCTTCAGATGATGAAAGATGCAGAAACAGACATCATCGAAAGCAGCCAGCAGGCATATTCTGAAAAGAAAGCAGCCTTTGCAAAGCTTATCGGCAAAAACGAAATGGAAGATGTTTTACTTGATAAGATGCAGGCTGTTAAGATTTCCAAAAATTCAGGAAAAGCTGTTGCCAAGCTTGATGCCAACACAGAGCTTAAAGAGCAGATTGAGGAAATCACATGGGATAAGCTTCCGGTGGTTGTATTAGGAGGAAGCTTTAACACAGAAAGCCGAAATACCAAGCTAAGCGCTAACGCTACTAAGCAGATAGATGATCTGCTAGAATACTTTAATCCAGAGGAAGTATGCTTTGTAATTGGTCATAAGATTTCAGGCTATGAAAAATACATTTTAGATCACAACACTAAGGGCTTTAGAGTGTATTCATTTGTACCATCGCTAATTACCAAAAAAGAAGCAGAAAAGATTAAGGCTGCAGGGGTAAAGGTTAGAGTATCCACAGAGTCTGAGGGTATGGGAATATATAAGAGTTTTAACTACGAAATATTCGAGCGACGCCCATCTGCAGTAGTTGCTTTTGACGGAAATAGCGCTGGAGCCAATCTAATCCAGGAAGCTAAAAACGGAAAAGGACGTTCTACCATTTTCGTTTGGAAACACTCTAAGAATCTTATGCAAAAAGCTAAGTCTTTACATGGTTATGTTTATTCCTTTGATGCAGATGAACCATTAGTAGAGGCTTTGGAATCCTTGAATCAAAACTAAGTGAGACACAGTAGTTTCATGGTTTGTCCTGTAAAAGGTCATTATTTTTTCAAATTAATTTGTTACACTGTTTCCACAGTGAAGGTGGTGGAAGCATGGATTTTAATTATGAAAACGAAGATAAGCCTTATTCATCAGAAGAGGCCTATGATGATTTGGAAAAAATTCGAGAAAGGCTTCATGCCGCCAAAAGGAAAATTAACAAGGACAAGCTGAAGAAAACTGAGATTGATATAGAAATAAAAATTGATATTCCAAGTGAGTAAAAAGGCTGAGAAATCAGCCTTTTTATATTATATTCTATTGTGTAAAATATAATTTTTCGATATATTTAAAGTGAGAAACTATTAGAAAGGTTAAATAATATGTGGTTATTTTGTGCACTTGCGACCACCTTTATATGGGGTCTTGCAGAATTATTTTATAAGAAGGGAGCAAATCCTGACGAAAAGTACGCTCATTTAAAGATATGCATTTCAGTAGGTATCATAATGGGTATACACGCAGTATTTATACTGCTTACACAGAATATTGGCTACGACCCAATCAACTTCATAAAGTATATGCCAGTATCTCTTTGTTATATTGTATCGATGGCCTTTTCATTCTTTGGAATGAGATTCATCGAGGAGTCAATTTCAGATCCAATCGAGAACACATCAGGTGCAATAGTATCTGTATTGTGTGTCATCATATTAGGTGAAAGCATAGCAATGGGCTCAATAGCAGCTATCGTGCTCATCGTAATTGGTATCTTAGGACTTGGATTTTTGGACAACAACGGTGATACAGATAGAAAGAAAAAGCTTGGAAAGAAGATGGCAATAATAGCCTTTGCAATGCCATTTTGCTACGCGACACTTGATGCTCTAGGCAGCTTCTTAGATATCTATTTCCTAGAGATGGAAACCAGCCCACTCGTTAATGTAAACGAAGAAACAATCGAAGCTGTTGCCAACACATCTTACGAATTCACATTCTTTATCGTTGCCATAGTCTTTTTGATTTTCTTAAAGATTAAAGGAGAAAAATTCAATCTTCCTAAGCAGCGCGATAAAGTTTTAGCAGGTTTGTGTGAGACTGCAGGCCAGTTCACTTACGTGTACGCAATGAGTGGAAATGGTAAGATAGCAGCGCCAATTCTTTCATCAGTTTGTGTTGTTTCATTACTTCTTTCAAGAATTTTCTTAAAGGAAAAGCTTACAGCAAAGCAATATCTATTCTTGTTTATGGTTATTGCGGGAATTCTAATCTTGGCAATTATTGAAGGAGACTAAAATCTAGAGGTGAATTCTATGGGAAAAACTTTGTATTTAGAATGTAATTCAGGCATCAGTGGAGATATGACAGTAGGTGCCTTACTTGATTTGGGGGCAGATGCAAAGCATTTGGAAGATGTGCTAAGCACAGTAAAGGCCGAGGGCTTTCAAATCGCTATTACAAGAGTTAAGCGGGCAGGCTTAGATTGCATGGATTTCGATGTAATCTTGGATGAAGAGCATGATGGTCACGATCACGATATGGATTATTTATATGGCCATTTACATGAAGAAAGCCATGATTGTCACACCCATAGCCATGAGGAACATGATGATCATCATCATGACCACGATCACGATCATGACCATGGACATCACCATCATATTCACCGTGGAATGAAAGAGATTACAGAAATATTAGATAGTGCAGCTTTGACTGATAATGCAAGAAGTATAGCCAAAAAGATATTTGAAATCCTAGCTATTGCAGAGTCAAAGGCTCATGGCGTACCTGTTGAAGAGGTTCATTTTCATGAGGTTGGAGCCGTTGATTCAATAGTAGATATCATATCAATAGCAGTATGTATTGATAATCTTGGAATCACTGAAGTAATTGTGCCAAAACTATACGAGGGCCAGGGAACAGTTAGATGTCAGCATGGCATTTTACCTGTGCCTGTGCCAGCTGTAACAAACATAGTTCAAGAGCATAAGATTGCCGTTGAAATAATCAATGTAAATGGGGAATTGGTTACGCCAACAGGCGCAGCGGCTGTGGCAGCACTTAGAACAAGCCACAAGCTTCCAAAAGAATTTGTAATTGAAAAAGTAGGTATGGGAAGCGGTAAAAGAGACTACGGTCTCTCGGGATTTTTACGAGCAATGATTATTAATGAGAAGTAGGGGAAGCTTCTTGTAATTACTGGGCTTTAATAATATATTATAAATAGGGTAAAATTTGTATTTGGGGAGGAAGGCATAATGTCTGACGTTTTTGGGGTAAGAACTGATGAGTATGCAGATTATAATGCAAATGATATTCTGCATATGATAAAAGACCTTCCTGACGCATGCTGCGTGTTTAAAGTATTAACAGATCCATTCGGCACTGTCAGGGATATGCAGTTTTTATTTGTAAATGAAAAATATGCATCTTTAGTAGGAAAGCCAACGGCTGAGCTGATAGGTTCGACCTATTATAAGACTGTATCAAATAGGGATGAGGATTGGATTAGACTTAGTTATCAGGCAGCATTGATGCGTCAGTCTGTAATCAACAGAACATATAACACCAATTATAATAAGTGGTTTGAATTCTGGGCTGTTCCAGTCTATAAAAAGGGCTTTTGCGCATTTATAATCCATGATGTAACAGCAGAAAAGCGCAAAGAAGAGACAAGAGAAATCATCACTAATTCTAACAACATAATTATTGAGTGTGCCAAAGTTCTTTCAGCAAATGATTTCAAGAAGGGCATTAAATCCGCCCTAAAGAAGCTTGGAACAGAACTTAAAGCAGATAGAGTTTATATAGTAGAATGTAAAGATGGCTCAGCTGGGGAAATCTATGAATGGATTAATGTTCATAGTGGTAGAGGCTTGCCTTCACGTAAGGATTTTGATAAATATGATTTCTTTACAATGTGGAACAGGCAGCTAGATGGTAACAATGTTGTAGTCATTGATGATATTTCCTACATCCAAAAGAGAAATCAGGAAGTGTACGACGATGTATTATCAGGTAACATTAATCGATATTGCATTGCCACACTTAATGACAAAAAAGACATTATCGGTTATCTCATGGTAGATAATTTCGTTCTGAACCTAGATATCAATCTGCGCGAAGTTATGGAATCTGTAGCTATATTCGTATCAGAAGAGCTCAGAAACTATAACCTTGCAAAAGAAATGACATACATGAGTTCACATGATGCTCTCACAGATTTGGGCAACAGATCTTCATTCAATTCAACAATAAATATGCTTGAAGGAATGGATGTGCATGTTGGCATATGCTTTATGGACATCAATGGTCTCAAAGAGGTCAACGATAACGAAGGCCATGAGGCTGGAGATAAACTAATAATTGAAGCAGCCAACACCATAGCATCTGTGTTCAAGAAAAAATATTGTTATAGAATCGGTGGAGATGAATTCGTAGCGATTGTACCGCAGATTGATAAAGAGCATTTCGAAGAGCTTGTAGAAAAGTTTAGAAAAAAGAATAAAAAAGTATCTATGGCAATGGGTGCATTATGGCATGAAAATGCTGAGGCTGTAGAAGAAATGGTAAGTAATGCTGATAAGCTTATGTACAGCGATAAAGCCAGGTTCCATACAGCAAATAATGATCGAAGACAATAAGGTAACAAATGGCAAAACAAAAGAAGCAGATTGAATACAGATATTATGAAATCCCTGATGGGCATTATGTAATGGCCCTTTTAGGTGATGCTTGGGTAAGAAACTACGGAGCGGAGCAGGCTAATCTTTTACATTTTCATAATTACATGGAAATAGGATACTGCTACTGGGGAAATGGAATGCTCACTATCGAGGATTCAAACCTGAGCTACAAGGGTGGTATCATAACAATAATCCCGGAAAATATTCCGCATGAGACTAAAAGCATCAATCAGGGAATCTGCAAATGGGAGTATCTTTATATTGATATTAACAGTTTTATCAGAAATGAGATGCAGTTTAAGCGTATGCTTCCGGAGGAAGTAACTAAACGATTAAACAAACAAGGCTATGTAATTCAGTGGAATCAAAATAGGGTTTTAACTTCCATAGTCAAAAACATTATCGAGGAATATAGAGAGAAAAAGCCGTACTACAAAGAGGCGGTAAAGGGCTACTTAAGGGCATTTGTGGTGGAGCTGCTTAGAATCAACGAGGATATGAGTTCATCACTTACCCTTGAGGAGAAGCGACTGAACAGCTATATCGAAAAGAGCGTTAACTATATCGCAGAGCATTATGCAGAAGATATAAAAATGTCAGATGTAGCTTATGAATGCGGCCTTTCAGAGAGTCACTTCAGAAGAATCTTCGAAGAGAGCATGAGCATGAAGCCTTTAGATTATCTGAATATGATTCGTATAGACAAAGCTTGCGAAATCATACAAAACAAGGATTATGCCATGGAGGAAGTGGGATTTAGAGTAGGATATCAGACCCCTTCCACATTTAATCGTAACTTCAAAAAGCTCACCGGTAAGACCCCTTACCAGTGGAAGAAAGAAGGAAATCATTTAGGAATATCAAAAAAGAATTATCAAATAAGTGCTAAAAAAGGATGGTAGTTTTGCCTACGCAAAATTACCATCTTTTTTTCATGTTTCTGTCAAAATATCAGCGAAAAACAATTATTTAACAAAGTCAAATAGTCATATTTGCACATTTTTGGAGCGATTCTATGAGACATAAAAAAGTTGATACTAGTATTATGACTATATGAGGAGCGAGTATTGGGTTATAAATTGTGCATGATGCACAAATATCGCTCAAATATTTCTAACAATAAGGAGAACGGATGATGAAGAGAAAATTACTATCACTTATGCTTGTAGGCACAATGGCTGCTTCAATGGTAGCATGTGGCGGCGCAAGCTCAACAGACAATGCATCAGGGGAAGGTGCAGATGGAGCTGCTACAGCAGCAGTTCAGTCAGATGACGAGAACACACTTACAGTTTACGCTTGGGACGAGAACTTCAACATTCCAGCCCTTCAGGCAGCTGAGAAGGATTATCAGGAAGTTAACCCAGATTTCCATCTTGAGATTATTACACAGTCTCAGTCTTCAGATGTAGAAAGCGCTGTAACACTTGCAGCAGAAGCTGGTGACTACAGCACATTACCAGATATCGTACTTTTCCAGGATCACTACATTCAGCAGTACGTAACAAACTATCCAGATGCATGGCAGGATGTTGACGATGCAGATTGTGATTGGGATGGACTTGGAGCTGAAAAGCTTTCATACTCAACAGTTAACGGTAAGCACTATGGATTCCCAGTTGATGCTGGTACAGCAATCTTTGCTTATAGAACAGACCTTCTTGAAGAAGCTGGATACACAATGGATGATGTGACAGGAATCACATGGGATGAGTTTGATAAGATTGGTGTTGATGTATACAACAAGACAGGTAAATACCTCCTTTGCATGGATGGTGACGGAAATGACTTATTCTACATGATGCTTCAGGCAGAAGGAGCTTCACAGTTCAAGGATGGCGAGCCATATTTCACAGAGAACGAAAAGCTTGTAGAAATCTTTAACGTAGTTGTAAAGCTTGCTCAGGACAATGTTCTTTACCTTGCAAACGATTGGTCTGATTACACAGATCAGGCAATCCAGGGCGACATGGTAGCAGGTGTTTACAATGGTAACTGGATTATCCCAACAATCGAGCAGGTTAAAGACAACGCTGGTAAGTGGGAAATCACAACAGCTCCTACACTTACAGGTGCTGAGGGATATGCTTCAAACGGTGGATCTTCACTTTACATCACAGCAAACTGCAAGAAGACAGACCTTGCTAAGGACTTCTTAGCTTACACATTTGGTGGACGTTCTGCAGAAGACGGACAGTCAATCACATATGATGAGGCACTTACAAATGGTGGTGTTATCGGAACATGTGCAGCAGCTGCAGAGTCAGATGTTTACCAGCAGGGTGTTGAATTCTTTAATGATCAGCCAATCTATGCTGACATCGTAGAGTACACACAGCACGTACCAACAGTTGAGCAGTCAGATTATCACTACTCAGCACGTGAGCAGCTTGCAACAGCACTTCAGGATGTTCTTACAAACGGGGAGGATGTTGAAGCAGCACTTGCAAATGCAGAGCAGCAGCTCAGATTTGAAATGGAATTAGACTAAACTTAACGACTTGAAACAATAATGGGGAAGTGGCGAGCCCACTTCCCTTTTTTACAAAGAAAAAGGGGATTGCCAAAATGGAAAAAAAGAAAAAAGGAATGACACTTGCAAATAAGCAATTGGCAGCCGGCTGGTTATTTCTTACACCAGCAACAATACTCATTTTCATAATGAGCTTTTATCCAATTATTCAAGCTTTTATAACATCATTAAAAACAGGTAAGGGTGTAAACATGGCCTTTGCCAACCCATTAAACTACAATTACACTCGAATGCTACAGGATAATATTTTCATGACATCCATGAAAAATACTTTCCTTTATTTAATAATACAAGTTCCAATCATGTTAATTCTCGCCATTTTATTGGCACAGTTGCTAAACAACAAAGACTTAAAATTCAAAGGAATCTTCAGAACTTGCATCTTCCTACCATGTGCTACTTCGCTTGTTTCTTATTCTTTGATTTTTAAGTCAATGTTTGCAACCCAGGGTCTTATCAATTCAGTTTTAATGAAGATTGGACTTATTTCAGAAAATGTTAATTGGCTTGGTACACCAGCAACAGCAAAGGCCGTAATCATCATTGCCTTAATCTGGAGATGGACAGGCTACAACATGGTATTCTATTTAGCTGGTCTTCAGAATATCGAATATTCAGTATATGAAGCAGCGAAGATTGACGGCGCAAACGGCTGGGAGACATTCTGGAGCATTACAGTTCCACTTCTTAAGCCAACAATCGTAATGACAGCAATCATGTCAATAAACGGTACATTACAGCTCTTCGACGAGTCAATGAACTTGACAAGTGGTGGACCTGCAAATTCAACAATCACAATGTCACACTACATTTACAACCAGGCATTTGGAAAGGGCGTAGGCGCACTTGGTTACACATCTGCAATGTCATTCCTGGTATTTATCTTGGTTGGTATATTGGCATTTATTAGCTTGAAAGTAGGTGATACACGTGACTAAAAAGAATAAATCAATGATTCAGCGTAGGCTAATTCCTACATATATTTTCTTAATCATTTGCTCATTCATCTCAGTATTTCCACTTTACTGGATGTTTGCAGCAGCTACAAACTCATCTTTAAATGTTGCTAGAGGCTCAATCGCATTTGGCAATCAGTTGATGGTGAATTTTGACCACCTTAAGGCCGCAGTTCAGGGAACACTGTGGACTAGTATGGGAAATTCATTCCTTTACTCAATAGTACAGACAATATTTACACTTTTTGTATGTTCAATAGCAGGATATGGTTTTGAGCTTTACCACGATAAGGGCAAGGATAAGCTTTTTGGAATTCTTCTTCTTGCAATGATGGTACCAGCAGTAGCAACAATGGTTCCTTTGTATGGATTAATTTCAAAGGCAAACTTACTTAACTCAGTTTGGGCTTTCATCCTTCCTGGTATTTCAACACCATTTATGATTATGATGTTCAGACAGAATTCTCGTAATTTCCCACCTGACATCATGGAAGCAGCAAGAATCGATGGTCTTCCTGAATGGAAAATCTTTTTCAAGATGTATGTTCCTATTCAGAAATCAATCTATGCAGCAGCCGCAGTTATCACTTTCATGAACGCATGGAACGCATATATGTGGCCAAAGGTAGTTATGAGTGATAACAGAGCTCAGACAATGCCTATGTTTATAGCAAACATTTCAAGCGGTTACACAGTTGATTATGGTATGACAATGCTTGGCGTATTATTCTGCTCACTTCCTACAATGATAGTATTCTTCGTACTTCAGAAGCAGTTTGCAGAAGGAATTACAGGATCGGTAAAATAATATGAATCAATTCGATTATGAAATTGTTAAAGACCCGAGGGTTTTTCAGCAAAACAGATTAGAACCACATTCAGATCATGAATTTTACGATAATGAAGCCCATGCTTATGGAGAAAAATCTAACTTTAAGTATTCCTTAAACGGAACATGGAAGTTTGAATATGCAAAGAATTATGAATGCTGTGACAAAGACTTCTATGAGGAAGATAGAGATTGTCGTTCATGGAATGATATTAAGGTGCCTGCTCATATTCAGCTTGAGGGCTACGACAAGATAATGTATGTCAACACTCAGTATCCATGGGATGGGCACGAGGATTTGCAGCCAGGTGAGGTTCCAACAGTCGAGAATCCAGTTGGAAACTATGTAAAGTATTTTACATTGCCTGCATTTATGAAAGACAAGCCGGTATACATCTCTTTTCAGGGTGTTGAAAGTGGCTTTGCTTTATGGTTAAACGGCAAATATGTTGGCTATAGCGAGGATTCATTTACACCTAGCGAATTTGACCTTACTCCTTATGTTAAGGAGGGGGAGAATAAGCTTGCTGTGCAGGTTTTCAAGTGGACAACAGGAAGCTGGTGTGAAGATCAGGATTTCTTTAGATTCTCAGGAATCTTTAGAGAGGTTTATCTTTACACAGTGCCACAGACTCACATCAGAGATTTGAGAATACAGACTCTTGTTGATGATGATTATAAAGATGCAACACTTGTAATTGATATGGATGTTGTAGGCTCAGGCCTGGTGCAGATGACTCTTTCTGATGATGAAGAAGATATTTTGCACAAAGTTGCAGTAAATGAAGGTAAGAATCATATGGAGGTACATGTTCGCACACCAAAGCTTTGGAGTGCAGAACATCCATATCTCTTTGATTTACAGTTAAATGTATTTGGAGAAACAGGAAGACTAAGCGAAGTCATCAAAGAAAAGGTTGGCTTCAGACGCTTTGAGATGAAGGATGGCATGATGCACATCAACGGTAAGCGCATTGTCTTTAAAGGTGTCAATCGCCACGAGTTTTCTTCATCAACAGGACGAGTTCTTTCTGAGGAGGATATCTTAAAGGATATAATCACAATCAAGAAGAATAATATAAACGCAATCAGAACAAGTCATTATCCAAACCAGACTTATTTCTACAGATTGTGCGATATATTTGGCCTGTATGTAATCGATGAGACAAACCTTGAAACTCACGGAACATGGCAGGTGCCAATCCAGATTTTAAAGCAGAAAGATAACAGCTACGCAGTTCCAGGTGATAGACCGGAATATGCGGAAAATGTGGTAGATAGAGCACGTAGCATGTTTGAGCGTGATAAGAATCATCCATGTATTCTTATCTGGTCTCTTGGAAATGAAAGCTACGGCGGAAGCAATCTACGAAAGATGCAGGATAAATTCCACGAATGGGATAACACGCGACTAGTTCATTATGAGGGAGTATTTAACGATAGACGAGTGGATTTATCTGATATGGAATCTACCATGTATGCGCCAGTAAAAGCTATTAAAGAGTGGCTTAAAGACCATAGGGAAAAGCCTTATATCAACTGCGAATACATGCATGCTATGGGAAATAGCTGTGGCGCCATGAGCAAGTACACAGAACTTGCTTATGAGGAGCCACTGTTCCAAGGCGGATTTATCTGGGATTACATTGATCAGGCTATCACCAAAAAAGATAACCATGGGGTAGAATTTGAAGGCTACGGTGGAGATTTCGATGATAGACCAAACGACGGCAGTTTCTCAGGAGACGGCATTTGCTACAGCAAAAATAGAGAGCCAAGCCCTAAGATGCAAGAGGTAAAACATGATTACCAAAACATCAAAATTACATTTGAAAATGGCAAGGCAATCATTGAAAACCGCAATTTATTTACAAACACAAACGAGTACACTGCAATTCTTACAGTTGAAAGATTGGGAGATTTGATTGCAGAAGAGGAGTTGACAATTGATTGTCCACCTCTAGAGACTACAGAATACGAAATAGAGCTTGATTTACCAAAAGATGATGAATACGTAGTAACACTTTCATTTGTGCTTTCAGAGGACACAATGTGGGCCAAAAAAGGTCACGAGGTAGCATTTGGGCAGACAACAGTAGGCCGATTTACTTTTGAACGGGGTCAAAAGCAAAAGCTTACAGTTACTCAGGGCTTCCACAATATTGGAGTCAGAGGCGATGATTTTGAGGTGCTATTCACAAGCGCAAAGGGATTAAGCTCATATAAGTATCACAACAAGGAATTGCTAAAGCGATTTGTTTTACCAAATTTCTGGCGTCCAATGACAGAAAATGACATAGCAAATCAGCTGCCATTTAGAGCTGGTCAATGGAAATTGGCAAGCAAATATCTTGCAACAAATGTGATGGATGACAAGATAAACGAAGCTCCAAAACTTGAGGTAGAGGAAGATAAAGTAAAAGTAACATTTACCTATCATCTTCCAACAAGACCAGCAGGAGAGTGCCAGGTAGAATACACAGTTCACGCAGATGGATTAGTGGATTGTAGCCTGAAACTTCCAAAGTCAGATGAAATAGGAGAGCTTCCAGAGTTATCTATGGCATTTTGCTTGGACTCAAGCCTTGATAATCTGGAATGGTATGGAAGAGGCCCAGAAGAGACTTACAATGACAAATGTCATGCAAAGCTTGGTATCTTCCGAAACAAGGTGGCCGATAACATGGCTAAATATCTTGTTCCACAGGAATGTGGCAATCATGAGGATGTAAGATATGCAAGCCTAACAGATGATAGAGGTGATGGCGTACTATTCCTGGCAAATTGCAATGGATTATCGGCTTTGCCATACACAGTCCATGAGATTGATGAGGCATTGCATCCAACAGAGCTTCCACCAGTTCATTTCACTCATGTAAGAATTGGTAAGCAGATGGGTGTTGCAGGAGATGATACTTGGGGTGCAAAAACTCACCCAGAGTTCATGCTTGATAACACTAAGGCTATGGAGATTTCCTTTAGCTTTAGGGGAATATAGGCTATAATAGATGTCGGCGGCTATTAAGCAGCCGGCATTTCTATTTTAGGATAAGAAAGGGTTTTATATTATGTTTGAAACAAATGACACATTTATCGAAGAGGCAGTAAAATCAAAGGAAACATCATCTGAGAAAACACAAAAAATAGCCTGTATCATTGCTACAATTATTTTTTTATTGGGAACACTGCTTACTTGGGGCGTTTTTAAAATAATTTCAGTCGTTTTGTTTATGATTTTTGCAATTTTAACCTATATCATATTAGGTAACAAGAACATTGAATATGAATATGACTACACAAATGGTAGCCTTGAAATTGCCAAAATCATCAATAACGAAAAGAGAAAAAAAGTAGTTACAGTTGAATCTAGTGAGTTAAAGATGGTTGCAGCAGTTGGAACAAACGAATCACTTAAATTTGATCATGTACAGCTCAAGACTTATGATTGTTCAGCTCATAATGATGAAGTGAAAGATTACATTTTAGTGGCTCACAGCGAGGCAAAAGGCAACGATTTCAAAGTAATATTCAATCCTTCAGAGGAATTGCTTAATGCAATGAAGCGCTACAACAAACGCGACATATACCTATAAAGCCTTCCCAAAAAAAAGGCTTCTCCCTTTGGGAGAAGCTGTCAGCGAAGCTGACTGATGAGGGCAGAGGGTATGAGGGCATGACACACAACTACAGGTTTACAAGGAGAATAACATGAACATCCAAGAATTAAAAAATGTATTTGAGGAAAAATTTGGCCAGGGCGGCGATATCCGCACATATTTCGCTCCAGGCCGCGTAAATCTAATAGGAGAGCACACTGATTACAACGGTGGACACGTATTTCCATGTGCACTTACAATAGGCACATATGCTGTAGCAAGGAAGCGCGATGATAGAGTAATCAAACTTTACTCAGCAAATATTGAAAGCGTAGGAGTAATCGAGAGTTCACTTGATGATCTTACAAATAAGGACGAATATCACTGGGCAAACTATCCACTTGGCGTAGTTTGGGCCCTTAAAGAGAAAGGCTCTGAAATTAAATCAGGATTTGAAATGTGTGTTTGGGGCAATATTCCCAACGGTTCTGGCCTTTCATCATCAGCATCACTTGAGGTGCTTACAGGCACAGTTCTCACAGATATGTTTGATTTAGGAAAGACAATGACAGAATTAGCCCTTATTGGACAGTATTCAGAGAACAATTTCAATGGTTGTAACTGTGGCATAATGGACCAATTTGCGGTTGCAATGGGACAAAAAGACCACGCCATTTTCCTTGACTGTGCAGATTTATCCTATAAATATGCCAGCGTAAAATTGCCAAATGCCAAGATTGTAATCACAAATTCAAAGGTAAAGCACTCACTTGTAGACAGCGCATACAACGATAGAAGAAAAGAAAGTGCTCAGGCACTTGCAGATCTTCAGACAGTATGTGGTATCAGCACACTTGGAGAGCTTACCGATGAGGAATTCGAAAAATACGGTTCGGCCATCAAGGATGAGGTATGTTATCGAAGAGCAAAGCATGCTGTAGCAGAGAATCAACGCACTATCAAAGCTGTGGAAGCTCTTAATGCAAATGACATAGAAACTTTCGGTAAGCTCATGAACGCTAGCCACGTATCACTTCGTGATGATTATGAAGTATCTTGTGAAGAGGTAGATTTCCTTGTAGAGAAAGAGTGGTCAGTACCAGGCGTTATCGGTGCCCGCATCACAGGTGGCGGTTTCGGAGGCTGCACAGTAGCCATAGTAGAAAACGACGCTGTAGAAAACTTCAAAGAAGTTGTTGGCAAGGCATACAAAGAAAAGTATAATTTAGACGCTGAGTTCTATGTTGTAGACATAGGCGACGGCGCAAAAAGAATTGCATAGGAGGTATCTATGGCATATACATTAGGATACATCACACCTTTTGTGTTGGTAACATTTGGTATCGTGAAATTAATAAAGCACAATAATAAGAAATAGAAGCTTCGGCTTCTATTTCTTTTGAATTACTATGGAAAAATATCTACTGCATAACGATTTCTCTATAGAAAAATATTTACAACGAGTATATTTTTCTATAGAATAATATCAGAGGAGGTATCGATATGTTAGAAAGAAAGATACTTTACAATCTGAGAGAGTGGAGAAAAAGAAAAGGCCATAAGAGTTTGATAGTCACAGGCCAGCGTCAGGTAGGAAAGACCTATGCTGTAGATCAGATGTTTTCAAAGGATTATGAGTCTTATATTTATATAAATTTCATTGAAGAGCCATCTATGATAGGCGAGTTTGCGGGTGATTTAGATGTAAACACATTAAAGTTAAATATTTCCGCAAGAAGGCCAGGAACAAAATTTTTAGAAGGTAATACATTGATATTACTGGATGAAATACAGGAATGTCCTAATGCTATCGCATCACTTAAGTTTTGGACTGAGGATGGAAGATATGATGTTATAGGTATGGGCTCATCGCTTGGTATGAATTATATGAGTGATATATCATATCCAGTAGGAAAAGTAGAATATCTATCTATGCATTCCCTTGATTTTGAAGAATTTCTATGGGCATTAGGAATGGATAAGGACGTAATTGAAGGCGTAAGGAAATACTTTGAAAATATAGAAAAAATGCCGGCCTCATTAATTGAGACTATGACCAAATATCTTCGTAAATATATGGTAGTAGGTGGAATGCCAGAGGTTGTATCTACCTATATAGAGACAGATGATTTGCATGCTGTAGATGAAATACAAAGAAGATTAATTAGGGATTATAAAACTGATATAGCCAGGTTTGCAGATGCAAACATGAGAATTAAGGCACAGAAATGCTATGAATCAATACCATATCAATTGACAAAAGAAAATCATAAATTTCAGTACTCATATGTAGAGTCAAAAGCAACAGCCACTAAATTTGGTACAAGTATTGCATGGCTAAATAATCAGTTGCTGACAATAGAAGTTCAGAATTTAAAAAGAATAGAGTTTCCTCTAGAATCATTTGCAGATGAGACTAATTTTAGGATTTATCCTACAGACATTGGAATTTTAGTAGGAATGTTTGATGAAGGATTAAAGAAAGCTTTACTTGAAGATAATAACATAGAAGAGAAAGCAAATGGTTTAATATTAGGAACAGCAAAAGGAGCTTTATATGAAGCGTTAGCTGCTGATATGCTGCACAAAAGAGGCTATGATAAACTGTTTTTTTACAAACATGAAAAGAATACAAGTGAAATTGAATTTGTCATTATGAGAAGCGATGAAATTCTCCCTATAGAGATTAAAGCCGGAAGAAAGCAGGCAAATTCTTTAAAAAATATACTAGAGAATAACAAACAATTAAATAAAGGCTATAAAATGGCATCAGTTAATATAGGGCAGGCAGGAAAAATTATTTCTATGCCAATCTTCATGCTGATGTTTATGTAAGCAAAGAGCCACCATTATTTGGTGGCTCTTATGTAATTGTAAAGCATAAGCGATAGCTTTACCGTAATTGCATCTGAGAATTTTCTAACGTCATATCCAGTCAAATCGGCGAATTTATCCAATCGATAGATAAGAGTATTACGATGGATAAACATCTTTCGACTAGTTTCGGCAAGTGACAAATCGTTGTCGAAAAATGCTTCTAAAAGGTTTAATGTTTCCGCGTCAAGTCCAGCTAAAAGGTCGATATTAATATGGTTATTTAGGTATGTTTCTACTTCATCTGCAGGGATATTGTAGAGCAATCTGCCTAAGCCTAAGGTGCTGTAGGAATAAATGTGATCAGTCCCTTTGAAAATATTTCCTATGTGCATAGCAAGAACCGTATCCTTGTAGGCCTTAGGTAAATCAGTGAATCTGTGCACTGGTAAATCGTAAGCCACCTTAAATGAAATGAATGCTTCTGATTCTAGCATGTCCAAATATTCATTGGCAGTTTGGATGATTTCTTCTTCAGTAGGAATAGTTTCAAAATGTACAATTAGTGCTATATGCTTAGAATCAATTTGCACTAGAGCATCTTGAGAATCTGGAAGAAGGCTTTTTAAAAGAGAGACAACCTCTTTTGAATAATCTCCCTGACTTTCTAGATAGAAAAGCATGCGAGGCATATCTTCGTTGATGTGAAAACGGTGAATGTAGCCTGCAGCATCAGAATAAGAAAGCTCTTTTATTAGAAAGGCCCTGTAAAATGAGCTTTTTGAATCAAGCACATTGAATCTCACAACCATTTCTTTAAGTTTATTTATAGTTTCTTCATCGGATAGCTCGGAATCTGATATTTGAAAGTTGATACCAGTAGCTTTTGATAACTGTTCTAGTAATTTTTCTTTTTTCTCATCGTAGTTCATAAATCATACCTCACAAAAAGATATTCCCATTATAGCACAGGCATTGCTTTTAGGCATAAAAAAACTGGATGCGAAGTGCATCCAGTTTAAGTAATTTAGATAAGTATTAGTTTGCAATTGTAACCTCTGTGTCCTTATCAAAGAAGTGAGCCTTCTCCATATCAAGAGCGAACTTAACTGTGTCGCCGCCTCTTGCTGTTGTACGAGGATCAACTCTAGCTGTAACCTGAGTTCCAGCATAATCGAAGTATAAGTAAACTTCAGCACCGAGAAGCTCGTATACAGAGATTGTAGCTTCGATAACTGATGAAGCCTGTGTATCAACGAAGATCTGTGAATCATGAATATCTTCTGGACGGATACCAAGGATAACCTGCTTTGAAGCATATCCAGCTTCCATAAGAGCCTTTGTCTTAGCTGGTGGAATCTGAAGGCTAGCGCCATTAACCTGGATAGCTGTGCAATCAGCATTAAGTGTACCATCAAGGAAGTTCATCTGTGGTGAACCAATGAATCCAGCAACGAAGAGGTTGCATGGCTTCTGGTAAAGGTTAGCTGGTGTATCGATCTGCTGAACAACACCGTCCTTCATAACTACGATACGAGTACCAAGTGTCATAGCCTCTGTCTGATCGTGTGTAACGTAGATCATTGTTGCTCCAAGTGAATCATGAAGCTTAGAAATCTCTGTTCTCATCTGAACACGAAGCTTTGCATCAAGGTTTGAAAGAGGCTCATCCATAAGGAATACCTTAGGATTACGAACGATTGCACGACCCATAGCAACACGCTGTCTCTGACCACCTGAAAGAGCCTTTGGCTTTCTGTCAAGAAGCTTCTCAAGATCAAGGATTCTAGCTGCCTCGCGAACCTTCTTATCGATTTCGTCCTTTGGTACCTTACGTAACTTAAGACCGAATGCCATGTTATCGTAAACTGTCATGTGTGGATAAAGAGCGTAGTTCTGGAATACCATTGCGATATCTCTGTCCTTTGGCTCTACGTCGTTCATAAGCTTTCCATCGATGAGAAGCTCACCAGATGAAATCTCTTCAAGACCAGCGATCATACGAAGTGTTGTAGATTTACCACAACCAGAAGGTCCTACGAAGATGATGAATTCCTGATCTTTGATATCAAGATTGAAATCCTTAACAGCGTGGAAGCCATTAGGATACTTTTTGTTAATGTTTTTTAATTGAATGTCTGCCATTGTAAAAATCCTCTCTTTATTATCTATTTGGGAATCTCCCTTAACTATCTACGATTATAGAAAATGACCTAATTGTGAACAATGTTAGAATAACCAAAAAATACAAAAACCTTTCGGTATTTTGACAACCCTATGTTAAAGGTGCACAAAAAACAGAAATAGTTTTTGAGCAGTTATTCTACAACAAAACAGAGTTTGCTAGAAAACATTAATAAAGTACTTGTCATGTGTTATAATGATGTCCAAATGGGATAGTGTTCTTACTATTATTTATAATTGGGAGATTTAGATTATGGAAGCAGTAAAGTATAGAAATCGCTTGAGGAGATATCTCAGGTTTCCACTGTACATGCTTATTATTTTTTTAATAGGATGTATCGCAGTAAGCTTCGTCGATAAAAGAGTTGCGGGGATTATGACGGGCTTCGTTGCCTTGTATGGAATCTTATGTTTCGCTTATTACAGAGTGAATCTCAAATCCTTCAAAAACACTATAATTGAATATGCTATTCATTATGGAACAGTTCAAAAGGAGCTCATCAAGAACTTCAGATTGCCATATGTTCTTTTGGATTCCACTGGAAGAATCATGTGGATGAACGAAGAATTCAGCACTATTGTTGATAAGAGCAAGATTCTCAATAAGTCTATCACCAGTATCTTTTCTGAAATTACACGTGAAGGCATAGAACACGCAAAAGAAGATAACTTTGACATCCATGTTGAATATAATGAAAGAAAATATTTAGCATGCTTACAGAGATTAGATGTGACTGAGCCACTTACCGGCAGCCCTCTTGTTGCAGAAATGGACGACACATCAGATGGTTTAGTTGCAATCATTCTTTTCGATGAGACAGACATTCAGGCAACCAAAGCCAAAATCAACGACCAGGCGATGGTTATGGCCCTTCTTTATATTGATAACTACGATGAAGTTTTCGACCAGGTAGAAAACGCAAAGCGCTCAATGCTTCTTGCATTACTTGATAGAAAGATTAATAAATACTTTGGTGAAGCTGATGCAATCGTTAGACGTCTTGAAAAAGATAAATACCTTATTATGTTCCAGAAGAAGTTCCTTTCTCAGTTTGAGGATGACAAATTCTCTATAGTGGAAGACATTACTACTATAAAGATGGGAAATGATAAGGATATCACAGTCAGTCTTGGTATCGGTCTAGGAAGTGAAAGCTATACACAGAAGGCTGAATATTCACACATGGCTATCGACCTTGCCCTCGCCCGTGGCGGTTGCCAGACAGTTGTTAAGAATGGGCAGCACGTTTCCTACTACGGAACACACGGTAAGGAAGTGGAGCGTACCACACGAGTTAAAGCCAGAGTTAAGGCCCAGGCCCTCCGCGAAATCATGGAGACAAGGGACCGAATTATCGTAATGGGACACAACCTTTCAGATGCCGATTGTCTCGGCGCATCTGTTGGTGTTTACTGTGCAGGCCGAGAGATTGGCAAGCCAGTTAATATCGTAATCGATACAATCACAAGCTCTATGCGACCAGTGGTTGAATCCTTTACAGAAAAGTCAGAGTATCCTGACGATATGTTTATCACAAGTGAGCAGGCACTTAACCTTTGCAACGACAATACACTTATCATGGTTGTTGATACAAATAGGCCAAGCTACGTTGAGTGTCCAGGTCTTCTTTACAAGAATAAAAATATTGTCGTTATCGATCACCACAGACAGGTGGAGGAGATTATTGAGAATCCAATTCTTTCCTACATCGAGCCTTATGCATCATCTGCCAGCGAAATGATAGCAGAGGTGCTTCAGTACTTCGCTGATAAGATTAATATCAATCCTACAGAAGCGGATTGTATTTATGCCGGAATATTAATTGATACAAACAACTTTATGACAAAGACAGGTGTCCGTACATTTGAGGCGGCAGCCTTCTTGCGTAGAAACGGAGCAGAGGTTACAAGAGTTCGTAAGATGCTTCGTGAAAACATGGAGACATATAAAGCACGTGCTGAAATCGTTAGAAATGCCAGAGTATATCGCGATGCATTTGCGATTTCTGAATGCGAGTCAGATGGCACAATCGAAAGCCCTACAGTAGTAGGTGCACAGGCAGCAAACGAGCTTCTTAATATCGTTGGAATCAAGGCTTCATTTGTCCTTACAAAATACAACGATAGAATTTACATTAGCTCTCGTTCTATCGATGAAATCGATGTACAGAGCATCATGACACGCCTTGGCGGTGGTGGTCATGTAAATATTGCAGGCGCACAGGTTCAAAACAGAACATTAGATGAGGTTCGCGAGGACCTTGAAAACATAATAGATATAATGCTAGAAGAAGGAGAAATAAAGCTATGAAAGTAATTTTACTTGCAGATGTTAAATCCCTTGGAAAGAAGGGCGAGATTGTAGAAGTTAGCGAGGGATATGCTAGAAACATGCTTTTCAAAAAGAAGCTTGGTAAGGAGGCAACAAATGCTGCCCTCAACGACCTCAAGCTTCAGAATAAACATGACGAAAAGGTTGCTCAGGAAAACTTAGAAGCAGCTCAGGCATTCGCTAAAGAATTAGAAGAGTGGAAAGTTGAAACTAAGATAAAGACTGGTGAAGGCGGACGTACATTTGGTTCCGTTTCTACTAAAGAAATTGCAGAAGCAGCAAAGAAGCAGTATGGCAAGGAAATCGATAAAAAGAAAATTGTACTTGAAGATCCAATCAGAGCCCTTGGCACATACGAAGTTAAGGTAAAGCTTCACCCAAAGGTAACAGCTACTTTAAGGGTTCATGTTTCAGAACAGTAATTTAGGGGAAGAGTTATTAATGGAAGACGTTATTAAAAGACAAATGCCTAACTCGTTGGAAGCTGAGCAGTCTGTTATAGGTTCCATGATAGTAGATAGAGATGTCATAGTTGAATGTTCTGAAATTCTTCTAAAAGAAGATTTCTATCATCAGCAATATGGCATGCTTTTTGAAGCTATAGTAGAGCTTTACAATGCCGGCGATCCCGTGGATGAGGTTACATTGCAGAATAAACTTAAAGAAAAAGGCGTTCCACCGGAATTTGCATCACTTGAGTTTATTCAGGAATTGGTACTTGGGGTACCAACCACAGTCAACGCTAAAAGTTATGCCAATATCGTAAAAGATAAGGCATTACTTAGAAACATAATCAAAGTAAACCAAAATATTGAAAACATGTGCTTTGAAGGCACTGAAGAAGTCGATACCATTTTGAATCAGACAGAAAAGGATATATTTTCACTGGTTCAAAATAGAGGTGAGACTGATTACGTGCCAATCAAGCAGGTTGTTATGAATGCCATCGCCAAAATCGACCAGGCATCCAAGCAGAAGGGAGCAGTTACAGGTATCCCAACGGGCTTTATTGATTTGGATAGGCAGACAGCAGGTTTACAGCCATCAGATCTTATTCTGATTGCAGCCCGTCCATCAATGGGTAAAACAGCCTTTGTACTTAACCTTGCACAGCATATTACCATTCATGAACATTTATGTGCAGCTATATTCTCACTGGAAATGTCAAAGGAGCAATTAGTAAACCGTCTATTTGCTCTTGAAGCCAGAGTAGATGCCCAGAAGCTTCGTACAGGTAACCTTCAGGAAGCTGACTGGGAAAGTCTTATTGAAGGTGCCGGCAGAATCGGAGAATCAAAGCTTATCATTGATGATACGCCGGGTATTTCAATCAGCCAGATGAGAAGTAAATGTAGAAAGTTCAAGATGGAATTTGGACTTAATATTATCATCATTGACTACTTACAGTTGATGACCGGTTCTGGAAAATCAGAAAGTAGACAGCAGGAAATTTCAGAAATTTCACGTTCTCTTAAGGCTTTGGCCCGTGAGCTAAATGTTCCTGTTATTGCACTGTCACAGCTTTCCCGAGCCGTTGAGCAGCGTCCAGACCACAGACCTATGATGTCCGATTTGCGTGAGTCGGGAGCCATCGAGCAGGATGCCGACGTTGTAATGTTTATCTACCGTGACGATTATTACAATCACGATACTGAACTTAAGGGCGTATCAGAGATTATCGTTGCTAAGCAACGTAACGGTCCTATCGGAACTATTGAGCTTACATGGTTACCAGAATACACCAGATTTGCCAATAGAGATCATAGTCAATATTCAAATAGAGAAGAATAAAAAAAGAGCATCGCGAAAGCGATGCTCTTTTTAACCGGTTTTCTTAAAAAAGCTATTAGCCCTGAGCGATTGCTCCTGTTGGGCAAACACCTGCACATGTACCACACTCAACACAAGCGTCAGCGTCGATGTTGAACTGTGAATCGCCCTGTGAGATAGCTCCTACTGGACACTCAGGCTCGCATGTTCCACAAGAAACGCATGAATCAGAAATTACGTATGCCATAATAAATTCCTCCTTAAAATCTTATTAATAATATTTATCAATATCATAACTGATGAATGTATAATACACCTAAATTGTGTCTAAAGCAAGAACAAATATTGTATTTTTTGAAAACCATGTAAAATCAAGGCTTACCGCGGTTCACACAAACTAACTCCTGTTGATTTAGGCTAACATGAATTAGAATTGTGTACACAAATCGCTTAATAATAATTATCAATTTTTATTATATAAAGTGAATATTATTGTGAAAAGCAAAATGGTTGCGCAAAACCAAAAACCGTGTTATTATCAGAAGCAGTTTAATGAAAGGAAGGAATTTGCAATGGCAAGAGTATCAAAGGCAACTATGATTGGCGAGCTTCTTCAGATTGATGCTGATGTAGCTCCTATTTTACTTAATATCGGCATGCACTGTCTCGGATGTCCATCATCTCAGATGGAAACTATCGAGGAGGCGGCTATGGTACACGGTATCGATGCTGACGATCTTGTAGAAGAAATCAACACATTCTTAGATTCAAAGGCTTAATATGCAAATAAAAAGAACCAGATTTTTCTGGTTCTTTTTATTTGCTTTAAATTAAATTGTGGCCAACTTTTGGATTGCATCACCCTCAGCCATTATTTCGTAGTGCTCTGACATGTATTGATCAGTGCCAACTACGTAGTTCTGCTGATTGCTGTATTCTGAAAGAATATTGCAAACCTTGTTGTATGTTTCAGCAGAATCGTTTGATTTGCTGACTACTAAATAGTATTTGTCATCAAATGGACTCTTATAGAGAGAATTCTTTCCATTGTAGAATGTGGCAAGAATTCCTGATAATCTAAGCACATCATCGAGATTATCAAATACAAACATCTTTGTGATGTCTACAGGTAATCCCTTTTTCGCTGCATCCTCAGGAGATGCTTCGATAGCCTTCTGAGCTTTTTCAAGTAAACTGTTGAATATGTTTAGAATGTCATCTGCAGCCGATTCGTTGAATGGCTTTACAGGTGCTTCGTTCATATCCATGTCGTCATCATCGTATTCATCGTCCTCCTCAGAAAATCTAGAAAATCTAGTGTCTAGTTCATCTGGACTTTCAACCTTTGTAACTAAAAGGACAATTGACTCTGATGAAAGTGGTATAGCTTCTATCATAAGCGGAATATCTTCTGCTTCGAATCCGTATTGGTATGAAGCCTGCTCCATAAGTTCTCTAAATAACTCTCTAGCCTTGGCAGAGCCGTAAGCTAGTTCAGAAAGCTTGATGTGACGGCTGATTAAATCTTCTCTTGATAGAGTGCATCTGATCTGGTTCTCGTTGATTTTTTCAATCTTCATAAAATCACCTCCCGAATCGAAAAAGATGCTAGAACATTTCTTGTTCGACTATTATATATATATTATATCGGAAAGTAAAGGAAAGATACCATATAAATCGTGATAAAAGTATTAAATTTTTCTAAATTTGTGCGTTATAGATTTTTAATGAATTTCAAAATAGGGGTTGCAATATAATTTTATCTGTGTTATAAACTTATCTGCGAGATGCCTTTCCGAAAGGAAGGAGCTGATGTAATATGATACCTGATGGTATTGAAGACAGGTACGACATCGTTTCGGTACTGCGAGAGACAGCAGCTACAGCAGTATTACTTGTCAATTACAAAACGATAGGAGCATTAAGGATTCTTAAGGCAATTCACAGAGCCCATCCTGATGCGTTCAGCATCCTATCCGAAGCACATCTTTTACAAGGGATTCAATCATCCCAAATACCCACCATTTATAGTGTAGAAGATACAAATGAGATGTACTACCTAGTTGAGGAATTTGTAGAGGGACAAACTCTACGGGAGTATCTGCTAGACACTAAACTAACGAAAACAGAGCTTTTAAAGCTAGCCATAAGTCTGTGCGAAGTCGTAGAAGCACTGCATAATGCAAAAGACGGACCAGTGATTTATAGAGATATGAAACCTGAGCATATTATTTTGCAAGGTGATGTGGTAAGACTGATTGACTTTGGCATATCTATTAGGAAATCTGAAGCAGCAAAGGCGAGGCCCCTAGGCACAAAAAATTGGGCTGCACCAGAGCAATTGAATGGAAGCTTTTTGGACGAGCGCTGTGATATTTATAGCGTTGGTAAGATTATAGAGTTTATGCAGAATAACAGTTATGCAAAAGATGATTTTAGACTTAAGAAGCTAGTGAGTCAGGCTATAAATACAGATGTAAATAAAAGAATAGATTCTATTACAAATCTGAAAAAACAATTGTGTGACTTACAAAATGTCAAACTTAATAATATCTCGGAAAAAGGTAATCTCGATAAAAAGATAGCTGTGGTTGGAAGCAGCCATTCAGCTGGAACTACCTTGATTGCAATTAATATGTGTAGATATCTGAATAAAAGGAAAATGGACGCATATTACAAGGATGTTGAAGGAGATACCGTACAAAATCTGATTAGTAACCTCAAAGATGCAAAAATAAAGGAAGGTGTTTTATACCACGAATACTTCAAGGGCATCATAGATTATGGAGAAGCCATTGAAAAATACATGCCTCCTAAGGGGATACAAATAAATGATTGTGGAACTAATTTAGATATGGCGCTAGAAAGCGACATAGTAATCTTTGTTACAAGCAGTGCACCATTTAAGGAAAAGATAATTCCAGATTGGATAGCCAGCGAATCTGTTTATCTAATCAGCAATTTCACATCTAAATTGGAATGCATAAAGCTTTCAAAGTCCTTACACAAGAAAGTTTATATGTATCCAATATTGAAAAGCATCAAAAGATTACAAAAAGAGGAAGAAAGGATTTTTTCAACTATATTGCAAAATGAAAAGGATTTTTAGTTTTAAACATTGGAAGAGAATGTCAACAAAACAATTTAAAAATTTGAAAAACACAACAAAGAACATTTCTTTTATTGGAGCTTCCAGAAAGCTCGGTGTGACACATATGAGTTTGTGTTTAGCTAATTTTTTGCACTCTGCTTTGAAGAAAAAGGTTATTTACATTGAACTCGCAGAGGAAAGCAGTTTGCTTGAATTAGTAGGTGAAAAGCAAATCTACATACATGACATGCTTGCATTTAAATATATGGGTGTTACCTATGTGCTTGCATGTAGCGTAGAGGATGCAATGAAGCTATTAAATGAGCGAGACGCATATATCATCGTGGACATACAAAATTATTCTGGGAAAACAAGTGAGATTTTCAACCGATGTGACAGACAAATAGTGATAGGTTCAATGAAGCCCTGGTGCCGCGTGGACTATTATAATTTAATGAATAAATTGAAAGGAGGGGAAGGCATGCATTCGGGGATGCATGATAGTCAAAAATATTATAATATTGGAAATTTAAAAAACGAAAAAACAGACTTTATGAAGGCCTACAAGTGCAACATCGAATCATTGCCTATCATAGAAAATCCATTTTCTATTAAGGAAGAGGACTTTGAACCTCTTGCGAAAATGATTTTGTAGCTGCGAAAAAGTTAAGATTGTAAGAGATGCCAGTGTTGTCAATTGGACATCTTGTATTATCTATTGATTAAAAAAGACAAAAAATAAAGGAATTTATATTGATTAAGAGAGCGGAAACGCTCTCTTTTTCGGGTACAAAGTGGAATTTACAGTAGGCTTTTGTTATACTTTAACGGAATATAGATAAAAAAGGGAGAAGCTTATGAGCTACACTAGACATAGAAAAAGAAAAAAGAGATACAGAATACCTAGAGGCTATATATACATCGGGGTGGGATTAATACTTCTTGCGCTACTAATTATCACGATTGTTGCAATCAAGAAGTACAAGCCTACAAAAGAGCATGCAGAGCTTACAGACTATTTTACATATACATACGACAATCAGGCGGCGGTGGTGCTTAACTGCGAATACATCGAGCCTCTTGCTGATGAAGGCCATGGCTATGCCACTATAAACAATGGCCAGGTATATTTGGAGCTTGGTTTTGTTAAGGAATATATTGATGATGGATATGTTTACGACCCATCTGAGATTACCCTTAGATATGCAACTGATACCGAGATTTACACAGCAAACCTTGGAAGCAACACTTATCTCATAGATAAGTCCAACAATTCACTGTCTTCTAATGTGGTAATTGCAGAGGATGACGCTATTTATGTTTCGGTAGAATACCTACAGCTCCTTACAGATTTTCAGTATAATTATTATCCTGAGCCTGACCGCGTATTTATTGAGACAGCTGGATTTGAAAAGCAGACTGCCACAGCAAAGGGTAAGACTCAGATTAGAGTATTGAATGGCCCAAAGAGCCCTATTTTAGAGGATGTTACAAAGGGTGAGGCCATTACAGTTGTAAGAGATACAGGTAAATGGAGCTTTGTTGTTTCTGAAAACGGCGTAATGGGCTACATGAAGAACAACAAGATTTCGGACCAGACAGCCCAGACAGTTGAGGCTACATTGCCAGAGCGTACCTACAACCATATTTCAGCAGGTTCAGATATTTCGCTTATTTGGCATCAGGTGACAGCTCAGGCTGCAAATGCTGATATTGCAAATGTACTTTCTAGCTCAAATGGAATCGATGTTATTTCACCAACATGGTTCTATCTTAATGATAGCAAGGGTGGAATCGCTTCAATTGCAAGCAGCAATTATGTAAACACATGTCATGCAGCAGGGGTTCAGGTATGGGGTCTTGTTAGCAATTTAGAGGATGAAAACGCAGATACAACTGCAGTACTTAACACAACATCATCACGTGATGCACTTGTTAACAACCTGATTGCACAGGCAATCACTTATGGTTTAGACGGAATTAACGTAGATATTGAACAGCTTTCAGGCGAAGCTTCTGATGGTTATATACAGTTCATCAAGGAGCTTTCAATCAAATGCGAAAAGAATGACATCATTCTTTCAGTAGATAACTACGTTCCAACTGCATCATCGGTTGGATATAACAGAACAGAGCAAGCAAAATATGCTGATTATGTCATCATCATGGGATATGATGAGCACTATGCAGGAAGCGAAGAAGCTGGCTCTGTGGCATCAATCGGCTGGGTTGAGCAGGGTGTAAAGGATACGCTTGAGGAGGTTCCAGCAGAGCAGGTAATCCTTGGAATGCCATTTTATTGCAGAGCTTGGGAGATAGCTGAAGATGGTAGCATTTCAAGTAGTGCATACGGTCTTGATGCTATTCAGACATTCCTTAAGACAAATGAAATCACAGTTTCATGGGATAAGACATTAGGACAGAATTACGGTGAGACAATCAAGGGCAACACAACATACAAAGTATGGGTTGAAGATGAACAGTCTCTCGAGGAGAAGTTAAAGGTTATGGATAATTATGGATTGGCTGGGGCAGCATTTTGGAAGAAAGGGTTTGATAACACAGCTGCTTGGAATGTAATTGCAAAGTACCTTTAATTAGGTGAAAGGGCCTGTAAGACACAAAAAAATCACGGTTTTATGGGTTTTGTAACAGTTCAAAGTCATTGTGTTATAAAGCAAAAGTGATATAATTTTGAGTATGATTACTAGGATTTTGGATGTATCCAGCGAGCCACTTGATGAGGAATGTATCAAGGAGGCTTCAGAGATACTAAAGAAAGGCGGTTTGGTAGCCTTTCCTACGGAAACAGTTTATGGACTTGGCGGTGATGCAACTGATAAAGAAGCTTCACGAAAGATTTATGCAGCAAAGGGGCGACCATCAGATAATCCGCTGATAGTGCATATTTCTGAATTTTCTCAGTTAGAAGCCATATCCTCAGGATTACCTGAGACAGCCAAAAAGCTAGCGGATGCCTTTTGGCCAGGACCACTGACAATGGTGGTTAACAAAAACGAAGTCGTGCCATACGAGACCACCGGTGGTCTTGATACAGTGGCAGTCAGAATGCCAAACAATCCCGTAGCACTAGCGCTTATTAACGAAAGTGGATGCATGATTGCAGCACCTAGTGCTAATACATCAGGTAGGCCTAGCCCTACAAAAGCAAGCCACGTGTACGAGGATTTGTCAGGCAAGATAGAGGCAATACTTGATGGAGGCCCAGTAGATATCGGATTGGAATCCACCATCGTAGACCTTACAGAAGATGTTGTTACTATTCTACGTCCAGGCTACATCAACATGGATATGCTAAAAGAGGTAGTTGGTGAAGTCAGAATGGACCCAGGCATTGTCTACAACGACAAAGGCACCACTTCAGGTGCAAAGCCTAAAGCGCCGGGTATGCGCTACAAGCATTACGCACCAAAAGGAGATTTGACAATTATCTCCGGTGATGAGGATGCAGTTATTTCGACTATCAATAAAATGGCAGCCGAAGCAATTGAAAAAGGTTCTAAGGTAGGCATTATTTCTACATCTGAAACAGCAGGTAAATACACGGCTGGAGAGGTGCTTATCATTGGAAATAGATCAGACGAGGGTAGCATTGCACATAATCTTTATGATATACTACGACAGTTTGATGAATTAGATGTCGACATTATTTTTTCAGAAAGCTTTGCAACACCAAAGATGGGGCAGGCGATTATGAACAGATTGCTTAAAGCAGCGGGGCAAAAGACAATCGAGGTATAATGTCTAGACTAGGAGAATAAGATGGAAAATATAAATAGGGTGATTTTTGCTTCAGGAAGTGGCACATCAAGAGCGCCTATGGCGGCAGCCATCTTCCGTACAACGGAACACTCTCGTCCAATAGATTGCGAGGCGAGAGGTCTGATTGTTCAGTTTCCGGAGCCTTTGAACCAAAAGGCGGAAGCAATTCTTATTAGTAATGGTATCGAGCTTAAGGACTATTCTTCCAAACAGCTGGAGGAATCGGATTTTACCGAAGACACACTGGTGATTACCATGGAGGAAGTCCAAAGGCAAAAGATAATAAATGAATATGAGGCAGCCAATGATCAAAACACGCGCCTTTTAAACGAGCTTGTGGGGGACGAGCTTGAGGTGATGGATCCATATGGCAACTCGGTGCAGACCTATGGTTTGTGTTACGAGGTATTAAAAGCTTCAATTGAAAAGTTAATGAGGGTATTACAGGCATAACATAAATTCACACACAGGTATTGGAGGAGAAGACCATGAGTGACAAGAGACTTGATTACATTAGCTGGGATGAATACTTTATGGGCGTTGCAGTATTATCGGGTATGAGATCTAAAGACCCAAACACACAAGTTGGAGCTTGCATTGTTAGCCAGGATAATAAAATACTTTCAATGGGCTACAATGGTTTTCCAAATGGTTGTTCGGACGATGAGTTCCCATGGGCAAGAGTTGGGGACCCTCTTGAGAATAAATATTTCTATACAACACACAGCGAATTGAATGCCATCTTGAACTACAGAGGAGGTTCATTAGAAGGCTCAAAGCTTTACGTGTCACTTTTTCCATGTAATGAATGTGCCAAGGCTATTATTCAGTCGGGCATTAAAACTATCATCTATGATAGTGATAAATACGAAAATACACCTTCAGTTATTGCGTCTAAGCGCATGCTTAGAGCAGCTGGAGTAGAATTTTATCAGTACAAACACACTGGTAGAGAGATTACATTTGAGGTTTAAGCTACTGAGGTAGATAAAGCCAGATAGGAGCAAGCATTGAAGGACAAGAAAAAGGCGAGAGGAGATGTAGCAAATTCCTTAGTGATGGTGCTACAACTCGGAATAAATGTAATGGTGCCGATTCTTTTATGCACAGTGGTAGGAGCTGCACTGGCCAATCATTTTGGTTCGAAGGGGTTCACTATAGGAGGCATTCTTATAGGTGTAGTTGCAGCTTGCAATGGGGCTTATCGCTATCTTAAAGGATATCTCAAACGATTCGAGTCAAAGGAAAAGCATGATTAATTGGATGAAAAGATTAAATCAAGCTTTGCCAGGCTTGGTTTTAGGAATAATTATATACGGTTTTTTAGTAGAGCTGATTGGTGTCTGGTTCGTGGCGGATAAGATACGGTACACCAGTGGTCTACTTTTTGGTGTAGGCTGCGCGATTTTCACGGCGATACATATCGCTATGATAATTGAGGAATCAGTTCGAATTGGACAAGGACATGAGAAATATCTGTCCTTCAAATCTGTAATGCGGTATCTAATCGTATGTACAGTAATGATTTTAATGATGGTGTTTAAACTTGGAAACATGTTTACAGCACTCATCGGTATCTTTGGGCTCAAGGTTAGTGCGTATGCACAGCCTTTGCTAAATAAATTTCTCGGTAATAACGTTTCACATATAACCGAGGTAAAAGAAGAAAACTAAATACTTTAAAGGAGGTGAAAATGTGACAGAAGGAATTTTGCTGGCCTCTAGCGATACTGTGGACATGATAAAAGGCTTGTACAAATACGAAGTGTTTGGACAGGAAGTGTGGCTCACCACATCTCATGTTTGCATATTAATCGTGTGGCTTTCATTGGTGATCTTTTCGATCATTGCCAATCGCAAGCTGAAACATGCCACTGAAGTTCCTGATACCTTCCAAAACATCTTAGAGCTTATTGTTGGGCTGTTAGATGGAATCGTGGAAGGAAGTATGGGTAAGCACGCACCAGTGTTTGCAAACTGGATATGTACCATATTCTGTTTCATCTTGGTATCGAACTTATCTGGTTTAGTTGGCCTAAGACCACCAACAGCCGATTACGGTACGACACTGGCGTTAGCATTAATTACCTTTGTTTGCATTCATGTAGTAAAGGTAAGGCATCAGAGTGCAAAAGACATTTGGATTGACAAGTGTTCTCCATTGCCACCATGGTTGCCAATTTGGCTACCTATCAATGTTATTTCTGATATTGCGGTGCCTATTTCAATGTCACTACGTTTATTTGCAAACGTTCTTTCAGGAACAATCATTATGGGTCTTGTATATGGATTGCTAGGAAAGTTCGCCCTCATATGGCCTGCAGCATTGCATGTATATTTCGATATTTTCTCAGGTGCAATCCAGACCTACGTATTCTGTATGTTGACAATGACGTACATTACTCAGAGTTATGGGGATAGCTAACGGTTATCCAAATCAAAATTTACTTTTAGGAGGAAACATTCTATGAACATTTCAGGTACAGATTTAATTAAAGCTTGTTCAGCAATTGGTGCTGGTCTTGCAGTTATCGCTGGTATTGGTCCTGGTATCGGCCAGGGTATTGCAGCAGGTCACGGTGCAGCAGCCGTTGGACGTAACCCAGGAGCACAGGGACAGATCATGTCTACTATGTTACTTGGACAGGCCGTTGCCGAGACAACAGGTCTTTACGGCTTAGTTATCGCCCTTCTGTTACTCTTTGTACAGCCACTGGTTGGTTAATTGACACTAGGAAGAAATAAAAAATAAAGGAGGGGCTAAAAGTTGGAAAGACTATTTGACTTGGACTTTCAATTGCTAAATGATGCTGTACTTTTAGCCATAGCAGTATTCTTCCTATTCCTTATAATGTCAAACATGTTATTCAATCCTGCGAGAAAGCTCTTACAGGATAGAAAAGATGGCATTGCAAGGGACATCGCAGATGCAAAGAATGATAAGGAAGAGGCAGAAAAGCTAAAGGCAGAGTACGAAGCAAAGCTTAAGGATATCAACAAAGAGCGTGATGAAATCCTAGCTGAAGCAAGACAAAAGGCCTTGAAGAATGAAACCAAGATTATTAGCGACGCTAAGGAAGAAGCGGCAGCTATTATCGCTCGTGCTAACGAGGAAGCTGAGCTTGAGAAGAAGAAGGTTGCTGATGAGGTTAAGCAGGAAATGATTAGTGTTGCAGCTGTTATGGCTAGCAAGGTCGTTGCTGCTAATATCGACACAACAATCCAGAATACCTTAGTTGAGCAGACTCTTAAGGAAATGGGTGAAGGAACATGGCTAAATTAGTCTCAAACGTATATGGTGATGCATTGTTTGAGCTAGCCGTGGAATCAGGAAAAGTTGATGACTTTTTAAATGAGGCTGAAGGCGTCATTGATACAGTCAAAAATAATGATGGCTTTTCTCAGATGATGAATCATCCAAAAATTAATAAAGAAGAAAAGCTTCAAATCATCGACGACGTATTCAAAGGTCGTGTAAGTGATGAGATGGTAGGACTCCTTCGAATGCTGGAGGAGAAAGACCATGTAAAGGATATCGAAGCAGTGCTAAGCTACTTCATCGAAAGAGTTTACGATTTCAAGAAAATCGGTAAAGCTACTGTTTCAACTCCAATAGAGCTTACCGACGCACAGAAAGCAGACGTCGAGAAGCGTTTACTTCAAACTACCGATTATAGTTCATTTGTAATGACATATAAGGTAGACCCTGAATTAATCGGGGGTATGGTAATTCGCATTAAGGACAGAGTTGTTGATAGTTCTATCAAAACTCAGATTACTAAGTTAACTCACGAGTTATCAAATATTCAATTGAAAGTAGGTGAATGCGCTCCATGAATTTAAAACCAGAAGAGATTAGCTCGGTTATTAAAGAGCAGATGAAACGCTATGCAGCGCAGCTTGATGTGTCGGACGTTGGAACCGTCATTCAGGTTGCCGATGGAATTGCACGTATTCACGGATTACAGAATGCTATGCAGGGTGAACTTTTAGAGTTCCCTGGCGAAGTTTACGGCATGGTCCTTAACCTTGAGGAGGACAACGTTGGTTGCGTTCTTTTAGGTAACGATAAAAACATCAATGAAGGCGATACAGTTAAGACAACTGGTCGTGTTGTTGAGGTTCCAGTAGGAGACGCAATGCTCGGACGTGTAGTAAATGCACTTGGTCAGCCTATCGATGGCAAGGGACCAATCGATACTACAAAGTTCCGTCCAATCGAGCGTGTCGCATCAGGCGTTATCTCACGTAAATCCGTTGATACACCATTGCAGACAGGTATTAAAGCTATCGATTCCATGATTCCTATCGGACGTGGACAGCGTGAGCTTATTATCGGTGATAGACAGACAGGTAAGACTGCTATCGCAATCGATACAATCATTAACCAGAAGGGACAGGGCGTAAAATGTATTTACGTTGCAATTGGCCAGAAGGCTTCTACAGTTGCAGCCCTTGTTAAGACATTAGAAGAATATGGTGCTATGAGCTGGACAACAGTAGTTGCAGCTACAGCATCAGAGCTTGCACCACTTCAGTATATCGCTCCTTACTCAGGATGTGCTATCGGTGAGGAGTGGATGGAGAATGGAGAGGACGTTCTCATCATCTATGATGATTTGAGTAAGCATGCTACTGCATACCGTACACTCTCATTACTTCTTCGTCGTCCACCAGGACGTGAGGCTTACCCAGGTGATGTATTCTACTTACACTCAAGACTTCTTGAGCGTGCAGCTAGATTATCAGATAAGCTGGGCGGAGGTTCTCTTACAGCACTTCCAATCATTGAGACACAGGCAGGCGATGTATCTGCATACATCCCTACAAACGTTATCTCAATCACTGATGGTCAGATTTATCTTGAGACAGAAGCTTTCAACGCAGGTTTCAGACCAGCCGTTAACGCAGGTCTTTCAGTATCCCGTGTAGGTGGTTCTGCTCAGATTAAGGCTATGAAGAAAATCGCAGCTCCTATCCGTGTAGAGCTTGCTCAGTATCGAGAGCTTGCAGCTTTCGCACAGTTCGGTTCAGAACTTGATGCTGATACAGCTGAAAAGCTTGCACAAGGTGAGCGTATCAAGGAAATGTTAAAGCAGCCACAGTACGCACCAATGCCAGTAGAGTATCAGATTATGATTATCTACGCAGCAACAAAGAAGTACTTGCTTGATATTCCTACAGCAGATATTCAGGCTTTTGAAAAGGCACTGTTTGATCTTGTTGATACAAAGTATCCAGAAATCCCAGAGTCTATTAAGACAACAAAAGTTCTCGAGGATGATATGGAGAAGAAGCTTATCGAAGCTATTGAGGAGTGTAAAAAGACATACAAGTAAGGAGGGTGATCTGTTATGGCCTCAATGAGAGACATAAAAAGAAGAAAACAGAGTGTTAGTAGCACTCAGCAGATCACTAAGGCCATGAAGCTTGTATCTACAGTAAAGCTCCAGAAGGCTCGTTCCAAGGCAGAGCAGACTACACCGTATTTTGACGCAATGTACAATACGATTTGTAGCATGCTTGCCAAGGCCGGAGCAGTTAACAATAAATACCTTAGAGACAATGGTTCAGATAAGATTGGCGTAATCGTCATCACATCTAACCGTGGTCTTGCAGGTGGTTACAATTCAAATATTGTAAAGATGATAACTGGTTCTGAAATGAAGGCCGAGGATGTAAAGCTTTACGTAATAGGACATAAAGGTGGCGATAGCCTTGCCCACAAGGGTTACACTGTGGAAAAGGATTACTCTCCAGTTATGGAAGCGCCAACCTATGCAGATGCTATGGCTATTTGCAAGGATGTCCTTGAAGCATATTCAAGCGGGGAAATCGGACAGATTTACCTTGTGTACACACACTTCAAAAATACAGTAAGCCAGATTCCAAAGATGATGAAGCTACTTCCAGCAGAGGTTTCAGAAGAGGATGTTGCAGCTGTAAAGTCTACTTCTGCAGAGGCTATGATGAATTTCGAGCCAAATGAAGAAGAGGCATTGGAGTTAATCATTCCAAAATATGTTACCTCACTTGTTTACGGCGCACTTGTTGAAGCGGTTGCTTCAGAAAACGGTGCTCGTATGCAGGCAATGGATTCAGCTACAAATAATGCTGAGGAAATCATTAGTGATCTATCATTAAAATACAATCGTGCCCGCCAGGGATCAATTACTCAGGAATTGACCGAGATTATCGCTGGTGCAGAGGCGCTTTCATAAGAAAAAAGCAGATAGGAGTGAAAAGATGGCAAATAATATTGGTAAAATCACTCAGATTATCGGTGCGGTTCTTGATGTAAAGTTTGGAGAGGATTCTCTTCCAGAAATCAACGATGCTCTTGAAATCACAAGAGAAAACGGTGAGAGACTTGTTGTCGAGGTTGCACAGCATTTGGGTGACGATACAGTTCGTTGTATTGCCATGGGTCCTACAGACGGTTTAGTACGTGGAATGGATGTAGTTGCAACAGGCGCACCAATTTCGGTTCCTGTTGGTGAAGCTACACTTGGTCGAATCTTTAACGTACTTGGCGACGCTATCGATGAGCAGCCAGCACCTGAGGGTGTTGAGAAGATGCCTATCCATAGAAAAGCCCCAGCGTTTGAGGAACAGGCAACATCAACAGAAATGCTTGAGACAGGTATTAAGGTCGTTGACCTTCTTTGCCCATATCAGAAAGGTGGAAAGATCGGATTGTTCGGTGGTGCCGGTGTAGGTAAGACCGTACTTATTCAGGAGCTTATCCACAACATCGCTACTGAGCACGGTGGATATTCAGTATTCACCGGTGTAGGTGAGCGTACTCGTGAAGGTAATGACCTTTACTACGAAATGAAGGAGTCAGGTGTTATCGACAAGACCTGCATGGTTTTCGGTCAGATGAACGAGCCACCAGGAGCCAGAATGAGAGTTGGTCTTACAGGACTTACAATGGCTGAGTACTTCAGAGATAAGGGTGGAAAGGACGTGCTTCTTTTCATCGATAATATCTTCCGTTTTACTCAGGCTGGTTCAGAGGTTTCAGCCCTCCTTGGTCGTATGCCTTCAGCCGTTGGTTATCAGCCAACACTTCAGACAGAGATGGGTGCTCTTCAAGAGCGTATCACATCTACAAAGAACGGATCTATCACATCGGTTCAGGCCGTATACGTTCCTGCTGATGACTTAACAGATCCAGCTCCTGCTACAACATTCGCACACTTGGATGCAACCACAGTTCTTGAGCGTTCTATCGCTGAGCTTGGTATTTATCCAGCTGTAGATCCACTTGGTTCTACATCACGTATTCTTGATCCACGTATCGTAGGTCAGGAGCATTTCCAGGTTGCACGTGGTGTTCAGGAGATTCTTCAGAAGTATAAGGAATTACAGGATATTATCGCAATCCTTGGTATGGATGAACTTTCAGAAGAGGATAAGCTTGTAGTTAACCGTGCTCGTAAGATTCAGAGATTCTTGTCACAGCCATTCTTCGTAGCTGGTCAGTTTACTGGTCTCGAAGGAAAGTATGTGCCAATCGCTGAGACAGTACGTGGCTTCAAGGAAATCCTCGAAGGTAAGCATGATGATATTCCAGAAAGCTACTTCTTAAATGCAGGTACAATCGACGAGGTTCGTGCCAAGATGAATAATAAATAGGAGGTGGCTTAAATGGCAGAAAACACCTTTAAGGTTTCAATCATCACGCCAGAGCGTAGCTTCTATGAGGGAGAAGCTACAATGGTTGAATTTAATACTGCCTGTGGTGAGATTGGCGTTCTGCCAAAACACATACCACTCACTACAGTAATAGCACCTGGCATATGCACCATCACCGAGCCTGAGGGAGAAAAGAAGGCTGCAGTTCATGCGGGACTTGCCGAAATTCTTCCTGATAGGGTAACACTTCTTGCCGAGATTGCCGAATGGCCAGACGAGATTGATGTGGAGCGTGCTAAGAGTGCTGAAGAAAGAGCTAGAGAGCGTCTTGCTACAAAGGATGCAAGTCTTGATGTACTTAGAGCTGAGCTAGCCTTAAAGAAAGCATTGGTTCGACAGGATATAAAGAACTAGTTTTTGATAAGGGGAGGTGGCACCATGATTGATGCTGATACAAGACGAGACATTGAAGGGTTAAAAATTCAATTGAAAAGTTTCGAGGATGAGGAAGCTAGGATTCTAAAAGACCTGGAGACTCTTCGAGCGAAAAAGAATGAGGTTAAAGAAAAACTCAAAGAACTCAGTAATGATGATAAGTATCAACAGGATATGCTGACTATGGTTTATAATCAGCGTCATGGTACATCTACTTCTGAATCAAAATAATAATTTAGGGCACCGCCAATGCGGTGCCCAATTTTTTGGTTTAATATCTTTTGATTTGATCGTCTTCGTCAGTAGTGGATTTATCAATCAACCTAATTTCTACTTCATAAGAATAATCATCATTAACTTTTACCATAACTTTATCGCCTACATGTTTGCCACGTATTGCGGCTCCGAGAGGAGATTCTATGGAAATTAACCCTTTAAGAGAGTTGCCACGGATAGATGTAACCAGCTTGTATGTTTCCTCGCAATCGTCCTCTGGAATATAAAGAGTAACAGTGTTGTTAATGCCTACTTCATCGTCAGCACTGGAATCATCTACAACTTCAGCAAACTTTAACATCTTCTCTAAGTAGCGAATACGGCTATCATTCATATTTTTAGCACGTTTAGCTTCATGGTATTCGAAGTTTTCAGAGAGATCACCTTGCGCTCTGGTCTCCTTAACTTCTTCTAATAATTTAGGACGAATAACTAGCTTTCGTTCATCAATTTCAGCTTGAATTTTCTCAATATCACCTTGGGTAAGTCTTTCTCCCATATTAGTCCCTCCATAATAAAAACTCTTAAATTATGATATAAAAATAAAATAGCAAATGCAAATAAAAAGACACGTAAGTTGTAGTATAATAAAATCCGAGTAAATGTGTGTAAAGGAATTGGTAATGAATAAGGCATTTGTAAAGAAACTATTTTGGATGTGCTTTACATTGGGGCTTTCAGTCTTAACTATTTGGACAGTCTTAAAACAAAGCCAAAGCATGTCCCTGGCTAGACTTGTTAAACTCATTTCATCGGCAGATAGAAAATGGATGGTTGCCGCAATGGTATCGGCCTTTTTATATGTGATATTTGAAGCGGTGGCCTTGTGTTCAATATTAAAAGGAATATCCCATAAAAGAAGTTTTATAAAAGGATTAATCTACAGTACTTCGGATGTATATTTTTCAGCGATAACACCATCGGCCACAGGCGGTCAGCCGGCTAGTGCATATTTCATGATAAGAGATAAAGTGCCAGGAGGTGCCACATCAGCAGCATTGATATTAAATCTTGTGATGTACAACGCATCCATAGTCTTCCTTGGGATACTGGCAATAATCATTGCCCCAAGAAGCTTCATGGGCTTTAAGATTACATCAAAAGTTCTTATAATACTTGGATTTATAGGTCTATCGTTGCTGTCGTTTCTGTTTTTATTGATGCTTCATTGTGGAGACAAAATCTTCTGGATAATTCGCAAATTTCTAAGGTTTTTGCATTCCCGAAAAGCCTTTAAAAGATTGGATTCCAAGCTGGAAAAGCTGGAAAAAATTGAGACAGATTATGAAAATTGCTCGAAGCTGATTGCAGGAAAAACAGGTATAATGTTCAAGGCCTTTATCTGGAATGTTTTGCAGAGAGCTTCACAGATAATAGTGCCGGCCCTTGTTTATATATCACTTGGGGGCAATCGCGAGAAAATATCACTTCTGTTTTCAAAGCAATGCTTGATTACGATTGGCTATAACTATGTTCCGGTTCCAGGAGCATTAGGAATTGCAGATTATTTGATGATTGATGGATTTTCTAGTATTATGGATAAAGCTGCGGCTTTCGAATTAGATATGATTAGTAGAGGGCTTACGTTTTATATTTGCGTCACATTAAGTGGCTTGATTACTTTAATAGGATATCTGAAAGGAAAAAAGAAAGTATGATAGGCGTATATGACTATACAGTTATTTTGACTTACTTATCTACAATATCGGGGGTAGTTGGAATCATTGTCACCATGACCGGAATTGGTCATCCATATTGCGGTACACTATTTCTGATGTTGTCTGGTTTAATGGATGGATTTGATGGAAAAGTAGCTAGAACTAAAAAAGGCAGAACAAAGATGGAGCAGGACTTTGGTGTACAGATTGATTCACTTTCCGATTTGATTTGTTTTGGTGTCTTGCCAGCATCTATTGGAATCGCTCAGCTTAGAGTTAGTGGTATTCTTACAGATTTAGGAAGAGGCGCAGAAAGACCAGATCATTATTCGTTGATATTGTTATTAATTAGCATTGCAGCAGTTTATGTCCTTGCAGCACTTATTCGCCTGGCATATTTCAATGCCACAAGCGAAGAGCGAGCAGAAGAGGCAATCATCAGAGGAAGATCATATTTCACAGGACTTCCAGTAACTGCAGCAGCATTAATCTTCCCACTTACATTAGTTGTTCATTGGTTTACCAGAGCGGATTTGACATTGTTTTATTTCTGGTTAATGCTCATCGTAGCATTGATGTTTTTGGCAAACGTAAAGATACCTAAGCCAAATAAAAAGCAGTTTGCAATAATACTTGCTGTTGGTTTGGTTGAGTTTATAGCAGTAATATTAATATTACTTTACGAGTAAAATATGGACGGATTAAAATTTTTATACAAAACAAAAATGGGGCGAATTCTACTTCGCCCTTTATTATTAAGACCGATTTCTGATTTTTCAGGGTGGCTTTTGGATTCGAGATTATCAAAGTGTCTGATTAAACCTTTTGTTAAGTCTAACAATATCAATCTTGATGATTACATTTTAGAAGATATTAACAGTTTCAACGCGTTTTTCTGTAGAAAAATCAAGCCAGAGCTTCGCCCCATCGACATGGATGAAAATCATTTGATCACCCCATGTGATGGCCTGTTAAAGGTCTATCCAATAAATGATGATTTAGTTTTGCCAGTAAAGCAGAGTGAGTTCACAATATCAGATCTACTTGTGGATAAAGACCTGGCAAAATCCTTTGATGGTGGATATTGTCTGGTGTATCGATTATGCGTAAATCATTACCATCGATATGCATATTTTGAAACAGGAAAAAAGGCAGAGGATATAGTGATTCCTGGACTTTATCACACAGTTCAACCTGTCGCCCTTGAAGCGGGGCCAGTATTTATTCAAAACAGTCGCCAGTATACAGTCATCGACACAAAGAGCTTTGGGCGCTGTGTACAAATGGAAGTAGGAGCGATGCTTGTAGGTAGAATCGTCAATGAACAACCAAATGAAGGCCCAGTGGCAAGAGGTGATGAAAAGGGACACTTTGAATATGGCGGTTCAACAATTATTGTGCTTGTACCACCAAATCAGGTAAAAATTAATAAGGAACTGATGGATGCATCCCAAAATGGTATAGAAACACCAGTAAAAATGGGCCAAACTATAGGAGAAAAGGGCGCATCTTAGATAGAATTTACCAATCTAAAATGATATAGTATAGATTGAAGATATTTTATTAGAAATAATAGTTAGGAGAGTTATTTAAATATGGCAGTATTATCAGGTCAGAAGCCAGAAAGAGTATTTCATTATTTTGAGGAGATTTGTAACATTCCTCACCCAAGTTATCACGAAGAAAAAATCAGTGCTTACTTAGTAGATTTCGCTAAGGCACATAATTTAGAGTATTATCAAGATGATTTATATAATGTAATCATGATTAAAGAAGCATCAGAGGGCATGGAAAATGCAGCTCCAATCATTCTTCAAGGACACATGGACATGGTTGCTGAGCAGGATGATGATTGCACAAAGGATATGATGACAGAAGGTCTCGATCTTGAAATAGTTGACGGTTTTGTTACAGCTAAGGGCACAACACTTGGTGGCGATGATGGAATCGCTGTTGCTATGGCCCTTGCTATTTTAGAGGATGAGGAGCTCAAGCACCCACGTATCGAAGTTATCATTACAGTTTCAGAGGAAGTTGGTATGGAAGGTGCAGCAGGCATCGATGTTTCAATGCTCAAGGGACGCAACCTTCTCAACCTTGATTCAGAAGAAGAAGGACATTTCCTTGCAGGTTGTGCAGGTGGATGCAGAATGGATGTTGCTTATCCATTCAAGAAGGAGACACTTAAGGGCGCACTTGTATCAGTTAATGTTAAGGAGTGTACAGGTGGTCACTCAGGTGCAGAAATCGATAAGGGAAGAGCAAACGCTACTCACATTGCAAATCGTGTATTTGCAGCAGGTGTTGAAGCAGGTGAGCTTTGCCTTGTTGAGTTCAAGGGTGGTACAAAGGACAACGCAATCCCACGTGCAGCACTTTCAAAGGTTGTAGCATCAGCAGAAGCTATCGCAGCAATGGAAGCTGAAGCAAAGGCAATCATCAACGAATATGCAATCACAGATCCTGCAATGAAGATCGAAATCAATAACGAAGGTGATGCTGAAGTTGAAGGTGTTAACGCAGCTGATACTAGAAAAATCGTTGAGTTACTTACATGTATGCCAAACGGCGTTCAGACAATGAGCCACGATATCGAAGGCTTAGTAGAGACATCACTTAACCTTGGTATCCTCAATCTTCTTGATACAGAGCTTAAGTTCTCTTGCTCACTTAGAAGCTCAGTAGATAGCGCAAAGGCTGCTCTCATGAGAAAGGTATCTATGGTTGGTAAGGCATTTGGCTGTGAAGTTTCAGTTCATGGTGAGTATCCAGCATGGGAGTACTTAAGAGAATCATCATTCAGAGATGAGCTTGTTAAGATTTACAATGACATGAACGGAGAAGAGCCAATCGTTGAGGCAATCCACGCAGGTGTTGAGTGTGGTCTTTTAGCATCAAAGCTTGAAGGACTTGATGCCGTATCAATCGGCCCAGAAATGTACGATATTCATACTCCAAAGGAGCGTTTATCAATAGCTTCTACAGAGAGAATATACAACTTCGTAAGAAGAGTTATTGAAACTAGTATGTAAAACTAATTAGGGGATTTTTCTTAAGGAAGGAGAAGATTTCTATGATGAGAATCGGATTGCTTACAAGCGGTGGTGACTGTCAGGCACTTAATGCAGCTATGCGTGGTGTAGTTAAGGGATTAGCTGCCAATGTCAAGGATTTGGAAGTTTACGGATATTTTAATGGTTATAAGGGCTTGATTTATGGGGATTACAGGCTCCTTACCAGCCAGGATTTCTCTGGTATCCTTACACGAGGCGGCACTATTTTAGGTTCTAGCCGTCAGCCATTCAAGCTTATGAGAGAGCCAGATGAGAACGGTCTTGATAAAGTAGAGGCTATGAAGTCCAACTACTACAAGCTTAACCTCAATTGCCTTGTTATTCTCGGTGGAAATGGTACACAAAAGACTGCGAACCTTCTTCGCGAGGAAGGCCTTAATATCATTCATCTTCCAAAGACTATCGACAACGATATCTATGGAACAGATTTGACCTTCGGTTTCCAGAGTGCTATCGATATCGCTTGTAACACAATCGATTGCATCCACACAACAGCTTCATCTCACAGCCGTGTATTCATCGTAGAGGTTATGGGACACAAAGTAGGATGGCTTACACTGTATGCAGGCGTTGCATCAGGCGCAGATATCATCCTTCTTCCAGAGATTCCATACGATATTAAAAAAGTAATAAAAGCAATCAATCACCGTGCAGAAGAAGGAAAGGGCTTCACAATCCTTGCAGTAGCCGAGGGTGCTATATCAAAAGAGGATGCCAAGCTTTCAAAGAAGGAATATAAAAAGAAATTAGAGTCTTCAAAATATCCTTCAGTATCTTACGAGATTGCAGAGCGTATTCAAAAAGAGACTGGCATCGAAGTACGTGTTACAGTGCCAGGTCACATGCAGCGTGGTGGTAGCCCAGATCCATTCGATAGAGTACTTTGTACCCGTCTTGGTTCTGCAGCAGCTCAGGCTATCATGGATGGCGACTATGGCAACATGATTGCTATGGTAAACGGCAAGACAAAGAGAATCCCTCTTGAAGAGGTGGCTGGCAAGCTCAAAGTAGTAGAGCCTGATTGCCAGATGATTGAAGAAGCAAAGAGAATCGGCATCAGCTTCGGAGATTAATCATTAATTAAGGTAGGTAAATGTTATGTCTTATATGGCTTTATATAGAAAGTTCCGCCCTCAGACTTTTGAGGATGTTAAGGGACAGGACCACATCGTTACAACTCTACAGAATCAGATCAAAGCAGACCGTATAGGACACGCATATCTATTTACAGGCACAAGAGGTACAGGTAAGACAACAGTGGCTAAAATCCTGGCTCGCACCATCAACTGCGAGAATCCAGTAGATGGATGTCCTTGTATGGAATGTGCCATGTGCAAAGCTATCACAGCGGGCAATTCCATGAACGTCATAGAAATGGATGCCGCTTCAAACAACGGTGTTGATAGCATCAGACAGATTGTGGAGGAGGTGGCATATCCTCCAACTGAAGGAAAATATAGGGTGTATATCATCGATGAGGTGCACATGCTTAGTACAGGTGCCTTCAACGCCCTACTTAAGACTTTGGAGGAGCCACCTTCTTATGTTGTGTTCATATTGGCCACAACAGAGGTTCACAAGATTCCAATCACAATCTTAAGCCGTTGCCAGCGCTACGATTTCCATCGAATCTCCATCGAAACTATAGCTGCTCGTTTGCAGGAGCTGATGGATAAAGAAGGGATTCAGGTAGAGGAAAAGGCACTTCGCTATGTGGCAAAGGCAGCCGACGGCTCAATGCGTGATGGACTAAGCCTTTTGGATCAATGTATAGCATTTTACATAGGCCAGACACTTACCTACGACAATGTATTAAAAGTACTGGGGGCCATCGACACAGAAGTGTTCTCTAGATTGCTTAGACATGTAATCAATGGAGAGATTCCACAGTGCATAGGCATCTTAGAGGAGATTATCACTCAGGGTAGAGATTTAAATCAATTCATCATAGATTTTACATGGTATCTTAGAAATCTGATGCTTATCAAAAGCTCAGATGATATGGAAGATGCCCTTGAAATGTCATCAGACAATATAGCCCTTCTAAAGGAAGAGGCTACCATGGTAGACACAGAAATCCTTATGCGATATATTCAGGTTTTGTCGGCATTATCCAACGAAATCAAGTATGCCACAGGCAAGAGAGTTCTTATTGAGATTGCACTGATTAAGCTGTGCAAGCCAGAAATGGAACAGGATATTTCAGCATTAAATAACAGAATGGCCAACCTTGAGAAAAAGGTGGAAAAGGGTGTGCCAGTAGTTATGCAAGCCCCAGCGGCAGGACAGGCGCCTGCTCCCAGTCAAGCTCCAGTAAAAAAGGAGCCACTTCCAGCAGCTATACCAGAGGAGGTGCAGCAGGTGGTTAGCCAGTGGAGCATGTTGTTAGGCAAGCTTCCTGTCAATGTAAAGACATATCTAAAGCAGGCCAACACTCGCACGGTCAATGAGCAGGGTGAGCTTGTTATCATTTACGATCAGCCACAAGGCTCAGAGCGTATGGCCGGAGATTTCCTTAACAGGCCAGAGGTCATAGAGGAGATTGAATCAGCCATTGAAGAGATGATTCACAAGACCGTAAAAATAAAAGTAGAGATTAATTCCAGCGGTGTAAGTTCACAGGATACCAAAACAGATATTGTGGACTTTTTCGCAAGTAAAGGAATCGAGATAGAAAGTGAGGAATAAGAAATGGGTAAAGGTAGAGGCGGATTTCCAGGTGGAGCAATGGGTGGAGCCAACATGGCCAACCTTATGAAGCAGGCACAGCGTATGCAGCGCCAGATGGAAGAAGCTCAGGCAAAGCTTGAGGAGACAGAAGTTACAGGTACAGCAGGCGGCGGTGTTGTAGAGGTTACAGTTACAGGTGCCAAAGAAATCACAAAGGTACACATCGACCCAGAAGCAGTTGATCCAGATGATGTAGAGATGCTTGAGGACCTTGTAATGGCAGCTACAAATGAAGCACTTCACAAGATTGATGAAATCACTGCTGCATCTATGCCAAAGATGCCAGGTGGATTAGGATTTTAATTAATGGAATACTATAGCAAAGAAATTAGTAACTTAATAGCAGAGCTAAGTGATTTGCCTAGCATTGGAAATAAGTCAGCCCAAAGGCTGGCTTTCCATATATTAGGAATGGATGAGGAAAAGGTAAACGATTTGGCAAATGCCATCGTGCAAGCCAGAAAGAATGTGAGATATTGCAAGCAGTGTTTTACTCTCACTGATGATGAGCTTTGTCCTATCTGCTCCAATCCTAAGCGCAATCAGAATATCATTATGGTGGTGGAAGACACTAGAGATCTTGCTGCCTATGAAAAGACAGGAAAATACAATGGAGTATATCATGTGCTTCACGGTGCAATATCACCGATGGCTGGCATTGGCCCTGGCGATATCAAGCTCAAGGAACTTATGGTGCGCTTGCAGCAGGTGGACGCAGAAGAAGTGATTATCGCCACCAACTCATCCCTAGAAGGCGAGACCACTGCAGCCTATATTAGCAAGCTGATAAAGCCTACAGGCATCAAAGTCAGCCGAATCGCATCCGGCGTCCCAGTAGGTGGCAACCTTGAGTACATCGATGAAGTCACGCTGCTTAGAGCACTTGACGGCAGAACAGAGTTGTAGCGGTAAAAAAATGATAGTGTCATGTATGGGTAAAAACAATTAAAATGGCAAATTAATAATTAAATATTTTTATGTATGATATAAAAAGAGGATTGTGTCATCATGGCACAATCCTCTTTTTCTTTATAAAAGTAAGGTTGTTATGTAAATCTTAATATGAATTGCTATTCTAATATTTTGGAGTATCACTATCGGCGTTATTTGCAAAGTGATACCGGAATTTCGATGAAATAAGGCAGATTTTGATTTTTCAAGTATCACTATTGAGCATATTTTTAAAGTGATACGTAATTTAGTGCTATATCCACTGATTTCACCATTTTGAAGTATCACTTTGAGAAATTGCCTCGATAGTGATACTCATTTTTTATCCTTTGCGAAGAGTTTGGCTGGATATGAGTATCACTTTATAAAAAGGCTTGAAAAGTGATACTTGAAAAATTATTACATAAAACTCTTTAATTAAAATAACATAAATGGTAAAATTTTAACCATCTGCGCTGTACAGAAATAAGCAAAAAACAAAGGGATAATAACAATTGTTGAGAATACAATAAAAGTTCATAGGAGTGACAATATTCATCCATAACTAAACGAGGAAAATGAATGAAAAAATATTAAAGAGAATAATAATTATTGTGTTTGCATTGTTTATGACATTTGAAATAGCGACGAGTTTTGAATATTGGGTTGGAGACTATAAATGTCACTTTGTAAGACTTAGATAAATATACAAGAAATGAAATTATAATGGCTGTAAAAGATTATTGTTGATAAGTTGTTGCAAGTTTATATCAATTTCTACTTCATGTATGTATATCTCAAATTGTCGGAGAAGCATTTTACATGTATGTAAAGAAATATTAGAATGATGCGTGCAATATTTAAAATAGTAAAAATAAATTATGCAAGCATAGAGTAGTTTTTTATTAGATACATGCAAAGATGTAACGTATTCTTTCAAAAAATTGCATGCTTTGTGCTGGATTAACTGTTGTGACTGCAAATATTGAATTCGTTGATTATAGAATTACATGTATGCCAGAAAAAATAAAAGCAAACATGCAACTGTACTTTATACAGAAGTAATTATAGGCAGATATGTGGACATAAAAGAGAATCAGAGTACAAACTGCGATAAGTAACACTGGGGAATACAAAAAGCGATAGAGGAGTTATTACAGGATTAGATGAAGAAAATATTAATTATAAGTTGTTGCATTTTGTTACTTGGATGCGGGAGAACACCAGAACTAGTAAAAGAGGAACCTGTTCAGGTAGAAAAATCTGAAAGAGTTGACGAATGTAAACCCGGTAGAGAAATAGAAAAATTAGAGAATTCCACGGAATCATATACACCAAGGCAAGAACTATATGACAGCTATCTTAAAGGCGAACTTACTGTAGAACTAGGAGGCGAAAGCATAGATATCAATGCCAAAGGAAATGAAGTTGAATATATAGAAATGGATATCGATGGTGATGGAGAGGAAGAGCTGTGTGTCAGAGCTTTTCCATCATTCTATATACTCAAAGCGCAAGCCGGGGAGCTTACAGTAATATACTCTGGAGCGACCTATGATGAACCTATAAATAATGAAGATATGGTAGGTGTGTATTGGTATAGACCAGGCGCAGCCCCAACTCATGATGATTATAAATTTGTTTCTTTCAAGAATGGTAGTGTCGATAAGGAAAATTACTATTCTTGGTATGACGAAAATGACAATATGAAAATGGATAAGACAGATAAATATATCGTGATTCGCAATGATGAAAGAAGCGAAATGGATATGAAAAAATGGCTTAATATGGCGCAAATATATGTAGATAATCAAGACTATCATGCGGACTGGATAGACTTAAAGTAATTGTACGGGAGAATAATATTGAAAAAGATTAAAGAGTATAGAATAGATCTTTATGATGCATATAGATTAGTGATGGGTGTAGTCTACTCCGTAGTTTTTCTACACATAATAGATTACTGTCATCACTTTATGTTTGATTGGATGGATTGGATATTATACGTATTTACGATAATAGTATTATCTGTAGTTTCGTTTTGGAAACTGGAGGATTACGCTGAAACAGTTGCCAATGCAAAAGTAAGACAGTGTTTCAAGTTTATACTTGCAGCAGAAGCAGTTCTGTTTATTATGGAGTTATTCAGGGATTACATAATATTCTTCGAATATATATGGCATATGGCGGAAATAATAAAACTGATTTTTACGTTTACGATTCTACCAGCTCAGATAATTAAGTATGTAAAAGAAGATGCTGAGAATAATAGGCATCTCGAAATTGCTTATTCATTTAAAAAGCAGCTAGATTGCAATCGATATTACATAGCGGTGGTTATTATCCTTGCTTTCGTGCATTTTGTCAAAACAGAAAATGCATTTTTTTCAATGATATTAGCATTTGTTTTTATAGGATGGAGAATAAACATATTAATGTCCATCTGCGATGCAGGAAACTACCAAAAGGAATATTCAAAAAGCAACAATACAGAAGATGATGATGAAGCACAAAACAAGAATGAAGAAACAGAATTAGATACACTTTTTAAGGTGAAACTAATTGCTAACAAGCTCGTAAAACCACTTGGTATAGCTGCAGTTGTAATAGTTATTATAGCTGGTGTTGCCTCAAATTATTATGTAAAAGACTCTGAAAAAGAGTATGGATATAATGGCCGTGGTGATTGGAATGAACATAATTCAAAGTCATTTAAAGAAAAATACTTTTTCTACGGATACAAAAATATAATGCCAACCTGGACGGGACTTGATAAATCTTATGGTGAAATAGTCGATTCGGACGGAACAGTTAAGGCATCTCATATAAAAATAGACATTGGCGAGGCAGACGATTATGGGATTCTACCAGATGGCAAAGGCCATATAATAGATGTAACCGGTGAATATCAGTATGATTTACCATATCTATGTAACGCAAAAATATCTCAGCGAACATTAGTGTATCGTTCGTTTTTAAAATATCTAAATAATCTAATATATTTACAATATGGAGAGGAAATAAAATATATAGATTATTACGATCATGTGAAGGCCCCTTATAATACTGTGGTTGATACAAATGAGGACGGCGCAGTCATATTCTACTCTCATGTCAGGGAAAAAGAGGGAGTGTGTGACAAAGATGGGATTGTGATTAAACCAGATTATGATTATATAGAAAACAGATGGCACATCTATAAAATTGATGAACAGTTATATGGTAAAAACGGCAAACCGCTGTTAGCTGATTATGATATAGAGGACGTTCATATAACCGATATTGAGGGGATGGTTATAATAAAATATTACTTGCCAGAAGAGACCGCACATACATACGAGACTAAAAGATACTTAATCCTTGACTATGATGGAAATATCCTAGTAGATGACATAGATTCAATCATAAGCAATGATAGGGATGGAATTGAATTTGAAAAAGATGGAATAAATTACTTTGTCGGGGCTGACCACGTTGTTGTGAATGCAGATAAGTACGGAATAATTAAACACATCAGTCTAAGTGATTTGTATGATTATGAAGATGATGAATCACTAAAAAACGGCATGTGGGCGAGAGTTGATGATGCAAATGCTGAAAAAGAATTTCTATCATATTTTTTTGATGATGAAGCAGATATGAAAGTAATTGAAACATCTACTTCTAAAGTATACCTAGGGCAAGAAGATGGTGAAAACATATTTGTGTTCATCGTGAATGATGAATATGGCAATGATGCTTATGGATTCAGGTATTCTTTAAATGATGCTGTTATCGAAGGGAAATATGATAAGACAAAAAATGGTGATGAGTTATTTGATTACATGTATTCACTGGATGGGGAAAAGTATTTTTATACAGACGACCTCAAGCCACTATTGGACTATCAAGAAAAAAACTATGTTAAGGATGAGGATGGTTCTATTGTAAAAGTTGAATACGACTCAGATGCCTATGAGTATGGCACATACAATTCATCCGGAGAGCTGTACTTTGACGATAAGGAAAGACCATTGTATCGTCTCTATTACGTAACAAGCGGAAGTAGATTTTGTTACTATCTGTACAACGATAATGATGAACTTGTACAAATATTTGACTTTGGAGGAATGCCATATAAGGGGCTGGAAGAGAATCCTGAAATCGCAATAGGGGTTGATTTAAGTACTTACATATTTGAGCGATAAAGAGCATTAATATTTAGCAAGAAAGCAAGACCATATTGGATCGTGATGAGTTAAAGCCAGAATAAGTAGGTTTTGATGAGGATGGAAATGAAGTAGATACAATATATGCACCAGGGGGCTGAATAATATGACAGAAAACAAAATGGAGACTAGTTATGATTGAGTTAAACAAAGAAAAAAAGCGAATAAAGAGGCTGGGAGCAGGTAACTTTATACTGGTGTTGTTTTTGATATTATGTGTAGTTTCAATCTACTATGCATATACCAGTTTGATTGTAAATGATATCAAATGGATGAGTTTCACATTTACAGCCATTGGGATTATACTCAGCCTAGCTGCAGTGTTTTGGATTGGTATATATCTTGTTTATCGAAACTCAGTGCAGCTTGGAATTAAATGGAGAGCGATAGGTGCAATCTTTGGTATGATTCCAATTGCTCATTTGATTACTCTAGGCATCATCCTAAAGATATGTATTGGAGAATACTATTTTGAAAAGAAAAAAATCAGATTGAATGAGGCCAGACTGGATTCTAAAATCTGCGCAACAAAATATCCAATATTGATGGTGCATGGAGTGTTCTTTAGGGATTTTCGTTATCTGAATTATTGGGGACGAATTCCAGGGCAGCTGGAGTTAAATGGGGCGAAGATATTCTATGGCAATCAGCAGTCTGCCGAATCTGTCGAATCTTGTGGCCAAGAATTGGCTGAACGTATAAAGGAAATTTGTGCAAAGACAGGTTGCGATAAGGTCAATATAATAGCCCACTCCAAAGGCGGATTAGATTCTAGATATGCACTAACAATAGGGAATACAGCTGAGCATGTTGCAAGCTTGACCACAATCAATACGCCTCACAGAGGTTGTGAGTTTGCCGATTATCTTCTAAGTAAAATCGGCACATCTCAGCAGCAGGCTGTGGCAAAGGGATATAATTCAATCTTGCACAAGTTGGGGGATCATCAACCAGATTTTTTGGCGGCTGTTTACGATTTGACTGCCAGTTCATGCGCGGCATTTAATAAAAAATGTAAAAATGTAGAAGGCGTTCTATATCAAAGCTATGGTTCAAAGATGAATGTGGCAAGAGGCGGGCGTTTCCCTCTGAATTTCTCTACACATTTGGTGAAATACTTTGATGGCTCTAATGATGGTTTGGTTGGAGAGAAATCTTTCCCTTGGGGAGAAAATTATAAAATGCTAACTGTAAAAGGCAACAGAGGCATTTCTCATGGAGATATGATTGATTTAAATCGAGAAAATCTACCGGAATTTGATGTGCGAGAATTTTACGTACAGCTGGTTGCTGATTTGAAGAATAAAGGGTATTGAATATCTATCTGATAAATAGTAATATACTACCATGACGCAAAATAAAATTTTTGATATATAGCATAAAATTTATTATAATCAGTTAAAACCATAGTATTAATGAGGGTAATGATTATGAAATATGATGCATTTATTAGCTACAGACATTTAGAGCGGGATATGTATGTGGCAAAAAAAGTTCACAAAGCGTTAGAGACTACCAAGATTCCTAGGAAGATTCAAAAGGAAATTGGTCGTAAAAGAATAAATAGAGTATTCAGGGATCAGGAGGAGCTTCCAATCGGTAGCGACCTTGGTTCGAACATCGAGGCAGCCCTTAGGGAGGCGGCCTTTCTTGTGGTTATATGTTCACCACAGACAAAGGATTCTTATTGGGTTATGAAGGAAATCGACACCTTCATTTCTATGCACGGCAGAGAAAATGTTTTGGCAGTGTTGGTTGATGGAGAGCCTGCCGATTCATTTCCACCACAGTTGCTCGCTGATGAAGCAGGCAGGCCAGTGGAGCCACTTGCAGCTGATGTCAGAGGCGAATCCAAATCAGAAGTAAGACACAAGCTTAAGACCGAGACACTTCGTTTGGCTGCATCTATTTTGCACGTAGATTATGATGATTTAAAGCAAAGACACAGAGAGCGTCAGATGCGTCGCAATGTCACCATTGCAGCAGGTATCGCAACTGTCGCTGTCGCTTTTGGCGTTTATAATGCCTACAATCTTTCCAAGATTAATGCTGAATATCAGCAAAAGCTTATCAATGAATCAAAAGTGCTGGCTGCCACATCTCTTGATATTTTAGAAGCAGGAGACACCAAAACAGCAGCCCTTGTTGCAATGGAAGGTCTATCTACAGAGGAAAACAAGCGTCCATATGTGGCAGATGATGTTTACGCACTTTCGCAGGCACTTGGCACTTATAATCTTGGGCTTGATTTGTCCCACGATTTAAAGCTTTCACATGATGTAAATGTTTCGGATTTTGCTGTCAATGAAGACGGTACTAAAGTAGTATCAGTTGATTTCAACAACAAGCTATATATCTGGAATTTGGATAATGGCGAGTGTACCTTCAAAAGGCCTGTAGATATTATTAACGAAACTGATGATAAAGTTATCGCTGTAGGATTTTCAGGCGACACAATTGTTGCAGTCACCAACAATTACATTAGAGGATTCAAAGACAACGGCGAAATAGTATACGAACGTAAGCAGGATGAAAGTATTACATTTGCAAAAATAAGCAAGTCTGGTAAGTATATTGCAGCTAAAATAAATGCCTATGACAAGAAAACATATGAGCAGCATGAATATGTACAAATGATTGATGCTGCTACTGGTGAGCCAGGCAAAAAATACGAGAATCAGACAGATGTAACCTATGGCGCTGAAATGAACTTCACAAAAGATAATTCAAAGCTTTTGATAGAGCATCTGCCAGGTAATGATGATGTGCAGAATTATGTATCCATTATCGATTTAGAATCAGGTAACATAGTCGATGTCCCAGTAGAAGGTGGAGCTGTTGTCAACATCATTGAAACAAGAGATGGTGACATGGCAGCTGCAAGCATGAGCTACAGTGCGATGCTCGCAGGTGAAAATGCGCCAGTGCATGTTTATAAATGTGATATCAATACTGGTGAAGTAAAGTGGACAAAGGATGTTGATTATATCGGAGGACCTCTCAATACCAGCTATAGTTATTTAGGCTCAAGAGTCCTTGAACTCGATGGCCAGGAATATAATCAGCTTATGTTTAATGGTTCTAAAAAGCTGTATGTTTTAGACCTTGAAACTGGCGAAAGCATTAATGAAATTACCACAAATGCTTATATTCAAAACTATATGATGAGCGCCAGCAGCAATCTGTTATTTGTTGGAACAGCTGACGGTAAGCTCACATTCTACGATGCACTAACTGGTGATATATCTGAAGAAGTCGATGTAGATAAGGGCAATTCTTTAGTAGATTTTGATATTGAGAATGGTGTTTTTGTATCCTCTGGATTTAGAAGCCCAGAACTGACAGTTATGCGTTTTATAACGGACGAGGATTACATAGTTAAGTACGAAATGGAGACTGGTTTTTACGGCGGAGCTGTAAGCAGCCCTTCAGGAGACACTTACGTACTTCAAACAGTAGATAGTGCTTCAGATAATAAATACATTTTTAGAGTATTTGAAACTGCAACTGGTAAAGAAATTGGTCAGATAGAAGTAGATGATGGCAGATATGGCAAGCTGTCTTACATTGATGAAGACACAATTGTAATACCTACATACACAGGTAAGGTAATCTACTATTCAATAAGTGATAAAAAGACGGAAATAGTGGAGATAGATGAGGATGTAATCAGCATCGAACTCGGCGTATCTACCAATGGAAAATATATTGTATTTGGAAACGACAAATACTATGTAATTGACGTGGAAGCTCGTAAGATAGTTTATCAGGGCGATGCAGATTTCCATTTCTGGACTGCAGCTATTTCCAATGACGGCGAGACAATTTATGGTGTAGACGTCTACGGCAAATCATACAAGATTAACGCCAAAAAAGGTAAGACAAAAGAAATTTTCAAAAAGTATAACGTAAATACGATAGTGACCAGCCAAAACGACAACGAAATAGCAGTCGCATGTACTGATGGATTACTTAGAGTAATAAACGCTGAAACTGGTGACGTTGAAAATGAGATTGAATATTATGGTGACCAGTATTCATTTATTCAGTTCTCTCAGGACAATAATCAGCTTTTCCTTCAGGGAGACGATTTATATTTCCGTATATACGATAGGGCTGCAGAAAAAAATGTTCTTTTGATGAATGAACAGATAAATGATGTGCTATACACTTGCTATGATGAAGATAATAACAGACTATCAATCTGCAATTACTATGATATGTACATTATTGATTTGAACACATACGGTTTCCTTGACTATGCAGAATACGGCAGATTGTACATTCCACAGTCCCAAACAATTGTCAGTGCATACGGAAGAAGCATGACCGAATTCAAGGTTAAAAATCAGGATGACCTGGTTAAAAAAGTAAAAGAAAGATTTGGCGATGCCAAGCTTACAGAATTCCAGAGATTAAAATATCTGGTTAATTAACAGGGGGATAATGTGAAGATACTAGTTCTTATAGTGGCGCAGATATTGGCAGGAGTTACTGCAGTTACGCAAGTTCCAGAAGATATGCTAGCAGATGCCAATCTCCAGCCAACATCAGCCTACGAACAGATGCTGGTTGAGTACGATGATTCTGGCACATTTTATGACAATAACGGGCTTGATAGGAACAACGAGGTATATCGATGGGGTGCAGCAGTCACTTCACTTTATGCATATCTTGAAAATGGAAGCCCTAAGTACTTGGCTGGCCATGAAGTAGACGACAGCATTTATGATGACACAGTTACATTTTTAGCCCAAGCCTGGAACATTACAGATAGAACATCTGCAGAAGAGGTAATAGACAGAGTTCTTACAAATGGCCATAATGCAAAATGCAATCAGGCCATCAAAGAAGAATCCGATATCAAGGCTCTGATTAAGGCCATTAAAAGAGACTTTGGTGATGATTTCACCTACGAGGATGCCTTGACCATAGACGAGGATTACTTCAAGGAAAACGAAATAGATACTTCCGAATTTTATAGAGTAAAGGGCGCTGCCTGCGCCTATGTAAGATTTGGGAACGACTGCTTAAAGGGATATGATTACATCAGATTAATAAGAGTAATCACATTTAGTTATCAGATAGGGTATCTTACAAAGGAAGAGCACGACCAGCTAATATACAATATAGACATTGCATTACAGCAACAATATTCTAGTTTCAAAGATATTCATGAATGTTATTATTACGGCGAAATGTTTAGACTTGGAACAAAAGATAGACAATCAACATCATTAATTAATGATATTGTCAAAGCGATAAGCGAAATGACCGACGAGAGATACTACACTAAGATTGAAAAGCGCTTTGAAAAAGAAATCAGCTTTAATAGTGCAAGTATGGAGGAATGATATAAATGAAAAAGAGATTTACAAGACTTACAGCATTAGCCTTAGCGGGCCTTATGCTAGTAGGTTGTGGCGGAGGAAAAGATGCCGCATCTAAGGAAAAGGAAAGCACCAAGGAAGAAGCTAAGGTAGAGATTCCATTAGTAGACGAGTCTTTTAAGGATGCTACAGAAAGTGATGTCAGTAATGATCTTATCAGATGGCTCTTAGCAGCCAATGCTGTTGAGATTGAGGGCCAAGGCTTAGACTGGCAGAGAATTGGTGGAGCAAGACCAGACACAGTGGACCTCGACACAGTAGAAGATTATCTTTCATTGCATTCTGCAAAAAGCAAAGATAAAGCCATTGAAAAGGTGGAAGAGCTTGTAAAGGCTGAGTACGACGATTCATCTGAAAGAGCTTATAATCTTGGAACTGCAGAAGGTATTTTGGCAGCTAGCTATTGCTCAAACGATATGGATTTTGATGAGTATTTAATGCATGCTGTTCCAGTTTCTAAAATGATTCAGCAGGACTTCGAAAGCTTTGATGACTACGGTGACAATTACGTTGCAGGTTACATGACCCATGTTGGCGAGGGCGAATTTGGTGATATTGCCTCTATCGGATACAGAGAAGTCGCTCAGCAGGAATTTGTTGGTTTAGCAAGATTTTACGATGAAGCCTATGCAATAGACTTTGACATGGAACTTACAAAAGAAGCATACTCAACATTTTTTGATGATATGCCAAAGAAAGCAGATGTAGATGCTATCAAAAGCAAGGACCCAGAATTTGTATTAGCTTATATCGCCCCAAAGGAATTAGGAGATAATCCTAAATCTGGAAACATCGAAATTGATGGTGATGTTTATCACATGCCATTTACAATTAAGCAATTTATGGACAATGGCTGGAAGGTAAAAGATGCACCTGATGAATTAGCTACAAACAGGGAAGATGATGTTACATTAAAGCGTAAAGGCAAGACAATTACTGTAACTACAAGCGCTCTTAGAGCACAATATACTCAGGTAGAATATGGACTTGTTGAAGAAATTAATACTGTAAAAATGGGCAGTGTAGACGTTGTACTTCCTGGAGACATAAAGGAAGGCAAATCTTTTGACAAAGTAGTAAAGACACTCAAGAAATACGGTATTACTAACGGCGTCAAAGACGACGGAGTAAAAGCTTCAATCACTTCAGCAGCCCACAACATGAGTGATGTCACAATCACAGAAGACGATGGAAAAGTAGGAAGCTTCTCGATTTTTGCAACACTTGTAGGTAGAGAAGGCAATCTGGAAAACTATTATGAGATACTTACAGAAGACGAAGAATTCTACAATTATTCTCATGCAATGTCTCTTCGAGCAAAGACATACAAATATCGCCCAGAGGCTGAAGGTGCAGCAGAGTCAGATGTAGAGATGTCGGATAACCTGGATGATTTTACTCTCCAGATTGATGGAAGAGTGGTAGCCCTTCCTCTTTCTTATCAGCAACTAGTTGATATGGGATTTGAATTTGAAGATGGCGCTGACACTGTAGTTCCTGCCGGAGAAGAATTCGAGTTTTCTGGCTACTACTTAGGCAACGAGTACAGCAAGATGAACTTTGGTGTTGTTAACTATTCAGAGGAAGACATGGCCCTTAGCGACTTAGATGTACAGTATGTTCGCGCTACAATGTTTGGCTGGAACCAGTACGAGGACTACCCATTCATTATTTCTCAGGGCGCAGAGCTTGAAATCTACAATCTCGAAGATTTAGAGGAAATGTATGGCCCACTTGAGAAGAGCGGCGATACTTATGATAATGGCTATGTTACATTAGACTATTATGAATATAAAAGTGATGCAGGCTGGTATATCTTCTGGATTCAGCCAGAAGGAATGCTATCAGGAATTGAAGTAAACAAGTATATGAAATAAGATTAAGGCCAGTAGTTTGATAAACTACTGGCCTTGGTTTATACATATTATAAATATAATTCTATATTAGGAACAATTCATACTCATAGCCACTTGCGTAGCAGGTGGTGTAACCCCTTTATAATTGTCATAAATACGTTTTAAATCTGTAGCTAAGAATCCTGGAAAGCATACACATAACGTATCAAAATCCATCCCACAGCTACACATTGCCTCAACGGCTCTCACATCCTGCTCCTTCATAATTGCTACCCCCTTTTACAATGCTAAATACTATATCTAGCAAGAACTTGTATATAAGTATAACAATATCTTGTGAAAAAGCTATGACAAAATTTTGAAAAATGAGGCTAATCTTATAAAGAATTTATTCTTTTCATCCGACATATAAAATGTAAACGAAAATACCGTGGAGGAACTGTATGCAAATTGAAGGACTAAAGGTAACGGATTACATTAAAACAGAAGGGGCCGACAGCCAAGGATATGGCGTAGGTACCAGCGGTATCAAGGATGATAAAAAAGCAAATCAAAATATAGAGTTAAGATCTATTACAGTAGAAAATGCATTTTATGATAATAGGGGAAAGAGGACTGATGAAGAATTTGCCAAGGAGGTAAATGAGGCATCAGCTCTTGGTATGTCCACAGTTGAGAAGGTAAAGAATATTGAGCGTGGTTGGGATGAAGAAGCAACTGCAAAGGTAAGCGAAGATGGACATAGCCCAATGGACATGGAAACGGATGCCCTTGTTACAGTAGTGGATGAAATCAAAATGAACTTGGCTAAGGGCGGCAAAGATATCAGCAAAATGGGAGGCCTTGATGCAGATGAGATAGAAGCAATGACAGGCTCAGTGGCACAGGCTGTTGAAATGACACGTGGCCTTGCTGATACACTTCCAGTAGAAACGCAGGCATACCTTGTAAAAAATGAATTAGAGCCAACAATTTCTAATATATATAATGCTACATATTCGGCTCCAGTGAATGAAAAAGGCACTGGAGAGATGAATGACGAAGACATAATTGGTCTTCTTGAAAAATTAGGAGATAAGCTAGATTCACTTATAGAACAAGTAGAAAGTGAACAATCAGAGTCTGCGCAAAGACCTATGTCACCAGAAGAGCTAAAGCAAACGGTGGCCACCATGATGAAGCAAGATGTTCCTGTTACGAAGGAGCATCTTGAGTACATGGTTGAATTGCAGGACTATGAAAAACCTTCGGAAGAAGCTATCGTAAATGCGATAGATGATATTGTGGCTGAGGGAAAAGAGCCTGTAGACGCATATCTTGTGCCTGGCTATTCTTTAATGGACAAGGCAAGAATGACATTTGATGAAGTGATGGGGATGGATGCAAATTCCCTTCCAACAATCACCGCCCAGAGACAGCTTGTTGAAATTCAACTAACAATGACTGTTCAGTCTACATTTACCATGATGAAAAATGGTATAGAGGTGAATACTCGTGACCTATCTGATTTATTAGACAAGCTGAAATTACAGGAAAACAATCTGCTCCAAATTCTTATGAGAGCAGGTAATAAAGAAGCTACCAATGCAAATGTAAATCTGTTCAAGCAGGTTATGAATGAGATGGCAGATATTAATTCTGCCCCTGCAGCAATGCTTGGAAGATTTTCTAATATCAATGCTGAAACATTCTCGTATGTACATGAGGTAAGCGTATCTGTAAAGGCAGAGTATACACGTATGGAAATGACATATGAGGCAGTAGGAACGGAGGTAAGAACTGACCTTGGCGATAGCATGAATAAGGCATTCCAAAATGTGGATGATATTTTGGCTGATTTAGATATTGACGCAACCGATTCTAGTCAGAAGGCTGTGCGAGTTCTTGCATATAATCAGATGGAGATAACAGCTGAATCTGTCACTACAATGCAGGCAAGCACAGAAATGGTAGCCAGAACATTCAAGAGCATGACACCAGCCGTAGTAGCAGAAATGATTAAGCGCGGAGATAATCCTCTTGATATGACAATGGCAGACTTAAAGGCAAAAGCAGAGGAAATCAAGGCAGAAATTGGAAGCACATCTGACGATGAGAGCTTTGCGAAATTCCTGTGGAAGGCAGAGCACAATTCTGAAATAACAGAGGCAGAACGAGATGCATTTGTTGGTGTGTACAGACTTCTTCACCAAGTGGAAAAGTCTGATGGCGCAGCGATAGGTGCGTTGATAAGTCAGGGCGTAGAAGTTACTATGCGAAATCTGATGACTGCAGTGCGCTCAAGCAAGCATACAGGACAGGATTATAAAATCAATGATAAATTTGGTCAGCTTGATGAGATGGTTGTTCGAGATCTTTCCATCACTGAGCAGATTGAAAAGGTGTTCCTAACAGATAGATGTCGTGATGCAAAAGAGGCTATGACACCAGCTAAGATGGCAAAGCTTGGCGAAGATGAGATTATGGCTATGAACCCAGATGAATTAGCAACAGCTATGGAAGAAGCTGTTGATGAGGAATCTGAGATTGCTTACAACAAGTATGTGAGCGCCCAGCTTAAGGAGGCAGTGGCAGCTGAAGAAAGATACACAGCCATTTTAGATGAGTACAATCTTCCTCATTCACCAAATATGATTGCAGCGGTAGAGGCACTTGTGGAAAACAATGGTAAGGTGATGAAGGATCTATTCCAGAAGGCTTCTAGCCAGAGAATGGAAGTGATGAATGAAAGAGAATCCTCAGTAGATAGCTCATTAGAAGCTATGGATATTGAAGATTTAATCAACTTAGCCTACTCTCGTTTTGAGGAAGCTTGCCACATACCAGAAGACATGGCCGAGGCTCAGGAAGCATTGGGAACACTTGCTGAAAATGTCATGAAGACCATGATAGAGACAGAAGATGTGCGCACTATCGATATGGATGGAATGAAGATGGTGGTGCAGCAGGCTAAGGCAATGCAACAGATGGCTACATCAGGCGAAACTTATCATATACCAATGATGATTGCAGAAGAAGCTGGGACTATGAGCCTCAGAATTGTGCGAGGAAATGGCGAGGCAGGTTTAGTCAAGATGGCACTTTACATGGAATCTACAGGAACAATATCTACCTCATTTAGATATGAAGCAGGCGAGGTGCATGCATCTGTTGAGTGCGAGACTGCACAGATGAGAGAGATGTTTGCAAGCCAGGCATCTAAGATTTCTGAAATCATGCAAGAGCAAACAGGCTTTATGTTTAGCTTTAGCTTTACACAATCTATAGGCATTAGTGCTTCAGATATCTACAATTGGAATCTTGGTAATTTTGCCGTAGCAGACGATGTCACAAAAGCAAAAGAAAATGAGATACAGACCGAAGCGCTTTATGGAATAGCGAGAGGATATATAGATGTAATCGCTGAGCTATTCTAAATGATGTTTTATGTATATATTGTTAAAATCCACAAATTTTAAGAAAATTATTGTATAATCAGCTTAAGAAATGGGGAATTAAAAGAAATATAACAGCGGTACTTTGCGAATAGCAAAATATCGCTGTTTTTTTATACGGATATGAGAGTTTCAAGGAAGAAAATCAGGAAGTTAATTGAAGGATTCTACAGCAATAGCCGCGCTAGAGGAATAGCTCTAGTGCTGGTTTTTGTATTGTTTATTATCTCTATACGAATTCCATTTACAATTGCTGATGACGAGATGAGACAATCAACAGTTGTATCTTTTGAAATGTTAGGCGAGGGCGTCGCAAATCAGTATCTTCCACTTGGGGCGTCAGAAGATAACATCAGCTTTCCAACCACTTTAACAGCTACATTAGAGACAAAGATTGAAAAAGAAAAAGAGGAAGAGCTTCTGGAAAAATTGCCAGAGGAGCTGCCTTTAGAAGTGCTGCCACCAGAAGAACTTCCACCAGAGGAGCATCCACTAGAAGAATTGCCTCCAGAGGAATTACCAGAAGGTGAATTGCCTGAGGGTGAGGTCCCAGTGGATGGAGTCATAGAAGGTGAAGGAAATGCAGACGGTGTTGAGCCTACTGATGTGGGACAACCAGGCGAAACAGGTGTAGAAGCAGTAGAAGGAACAGACGGAGCAGAAGGAATAGAAGGTACCGAAACCGGCACAGCAGAAGGTACGGAGGCACCTGTAGCTTCAGAGGGACAGCCTTCAGATGAAACTGGGGCCCAGGATGATAGCGGGGCAGATTCAAGTCAAACTGATGCTGGTTCCTCAGATGCTGGTTCCTCAGATGCTGGTTCCTCAGATGCTGACTCCTCAGATGCTGGCACATCAGATACGGGTTCCTCAGACAGTGGCTCATCAGATGATGGAGGCTCAGATGGTGATTCTACAGCTGGGCTATTTTTAAACATGCTATTTCCAACTATGATTGCCCATGCCGAGACAGAGATTGAGATTAAGACTGAGCAGGTTGGCATTAGCTGCACCGGTTGGGTGTTGGACGAATCAAGTAGCACAGGGGCAGGTTTTGATTCATCGATAGCAGGGGCAGTCTATGTGTATCGCCCAGAGATTGAAACAGATTATGTTGTGGAGGCAGAACTTCCTACAATAACAGTGCACATTGTGGAAGAGGCAGTGGTTCCTACAGCCCTTGAGCTTGTGGCAGTTTTGGATGATGTGACAATAATTCTTAGAGCTGATGCTGGAGTATTTCCTGATGGTGTGGCCCTAAGCGCAAGAAAGGTATCTGACGAGGAAGCTCAGATACTTGATGATGCAGTGCGAAATTCAACAGATGAAACAGAGCTAGTTGGCACAATAAGCTATGACATTAAGGTAATCGATGCATCAGGTAACGAAGTGCAACCAGATACCACCAAGGGTGGAGCACGCCTTTCATTTACCCTTGCTAGTAATCCAGAAGAAGAGATTGAACTTTACCACATTACGGGTTCAATAGATAATTTAACTTCTGTTGAAAGAATTAACAGCGAAAGATACGACAACACTGTGGAGGCTAATATTGATGGATTTTCTTACTATACATTAGCCTATGCAAATGGTGCTGCCACCCCATCAATTGTTTTAAGTAAAGATAGGAATCAAAGTGCAGATAGTCTTGTAAAGGAAGTAGTTAATAAGAGTATTAAAGCCACAAATACAAGTAGAACGGGAACAGTATATACATTCTCAAATGGTGGATCAGATGTAGGAATTGGATCAGGAATTATATTAGATTCAAGCGGAACTGAAGCCGGTGCAAATGATCCAGATTTGGCCAAATTAGTCGCAAATATGGGAAAAAGTTATGGTGGACATACATCAACCCTTGAGTTTGAAATGATAGCAGATGGGGAACTGCTTACATTTGATTACGCCTTTGCTTCATCTGAATTTGTATATGATTCTAGTTTTAATGATATATTTGGATTGTTTGTAAGCATAAATGATGGGCCTTATGAAAATATTGCATTAATTACCAGAGCAGATGGAACAACAGTACCAGTGACCATAGTAAATTTGCGTGCAGGTGTAGACGGAACAGAAATGAATAATGGTAGTGCACAGAATCCTCAAGAAGGTACACATTCATTATTTACATACACAACTCTACCATTAAATGGTACTGAATTAAATGGAATATCCAATGTATTTACAGCCCAAAAAGCAGTGCATATAAACGATAAAGTAAAAATTAAGTTTGCGATTTGTGATATTGGAGATACATCTGTTACATCCTATGTGTTTATAAAGAAAGGCTCTTTGAGCTTCAACGCCCCAGAGGCAGAAACAGAGTACATAGACGAAAATCTTGAAAACCTGGAACCAGGCAAGGAATACAAAATTACAACAGATGAGGGTGAGTTTACATTTACTGCTGATGAAAATGGATGCATTCCTCTAGAAGGAACGGATAACGATGGCAATCCATATAATTTCATAGGAAAAACTCTTACTATTGTACAAAAGGGTGGGGAGGGGCAACCAGATTCCGACCCACAGGTACATGAAATTCCAGATAGGCCAACATCCGAGGATACCCCACAGGAAGAGCCACCTGACCCAGAGACTAGCGGTGCTCTCAAGCCTTCAGAGGTGGTAGAGGATGACGTGGATGCTGAGGCGACCAAGACTACTATCACAATTCATATCGAGCCTAGCGAGACTGATAAGATGGATGAAGAGTATCGTATTTACGATATGGGCGGAAATGAAATGCCAGGCTATGACTGGGTGAAGCCTTCTGAGGATGGCACTCTGAAATTCGAAGGCCTGGAGGAAGGTCATGAATATATCATCAGATCGAGAAAGCCTGCTACAGAATCGTCTTTCCAATCCCCTATTAGTGAAGGTGTAAAAGTAAGGACAACAGGCTCACTTATTGTGGAAAACAAGGATGATGTGGAAGCTGTGTATGATGGCAATACAAAGGGATATTTTGTGGCTGCCGACCAGCAGGATGCTGTAATTATGTACAGCTCTGACCCAGAGGAAGCTTACACATTAGTAAAGCCAACATTCGTAGATGTTGGAGTATACAAGGTTTACTATAAAGTAGGTAAAAAGGGCTTTAAGACTGAATATGGCTCATATACAGTCACTATCTTAAAGGCGCCACGTGAAGATATCATATTAGATGAAATAGAGATTAATAAAAAAGATAATCCAGTTCCAATGCTTAAAATAGGGGACCTCATTGAAGATTACGAGAAGGCTGTTCTAGTAAGCAGCAATAATCCTGTTACATATAGAATTTCAAGCAAGAACTACGAGGATTATTATATTAAGATGCCATTCAGGTATGAAAAAGAGCCTGAGGTGCCAGCACCAGTGCCAGAGAAAAAGCCGGAGCCTAAAAAAGAGCCGGTAAAGAAAGAGCCAGTAAAACAAGAAACAGTTAAGAAAGAGACAACAAAATCAACTCCTTCAAAGGCTGCTCCTACTCCAGTGACAAAAAAGGCACCAGAACCAAACCCAGAGCCAACCCCAGCCCCTGCTCCAGTAACGAAAACAAAGAAAAAAGTATTGGCTCCTGTGGCAGAGCCTGAAAAGCCAAACCCAGGTAAAATCATTGTTTCAATGGAGCTTGCAGATGCAGAAAGAAATAATGCGGCATTGGCTGATAGCAATGCCGTGGCAGATATAGTGCTCAGCCCAGACCAAAGAAATGCTGTTGATTCTGGTAGCAATATAGAAATAAAAGTCGAGCTTACACCAATCCTATTTGAAAACGTGACCGAAGAAGAAGTAGAGGCTATCGAAAGAGGTTTGAGCTCATTTGATTCAACTATTCCAAATATCACTGTGGCTGATTACATGGATATTAGTATGTTCATGAGAATGAACGATGATAATTGGGATCAGATTACTGAGACAGAAAAACCAATCAATATAGTGATAGAAATTCCTGATGATTACAAGGGCTTGTCGCAAAACTATTATATCCTTAGAGTGCATGATGGCGTGCTTACGCTTTTGGAGGATTTGGATGACGATCCTGACACAATCACCATCTCTACAGAATTCTTCTCTACCTATGTGCTTATGTATGAAGGGGCTCCAGTGGTAGAGGAAGTGGTTGAAGAAGTAGTAGAGGAACGCTGCCATCTATGTCACAGATGTCCAACCTTCCTTGGAATATGCTATTTCGTATGGCTTCTTATAATAGTAGGCGTATTTACTATCATCCTTTCTATTATCATTATTAATAGAGAGAAGAAGGAGAAAAAACAGGAAGCTGAAAAGAAACAGATTGCTAGCTAAAAGTCAAAAAATCAACATTGAGGAATAATGAAATGCAAGGCCTTAAAATACAAGGTCTTGCATTTTTTTGTGGGCAAAAGTTGCATATCTTGGGTTAAGTTTGGCAGTCTCGAACCGATAATTATGATGTAAGGACATGGAAGACCTATACAATTAAATACACCGCACGGATGCTAGACTTGTTTTTGCTTTAGGAGGCAACGTATGAGAATTAACAACAACATGTCAGCGGTGATTACAAATAATCAGCTATTAGGTACAGAAAATTCCCTTGCAGATGTAATGGAAAAATTAAGCTCAGGCTTCAGTATTAATCATGCTTCAGATAATCCATCTGGAATCGCTATTGCCGGAAAGATGCAGGCTCAGATCGAGGGGCTTTCACAGGCTTCTACAAATGGCTCCGATGGAATCTCAGTACTTCAAACAGCAGAAGGTGCACTCAACGAAGTAACAGATATGATTCAAAGAATGAGAGAGCTTTCTGTTCAGGCAGCTAATGGAACAAATTCATTATCTGACAAACAATCAATTCAGAAGGAAATCGATTCGCTATTAGAGGAAATTGATAGAGTAGCAGACACTACAGAATTCAACAGTATTAATCTGCTTAATGGTTCTTTAGATAACAGAACCTATGGTGAGCATGCAACAAGAATTCAGACCTCTACTGCAGTTCCAGCTGGAACATACACAGTAAAGATTGAGAAGGCTGCAGAGCAGGCAAAGGTAGGCGGCACAGCTTTATTCTTGAACGGCGATACAGAGCTATCAATGGGTGGTGAAGTCATTATTAATGGATATGGCATCACACTTGCAGCTGGTATGAGCAGAGAAGGCGTGTACGAGGCAATGAGAGATGCTTGCGAACATGGTGGCGCACAGATTACAAATCCTGATGATGTTATTCAGATTAATTCACTTAAGTATGGCGCAAATGCAAATTTGAAAATTGAATTTTCATCTATAGATTTTGCGGTAGCTTTAGGATTTACTGAGGCTGCAACAGCACCAGTTGGCGATAACGGTGCACCTATCCTTGAAGATACAGGTTTTGATGCAGTGATGTATCTTGACACAGTCGAACCTTCAATGTTTGGCCCGCAGGCAACAGTTAACAAAGACGGAAACCATATGACTATTACAGATACAAATGGTTTCAAGTTCTCATTCTTAGTTGAAGCAGGTTTTGATGAAACTACAGATCCGGATGGGCTTGGAATTATCAATTTCAACGTAACAGATATCGGGTCAATGACACTTCATGTTGGTGCAAATAAGAACCAGAACATGGAAGTAAGAATTGCAGCAGTTACAACAGAGTTTATGTACATCGATGATTTAGATGTTACAAGAAAAGATGGAGCAGAGGATGCGTTAGATTCTCTTGATACAGCTTTAAGCTATGTTACATCTGTAAGATCTCAGCTTGGTGCATACGAAAACAGATTGGACCATACAACAAAATCGCTTGATACAACAGAGGAAAATATGACATCAGCCATTTCCAGAATTGAAGATGCTGATATGGCAACAACAATGGTTGAATATACAAGACTAAATGTTTTAGAGCAGGCTGGCACATCGGCGCTTGCTCAGGCAAATGAGCTTCCACAGCTAGCATTACAGTTATTACAGTAAGGGAATGGGAGCGAAGCTTCACAAGTAAATCCGATGCCTTAGAGGAGTATAGTTAATGAACAAAGATAAGATTTCAGCTTTTACCTTAAAAATAGCATCTAGTAATGGCACAGGATTAATTACAATCCTTTATGACATTTACGAAGAATACGAGAGTGATGCACTTATATATTTTGAAGCTGGCCAAGTGGATGAAGCTGTGGTTGCACTGAAAAAGTGTGCTGAGGTTGTAGACCACCTCCAGAAAGATTTAAACTTTAACTACAAGGTAAGTGGAAATCTGTACGCGCTTTACGATTATGTAAAACGAAATGTTGCAAAGTCCATCTATAAGGCAAATACGGAGGGGCTTATAGAAGCAAAGAAAGTAATGGATGAATTAGGTGACGCATTTGAGCAGATTGCAAAGGAGGATAATTCAGCTCCGTTAATGCAGAATACCCAAGCTATAATGGCAGGCGCTACATATGGAAGAAACTCATTAAACGAAAGTGTAATGGGCAACCAAGCAAGCCGAGGCTTTTGGGCATAAATATGAATAAGAATTATGTAAAAGAGATTCCAATTGATTTGGAGTCTCTTTTTTTTAGGCCTATTTTGTAGCTTTTATTGTCACAACTATACATGAGAGATGATAAATTGACTTGATTTGATGTCAATTTTTTACAAATTATCAATTCGTAAAAATAAACAAAATAAAATATAGCGAGAAATGCTATATAAAAAATGGCTCCAGGGACCTATACTTGTCACTCGGAAGCGAGGTGAGAAAAACGAGCTTATTTTTGATCTGGACTATCTTGACTACCGCATCTATCTTTGATGCAAAATCATATCGGATTCCAAATCAATTAATCATCCTAGGATACGGCGCAGGAATATGCTTGAACCTGGAGGCTTATGGGATGATGGGTATTGCTTATTTCATATTAAAGGCCGCCTGGCCAATATTTGCTTTATCACTGTTATACATATTGGGTAAAGGACTAGGTGCAGGAGATATCAAATTATTTTCTGTCATGTCATCCGTGGTGGGATCTCAATTAACAGTGGATGTGATGGTTACTTCCGTAATAATCGCAGGCTGTGTTATTTTGGTGCTAAGTCTTTATAGAAAGCAATTAATAAAGGGAAAGCTTCATTATTCTTTTTATATGACGGCTGCGTTTTTCTTACTGCAGTTCAAATCATAGATAATGGAGGTTAAAAATGAAAAATTTGGAACTTGCATTGTGTGATACCTGCGATGAATACATATTAAAATTTGCATCCTATCTTATGGATAATATGGACGTAGGGATACACATATTTACAACAACAGAAGGCTTCTATTCTGATGATAGTGATTATGATATCGCTATTATGTCGGAAGATTTTAAAGAGATATCTGAGTTTAGACCCAAAGGGGTGATTAAGCATAAGTACTTTTTATGTGAAAGCCATGACAATGAAGACGCAAATTTCATTTATAAGTACCAGTCGATGACAAATATTATGGATGAAATAAAGGAACTTAAGAAAGTAAAATGCGTTGGTGCTAGTATACATAATTCTAATACAAAGTCTAAATTTGTAGGTGTTTATTCACCTACATGCCATGAACTACAGTTGCCATTTTCAATGGCGCTAAGTCAGGTTAGTAAAACCTACGGAAAAATCTTGTTTCTTGATCTGGAAGAGATTTCTATTTTGCCAAAGCTGCTCGGTAAAAATAATGAACGAAATCTGATGGATCTTCTATATGAAATAGATACAAACACCAACCATATTGACTTAAGTGAATATATCAGAAGCTTTATGGGCGTTGATTACATCGAACCATTTATCAATCCTAATGAAATAAGTGAAATTGATAGCGAAAGCTGGATAGGCTTATTTGAGTTGTTACTAAAAATGGATTACGACATGATAGTGGTGCTATTTGGCAGAACGATAAATGGATTTGAGAAATGTATTCAGATGTTGGATAAGCTATATGTTTTAGGAAAGCCGGGAGACTATTTCAAAAAGGGCCAGGACATATTTTTTAATTACATTGAAAAATTAGATGCTGAAATTAATTTGGAAAATGTAATCCTACCAATGTCAGCGTCAAATCTATCGGATAATAGCTATCAAATAGAAGAACTGTTGCAAGGTAATTTAGGTGTATTTGTAAAGAAATTACTCAGTGCAAATGGACAAGGTATGAAAGAAAATTATGGATAATCTAGAAGAACAAATTAGAGTAGAGGTAATGGATGCCGTAGATCTTTCGGTGGACATTTCAGACGAAGCACTTCTTAGACTCATTAAAGAAAAAATAATTCAAATGGGCAGAATACGCCCGGTATCCCTCAAGGAAAGAAAAAGAATAGAATCTCATGTGTTTAACTCTTTGCGAAAATTGGATGTCTTAGAGGACCTGTTAAACGATGAAGAGATAACGGAAATAATGATAAATGGACCTGACAATATTTTCATAGAAAAGAATGGAAGGGTCATTCATTCAGAGGAAAAATTTTCATCGGAAGAAAAGTTAAATGACATCATTCAAAGTATCGTAGGAAGCAGTAATAAGGTTGTAAATGAATCAAATCCTATTGTAGACACACGTCTAAAAGACGGCTCCAGAGTGAACATCGTATTGCCGCCGGCTGCAGTAGATTACAGCATAATCTCAATAAGAAAATTCCCAAAAGAACAAATGACAATGGACAGGTTGAAAAGCTATGGCTCTATATCTGCTGAACAGATAGAGCTGCTTAGAAAGCTGGTAATAAGTGGGTATAACATATTTGTCTCTGGCGGAACAGGTAGCGGCAAAACGTCATTTTTGAATGCACTAGGAGAATTTATTCCAAAAGACGAAAGAGTGATCACAATTGAGGATAGCGCAGAGCTTCAACTAAAGAATGTTGAAAACATAGTGAGGCTTGAAGCTAGAAATGCAAACCTTGAAGGAAACAATGAAATCACTATTAGAGATTTGCTAAAGTCATCCCTCAGAATGCGCCCCGATAGAATAATTGTAGGAGAGTGTCGTGGTGCTGAGGCGTTAGAAATGTTGCAGGCTTTCAATACAGGGCATGATGGCAGCTGCTCTACAGGACATAGCAATTCCTGTAAAGATATGCTTTCAAGATTGGAGACAATGGTGCTGATGGGGGCGGAGATTCCACTCACTGCTATTAGGCAGCAAATTGCATCAGGCATAGATGTAATTGTTCAATTAGGCCGATTGCGTGACAAAAGTAGAAAGCTATTAGAAATATCAGAGGTAATTGGACTTGAAGATAATGAGATACTGCTGAATCCATTATACAAGTTCAAAGAAATTGAAGAAGTAAAAGGAAGGATTGTTGGTGAATGGGAAAAGATAGGAAGCCTAAAAAGAAGAGACAAACTACTGGCAAGTGGTCTATCAATATAAAAAACACAGTGCCATATTTTCAATCAGTTGGTTTGTCTGCTGTGATTGCATTCCTTTTTTACAGATCCATTTGGGGCATGGCGGTAGCTGTTGCAGTTATACCATTTTGGCTACGCTTATGGAAAAACGAACAGGCCGCAAAAAGAAAATCCGTGTTGCTGCTAGAATTTAAAGAATACATGATGATGATTGTTGCAAGTCTCCAGACAGGATATTCTCTGGAGCGAGCTATAAAACAATCCGAGATAGAAATAAAAAAATTATATCCAAATGGGTCAGTAATTCTTCCATATGTGCATGTGATGAATCAAAAAATTGCAATGAACATTCAATTGGAAAAAGCCTTTATGGACTTTGCTCAAGCGGTGAACCTGGAGGAAGCAATAAGCCTTGCAGATATCATATCCTTTGCCAAAAGAAGCGGTGGAGACTATGGAAAAAACATAAGAGAGACCGCTATCAAAATCGAGGAAAATCTGGCAATAAAGCAGGAGATAGAGACCATAACAACGGAAAAGAGACTAGAGCTAAAGGTAATGTGCGTAATGCCTATGGGTATTTTAGCGTACATCACACTTACATCAAGTTCGTTTATTGCTCCGCTTTATGGAAATATCATCGGCATCACTTTGATGAGTGTGTGCCTGGTTGCATATGGCTTTTTGATTATGCTTGGAAGGAGAATCATTGAAATCAACGTATAAGAAAATACTTATTGTTTGCATAATTATGGGGCTGGCATTGCTTGCCCATGATTACATGGACAACAAGGTGAATTTTGATGGAATTTTAAAAAGAAATGAAGCAGGTCAGGGAAGTGCAAGCGAAGCTTTGGAGTTGCAGTTTCTTGATGAAGATAAAGAAGTGACCGTGGAAGTTTCTGAAAAGGGACTTAAGAACAAGCAAGTCCAGTCTAAATTTAAACAGGCAATAAAAGAGATTGAAGAATCATATTTAGGGAATAATGAATCGGCAAATAATGTTTGCTACGACCTAAATTTCAAATCCAGCTATTGTGATGGTTTGATACAGGCATATTGGCGATTTGATCAGTATGGACTCATAACAGATGAGGGCAAGCTAAATGAGGAGAACATACCTGATGAGGGTCAGGTGGTAAATGTAATAGCTGAGCTTTCTTACGAAGATTATGGTGAGATTTATAGCTTTTCAGTAGTGGTATGCCCTATCAGCATAGATACAACTGAAGGGAAAATCAACGCAATCAAAAAAGCTGTAAGAAACGAGGATGAGAAAACAAGGGCAGAAGATAATCTTGTCTTGCCTAAAAAAGTAGAGAACATGAGTCTCACCTGGTCTAAGAAAATGAACTATAGAGGGCTACAGCTGATCCTCCTAGGAATTGCAGCAGTAGTAGGCTTGCAGGTAGGCGAAAAGCGTGATGAGAAGCTGCAAGCCAAAAATCTATTAGCCCAAAAGGAGCAGGATTATCCACTTATCATAAGTGAATTATCAATACTGCTTAGTGCGGGCATGAGCTTTAGAAAAGCCTTAGAGCGAATTGTTGGAAAATATAATAAAAGAAAAACAGATGGAGAGATTCGCCCTGGCTATGAAGACATGCTTTACACCTACAGAAAAATGCTTGACGGAATGGGAGAGATTGCAGCCCTTGAGGACCTAGGGCAAAAAAGTGATAGCAAGGAATACAGAAAGCTTGCCATGATGTTGGTTCAAAACCTAAAGAAAGGTTCCAGAGATTTAATATCAAGTCTTGAAAAAGAAGAACAGTACGCTTTTGAAATGAGAAAGCAACGAGCAATTAGAGCAGGTGAGGAAGCATCTACAAAACTATTGCTACCAATGGCAGGAATGCTTTTCATCGTAATAGTTATTCTGATTGTACCTGCGTTATTAAGTTTTAGTTTATAGGAAGGAAATAAAGAAAATGAATTATTTAATGATTAAGCAAAAGATAAAAAATTTTATTCAGGAGGAAGATGGAATCGGAACAGTTGAGATGATATTGATTTTGGTTGTTCTCATTGGCTTAGTACTTATCTTCAAGGATCAGCTTACATCTTTGGTAAATGATATCTTCAAGACAATCAAGAGCCAGGCAGGAAAGGTTTAATGGGAAAAAAGCTAAAGGGAAGCCTAACAGTGTTTTTTGCTCTGATAATGGTTTCAGTTATGTCGCTTATTTTTACCATGGCTGAGTGTATTCGTATATACGAATTACATGATTTTGCCAGTGAGTATACAGACATGGCAGTAGAAAGCGCATTTTCTGAATACAACCCATATCTTTGGGCCAATTATCGCATACTGGCTGTGGATTTAGGATATGGGACAGAGGCCGTCGGGCCAGCAATCTTAGAGCAAAAAACTTTAGATTACTGCCGTTATAATTCAAACATTGATTACGGCAGTAACTATGCTAGGCTTACCCCGGCCAGCTGTAATGCAAAACAGTATTCTCTGCTAACAGATAACTTAGGCCAAGGTGTAATTATGCTTGGCACCAAAGCGGCTAGAGATGGAATGGCTGCCCAGGTGATAGATGCTGTTCAGGGAAATGTAAATGATGTAAATGGTGTAGAAATAGTTAATGTGGATGAACAGACTCAAAGCGGTAAGGCTGATTTGGAGAATGCCAAAGAAGAATTAGCCGCAGCTAAAGAGGCAGCAGCAAATGACGATGACCCCAACACCAATCCAAGCGATTATCCAGACCCCGGAGAGGTGGAGGATGATCCGCTGGATGCTTTTAGCACCATGAAAGAAGCCTTATCAAAGGGATTGCTTGCTACGGTTGTTGATGCTGATAGTTTATCTGATAAAAGAGTAGATTTAGATAATCTTCCGTCTCACCGAAGCTTAAATGCAGGCACTGGGGAAGTAGCTTATAGCACAGGCATTACAGATAAGGCATTATTCATCGATTATCTTCTCACAAATTACAGTTATTATGGTATGGACAGAAAACATGCCGGCATGCAGTATGAAATAGAATATCTCGTATCTGGAAAAGAAACAGATGCTCAAAGTCTTGCAGCAGTTGTTGAAGAGCTTATGGTCATAAGAGAATCAGCCAACTATGCAACAATTCTTAAAACACCAAGTATGGTGAATCAGGCCCAGGCAATAGCAGAAATATTGGCGGGCTTTACAATGAATCCAGCAATCATAGAAGCAGTTAAATATGCGATTATTGGCGCATGGGCATATGCGGAAAGCACCTTGGATATCCGCTTGCTATTAGCAGGAGGCAAGGTCTCCATTATTAAAAGCAGTGAAGAATGGACATCAGATGTGTGGCATCTTTCAGCCTGCTTTGATGTAAAGACAAAGGCAAAAGAATGCAAAGGTGGCATTGGATATAAAGAGTATCTTATGGGCTTTTTGGCACTGCAATCAAATGAAACTCTGGCAATGCGAGCATGTGATGTGATGGAAACAGCACTGCATGGTACAGATGATTATAAAAATGTTAAGTGCGACAATATGATTTTTGCCGCAAATATGGAAATTGGATTCACTGGAAGTGAGATGTTTTTATCTCTGTTTTCTACTGGAAACACAATCGAAGGATATGAACTGACCAAGGAAAAATACTTATGCTACTAAATTTTTAGAAAGGGGGCGTAAATAGGTGTCTCTATTAAAAAAGAAATCCCATTGCTCATTTGCACCGAGCAAAAACAAAGAACTTATTAACAGATTTAGATTTAGAAAAGTTGTACTCAATAGTAAAAAGATAAGAAAGCTAGAGATGCCTATTTATGCCTCCTTGAAAAAGGCCAGTTACACAATTGAGGCAGCTGTGATAATCCCGCTTTTTATTACACTAATGGTTTTCGGAATCTTTTTGTTTAGGCTACTTCAAGTAGAGTCGGGGATGCAGCAGTCCATAGATTTCGCCAGCAGGACCATGGCAGTAACACTTGGCAATGTTTCAAACACAGGTGAATCGGATAAGGATGTGGATCCAAGCAGTGAGGATTCCACAATAAAAGGCGAGCTGTCGGAGGCGGCACTTTTAGCATCTACCATAGCCCTGGCTGGATATCAGGTGGCAGAAAATGATGTGCCACTTGCCTTTATTGATGGTGGTGCAGCAGGCATCAATTTCCTTGAAAGCACAGCTGAAGGAAACTACATAGACTTAAAAGTCAGCTATAAGATGACTTTTCCCGTGGGTTTGCTTGGGAAGTTTAAATTTGATGTGGACCAGAGAGCCCGAAACAGAAAATGGGTTGGCTATGATAAATCAGAGAATCAAAGTGACGGGCAATATGTGTACATTACAGAGCATGGAGAAGTGTACCATAGCAACTATTATTGTACATATCTAAACCCAAGTGTTCATCGTATAGAAAAAGCAGAAGTGTCTGCAAAGAGAAATAAATCCGGGGCCATCTACTATAAGTGCAAAAGGTGCCAAGGTGTAAAAGAAGGTGGATTTTTGTACATCACAGATTATGGAACGGCCTATCACAGCGATGTGAATTGCACAGAAATAAAGCATGATATTAAAAAAGTTCTATATGAGGAAGTTAATGATAAAATGAGGCCCTGTAGCAAATGCGGTGCACCTCATTAGGAGGAAGAGTTTTGGAAAGCTTAGGATTAGTTTGTTTATATGGATTAACCAGTTTTGATGATATTAGAACAAAGCAGGTTAGATTGAATGAAATAATTATTTTTGCCGTTTTGGGAATTGCCTTAAATATAGCATTTCCATCAAAGAGCGCCCTTAGCATTTTAGGCGGCGTAGGAGTAGGCCTCGGCCTTTTGATTTTTAGCATCCTGTCAAAAGAAAAGATAGGAAAAGGGGATGCATACATAATCATGGTCACGGGCTTGTATTTAGGATTTATAAATACACTGGTGCTTTTATGGATAAGCTGTATCTTTGCAGCAGTAATTGGCGTAATAACACTTCGTAAATGCGATAATTCAAAGTGCCAGGAATTACCCTTCGTACCTTTTCTTTTGATGGGGTATTTAGCACTATTTGCACTTCAAATGTTTAGAGGTGGTGCGGTATGAAATTAAAGGGAAGTTACACAGTGGAAGCCGCAATTGTAATCAGTTTTTGTTTTATTCTGTTTGGCATGGCGGTGATTTTGTCTTACGAAGTGTTTAAGGTTGTAATTGAATATGTGAAGTATAAGGAAGACAGCTTTGATGCAGTTTCCCTATTTAGATTGAAGGAAGGAGTAATGGGTGTGATTCATGCCATAACAAATTAGACAATGGAACTAACAAATATTGAATACGAGAGAAAACATAACGAAAGCTATATGATTATCGATGCTAATTTAGATTCTAAGAGCTATGAGACCAAAATGATAAAGTCCAATGACATTAGGGCATTACTGGATATGACATCAGTTTCTATCAATGGCGTGGATAAGCTTAGCTACAAAATAAGCCGAATGGAGAACCTGGAAGATTTTGTGGAATCACGTGATTTAGATGCGGAAAATCTTTCTCGTCTAATCATAAATATCAAAATTGCACTAGACGAAATAAGCAAATATCTTATTGATGAAAATCATATCCTTCTGAACAAGGAGACAATATTTCTGGAAAAAGGCGGTGACAGCTATCAGGTGAATTTATGCTATTTACCAAAGAATTCCGGCTCTGTCCAAGAGCAGTTTAGAGAGGTAATGGAGTATTTCATTACAAAGCTTACGATAAGCGATAGGGAAATCTCAAAGCAGATATATGCAGCCTATGAAATATGCCTAAAGGAAGACTATACCTTGGATGAGGTGATAGATTGTCTCCAAAAAATCAAATGTGAAAAACCACAAATCTATGTGGAAAAAGTATCTCTAGATGATGACGATGTGGATAACTCAGCTGTATATGATGCAACACAGGAATCAGAATATATTACGGATTATATAGAAATGGGCGCAAATGAAGATAACAGAAGAGAGGGACCATTTGAAAAACTGAGAAACCTGTTTTCAAAATTAAGATTTGAGGACATAGATACCGAGAAGGCATCGGAGGATTTTGTATTTGATCCTGATTATGAGCTTGAGGAAAAGACAGTGCTTCTAACAGAGACAAAGCCTGTGGGGCGCCTTGTGTACGATGGGAACAATAACGAGGATGATTTTATAATCACAAAAGACATTTTTAAGATTGGAACAGCCAAAAACAATGACGCTGTATTAAAGGCGAAGACAGTAAGCGGAAACCATGCGAAGATCACAAAAGAAGGTAATGATTTCTATCTATGTGATTCAAATAGCACAAATGGAAGTTTTATAAATAGTCTACCTCTAGCCTATAGAAAATCATACAAGCTAAATCCAATGGATAGAATAAAGTTTGCAAGCGAATCCTATATCTTTTATTAAGTATCTCTTTATTGTGAACTCCTATGTTTTCTGTTAAAATAGTAGGAGTTTGTGGGGAAACCCTAGATTAGGAGAAATGAAAATGAGCATTATCAGCAAAATATTCGGAACACATTCCGAGCGAGAGCTTAAACGTATTAAGCCTATCGTGGATAAAATAGAGGAACTTCGCCCTGAAATGCAGGCTCTTTCAGATGAGCAGCTTCGTGGCAAAACAATCGAGTTTAAAGAGCGTCTTTCAAAAGGAGAGACTCTTGATGATATCTTACCAGAGGCTTATGCAGTAGTTCGCGAAGCCGGCAAGCGTGCACTTGGTATGGAGCACTTCCGTGTTCAGTTAATCGGTGGTGTTATCCTCCATCAGGGGCGTATCGCAGAGATGCGTACTGGTGAAGGTAAGACATTAGTATCAACACTTCCAGCATATTTGAACGCCTTAGAGGGAAAGGGCGTACACATCGTTACAGTTAACGATTACCTTGCTAAGCGTGATGCCGAGTGGATGGGTGAGGTTCACCGTTTCCTTGGCCTTACAGTAGGTGTTGTTCTTAACGACATGACAAAAGAAGAGCGTCAGGCAGCATACAATTGTGATATCACATACATCACTAACAACGAGCTTGGTTTTGATTACCTTCGTGACAACATGTGTGTATACGAGAAGGATTTGGTACAGCGTGGTCTTCACTACTGTATCATCGATGAGGTGGATTCAGTTCTTATTGATGAGGCACGTACACCTCTTATTATTTCAGGTCAGTCAGGCAAGTCTACAAAGCTTTATGAACTTTGCGATGTTCTTGCTCGTCAGCTCAAGCGAGGCGAGGATCTTCCAGAATTCTCTAAGATGGATGCCATCATGGGCGTTGAGCGTAACGAGACTGGTGATTTCATCGTAGATGAAAAGGATAAGGTAGTTAACCTTACAGCAGAAGGTGTTACAAAGGTTGAGCAGTTCTTCCACATTGATAACCTTGCAGACCCAGAGAACCTTGAGATTCAGCACAACATCATCCTTGCACTTCGTGCTCACAACCTTATGTTTAAGGATCAGGATTATGTTGTTTCAGACGGACAGGTAATGATCGTAGATTCATTCACAGGTCGTATCATGCCAGGTCGTCGTTATTCAGATGGTTTACATCAGGCCATTGAAGCAAAAGAGCGCGTTGAAGTTAAACGTGAGTCAATGACACTTGCTAGCATCACATTCCAGAGCTTCTTCAACAAATATGACAAGAAGGCTGGTATGACAGGTACAGCTCTTACTGAGGAGCAGGAGTTCCGTGATATCTACGGAATGGACGTTGTAGAAGTTCCTACTAATCGTCCAGTACAGCGTATTGATCATGATGATGCAGTTTACAAGACAAAGAAAGAAAAGTATAAAGCCGTAGTAGAAGAGGTTAAGAAGGCTCATGATAAGGGACAGCCTGTTCTAGTAGGTACTATTGATATTGATATTTCAGAGCTCGTTTCAAAGATGCTTCGTCGCGAAGGAATCGAGCACAACGTATTAAATGCTAAGTTCCACGAGAAGGAAGCTGAAATCGTAGCAGAAGCTGGTAAGCATGGTGCAGTTACAATCGCGACTAACATGGCTGGTCGTGGTACTGATATTAAGCTTGATGAGGATGCACGTGCAGCAGGTGGTCTTAAGATTATCGGTACAGAGCGTCACGAATCACGTCGTATTGATAATCAGCTTCGTGGACGTTCAGGACGTCAGGGTGATGTCGGTGAGTCACAGTTCTTCATTTCACTTGAAGACGATCTTATGAGACTCTTCGGTTCAGACCGTTTGATTGGTATGTTTAATGCACTTGGCGTTCCAGAAGGTGAGCAGATTAAACATCCAATGCTTTCTGATGCCATCGAAAAGGCACAGAAGAAGATAGAGGAAAATAACTTCTCAGCTCGTAAGAACTTGCTTGATTACGATCAGGTAATGAATGAGCAGCGTGAGCTTATTTACAAGCAGCGTCGCCGTGTACTTATGGGTGAGGATATGCACGAGCAGATTCTTGGCATGATTCGTGACAAGGTTGATGAGTGCGTTGAAAAGACTATTCCAGATGATGTTGAGACAGATCTTTGGGAGCTTCAGGAGCTTAACCACTTACTTTGCCCTGTAATCCCAGTGCCTGTTATGACAAAGCTTTCAATTGGCAATATCAAAGAAAAGAAAGAGCTTAAGGATAAGCTTACAGAAATCGCACTTGATATGTACGCTAAGAAGGAAAAAGAATTCGAGCAGCCAGAGCAGTTTAGAGAGGTTGAGCGTGTAATTCTTCTTAGAGTTATTGACCGCAAGTGGATGGAAGAAATCGACGACATGGAGCAGCTTCGTCAGGGCATCCGTCTTCAGGCTTACGGTAACCGTAACCCAGTTGATGAGTACAAGGCAGCCAGCTACGACATGCTTGATGCAATGAATGCAGCAATCATCAATGACACACTTACAATGCTATATCGTATCCGCATTGAAAAGAAGGTAGAGCGTGAGGAAGTAGCCAAGGTTACTGGCACAAACAAAGACGACACAGCTTCTTCAGGACCAAAGGTTCGCAAGGAAAAGAAGGTTTTCCCAAATGATCCATGTCCTTGTGGAAGCGGATTAAAGTATAAGCAGTGTTGCGGTAGGCACTAAGAAGGGATGTGTCTTCCCGTCAGGCATGCCAAAAACTAAATTACTGATTATTGGGGCCTCATACATAGTATGAGGCCTTTTAAAATATAGCCTTCCCCCTGTTTACAGGGGGAAGGGGGACCGCTTTAGCGGTGGATGAGGGTAAATATGACAAACTTGGAAGAATACTATAATAAATTTAACGAAGACAAACGACTAAAAAGCCGTCATGGCATTATGGAATTTACAGTGACCATGAAGTATGTCCATAAATATTTGGATATGCTTGAACAGGGGCAAGAAATGCCAGAAGCTGAGCCTAAAGACAAATCCGATATCAAGATTCTTGATATTGGAGCCGCCACCGGCGGCTACAGTATCCCTCTTTGGGAAGAGGGGTATGATGTTACCGCAGTGGAGCTTGTAAAGCACAACCTTGGCATGCTGAAAGCCAAGGGCACAGGGGTGAAGGCCTACCAGGGCAATGCCTTGAAGCTGAAGCGTTTTGAAAACGATTCTTTTGACCTTACCCTTTTGTTTGGACCAATGTATCACTTAAAGACTCGCGAGGAGCAGCTTCAGGCATTGCTTGAAGCAAAGCGAGTGACCCGTCCTGGCGGATTTATACTTGTAGCATATGTAATGAATGAGTATGCCTTCCTGACTTATGGAATCAAGGAGGGCCACGTCTTAGAGAATATTGCTGAAGGAAAGCTGGACGAAGCCTACCACGTACGGCCGGGCGCTGATGATTTGTACGCGTTTATGCGCACAGAGGATATTGAATCGCTGAATTTGGACGCTGAGCTGACCCGCGTACAAATCATATCGCCAGACGGCCCTGCCAATCACATGCGCCGGGAGGTCAACGCCCTGACCGAGGAGCAGTTTAAGGCATTCATACAGTATCAGATGGCCGTCTGCGAGCGCGCCGACTTGCTCGGCGCCAGCGCCCACACAGTCGACATTTTACAGAAATCATAGAATCACAGTTATATCACTTAATATCTTTAACCCAGTGCGGCCGCTACTGCGGCTCGCACTGTTCAATTCTAATCCCACCACAGTAACAAAAGAGAAATAGCCCTTGGCACTGCCTAGCCTGACGGCCAGAGGCAGTGCCAAAATAAAAGAAAAAGGTATGACTTCTTGCTGACAGAACAATGAAATTGTCAGCAAGAATCCTGCTTTGCAGGACATGAAAATAGATAAATCTATTTTCATGGTATTTACGATTCCTGAAAAACTGATGTTTTTCAGGAATCTATATACTGTCGCCAGGCCGTCGCCCAAGCCAAAAAAGGCAGTGCAAATAATCAAGAATTAAATAAACGCTGTTAGAAATTTTGTAGAAGCGGCGTGTAAACAGCGCAAAGGGCTATAAAAATAAAAAGCACTGTTGGAATAAGAATGGAAGTAAGCAGTTTTACCGCTAAACAAGAAATGTTAATGATTAACGCTGTTTAAGTCTTATAAAAAAACAGCGTAAGGAATCTAATAAATCGCAAGCGCGGTGATGATAAAGGATTCTTATAGATAAAAACAGTACATAGATTCAATAATTATAAATACGCTGTTTTGCGAGACATTATATTAATTATCAAACAGCGTAAAAATATTGCTAAAAGCATAAACGCTGTTTAAGGAGATTTGCAATAGGTGACAGGACAGCGCTTTCAATAACTCAATATGATTACACTGTTTTTTGAGTCGATGTATAAAGAAATGGAGATTTAAATGAAAGAAATTATAAAGCAAATAGAAGAATATAAGATTTTGATTAACAATCTAATAATTAAAACGAATAAAGGTATCACAAAGGCGAAAAAATTTGACGGAAAACATATCCAACATAGTCGAAGCCATGGATTAGAGCAACTTTATTGCTACGATACTAGCACCCAAACTCGCAAGTACATCAAATCTTCAGACATCATCAAATACGCCCCAATAATTCAGCGGGACTACGACCTCTCAGTAAACAAAACCCTCCTGAAAATCCAAAAGAAATTAACAAGGATATCCAAAGACCTTAAGGAAGTGGATTTAGAGCTGGTTAAATAAATCTACGAGAAACAAGCTCAATCAAAAAAGACATTTATCACTCCGATTATAGAAAGTGACGAAGCTTTCATTAGCCGCTGGTATGAAGAAAATCAGGGTGGGCAAAATAGCTATCCAATAGAAAGTAATATTTATACTTCTAAAGGCGAGAAGGTGCGGTCTAAGTCGGAAAAAATCCTAGCTGATCTCTTTCATAAATACGATATTCCTTATGTGTATGAGCCCAGGCTAAAACTTGAGAATGGTCAAAGCTTGTGTCCAGATTTTGCAATACTAAATAAAAGAACTAGAAAGACTATTTACTGGGAACACTTAGGGCTGATTGACCAGGGGGAGTATGCAGTTAGAACAATGGAAAAGTTCCATGAGTACGAGAATAATAACCTGCGACTAGGGGAGAATTTGCTGCTGTCAATGGAATCCTCAAAGAGCGGCCTAAATATGAAAATAGTAGAAAATCAAATAAAAATGAAATGCATGTAAAACTGCAATATATAAAACGAAAAGCTTGATATTATAGGATTCTTTAGATAAATTACAATATAGAATTAAAGAAAGTAATCTAGGAATCATGAATAAAGCACAAGCAAAGAAAATCCTTGGTCTTACAGGTGCAGAGACACCAAAGGAAATAAAAAGTAAATATAGAAAACTGATGCATGACTATCATCCAGACAATACCCAAAATGATGCTAGTTCAAAGACCGCTGCCAAAATTAACACAGCCTATGAGCTTTTAAAGGATGGTTTTGCCAAAAGTGAAGTAAAGTCTTCTAAAAATAAGAAAACTCAAACAGTCTGGAAGGCAAAAGAAAACAAAAATGCATTTACAGAAAGACCGATACTGCATCAGATAGAAGACTATGATGGTGAAGTAATCGGCACAATTGAAGTTGCCAGAGGTAAATATATTTGGACGATGGATGAAGAATTTCCAATGTTTTTAAAGAGTGTTTACGAAACAGCAAAAGATTTGCTGATAGATGCTAGAGGCATTGGCAATGAGCCTGCAGAAATAACAAAGCAAAAGTATTTGGCGGACCTTACGTACCTTCTCACTAGCCAGTATATTGATGGGCTTACAAGCCTTCAACAACTTGCAACCAAAGAAGGCTCTGATTTTAAAGTGTCTGCAATGCTTGAAATGGAATCAGATAAAGCTATTCCAAAGGTTGGAACATCACTTTATCCAGCAGGGATTACAAATCATAGACTATATATTCGAAATATATCTGGGGAGATACTTGGATATTTAAGTTTCAAGGATGATAGGCTGTATTATGTAATTATTCCATTGTTAGAAGGTCACGCAGTGCAAGTGAAGATGCAGGTGGTGGAGAAGAAACTAAAAGCAAGATCAAAAGGAAGATATGCAGAAGTTGCATTGTGGTTAAGATTAAATAAAGAAAGAAAAACAGATATTGAGAGTAAAAATCTTAAGATAGAAGAGTTGCTAAGAGCCTACGCTCAGCAATAAAAAACAGCTACATCGGTTTGATGTAGCTGTTGATTTATCTAGTATTAATCGATGTAGCCGCTCTTAAGATAATCGATGAATGTCATAACTGTTCCGTTCTCACTGTCGAATAACTCTTTGAAAATGTTCATGATAAAACCTCCTATAAACTTCTCAATCAACATCTATAGAATACCACGATTTTAGGAAACTTCCATTGACTAGTTATACATATTATATAAAAGTCAACCATCAAAACTGTACATATCGCACAAAAATAAGAGATTTAATGGTTTGGCACAATCAAATAGTGTAAAATGATAAATGATTGGAGGTAAAAGCGATGTTTATTGATGATGTTAAAAATAGAAGAAGCGTTAGAACCTTTGATGGCAAAGGAATCAGCGAGGAAGTTATCGCGGATTTGAAAAGCTATGCGCAAACAATAGTTAATCCTTACAACATTCCAGTGGAATTTGTTTTCTTAGATAGAGAGAAGCATGGATTATCAAGCCCAGTTCTTTCTGGAGAAAAAGAATATATTGCCGCAAAAGTAAAGGCTGTAAAAAATGCTGATGTTGCCTACGGCTATAGTTTTGAAGAGCTATTGATGTATGCAGTAAACAAAGGCCTTGGAACAGTTTGGATTGGTGGAACATTGCCACGTGATAAATTTGAAAAAGCTTGTGAATTAAAGGATGGTGAGTTAATGCCTTGCATGAGCCCTATTGGCTATGTGGCAAGCAAAATGGGCTTGAAGGAAACCCTTATGCGTAAGGGAGTTAAGGCTGATACCAGATACGATTTCGCGGAATTGTTTTTCAAAAATGATTTCAGTACAGCTTTATCTGAGGATGATGCTAAAAAGCTTGAGGTAAATGCAGCCCTTGAAGCAGTTAGACTTGCTCCTTCTGCAGTAAATAAACAGCCATGGAGAGTTGTTGTTACAGAAAATGCTGCTCATTTCTTCGAAAAGAAAGATAAAGGCTATGACAATGGCACGTATGATTTACAGAAAGTGGATATGGGAATTGCTCTTTATCATTTTGAGGCACAGTGCCGTGAAGAAGGCAAGAAACTAACATTTAAGATAAGCGACCCAGGCATCCAACTCCCTGAAAAAACTGAATATGTAGCAAGCTACATTTGGTAAATTAAAATGAAAATGAGGCCTGTGACACCGCCTTTTTCTTAGGGCTGGTGCCATAGGTCTTTTTGTATGCTCTAAGAAAAGTAGAATATGTGCCAAAGCCTGCTTGCTCGGCAGCCGATGCGATTGCGGTCCCTTTATCTATAAGGGCTTGCGCATGTGATAGGCGCTTTATTGTAATATAATTTCCTATGGTATAGCCGGTTTCTTCTTTAAAAGTGTGCATTAGATAATATCTTGAAAGAAAAAACTGTCCAGCTATTACATCTACCGATAAATCTTCTTTTAGATGCTCGTTAATATAGTGGATAATATCGCCGATTTTTGAGCCCGCGTAATTGGTATTGATATATTCCACTTCATTTCCAATTGCAGCTCGGTTAAGCTCAACCATAAATTCTAAAAATAGAACCTGCATAAGCAACTCATTTGCATAGTCATCCTTGCCAAGGTTAGCGGTTAGACGAGAGACGGCTGCAGCTACTTTCGAATTCTTAAAAGAATGCATTCGAAGCACGTGAGAACCTTTTTCCATGGCATTTCTAAAGCAATAAGATAAATCATTGCCGGCCTGGCTATACTCAGCCAAAAACTCTTTAGAAATATATATAATGATTCTTTCATAGGTGGAATCGTCGTGAAAAATAGGACGATGCACCTCGCCTGCGGTGACAAACACAATATCATCTGCCTGAAGATCAAAAGTCTGGCCTTCTATTGAATAAGAAGTATTGCCAGATAGATGAATCAGAACCTTGTGGAAATCATGATAGTGAAAATCAATCTCTCCAAGATTAGTATCTGTTAGATGGAAAATCTTAAAATTATCGTATAAATAACCCTTCTTTGAATATGATTCCATGGCATCCTCCTAAATAGAATTATAACATTAGAAGCACTATTTGCAATATTTAGGGCACTAATCTGACTAGATAAATCAAAAAGTGCGGAGTATACTAAAGTTATGATTAAATATAGGGGGAGTCACTGATTCCAGTTTATAAATGATTACTAAAAACTCTTTTACAAACAAGTTTGACAAGAGTTTTTTATTAATCATTTATAACTGCGAATAGTAACATATTGATTATCATGAAATTTACAAAAATGCATGGTTGCGGAAATGATTATGTTTACGTAAACCTATTTGAAGAAAACCTAGAAAACCCAGCAGAAGTTTCTATTAAGGTAAGTGATAGACATTTTGGAATCGGTTCAGACGGCCTTATCACCATAGGCCCATCTGATAAGGCAGATTTCAGAATGCACATATATAATGCAGATGGCTCAGAGGCAGAGATGTGCGGAAATGGTATCCGCTGTGTTGCCAAATATGTTTATGACCACAAGCTCACAGACAAGACTGAAATCACAGTTGAGACTGGTGCCGGAGTCCTTACACTGATTCTTTTCCCAGAAAACGGTAAGGTTCAGCAGGTTCGTGTAGATATGGGAGAACCAATCCTCACACCAGCAGAGATTCCAGTGGTGTCATCAAATGACCGAGTAATAAACGAGCCAATCGAGGTAGGTGGAAAGACATGGAATATGACTTGTGTTTCTATGGGCAACCCACATGCAGTTGTGTTTGTAGATGATACAGCTAGCTTCCCGCTTGAGACCTACGGGCCGCTATTTGAAAATCACGAAAGATTTCCAAAGCGCACCAATACAGAATTTGTTCAGATTATCAGCAGAACAGAGGCAAATATGCGAGTGTGGGAGCGAGGCAGTGCCGAGACATGGGCTTGCGGAACAGGCACCTGTGCCTGCGTGATGGCTTGCATCTTAAATGGAAAGACAGAGGATAAGGTGCTTGTTCACCTTCGTGGTGGAGATTTGACTATTGAATATGACCGCGCGACAAATCATGTATTCATGACAGGACCAGCTACAGAAGTGTTTAGTGGAGAGATAGAGGTATAACCCTCATCAGTCAGCTGCGCTGACAGCTTCGCCCATAGGGAGAAGTCTACAATGGAAAGGATAAATAATGAAACTTTGTGAATTATTAAATGAATTAGATTATGAATTATATGCAGGAGAGCTTGATAAAGAAATCTCCACATTGGTATACGACTCTAGAAAGGTAGAGAAGGATAGCGTGTTTGTCTGCATCTCAGGTACAGTTAGGGATGCACACGATTTTATCCCTGATGTAATCGAAAAGGGTGCCAGTGTAATCATCATTGAAAAGGACGTAGAGCCAGTAGATGGCATCACATATATAAAAGTAAAGAACAGCCGTCAGGCACTTGCCATTACATCAGCTGCTTACTTTGGTCATCCAGCAAAGGAGCTTAAGACTATCGGTATCACAGGTACAAAGGGAAAGACCACCACTACATACATGGTTAAGTCTATCCTTGAAAAGGCTGGCATCAAGACTGGTCTTATCGGCACCATCGAATCAATCGTAGGTGACGAGCACATTCCATCTGTAAACACAACACCAGAATCATACCGTGTTCAGGAGCTTTTCAGACAGATGGTAGATGCAGGATGTGATGCAGTAGTTATGGAGGTTAGCTCACAAGCACTTATGCTTCACAGAGTTTCAGGCTTCACTTTTGACATCGGTGTATTTACAAACCTTGAACCAGACCACATCGGCGACAATGAGCACAAGGATTTTGAGGACTATATGCACTGTAAGAGCTTACTTTTCCAGCAGAGCAAGACCGGTATCTTCAACGGCGACAGCGAGCACATCGAAGGTATCCTTAAGGGACACACTTGCGATGTTATCAAATACGGATATGGCAAGGATAACGACCTTATTGCTGAAAATGTAGAGCTTCTTAATGAAAATGGTGCTCTTGGAGTTCGCTACCACATCGCTGGCAAGGAAAACATGGATGTAGAGGTAAATGTACCAGGTACATTTTCTGTTTACAATTCACTTACAGCAGTTGCTATCTGCAAGCAGTTTAATGTGGCTGAGGACAAGATTAAGTCTGCACTTATGAATGTGCATGTAAAGGGACGTATCGAGCTTGTTCCAGTTTCAAGCAAGTTTACAGTTATGATTGACTATGCACATAATGCCATGGCACTTGAGAGCCTTCTTACAACACTCAAGGCTTACGAGCCAGGCAGATTGGTTTGTCTCTTTGGCTGTGGTGGAAACCGTGCTAAGAGCCGTCGCTACGAGATGGGTGAGGTATCTTCAAAGCTTGCAGACCTTACAGTTGTCACATCAGACAACCCACGTAATGAAGAGCCAATGGATATTATTAATGACATCTTAATCGGTGTTAAAAAGGCTGACGGTGAGTACGTGACAGTGCCAGACCGTAAGGAAGCTATAAGATATTGCCTTACAAATGCAAAGGAAGGTGACATCATCGTTCTTGCAGGTAAGGGCCACGAGGATTATCAGGAAATTAAGGGTGTTAAGCACCACATGGATGAGCGAGAACTCATTGCAGAGATTATTAAGGAGGATGGCAATGACATTATTTAAGGGTGCAGGAGTAGCACTAATCACTCCATTCAACGAAGATGAAACCGTAAATTATGACATGCTTGGACGACTTATCGATAGACAGATTGAAGGACATACAGACGCTATTATTGTGTGCGGCACTACAGGTGAGCCAGCCACAATGAGCGAGGAAGAAAAGCTTTCAGTCATTGATTTTACAGTAAAAAGAGTAAATCATCGCATCCCTGTAATTGCAGGTGCAGGTGCCAACTCTACTAAGCTTGTAATTGATTTTTCAAAGAAGCTTGAAAAACTTGGTGTAGATGGACTTCTTATCGTCACACCTTTCTACAACAAGGCCACACAGGAAGGCTTATATAAACATTATTCTACAATTGCAAAGGAAATTGACCTTCCTATCATCATGTACAATGTGCCTAGCCGTACAGGCTGCAACATCTTACCAGAAACAGCTATGAAACTTGGCCTTGAGCATAAAAATATCGTAGGCATCAAGGAAGCCAGTGGAGATATTTCTCAGATTACAAAGCTTGCCAGCCTTTGCCGCGGATGTCTTGATATTTATTCAGGAAATGATGATCAGATTATCCCAATCCTCGCACTTGGTGGAATTGGCGTAATTTCTGTATTGTCTAACGTTGCACCACAGGGTACACACGATATGGTAATGGAGTACTTAAATGGTGATGAGAAGAAAGCAAGACGCCTTCAGCTTGATTATTTAGAATTAGTTGATGCGCTGTTTTGCGAAGTAAATCCAATCCCTGTTAAATCTACAATGAATATGTTAGGATTTAATGTAGGAAGCTTAAGACTTCCACTTACAGAGATGGAGGAAGAGCATAAGGTGGCTATGAGCAAGTTGCTTAGCAGAATGCCACAGGAAATGCTTGCATAATATTGAAGGACGAATATTTCAATCCTAAGGAAACACCAATTACATTTATACTTGTGTTAGCAAATATAATTACATTTGTAGTTTTGGAATTCATGGGTGACACTACAGATGCTATTTTCATGCTCTTAAACGGAGCCATGAATCCACACATGGTGCTTCAAAATGGTGAATGGTACAGGCTGTTCACATCTAACTTCATGCATTTTGGAATTGAACATTTGATGAATAACATGCTCCTACTGTTTTTACTTGGACAGATATTTGAAAGAGCTGTAGGGCCAGTGCGTTATTTAGGAATTTATTTGGGGTCAGGATTATCTGGCTCCTTTTTGTCATTCTTTTATATGTGTCTAATGCGAAAGGAAGATATTGTCGCAGGCGCCTCTGGGGCGATATTTGGCATTGTTGGAGGCATGATTATAGTCATTGTCGTAAATAAGGGGCGATATAATGGTATCAGCATAAAACGAATGCTTTTTATGGCAGTACTTACATTGTATTTTGGATTTACATCGGCCGGCACAGACAATGTAGGCCACATAGGTGGCTTTGTTTCGGGGATGATTTTCACCTTTTTCAGCTATGGAATTACCACATTAATAAAGGCGGCACACGTTGATTTTAAGGGTGAAAAAACATATACTTTAAGTAGGAACGAAGACGAAGAGGGGCAAAAATGAAGGTAAACATTTACTATGGCGGAAGGGGCCTTTTAGAGGATCCAACCCTATACGTTATCAACAAAATGGAGCAAGTGCTTACTGAACTTCAGGTTGAAGTAAAGCTCTATAACATCTATGAGCAGAAGAATGCTATCTCTATGCTTCCGCAGACACTTAAGGATGCAGATGGTATTATTTTGGCCACTACAGTTGAATGGCTTGGAATCGGCGGGTTCATGAATCAGTTTTTGGATGCATGTTGGCTGTATGCAGATAAGACTGCCCTTTCCACTACCTACATGCAACCGGTGGTTATGTCCACAACCTACGGTGAAAGGGAAGCTATGGTTACCCTTGAAAATGCCTGGGAAATCCTTGGTGGTTTGCCATGCTCAGGCTTCTGTGGCTATGTGGAGGATGTGAAAGAATTCCGTGAAAATACGGAATATGCTCACATCATCGAAAAGAAGGTTGAGACATTGTATCGTACCATTTCTCAGCATACAAAAGGCTTGCCTACCAGCAATCAGGCTGTTACCAGAAGCATTTTGCGTACAGCTCAGCTTGAGCTTTCGCCTCAGGAAACAGAGCAGCTATCCAAGTTTGTTTCTGATGATGAATATGTTCAGACACAGAAGGCAGATATTGCGGATCTTACCAGCATGTTTAGAAATATGATGGGCCAAAAGCAGGAAGATAGCAGCAATGAATACATTAATGATTTCAAAGTTCATTTTAGGGGGAATCCAGAGTTCACTGCTAAATATCTTTTCATGATAGACGGCAAGGAGCAGCCACTTCTTGTTTGTGCAGATGGAGAGCAGATGGATTGCCGCTATGGTAAGGATGAAAATATCGATGTTTATATGAAGCTTACGGGCAACATTATGGATAACATCGTGGCAGGACGAGAGACATTCCAAAGAGCTTTTTCAGTGGGAGATATGACTGCAAAGGGCAATTTCAGAACACTTAGAATGCTTGATGAAATATTTACTTTTAGTTAGAGACACAGGAGGATAATGAAATGAAGGACAACAATTGTATTTTTTGTAAATTGGCAAATGGTGATATACCTACCAATTCAATTTACGAAGATGGAGATTTTAAAGTGATTTTGGATGCAGACCCAGCTACAAAGGGCCATGCACTTATCTTACCAAAGAACCATTTTGCTAATCTTTTAGAGGCAGATGATGACGTTCTTGCTAAAGCACTTCCTCTTGCTAAAAAGCTTGCAAACAATATGAAGGCAAAGCTTGGATGTGCTGGAATCAACGTGGTTCAGAATAATGGAGAAGCTGCTGGACAGACAGTTCATCATCTCCATATTCACCTTATCCCTAGATATGAGGATGATCCAGATAAGACACTCTGCGGATGGAGCCACCAGAGCTTTACAGATGAAGAGACAAAAGAAGTTGTAGAAAAATTAAGCATGTAAACTAAAAGCCCCTGTGACTATCAAATCTAACTGAATGAAACAGTAGATTGATGGTACAGGGGCTATTTTTAACAATTCATTATCAAATCAAGAATGGTCTGATTTGCGTCTAAAAGTTTCGACTCAGCCATACGATTGATGATTTCTTCGCGACGTCCATATACGTCTTCTACAGAATTAATTAGAAGTTCGCTTGTGAGTTCTTCCTCCTGAAGAACAGTAGAGAATCCTTGCTTCTTGTAGCTTTCAGCGTTAAGTATCTGATCGCCACGACTAGCTTTTGCAGAAAGTGGAATCAGAATATTAGGAATCTTCAGAGCAAGAATCTCGCTGATTGAATTAGCACCGGCACGGCTAATCATAAGGTCTGTCATTGCGAAAATATCGTTAAGCTGTTCACTGATAAATTCATATTGTTGATAACCAGCACGGCCAATCAATTCATTGTTGATATTTCCTTTGCCAACCAGATGAACAATCTGGAATCTCTCAAGTAATGTATCAAGTGATTCCCAAACAGCGTTGTTAATAAATTTAGAACCGATACTGCCACCCATAATAAGGATTACTGGCTTATCAGCTGAGAATCCTGTGAAAGAAAGACCAGCTTCGCGATTTCCTGAGAAAAGCTCCTTTCTAATAGGAGAGCCTGTATGTACAGCTTTGCCTTCTGGCAAGTATTCCAAGGTCTCTGGAAAATTGCAGCATACCTTAGAAGCAAAAGGAATAGCAAGCTTATTTGCAAGACCTGGAGTCATGTCGGACTCGTGGATAATGGCTGGAATATGCTGACGACCAGCAGCCATTACAACAGGTACAGAAACAAATCCGCCCTTTGAAAAAACAACATCAGGCTTTAAGTGCTTGAGCAACTGATTAGCTTCTGAAAAACCCTTTATTACTCTGAAAGGATCCGTAAAGTTTTTCCAATCAAAATATCTTCTAAGCTTTCCTGAGGAAATGCCGTAGTATGTGATGCCAGCATCTTCAACAAGCTTCTTTTCAATACCATTATATGAACCGATATAGGCCACATCATATCCGTGTTCTTTGAGAAGTGGAACGAGGGCCAGGTTAGGAGTGACATGTCCGGCAGTTCCGCCTCCTGTCATAACTATAGTCTTCATAATATAAAACCTCTTATTTTAATAAGTAATAATCAAACAATCTAATCATAGCAAGTCGACTAAAAAAGTCAAATATGAGGGTGACAAAAACCGCAAAATTTGACTTTTAATTGTAATAATGTTATAGTAACAGCCGTAACAAGTTTGTAACAAATAGAAAACTTTTGTAAAAAAGCGCGGAGGCTTATGATTAAATTAAAAGAAAATCTTTCTGTTATGTATGCTAAGAATAGAAAACATATTAACAAACGCAGCATGCAGTCAGGAGCTCTTGCATTAGCAACAATACTTTTATTCACAGGTGCATACACATGCGCACCTAAGAAGGTAAGCACAACTGTTGAGGTGAAGCCAGCTAGTACAGCAGGTGTATTTTCAGCAGTATCAGCAATGGAGCTTCAGGCAGGAGATACAGATATCGTATATGCATCTGCAGATGTTTCTGTAGTTGCTGCTACAACTGATCAGGTTGAGCCAGAATTAGCAGACGCTTATGATGAGTGGGCTGATAAGGTTATGGCGACTGTAGATGATTATCTCTACATTCGTTCAGAAGCTAACGGTGATTCAGAGGCCGTTGCAAAGCTTCGCTCAGGCGATGTTGCTACACTTGTAGATGTATTTGATGGTTGGTATGAAATTGAGTCAGGCAATGCTCATGGTTTTGTATCAGCAGATTATTGTGTAACAGGTATTGAAGCATATGAGTATGCCCTTGATATTTGCAGCTCATACGCTACAACAGATGTTGCAGGACTTCGTATTCGTGAAGAAGCATCTGAGGATGCTAAGATATTAAAGGTTGTTTCTCAGGGCACAAAGCTTGTAGTTGATGCCGATGTAGAAGCAGTTGATGGCTGGGTAGCAGTTTCTGATGGTAATGTATCAGGCTTTGTTAAGGCTGAATACGTTCAGGTAGATATGGAGACTGGTGAGGCTATCACATTAGAGGAAGAAGCTGAGGCAAAGGCCGCAGCTGAAGAAGCAGCTCGTCAGGCTGAAGAGGCAGCAAAGGCTGCTAAGGAGCAGGCCGAAGCAGCTGCAGCAGCAAATCAGGCAGTTGTTGATTCTGCAGATGATGTTGCGTTACTTGCAGCAATCATTCAGATTGAAGCTGGTAATGAAGGATATGAGGGACAGGTTGCAGTTGGTGCAGTTGTTATGAACCGTGTTCACAGCGGTGCATATCCAAACTCAGTTAATGGCGTAATTTTTGCTAGAGGACAGTTCTCTACATCACGTATGTCATCAGTTCTTTCAAGAGGACCAAAGGCATCATGTGTACAGGCTGCTCAGGAGGCGCTTGCAGGTTCTGACCCAACAGGTGGATTAACACACTTTAGACGTGCAGGTTCAAAAGAAGGCCTTATTATCGGCAACCACGTTTTCTACTAAAATAAGCACTTTTGGAGTCTTTGGGGGTTTCCCTAAAGGCTCTTTTGTTTTATACTTAGATAAAATTTGATTTCAGGAGGGTGCGTTATGGACTTAAAGGGAAAGAACTTTTTAAAAATGCTTGATTTTACTTCAGAGGAAATAGAGGGACTCGTTGATTTATCTCTCAGACTCAAAGAAGAAAAGAAGCAGGGAAAGTCGCAGGCTAGTTATTTAGAGGGCAAGAATATTGCACTTATTTTTGAGAAGACTTCCACACGTACCCGTTGTTCGTTTGAAGTGGCAGCTCACGATATGGGCGCACATGTTACATATCTTGATCCATCTGGTTCACAGATTGGCAAGAAAGAATCAATTGCAGACACAGCTCGAGTTTTAGGCCGCATGTATGATGGAATCGAATACCGAGGTTTTGAGCAGACAATCGTAGAAGACCTTGCAAAATTTGCTTGTGTTCCTGTTTGGAATGGTCTTACAAACGAATCACATCCAACTCAGATGATAGCAGATATGATGACTATCAAAGAGCATTTTGGAAAGCTTAAAGGCATCAAGTTCGTATACATGGGCGATGCCAGATACAACATGGGCAATTCATTAATGGTTACTTGCGCAAAGCTTGGAATGGATTTTGTTGCATGTACTAATAAGAAATATTTCCCAGAGAGCTGGCTTGTAGAAAAGAGCCAGGAAATTGCAAAGGAAACAGGAGCAACTATCACACTTACAGAAGATGTTGCAGAAGCATGTAAGGATGCTGATGTAATCTACACAGATGTATGGGTATCAATGGGCGAGCCTGATGAAGTATGGGAAGAGCGTATCAAGGAGCTTAGCCCATATCAGGTAAATGCAAAGGCTTTCTCTTATGCAAAGGATAATGCAAAGTTTATGCACTGCCTTCCTGCATTCCATGATTTAAACACTACAATCGGCAAGCAGATTCATGAGAAGTTTGGCATCGATTGCATGGAAGTTACAGACGAAATATTTGAAAGTGAGCGTTCAATTGTCTTTGATGAGGCAGAGAATCGTATGCATTCAATTAAGGCAGTTATGTACGCAACATTAGGAAATGCTAGATAATATACAGTATGAGTATTTTGAATCGGTAGATTCGACAAATGATAAAATAAAACAAAGAGCGCGAGGCGAGGCTGCTGAGGGGCTTGTGATTTCGGCAGGCACACAGACAGCAGGAAAAGGCCGCGTAGGTCGTAAATGGGAATCACCAAAGAATGATTCCATTGCAACATCTATTTTGCTTCGCCCAGACAGCATGCCGCTAGAGGCTGTTCCTACAGTCACCGTAGTTGCAGCTATGGCTGTAAGGGATGCGCTATATTCTCTTTATAATTTAGACGGCAAAATAAAATGGCCAAATGATATAGTCCTAAACGGTAAAAAGATATGTGGCATTCTTACAGAGATGGAGTTGAAGGATGGCAAGCCATGGTTTGTGGTTGTTGGAATTGGTGTTAATGTACACAATCGCCAATTTGATGACGATATTGCCTTTAAAGCTACATCAGTTGACCTTGAGCTTGAAAAGCTCGGGGCAGCTCAAAGGGGCCACAGGGCAGAATTGACTAGAGCTATTTGGGAAAGCTTCAAGAAATATTACAATATCTTCATTAAGACCCAGGATATGTCAGGATTAAAGGGAGAATACGAATCACATCTTGCCAACTTGGGAGAACGTGTTAGAATAGAAGCTCAGGAAAAATCCTATGAAGCAATCGCCATAGGCATTACTGATAAGGGCGAACTTATCATTGAAGCAAGTGGTGAGAGAAAAATAATTAGAACAGGAGAGGTCTCAGTCAGAGGCATCTATGGCTACGTATAATGGAAGAAGAAACAGTACTTTGCGGCGCTAGCTGCTATACAAAGAAATTTTATCTGAACCCAGATTTTGAAGGGTTACCTCCTATGATAAAGGATGAGCTTAAAATCTTATGTGTTATGTACACAGAAGAAGTAAGCGGTACAATCCAGATGATATACGAGGAAGACGGCACACTCAGAATCGAAGTGGATCACAATGAGGATGATTTGCTTTATGATGAGATTGGCTCGGCCTTAGAGGTTAAGCGTATGCAGCGCGAACGCACAGAATTATTTGAGGCGCTGGAAACATATTACAAGGTAGTTTTTCTAGGGGAGGGACTCTAATGTTACTTACAATCGATGTTGGAAATACAAATATTACAATGGGTGTATTTTCTGGAGAGGAGCTTTTAGGCAACTTCCGTATCACCACTAAAATCAATAGAACATCAGATGAATTTGGAATAGTAATAAAGGATATTCTTCGTTCAAATGATTTGGATGCGTCTGCAATTGATGATGTTATCATCGCATCAGTTGTGCCAAACGTAATGCACTCACTAACAAGTTCTATCATCAAATATTTCGATATTCAGCCTATTATTGTTGAGGCAGGAATTAAGACTGGTATTCGTATTGCTACAGAAAATCCAAAGCAGATTGGTGCAGATAGAATCGTAGATGCAGCAGGTGCTTATGATTTGTACGGTGGCCCAGTTCTTGTAATCGATTACGGAACAGCTACAACTTACGATTTGGTTGATGCAAACGGAGCTTTTGTATCAGGTGTTACAGCACCTGGTATCAGAATCAGTGCCAAGGCTTTGTGGCAGGATGCTGCTAAGCTTCCAGAAATCGAAATTAAAAAGCCAGAAAAGATTCTTGCAAAAGAAACTATTTCTTCAATGCAGGCTGGTCTTGTATATGGTCAGATTGGTCAGACAGAATACATTGTTAAGCACATGATAGAAGAAAGTGGTTATGAGGATGTAAAGGTCGTTGCTACAGGCGGCTTAGGCAATCTTATTTCCAGCGAGACTCAGTGTATAGATATTTACAATCCAAATCTTACACTTTATGGAATGAAATTTATTTACGATAAGCAAAAAAGATAATGATAAATAAGTTAAAAATCGGAAACGTAGAATTAGAAAACAATTTGATTTTAGCACCAATGGCAGGCGTTACTGACCTGCCATTTCGTTTGCTGTGCAAGGAGCAGGGGGCAGCCTTATGTTGCATGGAAATGGTCAGTGCAAAGGGAATCTATTACAACAATAAAAACACAGAGAGCCTGCTTACTGTTGATGAAAGAGAACGTCCGGTAAGCCTACAACTATTCGGGTCAGATCCAGATATCATGGCTGCCATGGCGGCAAAAATCGAGCATCGTAATTTCGATATACTTGATATCAATATGGGATGCCCTGTGCCAAAGGTTGTAAACAACGGCGATGGCTCAGCACTTATGAAGAACCCTAAGCTGGCAGGTGAAATCATCGAAAAGATGGTTAAGGCTATAAAAAAGCCTGTTACTGTCAAGATTAGAAAAGGGTTTGATGATGACCATATCAATGCTGTTGAGATGGCTCATATTGCACAGGAATCAGGGGCTGCGGCAGTAGCGGTTCACGGTCGCACAAGAGAACAATATTACTCCGGCAAAGCTGATTGGAGCATCATCGCAGACGTAAAGGCTGCGGTATCTATACCAGTTATCGGTAATGGAGATATTTTGGATGCTAAGGATGTCATAGCCATGCATGAGCAGACAGGCTGTGATGGATTCATGATTGGAAGAGGGGCCCAGGGTAATCCTTGGATTTTCCATCAGATATTGCACTATTTTGAAACTGGTGAGCTGATAGGCAAGCCACCAATGGAGGAGATGGTCAAAACAATGCTTCGCCATGCAAAGCTTCAAATAGAGTTTAAGGGCGATTACCTTGGTATCAGAGAAATGCGCAAGCATGCAGCATGGTACACAGCTGGTTATAAGGGCGCCAGCAAGCTTAGAGGCCAGATAAATGATGTGGAATCATATGAAGAATTAGAAGAGTTATTTAAAAGATTTCTCAGCAAATTTTAAATAAACTATGAACTCAAGGTGGAGTTCTTGACATCAATTTACCTGTGGCTTATAATTCACTAAGTTACTGAATTTATTAGATTTTTTAATACGTAAAATCTTTTCAAATACAAACAAAATCCAGAGGGAAAGGAACCAAGATATGGAAGCAAAGAAGAATTTACTTACAGCCGAAGGACTTAAGATATTAGAGGACGAATTAGAGGATTTAAAGGTCAATAGACGAAAAGAAGTTTCTCAGAAGATTAAGGAAGCCAGAGAGCAGGGCGACCTTTCAGAGAACGCTGAGTACGATGCAGCTAAGGATGAGCAGCGTGATATCGAAGCGCGTATCGAGGAAATCGAGAAGATCCTTAAGAATGCAGAAGTAGTTACAGATGAGCATGACACTAAGAACATCAATATTGGTTGGACAGTTACACTTCTTGACGTAGAGTTCGATGAGGAGACAGAATACAGAATCGTTGGTTCAACAGAGGCTAACAGCCTTAAGGGTAAGATTTCAAACGAGTCTCCAGTAGGAAAGGCAATTCTTGGACATAAAAAGGGTGATACAGTTACAGTAGAGACTGAATCTGGTGAGTTCCAGTACAAGATTATTGCAGCTAAGAAGACAAAGTAATTAGACTATGTTTATTTAAGTCGCAACCGATATGGTTGCGGCTTTTTTTAGGCTTTTCCACTTTTTAGTGGGAAGCTGAATAGAGTTTATTAAAAGTACAAGGAGGAAAATATGTTAGCACAACTAAAGAAAAAGTACATCGGAGACAAGGCATTTTATAGAAGATATATTTTCCTTGCGACACCAATGATTATTCAAAATGCGATTACAAATTTTGTTAGTTTTTTGGATAACATCATGGTAGGACAATTAGGCCAGGAAGCAATATCAGCAGTTGCCACAGTTAATCAGCTTAATTTTGTATTTTCACTGGCTGTTTTTGGCGCAGCAGCTGCAGGAAGTATTTATGGTGCACAGTATTATGGAAAAGGTGACCATCAGGGCCACATGTACACATTCCGATTCAAGCTGTATGCAACACTTTTGATTACATTGCTTGGAATATTGATGTTTTTGAAGTTTGGCCCACAGCTTATTTCACTATTCTTGACAGAGAGTGAAGGAGCGTCACCAGAGCTGGCACTTCAGCTTGGTCTTCAATATTTAAATATCATTCTTGTTGGTCTGATACCATTTGCTGTAAACCAGGCATATTCAACCAACATTAAAGAGACAGGGCAGACCGTTGTGCCGATGTTAGCCGGAATGGTTGCCGTTGCCACAAACGCTATTTTAGATTATTGTTTAATATTTGGTTTTGGACCATTTCCAAAGCTTGGTGTTGTGGGAGCAGCAATTGCAACAGTCATAGCAAGATATATTGAGGCTACAATCGTTATTGTTTGGGCACACAAGCATAGGGATGAGAATAAATATCTAGCAGGCGCATACAAAGGCTTTGGGATTCCAAAGAACATTTTCAATCAGATTTTCATAAAAGGTGCACCGTTAATGTTAAATGAGGTGCTTTGGGCTGCAGGTGTCAGCGCTGTAACACAGAGCTACTCAGTTCGAGGAATGAACGTTCTCACAGCATTAAGCATTTCAAACACAGTTGGAAATTTATTTAACATAGTTTTCATTCAATTGGGAGCTTGCATCAGCATTATAGTTGGTCAGTATTTGGGAGCAGGCGAATTAAAAGAAGCAAAGGATGCTGATAATAAGATGATTGCATTTAGCGTATTTTGTTGCACCATAATGGCACTTATAATGTTTATGTTTGGAGGCCTATTTCCACACATTTACAATGTAACTCCTGCAATCCGCGCACTTGCAACAAAGTTTATTGCAGTTGCAGCCATCTGGATGCCATTCTGTTCATTCAGCCATTGCTCTTACTTTACCCTTCGTTCAGGAGGAAAGACAATCGTTACTTTCTTATTCGACTCGGTATTTACTTGGGTAATTATGGCACCACTTGCATTTGTGCTTGCTCATTATACAGGCCTTGGCATCGTATGGGTTTACTTCTTCGTACAGGGTACAGAAATCATCAAAAATATAATGGGTTATTTCATGGTTAAATCTGATGTATGGCTTGTTCAGATGGTTTAGAAAGATCAAATCAGGTCAGCTGAAAGCAGATTACAATGCATGCATCCTTGACATGCATTGTAACCGTAGTCTATAATCAATTAGTTTAAAAGGAAAATATTTTTTATTTAAATAGATAAGGAGATAATATGGCAGAGCAGGATATTAACCAGTTACTTAAGGTTCGCCGTGAAAAGCTTTCTGCACTTCAGGAGGCAGGCAAAGATCCATTTGAGATCACAAAGTTTGATCAGACTCACCACAGTGATGAAGTTCGTTCACTTTATGAGGAGCACGAAGCAAAGCTTTTAGCAGGTCGTGCAGCAGTTAACACTGATGGTATGGATGAAGAAGCAGCAAAGCAGGCTATCAACGACGATTATAATGAGCGTCGCGCTATTATGGATGCAGATCCAATCCATGTTAGCATTGCAGGACGTATGATGTTCAAGCGTGTTATGGGTAAGGCCAGCTTCTGTAACATTCAGGATTTACAGAACAGCATTCAGGTATATGTAGCACGTGATGCAATCGGCGAGGAATCATACGCAGATTTCAAGAAATCTGATATTGGTGATATTTTCGGAGTAAAGGGTTATGCCTTCAGAACAAAGACTGGTGAGATTTCTATCCACGCAGAAGAGATTACACTTCTTTCTAAGTCTCTTCAGATTTTACCAGAGAAGTTCCACGGTCTTACAGATACAGACACACGTTACAGACAGCGTTATGTTGACCTTATCATGAATAAGGAATCAAAGGATGTATTTATTAAGCGTTCACTTATGATGCGTGAAATCCGTAACTTCCTTGCAGGTCGTGATTTCATGGAAGTTGAGACACCTATGCTTGTTGAAAATGCAGGTGGTGCAGCAGCTCGTCCATTCCTTACACATTACAATGCGCTTGGCGAGGAGCGTAAGCTTCGTATCTCTCTTGAGCTTTATCTTAAGAGACTTATCGTTGGTGGTCTTGAGCGTGTATTCGAGATTGGCCGTGTATTCCGTAACGAGGGTGTTGATGCTCGTCACAATCCTGAGTTCACTCTTATGGAGCTTTACCAGGCATACACAGATTACGAAGGTATGATGGAGCTCACAGAGAGCATGTTTAGATATTTGGCAGAAAAGGTTGTTGGTTCTACAAAGATTTCTTACAACGGAGTAGAAATCGACCTTGGCAAGCCATTCGAGAGACTTACAATGACAGATGCTGTTAAGAAGTACGCAGGCATTGATTTTGATACAGTAGCAGACGATGAGGCTGCTAAGGCACTTGCTCGTGAGAAGGGCATCGAGTTTGAGGAGCGTCATAAGAAGGGCGATATCCTTAACCTCTTCTTCGAGGAGTTCTGCGAGGAGAATTTGGTTCAGCCTACATTTATTATGGACCACCCAATCGAGATTTCTCCACTTACAAAGAAGAAGCCATCTGACCCTACAAAGGTAGAGCGTTTCGAGCTCTTCATCAATGGATGGGAAATGTGTAACGCATATTCAGAGCTTAACGACCCAATCGATCAGCGTGAGCGTTTTGCAGCACAGGATGCTAATGCAGAAGCTGGTGATGATGAGGCTGAGCACACAGATGAGGACTTCCTTAACGCACTTGAAATCGGTATGCCACCTACAGGCGGTATTGGATACGGACTTGATAGACTTTGCATGCTTCTTACAGATAGTGCAGCTATCCGTGACGTATTATTATTCCCAACTATGAAGTCACTTAACCCAGCAAAGGCTTCACAGTCTGCTGGCGACAACAATGGATTCTTTGCTCCAAACTCTAGCATTGATTTCTCAAACGTTAAGATTGAGCCATTGTTCGAAGAGACAGTGGATTTCGACACATTCTCAAAGAGTGATTTCAGAGCAGTAAAGGTTAAGGCTTGCCAGGCAGTACCTAAGTCAAAGAAGCTTCTTCAGTTCACACTTGACGACGGTACAGGTGTTGATCGTACAATCCTTTCTGGAATTCATGCATTCTATGAGCCAGAGGAGCTTGTTGGAAAGACACTTGTAGCTATTACAAATCTTCCACCAAGACCAATGATGGGAATTGAATCATGCGGTATGCTTCTTAGCGCTGTTAACAACCTTAAGGACAGCGAGGACGAAGAGCTGCACCTTCTCATGATTGATAACCATATTCCAGCTGGTGCAAAATTATACTAATTATAAGTATTCAAAGCTTCTTGGATAGAAATATCCAAGGGGCTTTTTTTAAATCAAAACTTAAGAACTTTTGCGGTTTAAAGTGCTAATGCATTGCATTTCCTTTGTATTAAGAATATATGATTTATGGAGAAATTGTGAAAAAGATGATATAATTGACAACGCTGTCGTATACATAAAATTAAATAAAGAATATATTTTGTAGAAGGAAGATTAAAAATGAAGGAAAAGAAACTCGGACTTATGTCCCTCATACTGATGATCTTTACATCAGTTTATGGCTTCAACAATATCCCTAGATCTTATTACTTAATGGGATATGCAGCTATACCTTGGTTTGTAATAGCTGGTATTTTATTTTTCGTACCATTTGCATTTATGGTAGCTGAATTCGGTTCAGCATTCCGTGAAGAGACAGGTGGTATGTATTCATGGATGTGTAAATCTGTTGGACCTAAGTATGCGTTCGTTGGAACATTTATGTGGTACACATCTTATGTACTTTGGATGGTAAATGTATCATCAGGAATTTGGGTACCTGTATCTAATGTAATTTTTGGTGAAGACTGTACATCACAGTGGTCATTCTTTGGAATTGAGTTTTTATCAGGCTCTAGATTACTTGGATTAATGGCAGTTGTTTTCTTTATCTTTATCACATATTTTGATTCAAAGGGTATTGATAAGATTAGCAAGGTTACATCTATCGGCGGAACAGCAGTACTTGTTATCAACATCATGGTATTTGTTGGTTCTATCGTAATGATCATTGCTAGACACGGCAGACTTGAGCAGCCATTTGCAGGAATGGAATCACTTCAGGTTCCTCTTAACGTAGCATACCAGGGCAGCCCAATAATGATTTTATCATTTATTGTTTATGCACTTTTTGCTTACGGCGGAATCGAAGCAGTTGGTGGTCTTGTTGATAAGACAGAGAATCCTAAGAAGAACTTCCCTAAGGGAATCGTTATCGCTGCAATGGTAATCGTTGTTGGTTATGCATCACTTATCATGCTCGTTGGTTCATTCACAAACTACAAGGAGATCCTTGGAGCAGGCGATATCACATTAGGTAACGTATCTTATGTAATTATGTCTAACTTTGCGGCAGCCTTTGGAAAAGCCTTTGGTGCATCAGAGGCTACACAGATAGCACTTGCACATGGTTTTGCAAGAGTATACGCACTTATTATGTTACTTGCACTTTTAGGTGCTATGTTCACATTAGTATATTCACCACTTAAGCAGCTTATCGATGGTACAGACAAGCGTCTATGGCCAGGTAAGATGGGTGAAATCGAAGAAGATGGTATGCCAAAGAACGCTATGTGGATTCAGTGTGCAATCGTTTGCGTAATGGTTCTTTTAGTTTCATTTGGTGGCGACACAATGCAGCAGTTCTTCTTAATCCTTACAGCTATGGTAAATGTAGGTATGACAGTTCCTTACATGTTCATCTCATTTGCCTTCCCTAAGTTCAAGAAGCTTCAGGGTCTTGATAGAAGCTTTGAGGTTTACAAGACTCAGACATCAGCAAATATCTGGGGATATGTTGTAACACTTACATTACTTTTTGCAAACGTATTTGCAATTATTCAGCCAGCACTTGATGGTGATTTCAAGACAACATTCTGGTCATTAAGCGGTCCTGTTATTTTCGGATTTGCGGCATGGGTTATCTACACAAGATACGAGAAAAAGATTAACTCAGAAAAGGTTTCTTCTGAGGAAGAAAATGCAGTAGAGCAGAAGAAAATTGGTTGAAAGCTAGGCTAAATTATAATACACTCTGAATATAGGGGACTATATTTAAGAGGGGATTAAATTGGGTTTTTCAACTATTAAAACAACTAAAAAAATGGCACTTACTTTAATGTGTATTGTGTCAGTCCTATTGGGCTTGATTTTTAATTACACATCTATTGTAAGGGCCTCAAATAATGATAACGAGGCATATACACATCGTGTACTATGCCTTTTGTCATATAATTATGCTTATCCAACAGTAAGGGAAGAAGTCGACGGTATTGTTGCGGGGTTTGCAAATAACGGTAACGATATCAGGTATGAGATTACTTACGAGTCTATGGATGGCAAGCGCTTCTATACTTCAGACGATATTGCACAGTTTGAAGACTATCTTGAATACAAGCTTTCAAAGGGCGAAAAATATGATTTAATAATCGCGGCTGACGATACAGCACTTGGGTTTGCAACAAATCATAGAGATTCTATATTCAAAGACGTTCCAATCGTATTTATGGGAGTAAACTCCCTTTCAGATGCAAAGACAGCTGCTTTAATCGACAATGTTACAGGAGTGGCAGAAGTGCCTGATATGGAATCTAATTATGAGCTGATGAAGAGCTTATTCCCGCACAGAACAAAAATCACAGCCATTGTAGATGCAACTACTACCGGCCAGGGTGAGTTCGTTCAGTTCATGGAATTTATAGATAATCATCCAGAACAGGATTATCAGGTTTTAAATACGTCCAGATATTCTCAAGATGGAATTAAAAAGTATCTTTCAGAGTTAGGAGAGAATGACATTATTCTTTACTTGGATTTTCTGGAGGATGGTGAGAAGAATATCTACACTTTAGAATCAGCATCAAGCTTTATTAGTGAGTATGCAAGTGATGTTCCTATTTTTAGAGTATCATCGGCTAATATCCAAAATGGCGTGTTAGGTGGAGTGTCCTATTCATTTTTCGATGCAGGAAAGATAGCTGGTGAAATGGGAGTGGATATTTTATCGGGAAAGCCAGTAGATAAAATAGACCTTGTCACAGATACAGTGACAAACACGTATTTTGAACAATCAGCTCTGGACAAATTTGGCATTAAAGAATCAAAGTTGCCCGAAGATGCAATTATTCTGAATCGCCATGAAAACGTAATTACCTGGTATAAGGAAAATACACTAATGGCCAATCTGGTGATATTGATAGTAATTCTTTTAATAATAATTATTGTACTTCTTGCAGCAGCTAATAGACGAAACGATAAGCTTATTAATAGCGATACCCTCACGCAAATTCCTAATCGACTATTTATTAATAAGCAGATCAAACAGATAGCTTCAGGAAAAGAACCATATGGAATCATAATGGTGGACTTGGATTTATTTAAAAGCATCAATGATACATTGGGTCACATTGTGGGGGATGAAGTATTAAAGGAGCTTGCAATACGTCTTCATGTGGTTGCCATTGAAAATGATTCTATTGCCGCAAGAATTGGCGGAGATGAATTTATGGTACTTGTGAAAAATGCCAGCCAGCAGAAATGCATAAGCATTTGTAAACAGGTACAAAAGATAATGCGAAAGCCGATTGAGACTACCAAAGGGGATATCCCTATTACCGTATCAATGGGTGGTGCTGTATATCCCGATGATACGGATGATTCATCAAAGCTGTTTTCAAGAGCGGATAAAGCATTGTATAAGACTAAGCGTGAAGGCCGCAATGGATATTGCATGTATAGTGAACTATAAAAAAGAGTGCCAGCGATGGCACTCTTTAATAATTTATTCGTCGATAATAAAATCATCAACATTATCGATAGTAATTGTTTTGGGCGAAAGCAAATATGATGTGATAGCTACGTTATCACTGACATAGGAAATAGTATCTCGCCTTATCTTAAAATCGAAATCATTTCCAGCACTTAAATCATCTCCAGTGGAAACACCATTTAAAAAGCTATTTACGATATATACAGTAGCCAATGCTTCATTGTTGAGATTCTTATAAATGCTCATGGACTGCTTGCCTTCTTTTATATATTGAAGGTTTACTTTGTCACCATCCTGGCCAGTGATAATGATTTTGTTATCTAGCTTATAGGAAGAATCAATGGCATCGCATACACCATGGGCAATAGAATCATTAGCACAAAGTACTGCATCTAATTGTTGGTTGTCCGTATAATAGCTGGCCAAAAGAATCTCCATTTTTTGCTTTGCCAGGTCTGTATCCCAAGAAGGAATAGAGCAGGCATAAAAAGATTTTTGATTAGAAATAATATTTATCTTACCTGTTTCAACATAAGGCGATAAAACCTCATAGGCAGCATTGAAAAAGCAAAGAGCGTTATTATCAGCAGAATCTCCTGCGAATATTTCTATATTAATAGGCTCTGAGTTTGAGGTGTTATTCAAATCAAATGCGTCCACTATATACAAGGCTTGAAGTTTTCCAATATAGTAATTGTCATAAGATACATAAGCTAAGAGCGTTGGGGCATGGTTAATCAGTCTGTCATAAGCTACCACTGGAATATTATTTTCGTTTGCTCGCTTTATACATGGCCCTAAAGAATCGGAATCAACAGGTGCGATAATTAGAAGATCGGCTCCGTCATCAATCATTTGATTTATATCATTGATTTGAGTATCGATAAGATTATCGCCGTATGATACTAGGACGTTGTAGCCTTCTTCTTCAAACATAGACTGAAGAAGTTCCGCATCATTAGTCCACCTTTCAAGCTGGGCTGCAGGCATGCTAATACCTATAGTGTCAATTTCAGAAGAGTCAAATGTTTCGGCGGTTTGCTGAACAATCTTGGATTCATTGGTATCGACTATTTCTTCTGTAGAGCTGCAACCACAAAAAATAAGTGTTGTGCAAAGCACAAGTGTAATTAATCTATTTCTCATGATTCACCTCAAGTGATAATAATTAAGTTAAATACATTATACATCATATTAATGTGAAGATATTGTTAAATTGTCAAAAAGGTTTTGAAAATGTCAGAAAAGTGCTACAATAGTAAAAAAAGGTGGAGGGGTGCATATGTACGATTTTATTACCATAGAGCGAAAATACGGCAGTGGTGGACACGAAATAGCTGACAAACTAGCTAAAAAACTTGGCTATCGTCTGTACGACCGTGGTGTGGTGGTAGAGACTTGTAAGCGCATGGGCTTAAGCTATGATGTTGTTTCTGGCATGGATGAGCAGAATCCTATCAAGCCGATCTTCAAGGCTCCTGGCCAGGAAATCTCTTTATATGAGCAGATTTACAACACTGAGTCAGAGATTATACGCGAAGCTGCAGAAAATCCTGGTGCGATTTTTGTAGGTAGATGTGCCAGCGAAATCCTTAAGGATAAAAAGCTGCTTAGGATTTTCATTACAGCAGATGACGATTACAGATTGAATCGCGCAAAGACTGTTGAGAAAATCAAGGCAGAAGATGCCGCTGATGTAATGAAGAAATTCGATAAGAAGCGTGAAAAATTCTTCACTACTAATTCTAAAGCAAAATGGGGTTCATCTGATTATTTTGATTTAATTTTAAACACAAGCACAATCACAGTAGATGAGGCTGTTGCGATGCTTGAAGCTTTGGTAAAAGCATAGGAAAATACCTTTGAAAAGCAAGGCTGCTTCTTGACTATAATGGTCATGAAGCAGCTTTAATTTTGTTGATGACAATTCACAAAATAAAGACTATAATACAACTAATAATTTAGTACATTAAAGTGACAGAGAGGGTGGATAAAATGGTTATTTCTAAAAATATGGAGAAACTTGTAGCAGGAAGTTCCACTATAAGAAAGCTTTTCGAAGAAGGTTTACAGCTTGCAGCGGAAGTTGGTGCAGAAAATGTATATGATTTCAGCCTTGGTAATCCAGCGGCGCCAGTACCTCAAAAGGTTACGCAGGCAATAAAGGATATCATTGCAGAGAATCCTGATTCATATATCCATGGATATATGAAGAATGCAGGCTTTGATGAGGTAAGAACAAACGTCGCTAATAGCTTAAATAAGAAGTTTGATATGGGCTACGGTCCAGATGACATTGTCATGACTGTAGGTGCTGCCGGCGCCATGAATTGTGTATTTAGAGCGCTTCTTGGCCTGAATGATGAAGTAATCGCATTTGCTCCTTACTTCGGAGAATACAGAAGCTATGTGGCAAACTTTGGCGGAACATTAAATGTTGTGCCAGCAAAGCTTGATGATTTCGATTTGAACTTAGATGAGCTTGATAAGCTTATCACAGAAAAGACAAAATGCATCATCGTAAATAATCCAAACAATCCTTCAGGAAAAGTATATCCAGCCTCTACGATTGAAAAGCTTGCTGAGATATTAGAGAAGGCAGAAAAAAGAGTAGGTCATCCAATCTATGTCATTGCTGATGAACCATACAGAGAGCTTGTATACGATGGAGACGAGGTGCCATACATCCCTTCAATAATCAAAAACAGCATCTACATGTACTCATTCAGTAAGACTCTTTCTCTTCCAGGAGAGCGAATCGGTTACATGGCTCTTTCAAAGAAGATGGATTACTATGAGGAGATGATAGGGGCTATGGTAGTAGCAAACAGATGCTTAGGCTACATCAATGCACCATCCCTTTTCCAGCTTGTAGTTTCAAGATGCTTAGATGTAGACGTTGATTTGGATTTCTACGACAAAAACAGAAAGCTTTTATACAGTAAGCTAACAGAGCTGGGCTTTGAGGTAGTAAAGCCTCAGGGAGCCTTTTATCTTCTTGTTAAATCTCCATACGAAAATGAGGAAGAATTTGTAAAAGCAGCAAAGAAGAATCACATCATACTGGTTTCAACCAAGACCTTCGGCTGCCCAGGATATGTAAGAATTGCATATTGCGTTGATTACGATATGATTAATCGTTCTCTAAAAGCATTTGAACAATTAGCAAAGGATTGTGGCATCTAGCCACAATCCTTTATTTAAAGTGATTCTTAAGTTTTTCATAGAGTTTATCGATGGAAGGAGCGATAGTGCTTCTGTGCCATGCGATAGAGATAGGCAACTCATCGTTTAGAGTCATGTAGTGAATGCCTGGATGATGGATGCCCTGATACCAGCCGTCTAAGACTGCAACGCCTAAGCCATTTTCAACGGCAGCAAATACAGTATTGATGTTTGGGACAGCTGTGAACTTTGGTACAAAACCGTAAGGTCTAAAAAGCAATTCTATGTCCTGGCATAGTTCACCAACTCGAGGGTCATCAATCATATAAAAGGTGCATGAAGCAAAATCAGCTGCTGTAGTGATTTTGTCGTAATTAGGCAAAAGCTCAGAATATACTATAATTCTAGGCACGCTTGTGAATTGATATTTGACTAAATCAGATTTGCCTTCTACATAGTCTGATGAAGTAATAATTGCATCTAAATGTTTGTCTTCGATGGCCTGTAACAAATCTCTAAAACCAAGACATTCAAATGAAATCATGAAATCCGGATTTTCTTTTCTACATTCATTAACAACTTTTGGAAGAAAGCTAGATACATTCCATCCGATATTGTAACCTAAACGGATTCTGTTGGTGGCGGTGGATAGCATTTTACGAATGTTGTGAAATTCCGCATAATATCTCTGGAAAAAATTAAAATATAATGTGCCTTCATCAGAAAGAGAAATGTTTCTACTGTTTTCTCTGATGAAAAGACTTACACCAAGCTCTTCTTCAAGAGCTGATATATATCGGCTTACGGCTGGCTGTGGCAGATATAAATTCTGGGCAGCCTTCGTGAAGCTTAAATGTTTAGCTGTTTCTAAAAAGCATTCTATCTGTTTATCATTCATAAAGGTAAATATAGCAAAAAAAATTGCGACTGTCACGTGGGCAGTCGCGATTTTTTTGGAGAATTTAAAAACAATTTGTATGTTGAAATAAAAACAATTGAAAGTTATTGCTACCTGTTAATTTCTAAATAAAATCAACAAGCATTTAAATTAAACTAAACACTTAAGGATATAAACGCCGTCATGCATAGCATTCATGTAGATATATCCTCTGTCGTCTACAACCAAATCCTCAGCTGTACCAAGAGGCTTGTTAGGCATCTTTACGTCGAAGCAGAGCTTCTCTGGATTTGGTGGAATGAAGTAAGCAATTTCCTTAGGAACATAAGGGTCTGAAATATCATACACACGAAGTCCTGCGTGGAAATAGCAGTCGTAAGCTCTGTCGCTTCTATCTTCAAGCCAAGGCTTACCTGTCATAGGCTCGTGAAGATTGTGAGGACCAAATGAAGTAGGATATCCGTAGCCTAAATCATTAAAGTTCTTGTAAGGGAAGTTCTCTGGAACCTCAGGATAAGGAAGCACAGAAATAAGTACTGGATCCTCAGGATCAGAGATATCAAACATTTCGATTCCACACATTGCCTGAACGCCAAATTTGTCAAAGTCGTTTTTGTTGTAAGTCCACTGACGCTCACCTTCTTGCATACCAATAGCATATTTAGTGCCGTGGATAGGCATAAATGTATGGCAAAGTGCACCACCAAATTTAGTGGCAAAAGGTGGAGTCATTTTAGCTTCACCGATAACCTGAGGCCATTCAGGATTAGAAACATCAAGAATCTTGAATCCTGCACCTGCGCAGCTAAGGTAAGCTGTATCTCCATCCACATAAGGGAAATGAACAAAACCAGGATATGTGTTGTATCCCTGCCATCCATTCCACTCTTTTTCTCTAGTCTTTTTAGTCTGATTACCGAAGAACTGACCTGGATTCCACCAACGACCAACTTCGTGTGGGTTAGTAGGGTCGGAAATATCTACAATTCTGTAAATGAAATCCTTAAAACCTACTGCAGTAGCTGAAAGATGTAAATATTTACCACCGTTGTAAGTGAAACGATGAACGCCAGCACCTGGATTATCAGTATCACCTGTTGCCCAGAAAGAAAGCTTCTTAGGATGCTCCGGATCTTCTTTAAGAGAGAAGATGTGAACTCCACCTGGAGCAGGAGTGTACTTTTCAGGAGCAGGTCCGTGCAAGAACTCAAGACAGTTTCCATTAGAAACAATCATAAGATCATCTGCAATCTGAACCTTTGGTGTAGACATGTAAGGATAAACCTCAGGATCCATAACAGGCATGTACTGCACATGACGTGGATTTGCTGGGTCTGTAACATCAATAATTTCAACACCATATCCGTAGAAGCAACCTCCGTAAAGATAATACTTTCCTTCAGCTGTCTTATATAACTGTGATTGGAATAAATAATGGTTGTCTGCATCGTGATAGCCGACAACTTCCATGTTTTTTATATAGCCTTCGTTTCCAGGGCTTTTAGCATAAAACTTATCGCTCATAAAAACCTCCTTCGTAAATGATTTATGTAAATTATAGTCTCGAAAATTTTATAGAGTCCAATACTAAAAAGTGTGATGGATTAATATCAAAAATGTTATTGAAAAACTTTTCTCAACAATATCGAAACAGCATCATAGAAAATTACTTCATTATATAGGTTAAAAATTTAACAGACTTATATCAAATTTGTTATGAGAAACATCAAATATTGATATTTTTTATCAAGAAACGGCGGTGTTATCATCATTTATAGTTCAATATGCACAATAAACGTGCATAAAAGTTATATCTAGTTGGTTAGATTTATCTAACCGATGTAAAAGGAGGATTGTTATGGCTTACGAATTTAATTTAATGAGAAGCTTAATCTATGTGGGGTTAGCAAAGGAAGAATATAGACCTAAGCTTGAGCACTGGCTTTACTATCATCATGTGCCAGAGAGCATCAGCAAGTTTTCTCCATATGTAACAAAATATGCGTTTTATCAGGCATACCCAACACCAGAGGAAGGAGACAGATTTGGCGCAAGAAAGATGCAGCTGACTGAGCATTATTGGTTAGTAAATGAGCATCTTCCAGAGATGGCAAACAACATCTTCTGTGAATATATGCCAATGGATGTACTTCGCTGGCAGGGATGCATTCCTGATGTAGACAGTGCAACAGTTCACGATAATTCGGAATCAGGTGATGCTGGTCGTGCAGCAGGCGGCGGAGATTTTCCACCATTTATCTTCTCCTTTGTTCCAATCAACTGGGAGGAAGATTTCAAGGGAAGAGAGAGAACAATGGAAGATGGTCCAAACTTCCGTTGGCAATTCCTTATCAAGTATCCAGAGGAGTGCGGTAAGGAAGAGGGCGAAAGATGGTTCCATGAAGAAGTGGTTCCATTCCTTACAGGATCTGTTCGAGTAAACAGAGTTGTAAGTAGCAAGGTAATTGTAAATTACGGTGCTCCAGAAGCACAGTTTGATAGAGTTGTTGAGGTTTGGTTTGAAGGACCAGAGGAATGGCATGAGCTTTGCGTTAACTTGGCAAAGACACATCTTACAAAGCCAGCATGGGCTCAGCAGGATGAATTCCCATTCTTAAAGCCACAGCACAATATTGCTTCAGTATTCCTTGGAGATAGATGTACATCTGACAACCTCAGACAGTACAAGGGGTATATCACACTTAGATAATCAAAAGTTTTAGCGAGGTAGCATATGCAATTCATGAAAGAAGCTTTAGAAGCAGGTAAAACAAATTTCATATTGATTGGTGAAGCTGGATGTGGAAAGAGCGAGATATCACTTAATCTTGCTAAGTACCTCGCTAAAAACACTGATAAAGCCGTACATCTTTTTGATATGGATATGACAAAGCCACTGTTTCGTTCAAGAGATATGTTTGATAGTGATGAATTTGAAGGAATCACAATTCATTATGAAGAGCAGTTTTTTGATGCCCCAACAGTAGTTGGCGGTGTAAGAAAACTAATGGCAGACCCAAATGCAATTGTAGTCATGGATGTAGGCGGTGACGATATCGGAGCAAGGGCTATAGGCGGATTCATGATGGGCGCTGATAGAAAATCACTCTGCGCCATGTATGTTTTGAATTATTACAGACCATTTTGCCAGGATATCGATCATATAGATAAATTTTTATCTGAAATTCTAGCGGTTTCTCATTTGAGCATAGAGGATATTCATTTCATAGATAATCCAAACGCAGGTATAACTACAACAATTGATGAGATTGTAGATGGAGCAAACAAAATGGATGCGCTCATATCTGAATATCGAGATATTGAAATGCTTTGTGTATTTGAGGGATTTGCCCAGTCGGTTAAAAACAAACTTCCAAAGGAAAAGATAATGCCTATACACCTGTATTTAACCTATGAATGGTTAAAAGCCTAGGTTATGGATAGATAGAAGTAAGGAGGTCTAATAATGGCGAAATTTAGAATTAATGTTGTTGCCGAGCGCTGTAAAGGCTGCGGATATTGCATGAAGTTTTGTCCTAAAAATGTACTCGAAGTTGGTACAGAGGTTAATGGAAAAGGCTATGAATACATCGTGGCAGCAAGACAAGAAGATTGCGTTGGTTGTTTGACATGTGGACGAATGTGTCCTGATGGCGCAATCGAGATTTATAAGGAGGATTAAAAATGGCCAGAACATTTATGAAGGGCAGCGAGGCTGTAGCTGAAGCAGCAGTACGTGCCGGTTGCCGTTTTTTTGCAGGTTATCCTATCACACCTCAAAATGAAGTTCCAGAGTATTTCTCTAGAAGACTTCCAGAGGTAGGAGGAAATTTTGTACAGGGTGAATCAGAAGTAGCATCAATCAACATGGTTTACGGTGCAGCTTCAGCAGGTGTCAGAGCAATGACATCTTCTTCATCACCAGGAATCGCACTTAAGAGTGAAGGTATTTCATATTGTGCATCAGCTCGTATTCCAATTGTGTATACAAACTTTGCACGAGGGGGCCCTGGAGTAGGCTCAATTCAGCCAGCACAGATGGATTATTTTGAGGCAACAAAGGCAGCTGGTAACGGTGGTTTCCAGATGATGGTACTTGCGCCTTCAACAGTTCAGGAAGCAGTTGATTTGACAGTAAAAGCTTTCGAGCTTGCAGATAGAGATAGAAATCCAGTGCATATCCTTGCAGATGGTGTAATCGCAACAATGATGGAACCAGTAGAACTTCCAGAGATGATGTCAGAGGAAGAGGTTCAAAAGATTAGAGAATCTAAGAAGAACTGGGCATGTGTAGGTCACAAGCTTGACTATGCAAATCGTGCTTGGATTCAGCCAGGACAGTGGCAGACAACAGTAATGCAGAAGTGCAACGAAGAGGCTGCAGCTTTATATGAGTCTTGGAAGAAGAATGATGTAATGGTTGAAGAATATATGGTAGAGGATGCTGAAATCATTCTTACTGCTTATGGTATTTCAGGACGTATTGCTAAGTCTTCTGTAGATATTCTTAGAAAGAAGGGAATTAAGGTTGGACTTATCCGTCCTATCACACTTAATCCATTCCCAACAGAAGCTTTTGAGAAGCTGGATTACTCAAAGGTAAAGGCAATTCTTGATGTTGAGATGTCAATCCCAGCTCAGTATGCAACAGATGTAGAAGCAGTTGTAAGACGTCGTTGCCCAGTTGAGAAGTGCTTATGCTCTGGCGGTAACGTAATGTCAAGAGAGGCCGTGCTTGAGGCTGTAATGAAATTAGCAGGACAGGAGGCTTAACATGGCAGAATTATTATATAGCAGAACAAAAACAATTCAGGAGGATAAAGTCTCAGGATTTTGTCCAGGATGTATGCATTCTTCAATTATGAAGCTAATCGGAGAAGTTATTGACGAGCTTGGTATCGTTGATAAGACAGCAGCTGTTCTTGGTATCGGTTGCTGTGGTCTTCAGATGGACTACATGGCATACGACAACATCACTGCTCCACACGGTAGAGCATGTGCTGTCGCAACAGGTATGAAGAGAGCAAATCCAGATACTATTTACTATACATATCAGGGTGATGGAGACCTTGCTTCAATTGGTCTTGCAGAGACAATGTCTGCAGCAAACCGTGGTGAGAACTTCACAGTTATCTTCGTAAATAACGGTATTTATGGTATGACAGGCGGACAGCTTGCTCCTACTACACTTTTCGGAATGAAGGCAAGTACAGCACCTAAGGGACGTATTGCAGAAGAGCATGGTTATCCAATGCATGTTTGCGAGACACTTGATCAGCTTACAGCACCATATTACCTAGCTCGTACAAGCTGCAACACACCTGCAAACGTGATGAAGACAAAGCAGGCTATCAAGAAAGCTTTCGAGTATCAGATGGCAGGCAAGGGATTCTCACTTGTAGAAATCGTTACAAGCTGTCCAACAAACTGGGGACTTGATTCACTTAAGGCTCTTGATTTCCTTGAGGAAAACATGCTTAAGGAATACCCACTTGGTGTAGTAAGAGATAAAGGAATGGAGGAGAAATAATGGAAACAAATTTATGTGTAGCCGGATTCGGCGGACAGGGCGTTATGACCCTCGGCAAATTCCTTGCTTCTGCAACCTGTGACTCAACAGATAAGAATGTAACATTCTTCCCTTCATACGGCGCAGAACAGCGTGGTGGTACAGCAAACTGCTACGTAGTTATTTCTGATGAAATGATTGGTGCACCACTTGGAGATACAATGGATGACCTTATCGTTATGAACGGTCCATCATTAAAAAAGTTTATCGGAACACTAAAGCCAGGTGGAAGACTTTTCATCAATAGCTCAATCGTTAAGGACAAAATTGAAAGAACAGACGTTGAAATCGTTGAAGCACCTGTAACAGAACTTGCTCTTGAAATGGGAAATGCAAAGGTTCTTAACGTTATCATGCTTGGTGTTTATGTAGGATATACAGAGGTTATCGCTCCAGAAATCGTATGGGGCACAGTAGAGCACAAGCTTTCAAGCAAGCCAAAGCTTTTACCTCTCAACAAAGCAGCATTTGATAAGGGTCTTGAAATTGGACGTCAGTTCAAGGAAAAGAATGGCAAGAACTAGTTAGTAAATGAAAGGTAGAAGCAGATGGTATTTCACAATTTTGATGAATTAATTGCAAAGGTAAAGGGCGCACCTTCAAAAAAGATTATGGCCGTTGCCTGTGCAAATGATGAGCATACTCTAGAAGCAGTTGTAAATGCTAGAAGAGAAGGCATCATTGAGCCAATTTTAGTTGGTGAAAAAAAGATTATTGATGAAATCCTTGGAGAGCTTAATGAAGTAATCCCAGAGGAGAACATAATTGATGTTCCAGCTGATGATTTGCAGCAAGCCTGCGAAAAGGCAGTAAAGCTTGTTAGTGAAGGCAAGGCTGATTTCCTCATGAAGGGTAAGGTTGATACAAAGATTATCCTTAAGGAAGTTGTTAATAAGGAATATGGACTTGGGCAGGGAAGACTTATGTCTCACTTTACCATGTTTGAGGTTCCAACTTATCACAAGGTAATTCTTCCAGTTGATGGCGGAATGGTAACATACCCAGACCTTCAGCAGAAGAAGGAGATTATCCAAAATACAGTAGATACACTTTGCGCAATGGGATATGACTGCCCAAAGGTAGGTGTGCTTGCATGTGTTGAAAAGGTTAATCCAAAGATGCCAGAGTCTGTTGATGCAGCAGAACTTCAGGCAATGAATGAGCGTGGCGAGATTACAAACTGTATCGTAGAAGGACCTATTCAGTATGACTGCGTTATGAGAAAGGATCTTGCTGAGTTTAAGGGGCTCAACTCACGTGTAGCTGGAGACCCAGACATACTTGTTGCACCAAACATCCATGCCGGAAATATTATGGGCAAGATGTATGCAATTAGCTGTGGTGCAAAGATGGCGGGATTTATCGTTGGTGCTAAGTGCCCAATCGTTATGGTTTCCCGCAGTTCAACAGCAGAAGAGAAATATCTTTCAATAGTAGTTTCTGCAGCAGCTGTTAAATAAAGGAGATAGTTATGGCAAATGAAAAAATACTAGTCATTAATCCAGGCTCTACATCAACAAAAATTGCTGTTTATCAGGCTGATGAACAGCAGTGGGTTGAGAGTATTGGACACACAATGGAAGACCTGAAGCCATATAAAACAATCTACGATCAGCTTGATATGAGAAAAGAACTTATCATGGCATGCCTATCAAAACATGGTGATAAGTTGGATTCTTTTGGAGCAATCGTAGGCCGTGGCGGAGCACTCCCTCCAGTAAAGACTGGAGCCTATGAGGTCAATGACAAGATGGTGGAGACACTTCAGTTTCACCCAGTTGATCAGCACGCAAGTAATCTTGGGGCTGGCATTGCATATAGCATTGCAAAAGAGATTGGCGTTAAGGCTTACATCTATGATGCAATCACTGTAGATGAGATGACAGAGGTAAACAAGATTACAGGTATTAAGGGCATCAGAGTTCCTGCAAAGGGACACAACCTTAACACCCGTGCAGCAGCATTAAAGCTTTGCAAGGATAAAGGTATCGATTACAACAAGGCAAATATTATTGTGGCGCATTTAGGTGGTGGTATTACAGTAAACCTTCACTCAAATGGCCAGATAGTAGATTTCTTTAATGATGAAATCGGCACCTTTGCACCAGAGCGAGCTGGTGGACTTCCTACATACGCCCTTGTTGATATGTGCTACAGCGGTGAGTACACAAAAGAAGAATTGATGAAAAAACTTCAGCGTAAGGGCGGAATCGCTTCTTACCTTGGAACAGCAGATATGCGTGAAGTAGAGCAGATGGTTGTTGATGGAAATGAGGAGGCAGCGCTTCTATTTGAAGCAATGGCTTTAAACACAGCAAAAACAATTGCTCGTATCGCTCCATCAGTTGATGGAAAGATAGATTACATCGTTCTTACTGGTGGCCTTGCTTATTCAGATATGTTTGTAGATTCAATCAAGAAGCATGTAGGTTTTGTTGGACCTATCGAAGTGATTCCAGGTGAAAATGAAATGAAGGCTCTTGCAGAAGGAACACTTCGTGTTATGAGAGGCGAAGAAAAGGCAAGAATCTTCGAATAAGTTATTGAAAATTTGGAGATTAATAAATGAAAAATACTAATAGATGGATTTATGCAATAGCTGGCGTAATCGTGCTTTTGTTTGCAGGATTAATCTATGCATGGAGCGTACTTTCCAGTCCTATTGCTTCGGAGTTTACTTCTTGGAGCAAGGGGGCACTTTCCTTAACCTTCACTCTTGCAATGAGCTTCTTTTGCATAGGCGGACTTATTGCAGGATTAGTAGCAGGAAAAATTAAGGAAAGATACATCTTTATCACATCAGCTGTGCTTTTCTTAATTGGCTTTGAATTAGTCAGCGTGATTTCTTCTATTGGAATGCTTTACTTAGGCTTTGGTGTGTTAGCCGGCCTAGGAGCAGGTTTCTCCTATAATGCCGTCATGGGAAGCGTAACTAAATGGTTCCCAGACAAAAAAGGACTTATTTCTGGAATCCTTCTTATGGGATTTGGAATTGGTGCTTTTATTATAGGAAAGGTTTATGCGGGACTTCTGGGTTCATATGGATGGAGAACAGAGTTTAAAGCTCTTGGAATTATCGTATTTGCGGTAATCTTCATCGGAGCATTTATCGTAAGAAAACCTACTGCCGAAGAGCAGAAAGTATATGCGGTAGAAGAGCAAAAATCAAAGAACGACACATCAGAGGATTACACAACAATAGAAATGATTTCGAAGGTGAGCTTTTGGCTTTACTTCGTATATGCGATATTGCTAAGCGCGGCAGCTCTTGCACTTATCGCACAGGCAAGTGGAATAGTTACAGAGACAGCACCTGCTCTTGAAGCAGGAGGAATTGCCACAATCGTAGGACTTATTTCCGTATTCAACGGAATTGGTCGAGTGATTTTTGGCGGCTTGTATGACAAGCTTGGACAGAAGAAAACAATGCTTTTAAACTGTGGGCTTTACTTAGTTTCAGTACTTATCAACATTGTTGGAATAAATGCAGCAAGTCTTCCACTTGTAGTAGTAGGATTTATATTCTTTGGCCTCTCATACGGTGGGGTCACACCAACAAACTCGGCATACATAATGGACTTCTATGGTGTTAAGAATTATCCAGTAAACTTTTCAATTATCAATTTGAATTTGCTATTAGCATCATTTGGCGGGACTCTTGCAGGCATGATTTACGATATGCAAGGAACATATCTTAGCATTTTCATGATAATGATTGGAGCAATTGTACTTGCGACAATTTGCACTTTATTAATTAAAAGACCTGCGAAAGGAAAATAGAAATGGATGATAAAATTCGCTTTTTCAGATGGAATGTAATCATCAATGTATGTATGGCCCTTTCAATCAATACGACAGCGACCATACTAGCAGGTGGGGATTCCTTGTCTGGTTGGGTAAGAGGATGTTGTTGCGCTTTTACAATCAATACTGTAGCGGCAGTCATTCTTCCAATGGGGTTAATTGGCAGTTGGTTTGCAGAAAAAATCTGTAAGACCAAGCCTGGCACTTTTAAAGAGATAATAGCAAGGAATTTCATCGTAAATGCAATATACGTGACCATAGTAAGCTTCTGTATGGCCATTATTAATGTTGGAGTTGGGGACAGTCTTATATCGGCGTGGGTTTCTACCTATCCTATTCTTCATATTGTAGGCCTTATTACAAGTATTGTTATCGAGAAGCCAGTAACTAAATTAGCGTATGGCAAATAATTATTTGGTAAAAATGTTCAGCGGAACAATTTTATAAAAAGGAACTAGTAACAAATTAGGAGGTTTATGGTATGAAAATTTTAGGACTTTCATGCGGAACAAGAAACGGCAACAACGATACAATGTGCCGTGTTGCTCTTGAAGCAGCAAAAGAAATGGGGGCAGAAATCGAGTTTATTCATGTATTTGATTGGGATATCAAGTACTGTTCAGGATGCGTAGCTTGCTCTAGAGGATTAGTAATGGGCAAGGGTATGATTTGTACTCAGAAGGATGATTATGCAGCGCTTTTCGATAAGATGGCAGAGGCTGATGGAGTATTAGTAGTTGACCCTATCTACGAAAAGGGTGGTTCAGGATTATTTCACGTTCTTGCGGACCGCATGGGCCCTGGTCATGACATTGGAATGATGCATATGCTTGATGGCAAGCTCAAGGAACAGGGCAAGGAAGGTCTCAACCCAATGTATCTTAAGAAGAAGGCAATTTCCTTCGTAGGTATCGGTGGTTCTGATTGGGCTTGTCGTGTTGAAACAGATCACGCTATGCTTGCACTTAGCCCAGCTTGGAAGGTAATCAACAATGAATACTTCTCATGGTCTAAGGATGTAATCATGCAGGATGACAAGGTTGAGCGAATGAAAGAAATCGGACGTAACCTTGTAGAGGCTGCAAAGGATGTTGAAAACGCTAAGTGGATGGGCAAAGAAGGTGCTTGCCCTCACTGCAACGGCAACAACTTCTACATCTACCCAGGTACAACAGATTGCGAGTGCGAACTTTGTGGTCTCCACGGTACGCTTGAAGTTATTGACGGAGCATTTAAGTTCAAGTTTGATCCAGCAGATGAACACAAGGCTCACGATACAATTTCTGGAAAGAAGCTTCATGGGGATGATATCTTCCAGAATGAAGGACGTCTTATGAATTTATTCAAGGATCCTGAGTTTAAAGCTCGTAAGGAGCACTATACTAATGTATGCGCTCCAACTCCTTCACCATCGAAGGCAGTTTAATTGTATTATTGGGAGGGTAAAGAAATGGGAAAACCAAGCTTAAAGTTTTTTATTGTATTTAATCTAGTTATGAATATTCCACTTGCAACAGCAATGTCTATTGGCGGTATGATTTTTTCTGGAAACACAGCGAACCTGCTTACTCCAGCACTACCTATTAATATATTAATTGGATTTGTGCTTGCATGTATCGTAAATGCGATATTCCCTATCCCGCTAATAGCCATGGGATTTCCTAGATTATTTAATATTGATCCTGAAAGCGTACCAGGAAGATTTTTGGGAAATGTACCTGTAGTAGTAATTTTTGTTGCAATCATTGGACTTGTAATGAATTTTGTGAACGTGCAAATATTTGCCGGAGCACCAGCGCCAGCATTCCTATTTGCATTTATCGGGACATTCATTCCAATGTATGTTTTATGCTATGTTGTAGCAATGATATTTATTCCAATCGCACAGGGCGCAGCTGCAAAAGCTGATGGAAAAGCTTTAGCTTAAAATAATAAAACTAAATTAAAAATTGTTAGCCATCTTAAAGGTCATTCGTTATAAGAAACGGGTGGCCTTTATTTTTGTACAATATACATAATATATATAAAGAATGTTCACATTTTATTGGTAGAATATATAACATCAGTAATTGGGGTTACCTGAAGGTAGAACATTATGAACAAAGCTGAAATATTAAGAGAGAATCGGGATGAGCTCACAGGCCTTCTTGATAAACAAGGCTTTTATATTTGGGCCCAGGAACTAATCGATACAGCTGAAGATTGTACTACATTTGCATTCATATTTTTTGATATGGATAACTTTAAGCTGTTTAATGCCAATTATGGCTTCGAAAAGGGCGATGAACTCTTAGTATCAATCTCTAAAATTGTAAAAAACATCTTTAAAGATCAATTGGTGGCCAAGTTCTCTGGTGACCATTTTGTAGTGTGCACAAATACAACTCAGATTATCACATCAATTACCGAAGTAAGAAAACAAGTTAAAGAAATCCAAAAGAACATAAACCTTGAACTGAAGGCTGGAGTTTATGTTTTAGATGGAGAAAGCACTGATGCTGTAAGATGCTGTGACAGGGCAAGAATGGCCTGTATCAGCATCAAGAAAAAATACGATGTTGCTTATAGATTTTATGACGAAGAATTGGGCGGAAGCCTAATCCGTAAGCAGTTCATAATTGATAATTTAGATGAAGCATTAAAGGAAGGCTATATCCAGGTTTACTATCAGCCTATAGTAAGAAGTTACACAGGAGATGTTTGTGGCTGGGAAGCACTGGTGCGCTGGATTGATCCGGCTAGGGGCGTGGTATATCCAAATGAGTTTATCTCAGTGCTGGAAGAATATCGACTGATTTATAAGCTGGATGCTTACGTGATTGAGCAGGTAATAAAAAACATAGCTACACAATCAAAGGCTGGAAGTCCTGGAGCAGTTCCAGTTTCTATCAACTTGTCCAGAATCGATTTTGAAGCTCTTGATATAGTGCCTTATATAGATGAATTAATTGCTCGATATGAGGTAAATCCAAAGCTGTTTAAGTTTGAAATAACTGAAAGCGTACTTATGGAAAATCCAAGATTTATCCAGGAACAGATTAGTAGACTTCGAAATAAAGGATACGATGTTTGGATGGATGATTTTGGAAGTGGCTATTCATCGTTAAATGTCTTAAAGAATTTTGAATTCGATTTGATAAAAATCGATATGGAATTCCTGCGTGGTTTTGACTCTTCTGATGACGGAAAAATAATCATTAAGCACATGGTTTCCATGATAAAAAATCTGGGCTTCCATACACTTGCAGAAGGCGTTGAAACAACTGAACAAATGGAATTTTTGCAGGATATTGGCTGTGAGTTGATTCAGGGATATCTGATTGGAAGACCTATGCCGTTTGAAGAAGGTCTTGGCATGATAGCTAAAAATGGTCTTCAGTTTGAGAGATTATTTGATAGAGAATTCTACAATGATATTGGTAGAATTGATGTACTAAAACAAAATCCACTAGATGGAATGGATAGGGTTCTTAATAGTAAGAGATTGCCTCTTGCCATTGGCGTGGTAAAAGATGACAAATGGAAATTCGTGTATGCTAATGATGGATACAAACAAGAGATTAAAGTATTTGGGCATGAGACATTAGATATTGTTGAAAAGATGATTAACCAAAATGGGTGGTCATGGATACAAAGAAATGAATTTTGGGAAATCTGCGCCATAAGCAAGGAAACGAAGCGAACAGAAAGTATTCAATTTGTTGAGAACGGCAAAATCTATAATATGAAAGTACATCATATTACATCAGACGAAGAAACAAACAGTGCAGCTTACCTTGTAAGTATTCGCGGGTATTCAATACATTCAAACGAAAGTCTTGAAAACAAAACATCAGTAATAAGTAAGTATTTATTCTCTTTATATGAGTGTATTGATATATTCGGATTGAATGTAGACTTTTATGAAAATCTATATTTGGTTAATAGTAAGTTACATATTAAAGACAAAGATAATATTCCAAAGAATGTCATTAAAGAAATTGCGAAGCAGTGCATTTATAAAGATGATAGAGAATTATATCTCAAATTTATGAATCTGGATGACGTTGAGCAAAGATTAGAGGCAGAAAAGAATGGAATTAAAGTTGCATTCTTTAGAATAAAGGATTCATTGAATAAATATGTATGGAAGAAGGTGACAATTCGAGTTGTAAGATATCTGGAATTAGAAGTGCTGCTTAGCTGTGTTAGCGAAGCAACAAGCGAAATATCTGATTATTTGGATAAGCTTAGATATGAAGAAAGAGAAAATCTATATTCAAAACAAACGATAGCTGGAAAACATATAGAAGATTACGCCTTTGAGAATATTCTTAAGTTATTGCCAGTTGGTGTATTTTGGAAGGATAAAGAACGGAGATTTGTTGGCGCAAATCAGATGTTCTTAGATTACTATGGCCTTAAATCACAAGAAAGCATACGGGGAAAAACAGACGAGGACATGGGTTGGCATATCAATCCAGAGCCATTCATGAAAGATGAACTGGCAGTAGTAAATGAAGGAAAAGCAATTAAAAATGTGCAGGGCGAATGCATTGTTCAAGGTGTGGTTCGTAAAATAGTAGCCAGTAAACAGCCTTTTTATGTTGATGGCAAAATCATGGGATTGATTGGATTTTTCAGTGATGTAACAGAACAGCTGGAAGAGAAAGAAAAGTTAGAGTTGCTTTCTAATACTGATCAGCTAACCGGGTTACTTAATAGAAGAGCATTTGACAATATTATTCAAAAGTATGTGGCTCAGTATGATAAAGATTGTACTGATTTTGTTATGGTGCTCATTGATGTGGATAAATTCAAGAAGATTAATGATATGTATGGACATGATTTTGGCGATAAAGTACTCATTAAATCTGCAGAGATAATCAGGAATATTACATCAAATAATAGTGTGGCATTTAGAATTGGAGGAGATGAATTCGCGATACTTCATCAGTATAAATCTAATACTGAAATCAAAAGTATTGAACAGGAACTTCAAATAAAGTTTGCCGAAATTGAGAGAATTGCAGGCTTTGATATTAAAGTGCGCGTATCTATAGGTTACTCTACCTACTCTCAGTGCAAAGATGTTCATATTCTCTTTAACAATGCTGATAAGTCAATGTATGAAGACAAGGCAAAACATAAAAAATGATAACAAAATTGAAGGAATGCATTTTTCTATAATGCGTTCCTTTTTTTGTTTAGTGATATATATACAAAACCAGGCTCTTGAAAATGTGAAAAATGACGTTTTTTGATTAGCTGTGATTGTTTTTGATTATTTGTGATTGCACATAACGTTTTTAGATGATATATTTTCAGTAGAACAATCAAAGATAATCGAAATTGTTCAAGGGGTGAACAAATGCTTACTGAAGAAAGACGGACTCTAATCGTAGAAATAGTTAATGAGAAAAAGGCAGTTTCTGTTAACGAACTGGTTGAAATGTTAGATACTTCAGCAGCCACCATTAGACGAGACATTAATGAGCTTAATCGCAGTGGATTGCTCGTGAAGGTATTTGGCGGTGCAACAGCAGTTTCTTCGTTAGATGTCAATACAAAAGAAGATGCAGTTGGTCAAAAGGCCACAAAGCACATAGTCGAAAAAGACACAATAAGCAAGTATGCAGCCAAAATAATTCAAGACAATGATTTTGTCTACATAGATGCAGGTACCACTACCTTGACTATGATTGATTACATTGATAACAAAAAAGCAAAATACATCACTAACGGTGTAGTACATGCCAAGAAGCTTATGGACAGAGGACTGGAAACAATCATGATTGGTGGCAGACTCAAAGCTTCAACAGAGGCGGTTGTTGGTCCGGATTGTGTTGAGTTCATTAGAAAATACCATTTCACAAAAGCCTTCATGGGAACAAATGGTATTTCAATCAGAGCTGGTTTTACCACTCCTGATGTTGATGAGGCAATGATTAAGACAGAGGCCATCAGACACAGCTACATGGCATATGTGCTAGCCGATCACAGTAAATTTGATCAGGTTAATTCAGTCACCTTTGCAGATATTAACAGCTGCAGCATTATCACAGATAAGATGGTGGCTAGGGAATATATTAATCACACTGTAGTGAAAGTCGTTGAAGAGTAAACTTAGGAGGAAATGAAATGATTTACACTGTGACATTTAACCCAGCGATTGATTATGTCGTAAGAATGGAAAAAGACTTACTTCCTGGTATGACAAATCGCTCCTCTAGCGAAGAGGTTTATTACGGAGGAAAGGGTATCAATGTTTCCATGGTGCTTTCAGAACTCGGACTTAAGAGTACTGCACTTGGATTTATAGCAGGTTTCACAGGCCGTGCAATCGATGAAGGTTGTAAAGAAGCTGGAATTGATACAGATTTCATTCAGTTAAAAGAAGGAATCTCAAGAATCAATGTAAAGCTTAAGGCTACAGAGGAAACTGAGATTAACGCTCAGGGACCTAAGATAGATGAAGCAGCACAGAAAGAATTATTTGATAGATTATCAAAACTTGTTAAGGGTGACGTTCTTATCCTTGCTGGTTCAATTCCAAATTCGCTTCCAGATGATGTATATGAAAAGATACTATCTATGCTGGATGGCAAGGGCATTGAGTTTGTAGTAGATGCTACAAAGGATTTGCTTACAAACGTTTTGAAGTATCATCCATTTTTAATAAAGCCAAATAACTTTGAGCTCGGGGAGATTGTTGGAAAGGTACTTAACACAGACGATGAGATATACGAAGGAGCACTTAAGCTTCAGGAGATGGGTGCTAGAAACGTACTTATCTCAATGGCTGGAGACGGTGCAATGCTTGTAGATGAAGAGGGCAAGCGTTATCGTATCGGCGTACCAAAGGGTACAGTTAGAAATTCAGTAGGAGCAGGTGATTCAATGGTAGCTGGCTTTGTTGCAGGCTACATGAAGGAGAAGGACTATGGTACTGCTCTTAAGATGGGAACCGCAGCAGGTTCTGCAACAGCTTTCTCAGACGGTCTTGCAAAAGCCGCTGATATAGAAAAATTATATAGCACATTGTAGGAGGGAAAATGATGAAAATCTCAGAATTCATCGATCCAAAGGGGATCAAGCTTCAGGTGTCATTAGCTGACCAGAACGAAGCGATCGACAAACTTATTGCACTTCATAACGAAGTAGGCAACTTAAATGACGTAGCAGGATTTAAAGAGGCAATCCTTGCACGTGAGGCTAAGGGGTCAACAGCTATCGGAAACGGTATTGCAGTTCCTCACGGAAAGTCAGCAGCAGTAGCTAAGGCTGGTCTTGTTGCAATCACATGCCCAAGTGGTGTTGATTACAAGGCATTAGATGGAAAGCCATCTAACTTATTATTCATGATCGCTGCTCCAGAGGGTGGCGCTGATACTCACTTAGAGGTTCTTTCAAAGCTTATGCAGTTCCTTATGGATACTACATTTGCAAAGAAGTTAGTTGAGGCAAAGACAGTTGATGAGTTCTTATCATTAATCGATGCTAAGGAAGCTGAGAAGGCAGCTGGAAGCACAGCTACAACAGTTTCAGCATCAGCAAAGAAGATTGTTGCTGTTACAGCATGCCCAACAGGTATTGCACATACATTCATGGCTGCAGAGTCACTTGAGCTCAAGGCTAAGGATTTAGGTATTTCTATCAGAGTTGAAAAAGATGGTTCAGGCGGAGCTAAGGATGCTCTTACAGCTAAGGAAATCGCTGAGGCAGACGCAGTAATCATCGCAGCTGATAAGAACGTAGATATGAGCGTATTCGATGGTAAGAAGGTTGTTCTTGCATCTACAAAGGATGCAATCCACACACCAGAGAAGCTCTTCGAAAAGGCTGAGACAGCATCTGTATATCATCACTCAGGAGCTGTTACAAAGCGTGATGACAGCGCTAATGAGTCAGTAGGACGTCAGCTCTACAAGCACTTAATGAATGGTGTATCACACATGCTTCCATTCGTTATCGGTGGTGGTATCCTTATCGCTATCGCATTCTTACTTGATGATTATTCAATTGATCCTAGCAACTTCGGTTCTAACACACCAGTAGCTGCTTGGTTCAAGACAGTTGGTGGAGCAGCATTCGGATTCATGCTCCCAGTACTTGCAGGTTTCATTGCTCAGTCAATTGCTGACAGACCAGGTCTTGCAGTTGGTTTCGTAGGTGGTTTACTTGCTTCAACAGGTGCTACATTCGCAGCTCCTGGCGGAAACATTCCTTCAGCATTCCTTGGTGCTTTAGTAGCAGGTTTCGCTGCTGGTTACTTCATGAAGTGGCTTGAGGGTGTTTGCGAGAACCTTCCTAAGTCTCTTGAAGGAATTAAGCCAGTACTTATTTATCCACTTGTTGGTATTACAGTAATCGGTCTTGTAATGTGCGCAATCAACCCACTCGTTGGTGCACTTAATGCTTGGATTTCTGGAGTACTTAACGGTATGGGAACAACATCACTTGTACCACTTGGTATTGTACTTGGTGCAATGATGGCAACAGATATGGGTGGCCCACTTAACAAGGCTGCATACGTATTCGGTACAGCTGCTCTTGCAGAAGCAAGCCAGGAAAACCCTACAGGTTGGATGATTATGGCAGCAGTTATGGTTGGTGGTATGGTACCTCCTATCGCAATTGCACTTGCAACACTCATCTTCCCTAAGAAATTTACAGAGGCTGAAAGAAAGTCTGGTCCTGTAAACTTCATCATGGGCTTCTGCTTCATCACAGAGGGTGCTATCCCATTTGCAGCTGCTGATCCATTACACGTAATCCCATCACTTATGGTTGGTTCTGGTGTAGCTGGTGCACTTTCAATGGCATTCAAGTGTACACTTATGGCTCCTCACGGTGGAATCTTCGTATTCCCTGTAGTAGGAAACTGGGCACTTTACCTTGTAGCACTTGCTATCGGTTCAGTAGTAAGCTGTGTACTCTTAGGATTACTTAAGAAGAACGCTGCAGAATAATCAAAATAAATTGTGTAAAATGCAAAATTGTTTTGAAAAATAGTTAAGAATATTATATAATTACCATTCTGGGAGCTTTATGCCCCCAGAATGGGTTTTATATTTTTGTACTCTGTAGAACTGGGAAGCTATGGAGTATAGAGGTATAAAACAAAGATTATAATTTATTTGTTGAAACGAAAGGAGTTATTTATGGTTTCAAAGGTAGTTAAGGTAACAAACGAGCAGGGTATGCACATGCGTCCAGCTACAGTTTTCTCTGCAGCAGTTACTCCATTCGACTCAGATGTTAAGATTAAGTTTAACGGTAACGAGTTTGATGGAAAGAGCGTTATGATGCTTATGGCAGCTTGCATTAAGTGTGGTGCTGAGATCGAGATCGTTTGCAACGGTTCTGATGAGGAAGCAGCACTTGCTAAGGCTGTTGAGCTTGTTGAGAGTGGACTCGGAGATTAATTTAGAAGGAGCGTATTAATGTATAAAGGCATAGAAGCATCTAGGGGAATAGGAATTGGTAGTATCTGTCTTATAGTAGAACACGATCTGTCATTTGAATCTAAGCATATTGATGATACAGAAGCAGAAAAGGCTAGATTCAACGAGGCAATCGACAAATTCAAAACCGAGACAGCTGCTATGGCCGAAAACATCAGAAAGAACATTGGCCCAAAGGAAGCTGAAATCATGGAAGGTCACCTTGCTATGATCGCAGATCCTACAATGGCTGGTGAGATGACTAAGATGATTGAGGCTGGACAGTGCGCAGAAGCTGCAGTTACAGCAGTATGCGATATGTTCATCGGAATGTTCTCTAAGATGGAAGACGATATGATGCGTCAGCGTGCATCAGATATTTCAGATATTAAGATCAGCCTTCTCAAGCTTTTGCTTGGAATCGCAGATGTAGATATCAGCACTGTTGCACCTGGTACAATACTTGTAGCACATGACCTTACACCATCTATGACATCTCAGATTGTTAAGGAAAATGTTGTTGGTATTATTACAGAAGTTGGTGGAAAGACATCTCACTCTGCAATTTTAGCAAGAGCTCTTGAGATTCCTGCAGTTCTTTCTGTTCCAAACATCACTGAGCTTGTTAAAGACAAGGATACAGCTATCGTTGATGGTACTGAAGGTGATGTATATATTAATCCAGATGGAGAGGTAATCTCTCAGTATGTTAGAAAGCGCGAGGAGTTTGTTAAGGCTCAGGCTGAGCTTAAGAACTTCCTTGGCAAGAAGACAGTTACTGCAGATGGTACAGAAGTAGAATTATTCTGCAACATCGGTACACCAAAGGATGCTAGAAAGGCTATCGAATGTGATGGTGAAGGTATCGGTCTTTTCCGTTCAGAATTCTTATTCATGGACAGACCACATCTTCCAACAGAGGATGAGCAGTTCGAAGCATACAAAGAAGCTGTTGAAACTATGAGTGGCAAGACAGTAATCATCCGTACTCTTGATATCGGTGGTGATAAGGATATCCCTTACCTCGGACTTGAGAAGGAAGAGAACCCATTCTTAGGATACAGAGCAGTTAGATATTGCCTCAGCAACTCAGACATGTACAAGATGCAGCTTAAGGGAATCCTTAGAGCAAGTGCATTTGGTAAAGTAAAGATCATGATTCCTCTTGTAACATGTGTAGAGGAAGTTAGAGCTGTAAAGGCATTAGTTGAAGAGTGCAAGGCAGAGCTTAGAGAAGCTGGTATTGCATTCGACGAGAACATCGAAGTTGGTTGCATGGTTGAGACTGCAGCAGCATCTCTTATTGCAGATATGCTTGCAAAGGAAGCTGATTTCTTCTCAATCGGAACTAACGACTTAACACAGTACACAATGAGTGTTGATAGAGGTAACGCTAACGTAGCTTACTTATATTCAGCATTCCAGCCAGCAGTACTTCGTTCAATCAAGAACATCATCGAAGCTGGTAACAAGGCAGGAATTACAGTAGGTATGTGTGGTGAAGCAGCAGCTGATCCGCTCATGATTCCACTACTTATTTCCTTCGGCCTCAACGAGTACAGCGTTAACCCTGTTCTTGTTCTTACTGCACGTTCAATCATTTCAAAGTGGACAAAGGCTGAGGCAGACGCCCTCGCTGAGAAGGTCCTTTCGCTTACAACAGAAGCCGAAATCGTAGCATTACTTAAGGCTGAAGCGAAATAATATTCATAAAACACATTGCCCCTAGGTAACCCTAGGGGCTTTTTGCTGCCCTAAATTATGGAGGCGGGGCCAATGGCACGTGTGGGCCTGGAACACTTTCTTTTTCGATAGACAGCGCAAAGATTTTAGATTTCGTTAGCGGCACAGGTGAGCATAACCACGTGTCCTTTCGCAGCTTTGACAATTCGAAGGCATTGTGTGTACACCACAGACACTGAAAATTCTCTATCTGATTTATGCATGCACTCCTAGTATGGTGCTTTCATATTACATTCACCAAGTGAAATAACGAAATGAGTTTTGCAGATATGGGTACCACTCGAGATTCACATCCGTGTTCAGCTCTCGTTCTCCTCGCCATCCGTGGCTCGTCGTACCCATATCTGTCAAAACATCATTTCTATTTCACTAGGTTCATTCCAAAATCAAGCACCATACTAGGAGTGCATACATAAATCAGATGTTTTACTTAGTGTGTCTGTGGTGTACATACTATGACGATAGAATTGTCAAACTTTGAAAGAACACGTGTAATTAGAAATGCGAGACGTGCCGCTTACAAAATCAAAATCTGCAGACGATGCGAGAAAAAGAGAATGCTAAGCCCACACGTGCCATTGGCCCCTGATAGTGATAGATATGGGCAGCAAAAAGCCCCGCCACAAATGTGGTGGGGCAATGTGTTTTGTGAATCTTATAAGTCTACTGAGCCAACCTTGTCTGTGTTTGCTACGTAGTAGATTTTGTGCTCTTCAGGCTTGATGTATACGTTGAGGGACTCAAGTTCAACGCCCTTGTATGCTTTCTTGAAGCCTGCTGTAGCTTTCTTTACGCAGTCTGTCTCTGAGAATTCGATTCCCTGGAACTGAATTACTGAAGATGAAGAAACTGCTTTCTTTGTAGTTGTTTTCTTTGTTGTTGTATTTGCCATTTCATAATCCTCCCATGTTTGGAATAAATAATTATTACGTACAATGGACATTATATCTAAAGTGGCAAAAAAAAGCAAAAAAATTAATAAAGATTTTAGAAAATTTTATTAGGAATGTGAAAGAGTAAGCTATATACTATTGTTATATAAAAAAGGAGGAATAATATGTATTACGGATATGGAATGTATTACGACCCAACAATCATACTAGTTATTATAGGTGCGATAATTAGTGGTATAGCATCTTTGAATGTTCGCTTTACTTATAATAAATACAGTAAAATCAGAAGCTATCGTGGTACCACATCTAATCAGGTGGCAGAACATATTTTACATGCTGCAGGAATTTATGATGTGAGGATTGAAAGAATAAGAGGAAATCTTACAGATCACTATTCTCCAAATGAGAAGGTGCTTAGATTGTCTGATGCGGTATATGGAAAAACAAGTGTAGCCGCTATTGGCGTTGCAGCTCACGAGTGTGGACATGCAATCCAGCATAGTGAGGGTTATGCTCCACTTAAGATGCGTGCCGCATCTGTACCACTTGCTAACATTGGATCATGGATTTCATGGCCAGTTATTATTATTGGTTTAGCACTTGGTAGTACACCAGTGGCACAGATTGGCGTGTTCTTATTTACATTTGTAGTAGTGTTTCAGCTGATTACATTGCCGGTTGAATTTGATGCCAGTGCCAGAGCTCTTAGAATCCTTGACCAGGATCATATCCTTGAAGGAGAAGAGCATAGGGGTGCTACAAAGGTGCTTAAGGCAGCAGCATTGACATACGTGGCAGCATTGTTTACAACTATATTGCAGTTGCTCAGATTGGTACTAATCGTTAGTGGTGGCAGAAGAAGAGATTAACGTATTTACGTAGTCACGATATTCGCATATACGATTTGATTTGCGTAGCTTTTTGATGATTTTCTCTTCCCCTTGAAAGTTTATTTGCCAGAAGGCAAGAAACTCTTTCATACGGTGTAAAACGGGCTTTTCTCCTGATAGTATTTCAGTGTACTGAGCCAGTAAATCATCATGAAATTTCTTGAATAATGTAAGGTCTAGAGAGATATCTTTATCCTCTAGGCCTTTTTTACATGCTAATGCAAGGCCAGGATTTGCAATCAGTCCTCGACCTATCATAATAGCGTTTAGATTATCGTATTTACGATATAAGTCGTTAATGTTGCCTACAGAATTTACATCTCCATTAAATACAAGAGGAGCCTTGCTGTGGATGGTAGCATAGTCGAAAAACTCAGGCCTAATAGGAGCCTTGTAAAAATCTGACTGAATTCTAGGGTGTATAGTTAATTCGCTGATAGGATATTTATTGTAGATATCAAGAATCTCGTAGAACTCTTCAGGATCATTTTTTCCAAGTCTTGTCTTAATAGAAATATCTACGCCAGATGGTAAACCTTCAAATACTTCATAAAGCATCTTATCTAGCTCTTCAGGATAGAAGAGTAGACCAGAGCCTTTTTTCTTGGCTACAACAGTGCCGCTAGGGCAGCCTAAATTGAAATTAATCTCCTTGTAACCGAGCGAAGCTATTTCCTTAACTGCCCAGAGAAAATGTTCGCTATTATTAGTAAGTAGTTGAGGTACAGTTGTTTTTATATTATTTGTTTCTGGGTTGATGTCCCTAAATTCTCTTGCCGTGAATTTAAAAGTAGAATTAGGCGAAATAAATGGCGTGAAATATTTATCCACGCCACCGTAATATATCTCAAATGTGTTTCTGTATATGCTATCTGTAACACCCTCTAAAGGGGCTAAATAAATTTTATTCATTATCTGGCTCCGTATTATAATAATGTGCTATTTCTCGAACTAAAGACTCTAATAAGATATAATAGTCACCCACAATATCTTCAAAATATCTAAGAGCTACTTGACCATCGTAATCATGGGCAAGGGTGTTTCTAACTCTAAGCATATCCATCCATCTATCATCTCTGATTAGCCCAACAGAATGAGCTGATTTTAAAGTCTCCCTTGGTGAACCAGCTGCAAAATCAGTTAATCCAAATTCATTAGTAACTAATTCTTTTAACACTTTCCATGCAAGATCAAATGTCAGATTATAGTTTTGAACAGTAGCTGGTAACACAAAAGGCTCATTTATATTTGCATCTCTAGATTGTCTGAGATTAGCAAGACTTTTGCATAAGCTTTTATATCTATTAATATATTTGCTTTCCATATTTATCCATATCCTCTCTTAATTCGGGACTACATACTTCATCGTAATTAAATATATCAATTTTACGCAAAGTAGGAATGTTCTGTACTTCCTCTTCGAATAAATCAATATTGTCACAGCCGTAGATTATAAAATCTATATCACTGTATTCGGTAGCAGTGCCATTGGCGAAAGAACCAAATAAATCAAGACGTTTTACATTATACTTGTGAGCAATATCTGTGACTCTAGTGATTATTTCTTCAATAGGCATAGTATAAACTTCCATGTTGGTGCCTCCTATAATGATTACATTATATCATTGGTAATGAGCAAAAGCATTTGCTTTCAATCGAAAATATTAATCTAATGCGAATTCAGTTGCCTTCCGATATATAAGATGGTAAAATAAATTGCTGTTAAAAAATTAACGCTTACGCATAGTGTTACTAGGAGGAGACCATTAATAGGCTTCTACCAAAAGGAGGAAATTTATGCAAAGCAACAATTCTAAGACCTATGAGCTTGTGCTCACAGCGTTATTCATTGCCATTATAGTAGCAATGGCATCAACACCACTCGGATACATTCCACTCGTAGTTATTAATGCAACCACACTTCATATTCCAGTTATCATTGGTTCATTATTCTTAGGACCAAAGAAAGGCGCATGCCTTGGAGGAGTATTTGGTATTACAAGCTTTATTAAGAGCTCGCTTACACCAACACCTTCAGCTTTTGCGTTCTCGCCAGTGGCAGCGCTTACAATGCTTCCACATGATACAGTTGGACAGGCAGTTGCACTTGTTTTCAAGAGTACATTTATTGCAATCGTTCCAAGAATTCTCATTGGTGTAGTTCCTTACTTTGTATATGTAGGAATTAAGAAGGCAATTAGTTCAGAGAAGAAAGTTGTTTACGGTTCAATTATCAACACAATCATTTCGTTCATTATGGGCTTTGGTGTATTCGCATTCTTCAACAAGATGATCTCTGAAGGCAAGGTTGGATTTTCAACAACAGTTGCTCAGATTATTGGAGTAGTTATTGGAATCGCAGTTTTTGTAGCTATCGAGTATTTATTTATGAATAAAGATGCAAAAGCGCTTGGATTTATCACAGCTGGTATTTCAGGTGCCATGACAAACACACTTCTTGTTATGGGAAGCATTTATGTATTTTACAGAATCCCATACTCAGAGGTACTTCAGATTGACCCAAGCGCTCTTATGGGAGTAATTGGCGGAATCATCAGCTTTAACGGAGTTATCGAAGCAATCGTTGGTGCAGTGATTGTTTATCTTGTTGGCATCGTACTTGATAAGATTAAACCAGCAGGAGTATACTCAGGTAAAGACACCAAAATAAAGGCGGTTACACCCACAGCGACAGAAGAAAAATTAGCTCAATAATAGAGAGTAATTATTGAAAAAGTGTAAAGCGTAAAAACAGCAATTATATCAAAGAAATATTCGGAGGTAATTATGCTAAAAGGAAAATGTGTAGTACTTGGAGTTACAGGATCTATTGCAGCATACAAGATTGCAAGTCTGGCATCAGCTCTTGTAAAACTGGGGGCAGATGTTAATGTCATCATGACGAAAAATGCTACAAATTTCATCAACCCAATTACCTTTGAAACTTTGACTTCAAATAAATGTCTTGTGGACACCTTTGATAGAGATTTTCAGTTCAATGTGGAACATGTAGCATTGGCAAAGCGCGCAGATATATTTATGGTTGCGCCAGCCAGTGCAAATGTCATTGGAAAGATGGCACATGGAATTGCGGATGATATGCTCACAACCACTATTCTGGCGGCGAAATGTAAAAAGCTTATCAGTCCTGCTATGAATACAAACATGTTTGAGAATCCAATAGTACAGGATAATATCGAAACATTACGTAAATATGGATTCGAAATAATAGAGCCAGCTAGTGGCTATCTTGCATGCGGGGATACAGGAGCTGGTAAAATGCCTGAGCCAGAAGTGTTACTTCAGTATATTCTAAAAGAGTTGGCTCATGAGCATGATTTAGCTGGCAAGAAGGTACTTGTTACAGCAGGCCCTACAGAGGAGGCTATCGACCCTGTCAGATACATTACTAATCATAGTACTGGCAAGATGGGATACGCTATTGCAAAGGCTGCAATGGAGCGTGGCGCAGATGTCACTCTTGTAACTGGACCAGTTGCACTTGAACCACCAATGTTTGTAGATGTTGTTAAGATAAGAAGTGCTGCTGAAATGGCTGAAGCAGTTAAGGCTAAAGCCGGGGAGTGTGATATAATCATAAAGAGTGCAGCAGTAGCAGATTATCGACCAAAAACAGTAGCTAGTGAGAAGATTAAAAAGAAGGACTCAGAAGATGCTAGAATAGAGCTAGAGCGCACAGAGGACATATTATCATATTTAGGTGCTCATAAGAGAAAAGACCAGTTTATTTGCGGATTTTCTATGGAAACGGAAAACATGCTGGAGAATTCCAAAAAGAAACTGGCAAAGAAAAATGTTGATATGATAGTAGCGAACAATCTTAAGACCCAGGGGGCTGGATTTGGAACCGACACTAACGTGGTGACTATCATCATGTCAGATGAGACTTGGCAGCTGCCAATCATGTCAAAAGAAGAAGTAGCAAATGCTATTTTCGATAGTATTTTAGGGAAATAATTAAAAATGTATCTATACGGGGGTAACTTTCAAGTAGAAAGTTGCCCCTTTTATGCTATACTAGATGTGATTGAAAATATTAAAGGAGGCAATGTTATGGTAGGAGGCTTATTAGGCACAATAGTAGTTATCCTTGTAATAATCATTGGATTAGGAGTACGAATTGTTCCTCAGGGATACGTATTTGTCATTGAAAGATTAGGTAGATATCATGAGACACTTGGTCCTGGTTTTCACGTAATCATTCCAGTATTTGATCGTGTATCAAAAAAGGTTTCATTAAAGGAACAGGTTGCTGATTTTCCACCACAGGATGTTATCACTAAGGATAACGTTATCATGAAGATTGATACAGTAGTTTATTTTAAGGTTCAGGATCCAAAGCTTTATGCTTATGGTGCTGAGCGCCCAATTTTAGCTCTTGAGAATCTTACAGCTACAACACTTCGTAACCTTGTTGGTGAGCTCGAGCTTGATCAGACACTTACATCTCGTGACAATATCAACGCTAGAATGCAGGGAATTCTTGATGAGGCTACTGATCCTTGGGGTATCAAGGTTGGCCGTGTTGAGTTAAAGAACATCATTCCACCTGAAGAGATTCAGCGTTCAATGGAGAAGCAGATGAAGGCTGAGCGTGATCGTCGTGAGACATTACTTGAGGCTGAAGGACATAAGCAGGCATCAATCACTCGTGCAGAAGGTGATAAGCAGGCACTTGTTTTAAAGGCTGAGGCTGAAAGAGATGCAGCCATTGCTAGAGCAACAGGTCAGGCTGAATCTATCCGTCTTGTATACGAGGCAGAAGCTCGTGGTATCGAGATGTTAAAGGATGCTAATATTGATGAGAGAGTTCTTCTTATCAAGAAGCTTGAAGCTCTCGAGAAAATGGGAGATGGTCGTGCTACTAAGATTGTTGTTCCTACAGAGCTTGCAGGTGCAGCAGCAGATCTTACATTCAAGACAGAGATGTTAGGCTTTGGCAATAACACACCAGTTGATAATTCACCTGCCAAAAAGCCAGCAGCATCAAAGGCTGATCCTTGTTGTGATGATGCAGATAAAGGAAAGACTACACAGCATTTTGCTAAAGAGCATCAGGATTTTGATAATATTTAAAATGATTTCAAAAAGTTTGTCGGGAAACCGGCAAACTTTTTTTATTTTATATTGACATAAAAAAATACCTATGCTATAAGTGTATTAGGACACGTAATACAGCTAATAGAGGAGGTATTAGATGATCCAATTAAACTATAGGGATTCTAAGCCAATCTATGAGCAGATTAAGGACGGTTTGAGACGATTAGTTGTTACTGGAGCCATTAAAAAGGATGAAAAGTTCCCAAGTGTCAGGGAATTGGCTACCAGCTTATCAATCAATCCAAACACAATCCAAAAGGCTTATAGAGAATTAGAGCAGGAAGGTTACATTTACACTATTGCAGGTAAGGGCAGTTATGCGGCGGAAAAAGCTGACGTTACCTCTGGGAGGAATGAAGAATTGATGAAAGAATTCGATGAGATTGTAAAGGAACTTCTGTATCTATGCGAAGATAAGGATATTCTTATCAAGCGAATTGAAGAACTAGCGAAGGGAGGGGCAGATGATGATAGAAGTAAATAATGTTACTAAGAAATTCGGTGACTTTGCTGCCCTGGACCAACTTAATATGCATGTAGAGCGAGGTGCTATTTATGGTCTTGTGGGACCAAATGGTGCTGGCAAATCCACAATCATTCGCCATCTATGCGGTGTTTACAAGCAGGATAGCGGTAGCGTCACTATAGATGGAGAGCCTGTATATGAAAATGAAAAGTTAAAGCAGCGTTACGCTGTAATACCTGACGAGATTTTCTATTTTACTCAGGCCAACACACTGGATATGATGAAGTATTACAAAGGCTTATATCCAAAGTTTGACGAGGCACTTTTCAAGAAAATTCTCGAGTGCTTCCCAGAAGTAAATCCTAAGAAAATGGTTCGTACACTTTCTAAAGGTATGCAAAAACAAGTGGCATTTATGCTTTCTATAGCATCTCGCCCAGAGCTTATGATTTTGGATGAGCCAGTAGATGGTCTGGATCCAGTTATGAGACGTCAGATGTGGAGCTTAATCATGTCTGATGTAGCAGAAAATGGTCTTACAGTACTTGTAAGCTCACATAACCTTAGAGAGCTTGAAGATGTATGTGACCACGTAGGAATTATGAATCATGGCAAGATTCTCATTGAGAGATCTCTTGATGAATTGCAGACATCCATTACAAAGATTCAGATAGCATTTGATGGCGATATGCCAGCGCTACCTGAGGATATAAAGGTTCTTAAGAAAATTACAACAGGACGTGTTCATACACTGATTGTAAAGGGAGAGCCTAGAGCTGCAGAAAGAGCTATAGGAGCAATGAATCCTATTCTTATGGATGTATTGCCACTTACTCTTGAAGAGATATTCATTTACGAGTTAGGAGGTGAGAATTATGCAGTCAAAGACATCATTTTTTAACTTTACAGTGTTTAAAAAGAACATCAGTAGGACATGGATAGTTGGCTTGCTATATTTCATCATCTTAACATTAATGCAGCCAGTTGCATTTATTATTCAAATGGCGCATTTTGAAGAGTATTGGTATTCAGATTCTGGATATACCAGAACAGCATGTTTATATGAGTCATATGCATATAGACCAAATGCTTATATTGCCTGTATCGTGGCAATAGTTGTGGCTGGCCTTACATTTAAGTATTTATTCTTCAAAAGAGATAATTACATGGTTCATGCCTTTCCAGTAAGTAGAAAGAGCTTATTCTTTAGCGGATTTCTTTCAAGTTCGGTGGTAGCCACTGTGCCACTTATACTAAACGGTATTGTCATGACTATAGTGGCAGCGGCAGAGCACGCTTATGCATTTGATGCGATATGGTATTGGACATTGATTGGCGTTGTATCGGTGGAATTATTCCTTGCCATAGCAATCTTTTCACTTATGACATCAGGACAGATTGCTACAGCTGTAGTGTTCTATATCATATTTAATTACCTTTATTTCCTGATTGAATTAGCATTTAGATTAATGGCAAGCTTACTGTTATTTGGTATGAGTGAATCGTTAACTAGCATCAGCTTTACACCATTCTCTCCAGTAGTTTTTATTGATAACAATTGTATGGTATCAACATATAAAACTTACGATGAGCTTGGAATGATTAAAACATTTACTCATTCTTTAGATGGTGGAAAATACATAGCCTGTTATGCAGCAGTAGCAGTAGTGCTTTTAATAGTTGCTTACCTATTATATAAGTTCAAAAAGCTTGAAACGGTTCAGGATTTTATCTCTGTTCCTTTCTTGAAGCCAGTATTTGCCGTAGGCGTATCATTCTTTGTTTCAATGGTAGCTGGTGCATTTGTAGCAGGATTAGTTGATTCTATTCATTATCAGACTTATAACAGTAGATTTACTATTGCTATAGTCGCAACACTTATAATTGGTTGTATTATTTTCTTAGCGACACAAATGATGATAGAAAAAACTGTCAGGGTATTTTCAGCAAAACGCTTTGGAATGATGGTTGGATATACTGTGGCAGCTCTTGTAGCCATGGTTCTTATTAGAGCTGATGTATTTAAGGTGGAAAATAAAATCCCTAGTGCAAACGATATTGCTTGGGTAGGTATTCAATCTAATTACACAATGGTTTTCACCGATGAAGACGATATTCTATCAGTAAGGGAGCTACATAAAGGATTTCTTGCAGATAAGCAGGAAATTAGGGATGTAAATGTGTTGTACAAAGATGTTCCTGGTGGCAACTTTACAATTAAGTACAAGCTTAAGAATGGCAAGGTCATTCTACGTTCTTATGCAGTAGTGGATACAAAGTCTGATATGGTAAGCGAAGCTTATGTATCAGCAACACAGCCAATCCTTGATTATCTTAATAATCCAGCTCAAATTAAAGAGCATATTATTGGAAATATCTGGAACAACTGTGATATTAAAGAAATGAGCTTTAGCACATATACATATGATGAAAACCTTAATGATTTCGTTAGCAATTGGGAAAGCTTCGATTATCTCACAGAAAGAGAGAAGAAAGCCAAGTTCAAGAAAGTATATGATGCTGTGCTTAAGGATATCGATGAAGGAAATCTTTTCACAACAAGCTTTGGAGAAGACAATTACAATCCTGAAATTGATGATCAGTTGTACAACGACTTTAGTTTCACTGTATCTAACAAAAAGATACCATATTTCTCTGATGAGGATACCTATTGGGATTACCAATATATGGACCCAGAACCAACCTATGAGAGAAATATTTATGCAGCACTTACAAGAAAGTGCACAAATACATTAAAGGCCTTAAAGGACGAAGGATTCTATTATGATGACAGCGAAATCCTTACCTACGAGGAGTACAATAAGGCTATGGGTAATCCAGTAGGGGAAGGCCCAATATTATACTAAATTGCTTATTTCTTAATTCTCTATCCAATTTTAAACGAGAACTATTCTCTCCTAATCAAATGAATAGTTCTCAAAATTCTCTAACATCTCAAGGACCTCTCAACCTTGGGATACAAAAAGACCAGACACCATTAAGATGTCTGGTCTTTTATTGTTATCCTTCAAGAACTTCAGCCTTAACTCTTTCAATATGCATTGCAAGATATCCAATCTCCAGATCGTCTGTAGGGGAACCAAGACTCTTGCTGAGTTCATGGCATATCTGGGATGCAATATTGAACGATTCAGGGAATTTGCTTGATACATATTCGTTCATGTCAATTTTTAAAGATTCGTGCTGCTGAATTCGTACGACCATGTATCGTATATGATTCATCATTCGATTATATGAAAATGAATCGCTCGGTATAGTACGTCCTGTCACTTCTTCTAGCGCATTAATGCATTTTCTTACTGCATTGGCAGTCTCTACTGTCTGAGAGAGCTTGTCCTGGGAAGTTGCAGAATGAATATGCATTGCAACATAGCCAATCTCATCATCAGAAATATCTAAGCCTAGGTTGTCCTTTAGGAGCTGTCTAACATATTCTGCCGCTTTATACTCATTGTGAAAGAGTATTTTGATATCGTTTAAAAGAGGGTTTGAAATTTGGTCATTGTTTTCAATTCTTTTGGCAGAAAACTCCAAATGATCAGCCATAGGAAAGACGATGTTGTGATCCACATGCTCAAATGTCTCTTCCGCATGCTGCAATACAGCTTCAGCAATATCTAAGTACACGGGATCGACATGCTTAATAATGTCTTTAACATCACCACGCTCAGATGTATCTGAAAGGGAAAAGACTTTACAATCATCTGTAACGTTAAGGGCCTGGGTAGGCTTCATATCGAAGCCTATACCCTTACCCATAACTAAATATTCAGCTAATTCATCAGTTTCAACGGCTATAACCGAATTGTGATTCAACACTTTTTTTACTTTATACATAATCAAACATTTTAACGTGTTTATTCGAAGAAATCAACCTCGAATAAAGCATCGCCAGCCTTGATATCGCCTGTCTTAACAAGACGAACATCAATCTTATCTTCATCAACATCTGTACATAATACAGGAGTAGCAATTGAAGGAGCATTAGCCTTAAGATAATCTAAATCAATCTTAAGAAGTGGGTCGCCCTTCTTAACCTTCTGACCCATAGAAACAAGAGTTTCAAATCCCTGTCCACCAAGCTTAACAGTGTCGATACCAACGTGAACAAGAAGATTGAGTCCATCATCGCCAACAAATCCGATAGCATGCTTTGTATCGAATATAAAACCAATTGTACCATCGAATGGTGCATAGATTGTGTCTCCTACAGGAGTAACAACAGCACCGCTACCCATCATTCCGCTTGCGAAAGCTTCATCTGGTGTAGTAGATAAATCAGCAGCGTTACCATCTGCTGGGCTGTAAACTGTAATTGTCTTAACGAGCTTCTTAGGAGTTTCAGCAACTACTTCCTTTGCATCTTCTGCAGAAACAGTAGTGTTATCAGCTGTGTAAAGCTCGTTTGGAGCTGTCTCAAGGTAATCCTCGAGGTTTGACTTAATAACTGTAACGTGTGGTCCGTAAATAATCTGAACACCGTTACCCTTGTGAACAACACCTGAAGCGCCTGTGCTCTTAAGAAGAGCATCGTTTACGAGATCAGAGTTGTGTACAGTACAACGAAGTCTTGTAGCACAGCAATCTACGTCAGAGATGTTTGCCTTTCCACCAAGACCCTGTGTAATCTTAGCAGAAGTCTCATCGCCCATAGATTCCTTCTTTGCATTGTAATCAGAACGTCTGTAAAGCTTAACTTCTTCATCAGCGTCACGACCAGGGGTTTTAAGGTCGAACTTCTTGATAAGGAAGCTGAATAATAAATAGTAAACTACGAAATATCCAATACCTACGATTGGTACCCATACCCAGCTTGTCATTGCGTTACCTGGAAGAATACCGAAAAGTGTTAAGTCGATAAGACCACCTGAGAAAGTCATACCAACACCAACACCTAACATGTGCATGAACATGTAAGCTAAACCTGCAAATACACAGTGGATACCGTAAAGAGCTGGAGCTACGAATAAGAATGTGAACTCGATTGGCTCAGTAATACCTGTAAGCATAGAAGTAAGGGCTGCTGAAAGAAGAAGACCACCAACTTCCTTTCTCTTCTCTGGAAGAGCGCATCTGTACATAGCAAGAGCTGCTCCAGGAAGACCGAAGATCATGAGTGGGAACTTACCAGACATGAATCTTGTAGCTGCTACAGTAAAGTGTGAAATAGTGTTCTGTGCACCAAGCTCTGCGAAGAAGCAGTTCTGTGCACCTTCGATCATCTGACCTGCAACTTCGAAAGTACCACCAACAGATGTCTGCCAGAATGGAAGATAGAATACGTGGTGAAGACCAAATGGAATAAGAAGTCTTTCCATTAAACCGTATACCCATGTTCCAGCGTAACCTGAAGCCTGAACAACATCACCTACTGCGTAGATACCCTGCTGAACGAAAGGCCATACGAAGAACATTATGATACCAACTACTGTATAAACCAAACCAGAGATGATAGGAACGAATCTTGTACCACCGAAGAATGATAATACCTGTGGAAGTTGAATCTTATAATACTTATTATGAAGTGATGCAACTCCAAGACCTACGATCATACCACCGAATACACCCATCTGGAGTGATGTGATACCGCAAACTGATGTTGTTGCACCATCAAGCATCTTTTCAACACCGCCATTGATTGTGATCATAGCGCCGATTGAAGCGTGCATGATAAGGAATGCGATAGCTGCTGCTAAAGCTGCTACTTCCTTTTCTTTCTTTGCCATACCGATTGCTACACCGATTGCAAAGATGATTGGTAAGTTACCAAATACAATGTTACCAGCGTCATTCATAACAGTAAGAATAGCGTTACCTACTGTACCAGGACCTAACACTGATGTAAGGTGGTAAGTCTCAAGCATAGTAGCGTTTGTGAATGAACCACCGATTCCGAGAAGCAAACCTGCTACTGGAAGAATTGCGATTGGAAGCATGAATGAACGTCCAACGCGTTGCAATACTGCAAAAATTTTGTCTTTCATGATAAAGACCTCCTTAAATATTAGATATGAGGCGGATTAGGTCTATGCAATAAAAAAAGGCATAAACAAACAAAAACGCCTCGAGCGTCTTGTGTTGCTTATGCCTACTTAAAGTTACATACATCACAAAATTCAAATTTTTACCAGACAAATTTACCATGCGTATAAGGTTTTGTCAACAAAAATCGATATAAATAATAGAAGAAAACTCAAATAGAAAAATTTGAAAAAATTTTAAAAATGCTATAAAGTTTTTCCAAACGGCACCGATATATGAGGTGTAATGAAAAGTGTAACGATTGACATAAGGGAGGAAAGGAGTGTGGCGATATGCGTATAGAGGCTTACAATCAGGTAGCTCAGCTCTATCAGACATCAAACACTAAAAACACAAGTGCAGCATCTAAGGCTAATTCTATGGGCCGTGATCAGGTGCAGATATCTTCTACAGGAAAGGATTATCAGGTTGCCAAGGCAGCTGTTTCTGAGAGTGCGGATATCAGAGAAGATCTAGTTGCTGACATCAAGGCTAGAATTAAAGCCGGAACTTATGATGTAAGTACTGATGATTTTGCTGACAAGCTATTGTCTAATTACGGATCAATTCTTTAGTTGTGAGAGGGTAAAGCGTGGCTAGTTTAATGGATGAGTTGCTCTTAACCATGGAAGGTGAAAGGTCACAATATGAAAAGTTAATCAGTCTTAATGGAGAAAAGAAGGATTCTATTATCCATAAGAAACTTGACGTACTGGAGGCTGTTACCATTCAGGAGCAGGCCATCGCTGATTCCTTGTGCGCATTAGAGAAGAAGCGTCTAAGTATAATGAAAAGTATTGCAGCAGTGATGGGACATGAAGGGGAAGAGGTTACCGTTTCATGGATGATAAGTAATCTATCGAACCAACCTGTAGAACAGAAGAAGCTTACAGAGGCTAAGGATAAATTAGTGAAGGCGGCGGATGATGTTCAGATATTGAATTTTCAGACCCAGAATTTGCTCAAACAAGCCATTGAGATGGTGGAGTTTGATATTACCCTTATTAAGAGTGCCAAGCAGGCACCTCAAACCTCCAACTATGGTAGAAACGCTGAAACTACAGGAACGATATTAGGAAATAGAGGATTTGATGCTAAACAGTAGGAAAAGGATGTCCTTAAAGTTTTAGTAAAGACTTTGGAGGATTGACCTATGGCTAATAGTTTTGGAAGCTTATACGTTGGGGCATCAGGCCTACAGTCAGCATCACATGGTTTAAATACAACTGCTAACAACCTTACTAACGTAAATACTGAAGGGTATGTACGTGAGCAGGTTGTTTACGAAGATAGAAATTATAGAAAAATAGGCACTGCAGCGGTCGGCACACAGTATGCTGGCCTTGGCGTGCAGGTTGGAACAATCGCCCACAATCGCGATATCTTTTTAGATAAAGCATATCGTCAGGAGAATGGGCGATATTCTTTTTATAGCGCTAGCTCAGAAGCGGTACAAGAGGTATACACTCAGCTTCAGGAGTCGGATGGAATAGCCTTTAAGGCTGCTATTGCAGATTTTGAGGAGGCTTTCGAAGAGTTTGCCAAAAATCCATCTGATACTGTAAACCAGAATCTTGTGTTGCAGAAGGCTAGTCTTTTTTTGTCAAGAGCTCAGGCTGTTGAACAGGGATTTGAAGATTATCAGACTATCATTAATTCCAAAATCAAAGAAGACTTAAACACTATAAATGAAATTGGGGAAAAGATAGTTGATTTAAATAAAAGAATACAGGCAATTGAGGCTGCCGGAGTTGAGAAGGCCATGGATATGAGAGACACCAGAGATCTTTTGTTAGATAAGCTCTCTGGCATGGTCAAGATGTCTTATAGAGAGGACGTTACCGGAGTAGTACATGTAGATATTGAAGGTGTGGAGTTTATTGACGATGTTAACTTCTATAGAGTAGGTATTCTTACAGATAGAAGAACTGGATATGTGACACCATATTGGCCACAGCTTTCTGATATTGTTAGCCAGGATGATGAATCCTTAAATACATATTATCCGATATTTGATACTACAAATGTGGATGCTGAAAGAGATACTGATATTGGCGAAATAAAAGCATTGATGTTAGCCAGAGGAGAAACTTGGACAAACTATACAGCATTCTTAGATGAAAATGGAAATCAGCTTAGCTCAGCAGCTTATGAAAAAGGCATAGCCAATTCAATAATGATGAATTCGGAAGCTGAATTAGACACATTAATCCATCAGCTGGTAACAGAGATTAATGATATTTACAGCCCACTCACAACTGTTGCAAATGCATATGAAGGGGCTGCAACGGTAACTTATACAAATGATCAGGGTGAGGAAGTAACGGTAGATGCATCAGAATTAAGAGTTTTAGATGTAGAGAATTGCTCGGTAGGTTCAGATGGAGAGCTTCCACCTAGAGAGCTATTTGTAAGAAATGGTTGCGACCGATATACTCTTCGAGAAATATCAATCACTGACACAAATGGCATGACATCAACAGCAACAGTTTATATGTACAACGAAGAGGATTTGGAAGATTCATCAAAGTGCTACACACTCAAATCTTTGACTGTAAACGAAGACTTGATGAAGCAGGAATCATATATTCCTCATAGAGTATATAAAGATCAGACAAGCGTTGATTATGCACTTGGAACAGCCTTAAGCACAATTTGGAACCAGCAGACATTCAATCTTAATCCAAGTGATACCACACCATGTGGTTACAACGGATTTTATGTAAAGTGGATTGGTGAAGTTGGTAACATTGGTAACGTTTATTCCACAACAGAGAAATCTTTGGAAGGTACAAAAGAACAAATTGAATTCAGCCGTCAGGGTGTAATTGGTGTATCTTCCGATGAAGAACTTACAACAATGATTAAATATCAGTCAGCTTATAACGCAGCTAGCCGATATATAAATGTAGTAAATGAAATGATTGAGCATTTGCTCACATCACTTGGTCATGTATAAATCTAGAAAGGATTAGCTTATGTCATCAACATTTTTTGGTTTGACAATCGCAGCATCTGGACTTAACACATCTCAGGCTCAGATTAATACGACTGCCAACAACATTTCAAATGTAAATACTGTAGGCTATAGCAAGCAGGTGGTAAACACAGTTGCTTCTTCTGCGTTGCGCTGTTACCAGAGCTATGGAACAACAGGAACTGGTGTAGAAGCTAAATCAGTAACTCAGAGTAGAGACTTATATTATGACGAGAAATATTGGAACAATCAGTCTGCGTTAGGTTTCTTCCAAAAGAAGGAATACTACATGAATCAGATTCAAGAGTATTATAACGAAAACACTAATAATGCAGGATTTACAAACATCTACACAAAGATGTTCAATTCACTTAGCTCACTACAGGGAAGTCCTGGAGATGATACAGTTAGAAAGCAGTTTATATCAGATGCAAAGAAGCTTACAGAGTACTTTAATCAGTTATCCACAAAGCTTCAGGAATTGCAGAATTCTATCAACGATGAAATTAAGACAGCGGTAGATAACATAAACGCAATTGCAGAAAAGACAGCTGTTTTAACAAAGCAAATCAATGTTATCGAGCAGGGCGGTGGTCGAGCAAATGAGCTTAGAGATCAGCGAGCTCTTCTTATGGATGAACTATCAGAGATAGTTGATGTTGAGGTTAGAGAAGTAGACGTAAAAAACTCTAATGACCCTGATATGTACACTGGCGCTACTTATTTCTATGTAAACATTAATGGCCAGCAGTTAGTTAATACATATGAATATAACACCTTGTCAGTGGCTTCACGAAGCAGAGAAGAATACTATAATCAGTCTGATATCGAAGGTCTATATGATTTAGTTTGGACAAAGGATGGAGATAAGTTTAATGCGACACCTAGTTCAAATGGTGGTCAGCTTAAGGCTATGTTTGAAGTCCGTGATGGAAACAATAACGAAAACCTACATGCGAGGGTTTCGGCTGCAACAGCAAATACAATCACAGTATCAGACTTAAGCATCACAGATATTAATGAGCTTAACATGCCATTGAAGGGCAAAATTGATACTAACAACATGAATTTTAACTACAACGGTTTCACTTTTAACACTGATGCTGATGGTAAGGTTGCCAGCATTACATTTGAATTAACTGAGCCAATAACCGTTGATGTAGCATCAGGACTTATTGCAAAGACTTTCCAAATCGGTGACGACGTTGATTACATGGGCATCCCATATTATCAGAATCAGATGAATCTTTTCGTTAGAAATTTCTGCGAACAGTTCAATCTCATTGAAATGGGTGGAGAAGATGGACAGCGCGGTGTAGATTTAGACGGAAATGACATGGGCGCTTTCTTCGTAGCAATCGATAAAATGGATCATAGCTTAGAACATGAAATGAGTGAGAAAACTACAAACAGCTATGATGACGGAACAGGTCAGATTATTTCCTATGGAAAGACATTTGATTACACAAATGATGCAGATGCATTTTCAGAGACATATTATCTGCTTACAGCAGGTAATCTTTCGATAGCAAAAGACACTGATAAGGATTCAAGAAAGTTTGCCACAACAATCGCTGACAACTATACATCAGGTGTAGATGCAGCTGATTTGGTTGTGAAGCTTCAAAACCTTCAGAGCAAGGAAAAGCTTTTTAGAGGCGGTGGCGGTAATGCATTCCTTCAGTGCGTATATGCAGACATCACAGTTGATGCTCAGGAATGCCAAATATTCACAAAGAATTTTGAGAGCATTGAAAAGTCTATTTCCGAGCAGAGAATGTCGGTATCAGGCGTTGATGAAGATGAAGAGGCACTGGACTTAGTAAAATTCCAAAATGCATACAACTTGGCATCTAAATGTATTTCAGTTTTTTCCGAAATATATGATAGGTTGATACTTAATACGGGAGTATAGCATGGATGCGAGCAGATTGCTTAAAGCAATCTCGCAGCGTCCTAGTAAGCGAAGCTTACATTTGAATTGCTGAAAGCTGACTGATGAGGGGAAAAAGTAATAAGAGGTAATAACTATGAGAGTTACAAACAAAATGATAATGAATAACGCAGCTTCAAATATTAACAGTACAAAAGAGATTGTTAATAGGAGAAACAATCAGATGACTTCTCAGAAGAAAATCGACAAGCCATCAGATGATCCAGTAGTAGCTGTACGTTCACTTCGACTTTCAACTACATTATCTCAGGTGACACAGTACTACTCAAAGAATATTCCTGACGCAGACCAGTGGATAGATGTTACAGAAACAGCCCTAGTAAATATCAGGGACATTGTAAAAGACTGTAAGAACTTAGCAGGTCAGGGTGCTACAAGCACATACAATCAGGACGACAAGAAAACTATGCTTACTCAGCTGGAAGCTCTACAGAAGCAGCTCTATGCTGAAGGCAATGCTGATTATGCAAACAGAACAGTATTTACCGGATTCAGAACAGATAGCAATCTTACCTTCACAGAAGATGAGATGAAAACGAAATATAGAATTGATCAGTCAATTTCTATTGAAGCAAAAATGGAAGAAAAGCGCTACTATTCAGGTCATGTAGTTGTTCCTACCACTCTAGACGAGACTGATCCTAATTATGTAGCAATCTCTGATATTGAACAGACCAATTACTACAGAGTACGCTTAGGATACGATGATGTAGATACTCTTAACAATCTAAAGATTACATACAACGATGGCACAGAGATAAACTATGATTTTGTTGAAGATGCCGATGGTGTATACGAAAACAATCTTGGCACAACAATTACTGATCCAACAACAGGCTTTGGGCTTACAGTTTTTGAAAATGAAAGCGATTGGGCTAAAGCAAATGGCGGCCTAAAAACAGTAGCCGATAACGGCATTGTATTTATCAGAGATACAGGTGACTTAATCTTTGGCAAGAATGTTGCAGCAGAATTAAAGTCAAAGGAAGCAACTGTAGATATTCAGTATGACAAGACTAGCTTCGAAGAAGGCCTTCTTCGACCAGAATTTTATTACAACTGCACAAAGATGATTGATGAGACAGGTGCAAAGCTTGAAAAGAACAACACTTACACAAAGTTTGATGAAAATGGCAAGGTAATCAATTTTGATATTGAGTACACCATCGCCGCAAATCAGACAATTACAATTAACACTGAGGCATCCAATGTATTTGACAGTTCTCTACAGCGTGACTTAGGAGAAATGATTGAAAGCGCCAGAAGAACAATCAATGCATACGACAATCTCCAGACAATTAAAGACATGATGGGCGAGACACAGTACGCATCAGACAAGGACCAGGAATGGCTCAAGAATTGGGAAGCAGCAGTTCAGAAAGAATTTGATTACTTCTTTGATGATATGCGTAAACTTTTTGATACAGAAATAGGCAAAATTACTAAATATTATGATAAAATAAGTTTAGCAATTACTGATTTGGGTTGTAAGGGACAATCTCTTGAGCTGACCAAGACGAGAGTTGGTGATCAAAGAGAAACTGTGCAGGATTTACAATCGAAAAATGATGACGTAGATTTATCCCAGATTATCATTGAATACACAGCAGCCCACACCGCATATCAGGCATCGCTTACAGCTGCTGGAAAGCTTAGCGATTCGACACTACTAAATTACATCTAACAAAGGAGAAGGGATAATGCAGGTAAAAACTAGACTGTTCGGCGAAATTGAGATTTCCGATGAAAAAGTCATCAATCTACTTCATGGTCTTATCGGATTTCCAGACATGAAAAGATACACCCTCATTTTCGACGAAGAAAAGAAGGACAAAGGCAATATCATGTGGCTTCAATCCTTGGATGAGACTGATTTCGCAATGCCAGTTATGCTTCCACACAAGGTTAAGCCAGACTATGCACCACAGTTCAACGTAGATGCTCTCGAGCAGCTTGGGGAGCTGACAGACGACAACACCTACGTACTCGTCACAGTACGTGTACCAAAGGATCCAAAAGAAGCATCTATCAACCTGAAAGCACCTATCATCATTAACACAGAGACAAATGTAGGCGATCAGATTATCATTGACGGCAACGAGCCAGTTCGATTCCTGATTCATGATGCATTACATGGAAAGGATGGTGAGTAGCGATGTTGGCATTAACAAGAAAAACAGGCGACGCAATTATGATCAACAACAACATCGAGATTACAGTCCTTGAAGTTCGCGGTGATCAGGTAAAAATAGGAATATCGGCACCAAAAGAAGTGTCTATCTATAGAAAAGAAGTATACCTTGAAATTCAAAAAGAAAACGAGGCTGCCCAAGCCATCAGCATGGACGATCTCGAAGCACTCAAAAACTTACTGTAATAAAAATCCTTGCCCCACCACATTCGTGGCGGGGCATTTTGCTGCTCTAAATTTCTACAAGCGAGCCGCGCCCCCACTGTTGTTGTGTGCCGGCCCCTGCCCCCGCCCCATAGGTCCTGCTACCCACATGCCAACGGTGCACAATCACAAAATTTTGATTCTCTAATTGTTGCATGTCGCGTTCTTTATTGGTGGGTGTTCTTTTTATTCTTTGCACTTTGCAGGGTGGCTGTATGTACCTCACAGACACACTTAGCCTAGATAATATATTTCCACATCAAGCATAGGTATAATTGCATGATTTTGGAATGAACTTAGAAAAATCAAAAGCAGGTTATGTAAAGTTTATATACGGGGTGCCACGGACGGCACCCCGAGCCTGATAGTGAAACGGACTGAACTTGAAGGCGGTATATAAACTTACATAACCTGCTTTTAGATTTTTCTTAGTGAATGGAGTATGAATGCAATTATCCTATGACTTGTGTGGAAATGAATTAGAGTTTATCTATGTGTCTGTGATATACATACAGCCACCCCAAAAGTGCAAAACCAAAAAAAGTACACCCACAGAAAGCTCCATTTGCAACAATAAGAGAATCTAAAATTTTGCTCAAATGATGCGCCGTTGGCATGTGGGTAGCAGGACCCAGGAGCGGGGGCAGGGGCCGGCGATTTATGTGGGGGCGCTGGGCAAGGGCAGCTTGGGCAGCGAAATGCCAAGGAGTAAAAAGTGGGGCAAGGGAAAATTTTTTTGAGGTTGCTATAAAGTATTGGGTGAGATGGTCCGATATATGGATTAGAAAACTAAGATTTCCCATATTACAAGGATGTATATTGTCCAAAAGGATTGGAGAATGGGACTTTAATCCGGTGGACGTAAGGAGGAAAGAAATGAAAATAGGCGAAGTAAGTAGCGCAATGAATAGCTACCAGGGACAAGGAAGTTCAGTTAAAGCGGCGCCAGCACAAGCAGTGCAAAAGGAAAGTGCAATTGTTGATTTTACAGCTGCTCCAAAGGATGCGAAGGCGGCTGAATCTGAAAATAAAAACGCTTCTGTTGCCCCTGAAGGTGAAGGCGCAGAAAAGAATGGCGGTTCTCAGGCTACATCTTCTTTGAAGGAAGCTGTTGAGAAGATTAAATCTGCCAACGGGAATGCAGAGGTTGTGTTTGGTATCCATGATGGCACTAATCGTGTGACTATCAAGATGGTGGATAAGCAGACAAAAGAAGTAATTAAGGAATTTCCTGCAGATAAGACTCTCGATTTGATTGCTAAGGCAATGGAGCTTGCAGGAATTATGGTTGATGAGAAGAGATAAGTAGGAGGTAGCTTTATGCCTATTAGATTATCTGGTTTGGCTTCTGGTCTTGATACAGAAGCTATAGTAGGCGCGTTGGTATCTGCCTACAGTTATAAAAAAGATAAGTATGTAAAAGCGCAGACAAAGCTATCTTGGAAACAGGATGCTTGGAAGACTTTGAATAGTAAGGTGTATTCGCTGTATACATCTGTTGGTCAGATGCGCTATTCTTCTAATTATTCTGTTAAGAAGGCTACAGTTTCTGATACCACAAAGGCTACAGCAACAGCCAGTGGTTCTACTATTAATGGTACCCAGGAGCTGAAAATTAATAAATTGGCGCAGACTGCCTTTATTACAGGTGGTGAGCTGGATAAGAGTGTTACTGGCTCAACTACTATGATGCAGCTTGGCATTAAGGGCGGTACTTCTTTGGATAAGGCTAGTATTTCAGTTAGAACTGGTACGAAGGCAACAAATATTGAGATTGATAGTTCTATGACTGTTAATCAGTTTGTTAATAAGCTTAATGAAGCTGGAGTTTCTGCAAATTTTGATGAGAAGAATAAACGATTCTATATCGGTGCTAAGACTTCTGGAAGTGCTGGAGATTTTTCGATTTCTGCAAATAGTTCCCAGGGCTTGTCAGCATTGAATAATTTGGGACTTTTATCAGATACAGAAATAAAAAGCATTACGACTTCAGATACAAGCTCAAATATGGCAAAGAGGCTGTTCGAGTTTACATCTGCAAAAAATTACTATGATTTGGGTGAAGCAGAAGCCCTGTTTGCAAAGATTAAGGACTATAAGACTAATGGCACTGGTTCATATACAAGTGATGAGAAAGCTGAGTTTGATGAAATTGTAAGTTATATCGAGGCAAATAAGACAAATTTGGGATTAAAAGAATCCGTAGATTGGACTTCTATTTCAAATGATGATTTAAAGGCTTTGGCAAAGAGCGTTTATAATCAAGCAACTTACGATACTACTGGAACAAAGAGTACAGCAATTACAAGATCTCTCAGCTTTAGTGTAGGTGAGGGTGATGAAAAAAAGTCTTATAAGATTGATAATAATCTGGCGGGCTTTAAGGATTTGATTAGAAGTATCGCTGATGGTACAGCTGATGAAAGCGATGAAAAGATTAGTGCTTTAAAGACATATCTTAATAATACTTATGCTGATGAAGTCTATAAGACAGAAAAAGTTGATGATGACTATACAGCTATAAAATTTGGCGCTAATGGCGAGTTGGATTGGGCTGCTATTTCAGGCGATGAGGATATGCTTAATGCTCTTTCAGAGAAAGTATATGCTAGTTCTACATACGCAATGTCTAATGATCCAACATATAGAGAAATGTATGCATCGCTAAATGCTATTCGAGATGGATATCTGGCTGTTGCTTCTGCAGAAGCATTGCCAACAGATACATCAGAGCAGATAGCTATTAGAGCAGCAAAGCTTCGTGAAGCTCAAGAGCAGTTAGATACAGTGCTTGCTGATCCAACAAATCAGAAGTGGAAAGAATATATCGAAAAGAACTTTGGTGCACAGAATTCTGAGTACGATAAGAGATATACAGATTTCTGGACACAGAGCGATAACTTAGAGCTTGCACAAAGTGTATTCTATAGAATCGATTTGGCAGCGAATGTTTCAGCAGGCAATCTGGAAATAAATACTACGAATCAGGCTCATAAGGTTGATGGTACTGATGCTGAAATCGAATTGAATGGTGTTACATACACAAATAACACTAACTCCATTACGGTTAATGGTCTCACAATCGAGGCCCTTGCAACAACTAAAGAGGCTATTTCTGTAAATGTATCCAATGATACAGATGCATTATACGACAAAGTAAAAGATTTCCTTACAAGCTACAATAGTCTGATGAACGAAATGCAGAAATTATATAATGCAGATTCGGCAAAGGACTATGAACCACTTACTGAGGATGAAAAGGCAGAGATGTCTGAATCTGAAATAGAGAAGTGGGAGCAGAAAATCAAGGATTCATTACTTAGAAGAGACACTCAGTTGTCTAGCATTATATCTGCAATGACAATGTCTATGATGAAGACATATGAAGTTAATGGTAAGACATATGCATGGTCAACCTTTGGTGTTCATACCTTAGGATCAATGAATGCAGAAAAAAACGAAGGTTATGCCTATCATATTGATGGTGATTCTGAAGATAGCTACACATCAGGTAATGATGAGAAACTACGTGCAGCTTTGGCAGAGGACCCAGATACCGTAATTGAGTTTTTGAAGCAAGTCACAAGTGGCTTGTATAAAGCTATGGATGATAAGATGAAATCATCATCAATCAAATCCGTATATACGGTATACAATGATAAGGAAATGGCATCTGAGTACTCTGACTACAGTTCATTGATTAAGACATGGACAGATAGAGTTACTGATATGGAAGATGCATATTATAAGAAGTTTGCAGCAATGGAAAAAGCACTGGCAACATTGCAAGGAAATTCTTCTTCAATATCTTCATTATTAGGTGGATGATAGGTGAAGTTTTTGATGGCTTTAACCGATATAAATGATGTAGAGAAATTCTATGCGCGAAGGGGTTTCCTACAATCGGTAAGTACTAGCTTTAGAAAAAGGAATTTGGAGGCGGTTATATGACACCAATGAATGGTTACGATGCTTACGCAAAGAACAGAATTTTGACAGCAAGTCCAGCTGAATTGACCCTTATGCTTTATGAAGGAGCAATCAAATTTTGCAATATTGCAATTGTAGCTTGCGAAAACAGAGATATAGAGAAAGCTCATATCAACATCAGAAAGACCGACAGAATTATAGAAGAGTTTGAGCTTACTCTGGACGAGAAATACGAAGTAGCAAAAGATTTTCACGCAGTATATTCTTATCTCAGAAGCTGCCTAAGACATGCTATGATTGATAAAAATCCAGAGACATTACAGGAAGTTTTAAAGCACCTTCGCACAATGCGTGATGCTTGGAAGGATGTTATGAAACTCACGGCAAACGGAAAAAACTTAAATAGCCGGCAGACAACAATCGCCGGCTGATTAAACTAAACTACTACGAGCCCCTCATTACGAGGGGCTCGATTTATATTATCATTCCGCAACAAGACACATGCGCGATGCATAAATTGGGTCCATAAGAAAAACTGCAATATTCGCAAAATCACGTAAGGTGTCTAGCGGAGGCCACAGCAGGGGTGAGGGCGCACCACAATACAAACTGTGAATGGTAACTGCATTTTATCTTGTTGGAGGGGATATATTTGTATTAATATAGAAGTAGGGATGGACATAGGAGGGGCTTATGGAAAATATGGATTATGTGGTAATGCTTAGAGAATCGCTAGAGAAAAAGGCTGATATTCTTAGAGTGCTGGTTATCAGAAATAAGGAGCAGGAGGCTATTCTAAAGGATCCTAATTCTACACCAGACGATTTGGAAAAGAATATGAATATGAAGGCTGAATTGATAGAGCGAATCGTTATGCTTGATGACGGTTTTCAGCAGCTGTTCAATCGTGTTAAGAAGATTTTAGATGAAGACAGAGCAACATATTCTGAAGAGATTAAAAAGATGCAGGAGCTTATAAAGAAGGTGACTGATCTTACGGCTGATGTGGAGGCTTCAGAATATCGCAATAAAGAGTATGCCAAAACCAGGTTTTCTAATATAAAGAAGGAAGCCCGAGAGATTAAAAAATCCTCTGATGTTGTAAGCTCATATTATAAGCATATGATGAGTCCACAGACTACAGCGGATCCAGCTTTTTTGGATAAGAAAAAATAAAATAGGCATTATGAAATCTAACAGGTCTTGCTATATTGCAAGGCCTTTTTCTGTCTGATATGTCAGTGGGGAATTAGTGAATTTGAAATTTGGGTATTACTCATAAAAAACAGTAGTGGAGGTTGCTTGCGGACTACTTAAGGAAGTTCATTGCAGTTACGTGTGCCCCGCTATATATATGCCTGTAGTCTGCAATTTTTGGTGACAATCATAAATTCATTACGTGTGTGTAACATATTCTATCTCTATATTCGTAATTCAAAATCTATTTTACTGATTGAGTAGCCTTCGCTTTATCGGCGCACGTAAGCATCCAAGCATCCTTAGTTCAAATTACAGTTTTAACACCCTGTATGAACTTGCCTCACGTAGTCCCACAAGACTTCTTCCCATTTTTTACCGATTTCTTGAGCTGAATTCTAGCAGCACACGTAATCCCCCTAACATCAACCAGAATTATTGACTTTCCCCTTGATTGAAACACCAAAAAAATGACTTCTTGCGGGCTTTTTTCCTTAAACAGCCTACAAAAAGTCACATACTAATATTATAGGATAGATAGGATATTAAGGGAGTGAATTGAGTGATATTTATAAGAAAATTAGTATAAATTAGTCATAATTTACAAAATATTTAGCATAATTTTTAATAAAAGATAAAGGCCAAAAAATCCAGTAAAATCAAGGGATTGAGGTCTTTTTTATTTTGCCTCAAAAAATATAAAAGAGGTATAAAAATAAATTTTTTTTAGAAAAAGGCTAAAGTTTTCAAATTGTGTCACGATAAATAAGGTGTAAGGAACAATTCACAGGAGATAACCTTACAAAAATCGAATTCGAATCTTCAAATTTAATAACCAGGCCAGACACGGATGTTGGGCTATCACAAAAAACGGATTTAAATGCTAAAAGGATTTAGCAGAATCTCATGGAGGAATTAATTATGGTAGTACAACACAATATGCAGGCAGCAAATGCTTCAAGAACATTGAACATTACGAGTGGCTCTCAGGGAAAGAGTACAGAGAAGCTTTCATCTGGATTTAAGATTAATAGAGCAGCAGATGACGCAGCTGGACTTTCAATTTCTGAGAAAATGAGAAAGCAGATTCGAGGTTTGGACCAGGCTTCTACAAACGCATCTGACGGTGTTTCATCAGTACAGACAGCTGAAGGTGCCCTCACAGAAGTTCACGACATGCTTCAGAGAATGAACGAGTTAGCAGTACAGGCAGCTAATGGAACAAATTCAGAAGCTGATCGCGACGATATTCAAAACGAAATCAGCCAGCTTACAGAAGAAATCGATAGAATTGCTTCTACAACAAAATTTAATGAGACATTCCTTCTTAAGGGCGATGTTGGTGTTAAGACAAAATATATCAACGCACACAGTGCAGGTCTTGATGGAACTCTCATTCAGAATACTACAATGGCAACATTCATCATGAAGAAACTTGAAGCAGGCGATAAGTATACAATTGGTGGAACACAGTATACTATTGGTGCTGCGGATAATGAAGAGGTTGCAAAGGCATTAAAGAACGAAGATATTTGGGATAAAGACGAGAATAAGTGGAAATTTGCAGATGGTGATACAATTTCCATCGATGGTAAGACATACACTATAGCAGGTGGAGATGATGATAAAACAGATATTGCCAATGGTAAGGTTACAAATGGATATCTTTCAAAGTTAATTGTTGAAGGCTCAACTGTTACATATAACGGAAATACAGTTACAAGATTTTCTGATAAGATGGATGCAACATCAAATGGTATTGACCCTTCAAATACAACACTTATCAAGGCTACAGCAGCATACAAGATGGTAGCAATCGAGCTTAAGGCTGCATCATCAATTGGTACAACAGATAAAGCAGCATATTATGATGATGATGCAAAAGATTATACTGACGGCAAGACTTGGACACCAGGAACAACAGATACTAGTTACGAGAAGACAACAAATATCGAGTTCAAGATTAACAAGGGTTATGTAAACATCCAGAACGCCCTTACAGTTAACCTTCATGTTGGTGCTGACGCAGCGATGTCAAATAAGATCAACGTAGTACTCGAAGCTATGAACGCTAAGTCAATCGGTATCGCAGGACTTACAGTAGCAGATGCAACAGGAAAGAACGCAACATACGCAATCGACGCTATCGCAGATGCTATCAAGGCAGTATCAGCACAGAGAGCAGAACTTGGTGCTATCCAGAACAGACTTGAGCACACAATCGCTAACTTAGACAACGTAGTTGAGAACACAGAAGCAGCTGAGTCTCGTATCCGTGATACAGATATGGCTGATGAGATGGTTGAATACTCAAAGAACAACATCTTACAGCAGGCTGGACAGTCAATGCTCGCTCAGGCAAATCAGGCAACACAGGGTGTACTTTCACTCCTTCAGTAACACAGAATTAATAACAACTCCCCACCTCTTCAAAGGGGTGGGGATGATTTTAAAAATTACAACTTAATAGCAACTTAAAAATGAATATTATTCCTTCTAAAAGAAGGGTTCCATATATAGAAAAGAGGTAAGGCTTATGGCATATTTTACAAGAAACAAGATGTTAACAATGGTATTAGAGCTCTATACAGCCAACCACAGATTCGCTCAAGGAGGAACGGGTGATGATGCAGCTGACCTTCAAGTACTTATCGGATGTCAGCAAAAAGCCTTAGTATTAGGAGAATATCTTGAATCCATGGGAATGGATTACTCAGACATAGTTGAAAAGTTTGAAAATTACTGCAATATGATTTACGATATAAGTGAGAACTTAAATGATGCTAACTTAATCATAGATCACAAGCTAGATATAGAGTGCATTCTAAGTGATATCTTAAATGAAATCGAAAACAGAATAATCGAAATCAAGAGTATTGATGTTTACGATTTCAGAGGTTTAGTTGAAGCACCAGGGGAGAAGGCAATAGTAGCTGGGGAAATCAATCGATTGATTGATAGCTGCTTAGGCAAGGTAGAAGGTCTTGTAGAGGGTGAGGAAATGTACAGACCACTTGTAATTGGAACATACAAATAAAGAAATGTAAGGCTCGTCAAATGACGAGCCTTCTTCAGATTATGGGGGAGACGCATGAATAATAAGCCAAAGACCAAGTTACTGACAATATCGCTTTTATGTTGTGGCAGGGCAGATACCACGGAGCGCTGTCTTAAATCTTTGATGCCTATTCGCGAGGCAATTGATTCGGAGATTCAAGTGGTGGATACTGGCTGCAGTCCAGATACGAGAGCGATAATTGAAAAGTATGCAGATGAAGTCTTTGAATTCAAGTGGTGCAATGATTTTGCTAAAGCCAGAAATTTCCAGCTAGACCAGGCCAATGGAAAGATGTTTCTGTTTATAGACGATGATGAATGGTTTTTAGATACGAAATATATCATCAGTTTTTTCAAGCGTCCAGATTGCGTAACTTATAACATTGGTGGATATTTCCAACGAAACTATCTTGATTTCGAGGGCAAGGAGTACAACGATATCGAGGTTGTGCGAATGTGTACTGTGACACCAGAAACTAGATTTATTGGAATGGTGCATGAATATATCGAACCATCCTACGGCAATGCCATGTTTATGGATGCTCAAGCGGGACACTTTGGCTACGTGTACACAAGTGATGAGGACAATGTAGCTCACTCAATGCGTAACATCCCACTTTTGCAGGAAATGATTGATGAGGATCCAAACAACTTCAGATGGCCATATCAGATTGCCCAGGAATATAAGTCGATTCATGATTATGAAAAGCTTTATGAAGTATGCAAGGATGGCTTTGAGCGCGCAAGCATCTATAATGCCGAAGAGGAAAATGAAAACATAAGATATAGAGGTAGCTTTATCTGCGGAATGGCTATAGCTTTACACGAGCTAGGAAGGCATGATGAATTAATTGATTTGTACAATATGCAGGCCCAAAAGCCGACTATCTTACAGTTGCCACTGGCATTTTTAGCATATTACGCTGCGACCATATTTTTTAAGGATAGAAATAATGAGGAGTGCATTAGAGCTGGCGAATACTATCTAAAGTCATACGAAAAAGTAGGAAAAGATAGAGCACTGATGTTTGTTCAAGGTGGACTTTTTGCATCAGAGGCATTTACATCAACTAAACTAAATATGATTTACTGCTTCCTGATGACCTTGGGATTGGAAAAGGATGACTATTCTGCGCTGACTCGCTATTATCGCAAGATATCTTGGAATGATAGAGTGGTCAGATTGAACAGAGGATTCATGTCGGAGATTATAACAAAGGCCTCTGAAATCGGATATAAGAAAGAATTGCGAGATGTTTTTAACAAGTTCTTTACTAACAACGGATTCAGGAACCTGATAGAAAGTATGATTGAGCGAGCTTCTGTAGTGATGTCGCCAGAGGAATTGGAAAAGATTGCCCAGGCCTTCAAGACCACAGCAGGAGAGCAGGAAATACGATTATTCGTAGATATCAGGCTGATGGAAAAAGAATTTAACGGCATCGAGACCTGGGACAGCTACCGAGAGCTGATAGATAACCTGTCACAGTATGCTGATATGACAATCACATTCCAACAGAAGCATGATTCATGGCTTTTGGAGGAAGGCGACGAGGAGCCACTAGCTGATGCAACTATGCTTGGACAAGGTTTGCAGCAGTTTATGGAACTTGCAGACAGAGACTATGCGGCTGCCCTCAAAACTCTGAAAAACCTATTTGGGCTTCGCAACCGAATGAATAACGCCCTTAGCGAGCTTTCTCGTCTATATCAAGAGCGAATCAAGCTGTTCACCGCAAGGGATGCCGACCCTGATAAATTCAACGAAATGTACAGGCTGGAGGAATCCGTACTTACGCAAATCGCAGAGCTTGATGCCGCCGGACGAACAGATGAGGCGGTGGCTACATACAAGCAGTTGGTTGAAATATTGCAGAATACATTTGGAGTTGATACACTACATATATAGGTTCAATTGTGATATGAAAGATTATGAGGTGTATATATGAGACAAGAATATTGTGAGAAAAACGGTATATTGATAACATACTCAGACGAGGATGTTGCATTTGAGGAAATAGACACCGCAATGTCAATTCTAATTTCAAATAGTGGCGAAGTGATTCATAATAATTTTTCTGATAATGAAGAGAAAACAAATTACTTTATTGAGGAGTTTAAGAAAATATATCCTACTATTTCATACTTTAGAACACTTGATAATTTGGAGGATGTTGTCTAATGCCAGTATATATCAGATATGATGGTTGGTATGTTTATTTTTGGTCTAATGAAAATAATGAGCCAATTCATTTTCATATTGCAGAAGGAAAACCTTCAATGAATGCAACTAAAATCTGGATTCTTAAGAATCATTCATTTAAATTAGAGAATAATAATAGTAAAGTACCTGCAAAGATATTGAGACATATTTTGGCAGTAATGCAGGTCGCAGTAGAAGAATACATAGATTTATGGAAGCAGTATCAAAAAGAGATTCACTATATTGATGAATAAAATACTTATGTATCGCTGGAAGGCGTACAACTACAAGGATATTAAGTGTACATTTGAATCGATGGGATATGAGGTTAAGGAGGTCTGGCAGGACCTTCTTAATTATGATGTGGACGAGGAGTTCGCCGAAAAGTTGAGAGGGATTGTTCGGGCGGAAAGCTTTGAGTTTTTGTTTACGGTGAATTATTTTCCGCTTATTTCGAATGTGTGCCAGGAGTGCGGGCTTTTGTATGTGTGCTGGAGTTGCGACAATCCTTTGATTTCGATGTATCATCAATCAGTATTCAATGATGTGAACAGGATATTTCTTTTTGATTTGACCAATGTGGAAGAATTCAAAGGGATGGGAGTGGAACATGTATATCACCTGCCTCTTGCGGTTGATTGTGGTCGCTTGGATTATCTGTTCGCAAATACGAAGCATCAGCAGGATTTTTCAAATGAGATAAGCTTTGTTGGATCTCTTTATGAAAAGAATTCTTACGATAAGTTGGAATACACTTTGCCTGAGTATCTAAGAGGATATTTTGAGGCGCTGATGGAAGCCCAGCGGGATTTGCAGGGCATGAATATAATCGATAGAATGCTTACTCCAGAAATATTGATGGAGCTTGAAAACTATTTTGAGTTGGAAAAATCAGAGGATTCGTTGTCAGATTTGAATTTGATATTTTCGGTGACCACCTTGGGATTTAAGATTGCTCAAAAGCAGCGTCGTCGAATACTAGTAGATTTGTCGAAGCATCATGATGTGAGTATCTACACCAACTCAAACACAAATGATTTGCTTAGGGTTAAGTATAAGGGGAGCGTGGATTACTGGAGCGAAATGCCATTCGTATTTAGAGATTCTAAGATCAATCTGAATATGACAATACCGAATATAAAAAGTGGAGTGCCACTTCGCATTTACGATATATTAGGAGCTGGGGGATTCTGCCTCACCAATTTCCAGGCAGAATTACCAATGTTTTTTGAAAATGAAAAACACCTGGTCTGGTACTACAGCAACGAAGACCTCTACGAAAAAGTAGATTATTATATACGCCACGAAACCGAACGTGAGCACATTGCAGCAGCAGGTCGTGAATACGTCCAAGAAAATTGTGGATATGAATCACGTGTCGAACAAATTTTGGATGTGATAAAAAGTGAGCCCCTGTAGTTCACAAGCTCTTAGGTTTCTCAAGCGAATCGTGTTAGATGAGCGGAGAAACTTAAGGCTTGTGAATGTAACAGGGGCGTAGGTTTATCAGAGACCAAAATTTACCATCATTCCGGAGTACTGGCTAGCCGCATAAGGTGCAGCTAGTGATTTGCCAGGATTCTTGTATTCTACAACAGCCTTGTCTACGTATGCCATTGGGTTGATAGAGGCTTTCGTAGCAGCTTTGCTGATGGATTCTTTAAGTTCGTTCAGTGTTGAGAATGCATTGTCACGTTCACCACTGTTGATGATGTCTGATAATGTATCCTTGTCTAATTCTAAGTGTCCTAATGTATCAGAACTAATTCCAACCTTTGTAAGGCTCTCAGATTGATTCTTGGCGATGGAAGAAATCTCATTAAATAATGTACGATTCTGGTGTGCACCATTGTATTTCAATCCAACATCAATCATTCCATTGTAGCTGTCCAAAAGCTGATTAACACCATTAGAGAGGGCTTCGGTATCGTTCATTAATCCAATCTGAACAGGCTCGTTTGAAGGAGCCTTAAGAATTAATTCGAAGGCCTTGTTAACGGTGAAGGTGTTGGATAATGACTCGTGAGCATTGCCGTTTAGCTTAAAGCTTGAGTTGCTGGCTGGCTGCGTTACGCGGTCGATACCCAAAGTGTTCAATTCTCTCCATGAAATAGTAGAGGAGATATTGAACAATGAGCTTTCATCTTCAGAAAGACCCGTAGCCTTTGAGGTAATCTGAATAGCGCTTGAGTTGGAAGCTGTGTTGGTGATCAGGCTTGCTGATAAACCAACATCAGATGTATTAAGCAGGCGCACAATCTTGTTTTGAACATTGAGGTTGCTTTCGCCTCTGTTAACATTAAACTGGAACTCGTAAGAGTGGTTCCTAATGTCTAAATCGAATGAATACTGGCCTTCGGCAAAATCATGTCCATCTCTAACAAGGAAATTACCTGTGTTGATCTGCGGCTTGGCAAGTGAATCAACTTCGATAGCGAAGCTTTCAGCAGATGAATTATTGTCACCTACGTAGAGAGCCTCAACTGAATCATTATCAGATGAAGAAGCAATTCTCTTTTCCAATATTGAAGAAATATCCTCACCGGCAGAAGACAGATTAGATACTGAAAGTGCCATAGAATTAGCATGCTCTTTAATATCAATCGCAAACTGACCCATGTCATCAGTGTCCTTAATCTTATAAAGAGGAGAATCTTTGTTGGCTTTCACTATTTTATTGTACGTATCGCGCAATTCGCTCTTCTTATGAGATTCGTAACGATTACCTATGTTATCGCCATAGGTTGTCATGAAATAATTGTACGCAGCATCAATGCGTGCCATAAGACGCCCCTCCTTTCTTCCTTGAAATTATGCCATCGACAATCCTTTGTCTCCGCCAGGGCATAGATATATGTATACTTATAGTTACTATCATAATACCATAAGTCAAGTATTTTGAAAACCCCCTAGATTTAGTAAAAAATTCTGATAATTTCCAATATCTAGCATTTCTACACAGCCACTAATACTTTTTACCTTCCTGTCACCTAATCTTCACTTTTATATCAAGCTAGTCTTCACATATGAGTGATTAACTATAACTCGTAACGGCGCTACGGTTAGAGCGCGAAAAATATATTGACCACCAGAATATTTCTGGCGCAGAATTGGAGGACTAGAAAAATGAGAAAAAAGGTTACTGCATTAATGATGGCTGCAGCAATGGCATGCGGTTCATTAATAGCTTGTGGGGCAGATTCCACCACGGCTTATGCAAGCGAGACAATTTACGGGGAGGTTACTGCTGTAAGCGATGATGGGTTTACAATTACTGTTGGCACATATGCTGATAATGAATTGACACTTGGCGATGAGACAGCAGAAATCACAGTCAGCGATAACACTGTTTATAAGATGGCAGCTATGGGAGGCGGAAAGCAGGACGGACAAGCACCTGAAGGCGGCGCACCAGAAGGAGAGGCACCAGATGGAGAAGCTCCAGCAAAACCAGATGATGCAAATGTAGAGGAAGATTCAACAACAGAAGATACAGAAGCGACAGAGGAGACAACAGAGGACACAACAGAAGAATCTTCAGAAGAGACTTCAGAAGAGACTTCAGATGAGACAGAAGCTCCAGCAGATATGCCACAGGGGCAGGCGCCAGAAGGTGAGGCTCCAGATGGAGATGCACCAGCTGATATGCCACAGGGCGGCCAGGATCAAAAGCCAGCAGAAGGAGATATGGAAGTATCACTTTCAAGTATAAGTACTGGTACTCAGGTAGCTGTAACTTTTGATGCAGATGGAAATGTAGAATCAGTAGAAATTTTAAAATAGTTAATCTTATGTAAAATACCCCGATTAGTTTTAATGACTAATCGGGGTATTATTATTCAGCTAGTGAATATCTTGCTGTATTGCTTCCGTATTTGTATGAACTTAAGAATTCATTAAATTCACTAAATGATTTAGGAAATTCAATGCCAAATTCCTTAGCAATCTCTCCATTATAAAGCTTTATAGAATCGTCTGAATCTCCGTATCCCACCTTGATTGTGGAAATATCGTCTCCATTGAATACTCGAACAGCTTTCTTTCCGGCGTCATATCCAAGTGAATATGGGTCAGAGAAAAGAGTTACTAATGCGTTCTCACCAATCTGAGTATCGCCAGCTACAATTACAACATCGGACTCTTCGGCTACCTTGCCAATGGAATCCATCTGATCTGTGAGCATGCTTCCAAATGGAACATAAATAACAGAACATTCATCGCAAACATCTGCGATTCTTTCTTCTATAGTAGTGTCTGAATCGTATTCTTCAGATACATCAATCTTTTCTTCTGTGTCAGTTTCTTCTGAAGAGGCAGAATCCTCCTCATCATTTGATTTCGTATCAGTGTCTGATTCATCATCGTCTGTTTTAGGTTTAGTCTTGCCTCCAGTCCAGAACTCAGATACGAGAGCTACTCGAGTAGATGAAGGTGAATTCAATCCTAAAATTGTATCATCTCCAAGAGGCTCTACACTGTTGTCCATGCCTTCCTTTGCAGAGAAAGCAACAAACTTACTAGGGCTAAGTGCTATTGAAGAATGCCCTTCTGAACCTTTAATAGTAGTGTTGGTTGCAGGGATTAGATATTCCTTCCAAGGGATACCTGCCTGATCCAGATAAGCTTCGAAGATTTCATTTTGATAGATGGCATCTGTGTCTTCTGGTGAAAACAGGATACCGACAGTCTCGAGATTATCTGTAGCTTCTATCATAAGAGAAACCTGATCTACGATGCTTGGCTTACTGCTGATACCAGTGACATTAGTGCCTGTGGTCTTGTCCCAAGACTTACCATTAAGACTAGGTATGTGCAACGTTCCCTTAAAATCAATAATGCCTGTGGCGATGATTGGAATAGTATCAGTGTTATCAGTGGCTGCCTGTAAAGTAGGCTTGCCAGTTGTAAAAATCATATCAGGTGATGAAGCGATTGCAGCGTTTGCAATGTCTTCACTTGAAGCGTCCTTTGAAACAGAGCTGGTAGTGATGGTGAAGTGCTCCTCTCCGATATAATCTGACAACGCATCAGTAAAACCCTGTAAAAGAATTTGATCGTAAGTGTTGTCTTCTGATAAAAGTGCTGATATATTATATTGATATGAATCCGATTCGGATTCTTCTGTTTTTTCGTTTTCAGGCTTTGAGTCTGACTTGCTGCCACAAGCGACAAGTGAAAATCCCAATGTTAAAGCAAGTAATGTGCTTAAAATTTTATTTTTCATATCTTTCCTTTCGAAACATCAGTTATTAAATGATAGTTTCAAATCCCGAATTAGTCAATAAAATAGGTGAGAAATTCGATGAATCATATTATAAAGGGTATTATAGGCTTTTGCCTAGGGTTATTGTACCCAAAACGATGTGTTGTATGCGATAAAGTTTTATCAAAATTAGAAAAAGAAGTGGGTATTTGCAAGAAATGCAGTAAGAGTGTAAAGCTCATTGGCTCAGATTATTGTATGAAATGCGGCGTCCCTATGAGGGATAAGTCCCAGGTGTATTGTATTAACTGTAAAGATGGAGCCCACGTGTTTGATCAATCAAAGGCTGTGTTTAGATATACAGGCAACATGAAAAACTCCATGTATCGCTTTAAATATGCTAATAGAAGGAATTATGCAAGGTGCTATGCAAAGTTTGCAGTAAAGCAATATGGCCCATGGATGAAAGCGAAAAATATAGAAGCGATTATTCCAGTGCCCATGTATGAAAAGAAGAAAAGAAAGCGTGGTTATAATCAGGCTGAAGTATTTGCAAGAGCACTGAGTGAACTTACCAGGATTCCAACTATGGATAAAATTGTCAGACGAGATGTAAATACAACTGCTATGAAACAGTTAAATCGTGTAAAAAGAAAGAAAAATTTGTTAAAAGCTTTTATATTAGAAGAAAATGTTGTACAATTTAGAAAAGTGCTTATAGTTGATGATATTTATACAACTGGAACAACAATCGATGAGGTTGCTAAAGTGCTAAAAGCAGGGGGAGTAGATGAAGTTTATGGGCTATGTGTCTGCATAGGCGAAATGCAGTAGCTTAACAGGAGGTATTACCTATGGATGTTCGTAATTGTAGAAGTTGTGGAAGATTATTCAATTACATGGGCGGTGGCATAAATATATGTCCGGCTTGTAGAGAAGAAAATGAAAAAAAGTTTCAGAACGTAAAAGAGTTTATTAGGGAAAATCCAAGAGCGTCTATACAGGAAATTGCTGATAAAAATGAAGTTACAACTAATCAGATTCGCCAGTGGATACGTGAGGAAAGATTGCAGTTTACAGAGGATTCTGATATTGGAATCGAATGTGAAAACTGCGGCGCTACAATTAGAACAGGAAGATTCTGTGAGAACTGCAAGAATACTATGGCTAACGCTTTATCAAAATCTATTGAAAAGCCAAAGGCTCCAGAGCCTCCAAAGCCAGCAAAAAAAGAGAACAAAAACAAGATGCGTTTCTTGGAGAAATAAAAATATATTGCACAAATATCAATACCTACAAGCAAAAGCTTGTAGGTATTTCTTTTTATTGACATTTTGTGATATACTCATTCTGAATAAATTTGTTCCTATAAAGGAGAAAAGCTTTGATTAACGAAGATCGCGTCAGACATATGACGTCTATGGCTATATTCGAAAAGGAGCTTGGACCTGAATATCAGCCTATGCTGCGCTATTCGAAAAAGGAATATGTTGCGCTTCATGGCTGGGGAGGTTTCCTCACAGGTACATTGTTCTTTGCAGTTATATATATAGGTATTGTTTTGTATATTGCCGGTAATGTTTTGGAAAACATCACTACTATGTACATTCTACTTATGATATTGGCAGGCCTTTTGGCATACGCCCTTTATATCATTATTCATGTGCACAACACCAGACGTCGCGCTGCCAAGCAATACCGAAAAGGCAAGAGGCTTATTAAGGAGCTTGCTAACAAATATTCCAAGCTTAATCTTATGTACGAAGACGAAGCCAGAGAAACCAGGCCGCTTCTTGCTAGAAATATAGAAGACATAGACTAGAGGGAAAATAATGAACGCATTTATTAGATTCAGAGATGATATTAGAAGGTATATTCTCTCCCGAGAAATGCTTTTCTTGAAGATATGGAGTGCTCTTGTTGCATTTATAGGTTTGATGTGCATCAAGGTTAATTTTGGATACAACGAAACTATCAGTAAGTGGTGGATTTCTGTTTTAATAGCACTTGTTTGTGCATTTTTCCCAATTCAGGGAGTTTCCATTGTATTGACAATAGTTTTGCTTATTGATTTGCTGGAGCTTGGCGCTCAGACAGCATTAGTTGGATTGGCACTTGTGATAGTGTCTTACCTTGTTTGTGCATATTTTAGAAGCAAAAACACTTATAATGTAGCGATGGTACCTATGTGCTATTCATTTAATGCGCCATATGTAATGGCCCTTGGCTCAGGTTTGCTATCAAATATTAATGAGATTTGCGCGGTACTTTGCGGTAGTGTTACTGCTTATTATCTTCATATTGTAAAGGATAATGCAGCGGCAATCGTTGATGAGACATCAGATGTTTCTGTTATCACTTTACTTAACGAGCAGCTTCTTAGAAGTAAGATGTTTTACTTCTTCCTGGTGGCAATGGCTGCTATGTTTTTAGTTGTTTATATGCTCCGTCAGTCCAATATCAATATGTCTTGGATTGTTGCTAACCTTGTTGGCGTTGGAGTTGAATTTATAATCATGCTTGCTGGCTATTCACTTACTAGCCAAAAGGCGGAAATTCCAGGGCTTGTACTTGGAAATATTTTTGTTATTATCGTTGGAATTATTCTTAATTACTTCATTCTTGATTTGGATTATTCCAGAATAGAAAAGGTTCAGTTTGAGGATGATGATTACTACTATTATGTAACTGCTGTTCCTAAGATTAGAATTGTAGAAGAAGAGAAAGAGGTTAAGAAGATATAGTGGTTGATTTTGTCAATGCTGTAGATGCCTTCATCGATGATTATTTCAATGTAAATATTCCAGATGTATCCATTACAGATATTATTGAAATTGTCATAATTGCATACTTTATGTATCATCTATTAGTTTGGGTGAAAAACAGCAGGGTTTGGATGCTTATTAGAGGTGTCCTGATTATCATGCTGTTTTTTGTGCTTGCAGCCATCTTCCAGATGAACACAATCCTTTGGTTAGGCGAAAAGCTAGTTTCGGTTGCGGTCACTGTGCTCATCGTCGTATTCCAGCCAGAGCTCAGAAGAGCCCTCGAACAAATCGGGAGACGTAAGATTACATCTATCTTCACATGGAATCTTCTCAAGACTGGTGCCAAGAAATTTGATGATTCTACCATCACAGGTATGGTTACAGCCTGCTACGAGATGGGGGCTGTAAAGACTGGTGCGTTAATCGTAGTTGAAAACGACATGCAGCTGACTGAATTCGAGAGAACAGGTATTAATCTTGATGCTCTCGTAACAAGACAGCTTCTTATAAATATTTTTGAAAAGAACACACCACTTCATGATGGAGCGGTTATAGTTCGTGGCGACAGAGTTGTTTCTGCTACATGCTATTTACCTTTGTCAGATAACATGGCTTTGTCAAAGGATTTAGGTACTAGACATAGAGCTGCGGTTGGTATTAGTGAGGTTTCTGATTCCCTTACAATCGTCGTTTCCGAGGAGACAGGTACTGTTTCATATGCTCGCGAAGGCAAGATTGTCAGGGATGTAAAAGAAGATGAGCTTATTGCTGAGCTCAAGAAGATTCAGAATCCTGACAAGGAAGAGCAAAACGCGGCGGAGAAGGAGGGTTAGCATGAAGCAGAAGATAATTAATGCCCTCACAAAGGACGTCGGATTAAAAATACTAGCATTTGTCTTTGCTTTCTTGTTATGGCTTGTGGTTGTCAACATCGATGACCCAACCCAGACTAGGACCTTCACATCGGTTGTAACTGTTACCAATGAGGATGTTCTTAAATCAGCAGGAAAGCTATATGAGATAAAAGATGGAGTTAACACTGTAAGCTTCAGAGTGACAGCAAAGCGTTCTATTATAGAAAAGCTTTCTCCATCAGATTTTTCTGCAGTTGCAGATATGAACAATTTGGAAAATGAAGAGCGCATTCCTGTAACTATTAGCGCTAAAACATATGCTAACTACATCACTATTTCCAGCAGACAGAATTATCTGTATGTAGAGCTTGAGGATGAGCAGACACAGCGTTTTGTTATCAATGCCCAGACAACAGGTACTCTTGAAGCCGGCCTTGCAGTAGATTCTGTTACTTGTAGTCCTACTGTAATCACAGTAACAGGTCCTGAAGAAGTTGTATCTACAATCGAAACAGTTACAGCTACTGCAAATATTACAGGTGTAACTAACAATTTTACAGAGAGCGTTATTCCTAAGTTCTACAATGCATCTGGTGATGAGGTAGATTCAAAGGAGCTTACTCTTTCGGTTTCAACCGTTGGAGTTAGTGTAGTGTTTGCCAACACTAAAACAGTAGATATCGTTGTAAAGACAAGTGGCACATTGCCTGATGGTCTTTCACTTGATTCAATAAAGACAGACCCTTCATCAGTAATGATAATTGGAGAGGCTAGCGCCTTAAATGATGTTACTAGCATCACTATTCCAGATTCAGTTATCAACTTATCTGATCTGACAGGATCATTTACCACAACAGTCGATATAAGTTCGTACATACCTGCTAATGTCACTCTAACAGAGGGCTCGAGCTCAAAGGTTACTATTTACGTACTTATGTCTGGACAGACAGCTTCCACTGCGGATATATCCGCTGACAATATAGAACTTACCAATATTCCTGAAGGAATTGCAGTTGCAGTTACCACAAAGAGCCTTACAGTTAATGTATTTGGCACTGAGTCTGCTTTATCAAATCTTGATACAAGCAAAATCAAAGGAACTATTGATTGTTCAAGTTTGACAGTCGGTGAAGGACAAAGCGCTGTGGTACAGTTTGAAAATACAGAAGGACTCACCATCCAAAACACATCGGTGACAGTTGATGTTGTCGCTACTGAAAAATCAGAGAGTTCAGACTCATCATCAAAGGAAAAAGAGGAGTAACATGGGAAGATTATTTGGAACAGATGGAGTCAGAGGAGTTGCTGGCTCAGAACTTACTATTGAGCTTGCAAAGTCACTTGGTCAGGCAGGCGCATATGTTTTGACTAAAGAGGCTTCACATCAGCCTACAATCATCGTAGGTTGTGATACTAGAATTTCTGGCACAATGCTTGCATCTGCACTTATGAGTGGTATCTGCTCAGTTGGTGCTAATGCAGTTTATGTTGGAGTGTTACCAACACCAGCAATCGCTTACCTTACACGTAAGCACAAGGTTGATGCAGGAGTTGTTATTTCTGCCAGCCACAACCCAATGGAGTTCAACGGAATCAAGTTCTTCAATGGCGAAGGCTTCAAGCTTTCAGATGCATTGGAGGATGAAATCCAGGCGCTTATCGAAAGTGATATGAAGGGAGTTAACCTTCCAACAGGCGCTGAAATCGGAAAAATTGATTATAGATTTGATCTTGGTAGAGAGTATGTTGATTTCTTAAAGCAGACAGTACCAATGGATTTATCAGGATTAAAGATTGTTATTGACTGCGCAGAGGGTGCATCTTACAGAACATCTGTAGCATGTCTTTCAGAAATGGGTGCTGAATTAATCACAATTCACAACAACCCTGATGGAACAAACATCAATAGTAACTGCGGTTCTACACACATGGATGAGCTTAAGGCTAGAGTTGTTGCTGAAAACGCAGCAGTTGGTCTTGCTTTCGATGGTGATGCAGATAGAATGCTTGCAGTTGATGAAAAGGGACATCTTGTTGATGGTGACCAGGTTATGGCCATCTGTTCAAAGCACATGAAGGACAAGGGCACACTTAAGAAGAACACATGCGTTGTTACAGTTATGACAAACCTTGGCTTCACACTTATGGCTAAGGAGCAGGGAATCAACGTTGAATCAACAAAGGTTGGAGATAGATATGTATTAGAAAACATGCTTGCTAATGGCTACAACATCGGCGGCGAGCAGAGTGGACATGTCATTTTCCTTGACGATAATACAACAGGTGATGGTTTGTTATCAGCTCTTCACCTACTTCGCGTAATGGTAGAGACAGGCGAGTCATTGTCATCACTTGCATCTATTATGGAGGTACTTCCACAGGCTCTTGTAAATGCAAAGGTTCCAAACCACAAGAAAGAGAGCTATATGGAATATCCTGAGATAGCACAGGCTATCGAAAAGCTCGAGCAGAAATTTGCCGGCGAAGGAAGAGTTCTCATCCGCCCATCAGGTACAGAACCACTTGTACGTGTTATGATCGAGGGTAAGAATCAGGCAGAAATCGATGCCGACGCAAAAGCTTTAGCAGAGCTTATTACTAAAACAATGTTATAAATATAATCAAATTCAATTAACAATCTATTATGCTCTGTAAGGAACATCTAGTGACTGAAAGAGCCATAATGATTGTTAATGTAGAATTTGTCATAAACTAGGATTTTTGATATGGTTTCTAAAAAAGTTAAGATAGTAAATGCTACTGGCTTGCACTTAAGACCAGCGGGAGTATTGTGCGAGACAGCTATGAAATACAATAGTAAGGTTACATTTACTACAGACAATCACTATGAGGCAAATGCCAAATCAGTGCTCAGTGTTCTGGGCGCTTGTGTGAAGTCTGGAGAGGAAATAGAACTAAGCTGTGATGGTGATGACGAAGAGGCAGCGCTATCAGACCTCGTAGCATCCATCGAAGGAGGCTTAGGCGAATAAAATTCGTATAAAAAAATCGTGTAGTTAAATCATTAGATTTATATACATATACTAAAAAAAGCTTGCTTAAGAATGATTAACAGTAGGCTGTAGCTATAAAGCTCTGGCCAAAGCTCAAGCGAGACGTGTTGTCGAGCGGAGTTTGGACAGGCTTGAGAGCGTAACAGCCGAGCCACAGACTTGAATGAGCAAGCTAGACGCAGAATAAGGAGGAAGAATAATGTTAAACTACAAGCGTTACAAAGCGAACCCAGTGTTAAAGTTTCCTGAGCGTACATGGCCAGAAAAACAGATCACAAAAGCTCCACTATGGTGTTCAGTTGATCTACGTGACGGCAATCAGGCTCTCGTCGAACCAATGAATGTTGACGAGAAAATGGAACTATTCGACCTCCTACTAAAACTTGGATTTAAAGAGATAGAGATTGGCTTTCCCGCAGCAAGCCAAATTGAATATGATTTTTTAAGAAAACTTGTTAAGGAAAATAAGATTCCTTCAGATGTTAAGGTTCAGGTGCTTTCACAGTGTCGTGAAGAGCTTATAGATCGTACATTTGAGGCTATTCAGGGAATCCCAAATGTTATTTTCCATATTTACAACTCGACATCTACATTACAGCGTGATGTTGTGTTCAATGCAGATAAAGATGAAATCATCAAGATTGCTAAAGCAGGTACTCAGATGGTTAAAGATAGACTTGATAGATATGATGGCAATCTTCAGCTTGAATATTCTCCAGAATCATTTACTGGTACTGAAGTAGAATTTGCTCTTGATATCTGTACAGCAGTTCAGGATACATGGGATCATGCAACAGATGCTCCGATTATTTTTAACTTACCTGCAACAGTAGAGATGAACACACCTAACGTATATGCGGATCAGATTGAGTGGATGAGTACACACTTTAAAGATAGAGAAAACATCATCCTTTCAATTCACCCACATAATGATAGAGGTACAGGCGTTGCTATTACAGAGCTTGGTCTTCTTGCTGGAGCAGACAGAGTAGAGGGAACACTTCTTGGTAATGGTGAGCGCACAGGTAATGTAGATATTCTTACAATCGCATACAATATGTTTTCACAGGGCGTAAACCCAGAGCTTAATCTTGACGACATCAAAGAAATCGTTGAAGTATGCGAAAGAGTTACTAAAATGCCAACAGACGCAAGACACCCTTATGCTGGTGAGCTTGTGTTTACTGCATTCTCTGGTTCACACCAGGATGCTATAAATAAGGGCGTTCGTGCAATGAAGGATCGCAACAACATGTACTGGGAGGTTCCATATCTTCCAATCGATCCTGCAGATATCGGACGTAAGTACGAGCCAGTGGTTCGTATCAACAGCCAGTCTGGCAAGGGCGGAGTTGCCTTTGTTATGGACACAGTATATGGCTACAAGCTTCCAAAGAAGATGCAGCGTGAATTCGCTGATGTTGTTCAGCGAATTTCTGAAAAGCAGGGTGGCGAAGTTACACCACAGCGCATTATGGAAGCATTCAAGTCTCAGTATCTTGAGAATAAAGAGCCACTTACACTTGAGTATGTGGTTATTAAGGATGACAAGGAAACAGACGATACAGTTGCAGTTCTTGACTTCAGCTACAATGGTGAGAAATTCCACTCAGAGGCTGAAGGTAACGGACCTATCGATGCTGTTAAGCTTGCAATTAAGCAGTGCGTACCAGAGTTAGACTTTACACTTATCGACTATACTGAGCATACACTTGCTCAATCACAGGGCTCAGGTGCAAAGGCTGCTGCTTATATAGAAATGAGAGACGAGAGACACGGCAATACCACATTTGGTGTAGGCGTAAGTTCAAACATCACACGTGCTTCTATCCGTGGTATGTTCAGCGCATACAATCGTCTTATCAAAATAGCAAAGGACTATGTATAAGAAATGAGAAAGATTTTAGTGACTGGTTGTAACGGTCAGCTTGGTCGTGCAATACAGGAAGAGTACAAGGATGAAGTAGAGTTTATCCTTACAGATGTAGTAGAGGGAGAAAAGATTTCACCTCTCAACATTATGGATTTGAATGAGGTTCTTTCATTCGTTGAAGAGAAAAAGCCAGATGTAATCATCAATTGTGCTGCCGCTACAAATGTAGATGGTTGCGAGAAGGATTGGGATTTTGCATACAAGCTTAATGCACTTGGCCCTAGAAACCTTGCAATTGCCGCTACAAAGGTTGGAGCAAAGCTTGTGCATGTCAGTACAGATTATGTTTTCCCTGGCAATGCATCAAAGCCAATCACAGAGTTTGACCAGCCAGCGCCAATCAGTGCATACGGCAAGACAAAGTACGAAGGCGAGAAATTTGTTCAGCAGTTTGCCGAGAAATGGTTCATCGTTCGTACAGCATGGCTTTATGGCGATGGCAAGAATTTCGTCAAGACGATGCTTTCATTAGCAGAGACACATGATGAACTTTCAGTTGTTTGCGACCAGCTTGGTTCACCTACATCAGCTGCAGAGCTTGCTAGACTCATCCATCATCTTGAGCCTACAGAAAACTATGGAATCTTCCATGGCACATGCGAAGGCGATACCAACTGGGCAGATTTCACAGAAGAAATCTTCAAGCTTAAGGGCATCAATGCAAAGGTCAACCATGTCACTAGCGATGAATACAAGCGCATGAATCCTGCCAGTGCCGATAGACCGCACTACAGCATTTTGGATAACTACATGCTTCGCCTCACAAGCGACTACCGCATGGCCGACTGGCACGACGCACTCCGCGAATATTTGGCGTAAAGGCATATCGCAAAACGTTAATCGTTGTTCGAATGAACAATTATTATAAATAAAACTGATTAAGATTTTGAATAGGATTTTCATCATATATTATAAATAGGATGTAGCTATAAAGCTCTGGCCAAAGCTCAAGCGAGACGTGCTGTCGAGCGGAGTTTGGACAGGCTTGAGAGCGTAACATCCGAGAAAAAACTTAAATGAAAATCCGAGAAAGGATTAAAAATGAGAACATATTTAGTAACAGGTGGAGCAGGCTTCATCGGAAGTAACTACATTCATTACATGTTTAAGAAGTATGATAACGAGATTCGCATCATCAACGTAGATAAGCTTACATACGCGGGTAACCTTGAGAACCTCAAGGATGTTGAGAATCGCGATAACTACACATTCGTTAAGGCTGATATCTGCGATAAGGAAGCTATCCGCAAGATTTTTGCAGAGAACGATATTGATAGAGTTGTTCATTTTGCTGCAGAGTCACACGTAGACCGTTCAATCAAGAACCCAGAAGTTTTCGTACAGACAAATGTACTTGGTACAGCTGTAATGCTTAACTGTGCAAAGGAAGCTTGGGAGCTTGAGGATGGCACATTCAAGGAAGGTAAGAAGTTCCTTCACGTTTCTACTGACGAAGTTTATGGATCACTTCCAGATGATGATAACGCTTTCTTCTATGAGACAAGCCCATACGATCCACATTCACCATACTCAGCTTCAAAGGCTTCATCAGACATGCTTGTAAAGGCTTACATGGATACATATAAGTTCCCAGCAAACATTACAAACTGCTCTAATAACTATGGCCCTTACCAGTTCCCTGAGAAGCTTATCCCACTTATCATCAACAATGCACTTCAGGGCAAGGACCTTCCTGTATACGGTGATGGTAAGAACGTACGTGACTGGTTATTCGTAGAAGATCATGCTAAGGGAATCGATATGGTTCAGGAGCAGGGCAAGCTTTTCGAGACATACAACATCGGTGGACATAATGAAAAGCAGAACATCCAGATCATCCACATCATCCTTGATACACTTCAGGAGATGCTTCCAGAGGGCGACCCACGTAAGGAGCTCGTATCTGAGAACCTTATCAAGTACGTAACAGACCGTAAGGGACATGACCGTCGTTACGCAATCGCTCCAGATAAGATTAAGGAAGCAGTAGGCTGGTATCCAGAAACATGCTTCGAAGAAGGAATTAAGAAGACAATCAAGTGGTTCTTCGAGCACGAGGATTGGATGAAGAATGTAACATCTGGCGACTATCAGAAATACTACAACGATATGTACAAAGATAAATAAAAAGCCTTCCCCTTGAGGGGAAGGTGCCCCGTAGGGGCGGATGAGGTGTTAACTTGAAGAATTACGATTACTTAGTGGTAGGTTCCGGTCTTTTCGGCGCGGTATTTACCTACGAGGCTATGAAGCGCGGCAAATCAGTTCTTGTGATTGACAAGCGCAACCACATTGCTGGAAATATTTACACAAAGGAAGAAGATGGCATCAATGTACATGTATATGGTGCTCATATCTTCCACACAAGCGACAAGAAGATTTGGGAGTACATGAATCAGTTCGCTGAGTTCAATAACTACATCAATTCACCAGTTGCTGTTTATGGAGACGAGCTTTACAATCTTCCATTCAACATGAATACATTTTCGAAGATGTGGGGTATCAAGACTCCAGCAGAAGCTAAGGCAAAGATTGCCGAGCAGATTAAGGAACTCAACATTACTGAGCCTAAGAATCTTGAAGAGCAGGCACTTTCTCTTGTAGGAACTGATGTATATGAAAAGCTCATTAAGGGCTATACACAGAAGCAGTGGGGACGTCCTTGCGACGAGCTTCCAGCTTTCATTATAAAGAGATTACCACTTAGATTTACTTACGATAACAACTACTTCAACGATAGATTCCAGGGGATTCCAATTGGCGGATACACACAGATAGTTGAGAAGATGCTTGAGGGAGCAGATGTTGTACTTGAGCAGGATTACTTTAAGCTGGCTGAGTCAGGAAAGCTTGTTGATGGCAGTGAAGTTTCTTGGGATAAGCTTTTATTTACAGGTCAGATTGATGAATACTATGATAGCTGCTTCGGACCACTTGAATATCGTTCAGTTCGTTTTGAAACAGAAAAGCTTAACGAAGAAAACTATCAGGGCAATGCAGTTGTAAATTATACAGCAGCGGATGTGCCTTACACTCGAATCATTGAGCACAAACACTTTGAATTTGGCAAGCAGCCAACAACAATCATTTCAAAGGAATACTCATCAGAGTGGAAGCCGGGTGTTGAGCCTTATTACCCAGTAAATAACGACAAGAACAATGCAGTATATGAAAAATATGCAGAAAAGGCATCAAAAGAAGACAACGTAATCTTCGGAGGCCGCCTCGGCCAGTACAAATACTACGATATGGACAAGGTCGTAGCAGCCGCGTTGGCCTGCGTAGAGGTTGAATTGTAAAGTTAGCAATTGTAGGCGTAACAATTGCGTATTTAGGAGGAAAATATGAAGGGAATTATTTTAGCAGGTGGTTCTGGAACAAGATTGTATCCACTTACAAAGGCTATTAGTAAGCAGATTATGCCTATCTATGATAAACCAATGATTTATTATCCGCTTTCTACACTTATGCTTGCTGGTATCCGCGAGGTTTTGATTATCTCTACACCAAGAGATCTTCCAGTATTTGAGGAGCTTCTCGGTGATGGTAAGCAGCTTGGTATGGACATTCAGTATGCAGTTCAGGAAGCTCCTAACGGACTTGCTGAGGCATTTATTATAGGTGCAGATTTCATCGGAAACGATGCAGTAGCACTTGTACTTGGCGACAATATTTTCTATGGTCAGTCATTCTCGAAAGTACTTCTTTCAGCAGCTAACCGTACAGAAAATGAGCCAGGTGCAACAATCTTTGGTTACTATGTTCGTGACCCAAGAGAGTATGGCGTAGTTGAGTTTGATGAAAACGGCGTGGCTATTTCAATCGAAGAGAAGCCAGAAAAGCCAAAGAGTAATTACGCTGTTCCAGGTCTTTACTTCTATGACAATTCTGTTGTAGAAATTGCAAAGACAATCAAGCCATCAGCTCGTGGTGAGCTTGAAATCACAGCAGTAAATAACGAGTACTTAAACCGTGGAAATCTTCACGTTGAGACACTTGGCCGTGGATTCGCATGGCTTGATACAGGAAACCACGACATGCTTCTTGCAGCTGCAGAATTCGTAAGCACATTCCAAAAGCGCCAGGGTATGTACGTATCTTGCATCGAGGAAATCGCATACAAGCGTGGCTTCATAGACAAGGAGCAGCTTCTTAAGCTCGCTGAGCCTCTCATGAAAACAGACTACGGCAAATATCTCGTAGACGTAGCAAACGGCTTATAAAAGGCTTCCCCTAGAAAGGGGAAGCTGTCACCGAAGGTGACTGATGAGGTGTAAAAAAATAAGGAAGTAAAATTACAATGGCAATAACAGTTGAAAAAAATGTAGGCGGTATCGAGGGCCTATGTGTTATCACTCCAAAGGTTTTTGGTGATGACAGAGGATATTTTGTAGAGACATATAATGAGAATGATATGAAGGCAGAAGGCCTTGATTATGTGTTTGTGCAGGATAATCAGTCTGCTTCAAAGAAGGGCGTACTTCGTGGTCTTCATTTTCAGAAGCAGTACTCACAGGATAAGCTTGTAAGAGTTATCTCTGGTGAGGTTTATGACGTAGCAGTGGATTTGAGAGAAGTTTCTAAGACTTTTGGTCAGCACTATGGAATTCTTCTTTCAGCAGAGAATAAAAAGCAGTTTATGATTCCTAAGGGATTCGCTCATGGATTCTTAGTTGTTAGTGATTTTGCAGAGTTCTGCTATAAGGTTACTGATTTCTATCATCCAAATGATGAGGGCGGACTTATGTATAACGACCCTGATATCGGGGTTCAGTGGCCTATTCCAGAGGGAATGACAGAGGCAGATCTGATTTTATCTGATAAGGATAAGGTTAACGGCTCTTTCAAGGATTATTGTAAGGAGCACAATATTTAAGTATTGTATGGGAGAAATGATATGAGTGGAGTATGGGAAGGTGTAAAGTTATTTCTTGGCGCACACAGGACTGTAAGTCTTGCTGTAGCTGGAGCTGTAGGCGCAACTGCAGTTGGTGTGGGTGGCTATAGCATCTACAATGTAGCAAACGCAAAGCCTGAGGAAGTTCAGGTTGTGGAAGAGCAAGTTGCAGAGGCGGCACCTGTCGAGAAAGAAGATGTTTACATACCAGAAATCAAAAATGTAGTGATTACAAGTGAATCACTTGAGAAGGATTTGACAATCTACATTTCAGATGAAGAAGAAAATCCGATTGAGGGTGTACCTTTTCAGGTTAAGCTTTTAACTCCAGAAAATGCAGAGCAAATTCAATCATATGTTGATGCAATCAAAGATATAGATGGCCAGTTGGCAGAATATGCTACAGAAGGTCAGTCTATCAGTGATCTTCTTCAGGAGCGTAATATCGATGTTACAGTTACTGACGAAGAAGGCAATGTTGTGGAGACACAGCAGGGGGACATCAGCTCAGATCCTCTTTATCTTTTGTATTTGGATAAAGAGACAGCTATTCAGTCTTATAACCTGGCCCTTAATGATGTTGAGGGAAAGGTTTATACAGATGATGATGAAGATGGTGTCATCACTGAGAAAGAAATGGAACCTGGCGATTATGTACTTTGTCTTGTGAATGATGTTGATGCAGAGGTAAACTATGAGCCAACTACATACACTATCGCTGCAAACGTAAAAGATAAAGTGGAGTTCAAGGTTCAGAAGGAAATCACTAAGCAGATTAAGAAGGATGTTGCCTCAGAGGATGGACAGAAGAAAGAGGCAGTTCCTGTTGAGAATAAGCTTACAGATACAGTTGAGTATATTGATTCTCGTAAAGATGAGACGGGTGGCGGTACATTTAAGGAGACTACAGATGTTGTAGCACCAAAGGCTTCAGCCACAGCTAATGCTGCAGGCGGTAAAGCTACAGTAAAAGAAGGTGGTATTACAAAGACTACACATGATGTTATCAAAACAGCTAAGGGCTATGTAAAGGCTAAAGGACCTGTTGCTGTAGCAAATAACATGTATGCAACTAATTTCTTAGCTAGCAAGGTTCGTAAGGTAGCTACTGTAACAGATACTTCTAATGGCTCAACAGATGGCAATACAGCTACTGACGAGAACAAAGATAAAGATAAAGAAAACACTGAAGGTACGACCGAGGGTGGCTCAAGTGAATCAGGTGAGACTAAGCCAGAAACAAAGCCGGAGACTCAGCCTGAAACTCAACCAGAGACAAAACCAGAGACTCAGCCTGAGACCAAGCCAGAAACAAAGCCAGAGACTCAGCCTGAGACAAAACCTGAAACAAAGCCTGAAACAAAGCCTGAGACTAAGCCGGAGGAGAAGCCAGCACCTGCTCCAGAGCCAGCTAAAAAAGAATTCAAGGCTACAATTAATTATGTAGATGAAGCTAATAAATCTATAAAGAATGCTTTCGTGCAGACTAAAAAAGAAGGCGAGTCATATTCTTACGCTGCTGATGCAATTACTGGATACACATATGTTTCAGCAAGTGGTGATGCTTTAAGCGGCACAGTCACAAAGGATATAAATATCACCTTCAAGTACAAGAAGAATGCTACTGAGACAAAGACAACTGAAACAGCAACACTTGATATGTCATATTCAGGTGGTACATTTACAATTTCTGCTTCATCAAATGTAAGTGGTGTAAAGGTAAATGGCACTGATGTTTCAATGAGCGGTGGCAAGGGCACTTATAAAGTTACAAAAGACGGTGATTATAAGCTTACTGGTACAGCAAAATTCTCTGATGGCGTGACAGATAACACATTGAGTGTTACTTACACAGTATCAGGATTTGGTACAGCTTCTACAGAAAAGCTTAAGGATTCAAAGGGCAATCAGCTTTATCTTGATCCAGAAGGTAAGACAGAAGCTACAGCTGCCAACTACGAAAAGGGTAAAAAATACTATTACAAGGATGCTACATACAATTACTTTGGATGGCAGACAATAGATGGTAATACATATTTCTTCGATAAAAACGGAAACAAGGTTACAGGAACACAGGTAATTCAAGGTGTTCAGTACGACTTTGGTGCTGACGGAGTTCTTGTAGTTAAGGGCAATGGTATCGATGTATCTAAGTACCAGGGTTCAATCGATTGGAAGGCTGCTAAATCAGCTGTCAACTTTGCAATTATCCGTTGTGGTTATCGTGGTATGTACGATGGACAATTACACGAGGATCCATACTTCTATAAAAATATGTCTGGTGCCAAGGGAGCAGGTGTAAACGTTGGTGTTTACATTTACTCAACAGCATTGAATGAAGCCGAGGCAGTGCAGGAAGCTTCTATGGCTGTAGCAATGGCACAGAAGGCAGGAGGATGTTCATATCCAATTTATCTAGATATGGAGGATACAGTTAGAGGTCAGAGCAAACTTTCAGTAGACCAGAGAATGGCTATCGTAAATGCGTTTGTATCTACAGTACAGTCATCAGGCTATAAGGCAGGTTTATACTGCAGTAAGAACTGGATGACAGCAAGAATGAATGCTGGAGCAATTCCAGGCTCATGTAGTGTATGGATTGCTCAGTACAATACTTCATGTACATATTCAGGAAGAAAGAATATGTGGCAGTATTCTAGCAAGGGTTCTATACCAGGAATTAAAGGTCATGTAGATATGAATAGGGCCTTCTAACAGGAGTAATATGACAAACAACGTATCAAACATAGAAACTAAAAAGAGATTATTCCGCTTTGTAAGTAGCGTGGTTTTAGTAGCAGTACTAGCCACGCTCTTTGGCGTTATGTGGTACATGCGTTTTCAGATGCTGATGATGCAGCGTTTCTTGAGCGTAGGTAACTATTTGATGATAGGCTTGTACGTGGTACTTACAGTGCTGATGATTAATACGTTTAAGGGATTTGGCATTGGAAGTGGACGTATATCAATACTTACAATGTCTCAGGCCATAGCCATGGGGCTTGTAAATGTGTTAGAGTTTATCATCTTGCTTTTAATGACCCGTATTAGGGCATTGATGTGGATGACACTTGCTTATGTAATTGTGCTCACACTAGCGCAAGCTGTGGCAGTGCTTGTTGTCACATACGTTAGCACAAAGATATATAGAGCGGTATTCCCACCATTTACAATTTTGAATATTTACGGTGAATACGAAAATGATTTGGTTCTCAAGATGAACAGAAGAGCTGATAAGTATCGTATCACAGGTGAAATGAGTTGCAGAGAGCCTCTTGAGAAGATTACAAGAGAGCTTGAAAATTACGATGCCGTGTTAATCAATGATGTTCCATCGGAGATTAGAAATGACATTGTTAAGGCCTGTTTTGCAACAGATAAGCGTGTATATTTTACACCGAAGATTTCGGATATTTTGATTAAAGGCTCAGAGGAAGTTAATCTTTTTGATACTCCTCTTTACCTTTGCAAAAATGTAGGAATGGATGGCATATCAGCTGCTATCAAGAGATTAGGTGATATTCTGATTTCAGGTGTTGGAATCATTCTTTCATCACCAATCATGCTGGTGACAGCTATACTTATCCACAAATATGACGGTGGCCCGGTATTTTATAAACAGGTGCGCTGCACAATCGGTGGAAAAGAATACAAGATTATGAAGTTCCGTTCCATGATTACTGATGCTGAAAAGGATGGAAAGGCTCGCCTTGCCAGCGAAAATGATGACAGAATCACTCCAATTGGACATTTTATTAGAGCCACTAGAATTGATGAGCTTCCTCAGTTCTTTAATATTCTAAAAGGCGAAATGTCTGTTGTTGGGCCTCGTCCTGAGCGTCCAGAAATCATTCAGGAATACATCAAGGATGTACCAGAGTTTGCATTCCGTACACACGTTAAAGCTGGCCTTACAGGCTACGCACAAGTCTACGGTAAATACAACACCACATCCTATGACAAACTCAAGCTAGACATGATTTACTGCGAAAAATGCAGTGTACTATTAGACATACAGCTCATTCTTATGACATTGCGCGTCATCTTCACAAAAGACGCAACTGAAGGTGTCGCCGAAGGCGCCACAAACGCCAACGTACATAAGTAAAGGAGCGAGAAAGACTACGAGATGAAGAAAGCTCTAATGCATGCGCATACTGCGTATATGTTGACACAATTTAATATAGATAATATTAAGATTTTGCAGGATTTAGGTTATACGGTGGATGCGGCATGCTGCTGGCAAGATGATGACAGCGCCCTGAGTCCAGAGGCTATGAAGGGCCGTAGAAAGATTCTTGATGACCTGGGGTGTAGAGTAATCGAGACTGCAAGCTTGCGTAAGATTTTTAATATAGGCGAGCTAAGCAAAGCCTATAAGCAGCTTAAGTCTGAGGTGGAGAGCAATAAGTATGAAATTGTTCATACACAGTCCCCTATAGGCGGAGTCATTTGTAGGTTGGCCTGTAGGAAAGCCAGAAAGCTGTATGGCACAAAAGTGATATATGCAGCCCATGGTTTTCATTTCTTCAAAGGTGCTCCACTTAAGAACTGGTTAGTGTTCTACAATGTGGAAAAGTGGTGCAGCAAATTCACCGACTTGTTGATAACTATCAACAAGGAAGATTATAAAAGAGCTAAAAAGTTCAAAGCGAAAAAGGCTGTATATGTACCAGGCGCTGGTGTTGACACCCATAAGTTTGTGGCAAGCGAAGGTGGAAGAGAACGAGTTCGACAAGAGCTTGGAATATCAGACGATACCACAGTGCTTCTTTCTGTTGGGGAATTGATACCACGAAAGAATCACATGGAAGTACTTGAGGCACTTCAGCAAATGAAGCAGTCGGAAGATATCAGCAAAATCAAATATCTGATTGCCGGCCGAGGTAAGATTCAAGCAGAGCTGGAGAGCAAAATCAAGGAACTTGGCCTTACAGATAATGTAAAGATGTTGGGATTTAGGTCTGATGTGGCAGATGTATTTGCTGCTAGCGATATTTACGTATTTCCATCTCACCAGGAAGGCCTTCCTGTGGCACTGATGGAAGCGATGAGCGTTGGCCTTCCAGTAGTTTGTAGTGAAATCCGAGGCAACACAGACTTAATCGAAGATGGCGTAGGTGGTTATCTCTTCGACTCAAAGGATTCGGGCACATTGGTATCAGCTATTAACCACATGCTGTGCACATCCAAAGAAGCTCGCGCAGCTATGGGAGCCCACAACATCGAAACCATGAAATCATTCGATAAAGACCACGTAAATAGCGTAATGAGAGAATTGTATACGAAAGTGTAATTTTGCGGACAAAGCAAGGTTATTGTCAGCGAGTAACTATAAATTTTAGATGAGCATCATGTAAATAACAAGCTATTATGCTTATGAGCGAGGCGTTCTAAGCCGAGTGAATAAACATAATGCTTGTGATTGTAACATGATGCGGATTTAGGAGATTTGTATGACAATATTGCATATTTCTAAGTCGAGTACATACAGTGGTATGGAAAATGTTGCTATCAACATTATTAAGGCTATGCCTGAAAAGATTCATAGCGTTTATCTCACAGCCACTGGCTCAATCGAGACAAAGCTGTTAGAGCAGGATGTTGAGTACATTGGCGTGGAAAAGGTAGATGAGGCTGCAATAAAAAGAGCCATTGAGGAGGTTCAACCTGACATCATCCATGCCTATGAATATGATTGCAGCCTTATGTGTACGAAAGTCACTGATACAATTCCAATTATCAGCCATTTGTATTCTTTCCCAAAATGGGTTCAAAAGATTGGCCCTAAGTCAGTTATCTATGGTGGCGCTTGCAAAAACTTTGCCAAAATCATCATCCCTGTAAAGAAGGTCGAAGAAAAGGCTTGGTTTAGAGATAAGATGGAAGGCAAGACAGTAGTGCTTGGCACTCCATTTAATGCTGTGCGCATTTTCGAAAAAGGATATTTGCCAGGCAAAGAAATGTCAAAAGAAAAGCTTGAAGGCTATAAGTCTGATTTGCTTTTTGTGGGATATCTGACTGACAATAAAAATCCTTATGAATTTGTTCGTATTGTCAACGAGGTGAAAAAGACCCATCCAGATATAAAAGCTGTCATGGTAGGCGGTGGTGATTTGGGAAGCGAATGCCTTGAGCTTATCGGCAAGCTAGGACTTGGCGATAATATCAAAATGGCTGGCCTGCAGCATAATCCTTATATCTACATGAATTATACAAAGATACTAGTTGCTCCTTCAAAATTTGAGGGCTTTGGTATGGCTGTGGCAGAGGCTATGGCCTTTGGTAAGCCAGTACTTGCCAGCAAAGTGGGCGGTCTAGTTCTAAATGTAAACGATGATTGTGGCAAAATCTGTGGAACAGATAAAAAGCCTATTGATAGAGAAGCTTTTGTGAGAAACATAAATGAGCTTCTTGAAAATGAAGAAATCTACAGAATGAAATCTGAAGGCGCACGAAAGCGTGCTAAGGATATAAATAATTTCGATGAATATATGGAAGAAGTATTGAAGATCTATGAAGATGCTTACGATGCCTCTACCAAAAATTAAATAGAATTTGAGGAACTTGATGAATAAGGTTAATAATATTATACAAAACATTTATAGAATTGCTGTTTCTTCAGTTAGTATAATAGCGCTTAGTGTTATTTTATTTATTTGTACTATATCAACATGCTATAAAACAGTAGATAGTAATGAGATTACTTTCTTTTGTGAAGATAGTATATTAAAAAATATCTTTGTAATACTTTTGTTTTTATTAATGCTTTTTATAGCAAAGAAGTTTTCGTTTTTCAATAAGATTGAAAAATATATAGAGAATGATAATAATTTTGACAAAATAAAAAAAACACTGCTGTTAGTGATATTTGCAATGAGCTGTGCATGGGTGTTGTTCTCGCAGTATATACCCGGTTCAGATCAGTTGGACATAATAAACTGTGCACATAAGCTTTCTATCAAAGAATATGACATGCTAGAACCTGGAGGATATTTGAATAAATGTACCAATCAAATTGGACTTACTTTGATTGAGTATTATCTTGCAAAGGTGATTGGCAATTACAATATAGTTGTTCTTCAATTGCTCAATGCAGCAGGATTAACACTTTTGTATAAGAAAATAATCGATGTTCTTGAAACATGCAAGGCAAGTAGATTAGTCCAGGTTTTTACTTTGATTACATGCGGATTATTTTTACCGATGACTATGTATACTTCATTTGTATATGGCACTATATGGCATGTTGCGTTAGCATTGGTAGCCTTCAATAGAGTACAGAAGTATATTGAGAGATATAAATGGCAAGATATATTAATAGCTTCTTTAAATATATCTCTAGCAATGATGATAAAGAGTAATGCATTGATTTTCTTGATTGCAATTGTTATTTTTGTCTTGGTAAAACTGTTTTCAGATAAAGAGTATTATTGGAAAAAAATGATTATTGCTGCTTGTATGATTCTATTTGTTATAGGTACAGCTAAACTTCCTGTATGGATTATAGAACAGCAAACAGGTTATAAACTGAATCAAGGTGAAAGTAGCTATGCATACATGGCTATGGGATTGCAGGAAAGTAAGTTTGCTCCAGGATGGTGGAATGGTTACAATAATCAATCCTATGAAGCGAGTGGCTATAATACTGATAAACATACAAAGATAGCCAAAAAAGAGATTGAAGAAAGACTAACAGAATTTAAAGATAATAAAGGACATGCTGTAAATTTCTTTTCAAAAAAGATTGCTTCAATGTGGTCTGAACCAACATTTGAAGGATTTTGGATAAATCAAATAAGATATCATAGGGCGCTACTTCCTCAATGGTTTGAAAGTCTTATGAGTATGGATGGGTATTTGTCCTGGGCTTCAATTCTAGATCGTGTTCAAGTTTTAATATATTTTGGAGCTATTCTCTGGCTTTTGCTTGCTCCAAAAGGAGATTTTATTGATAATTCATTTTTCTTTTTAACATTTTGTGGTGGTTTTCTGTTTCACCTAATTTGGGAAGCGAAAACACAGTATTCAGTGACATATGTAGCCTTATTATTACCATGTGCAGTGATGGGATATGAATTATTCTTAAATGCAACTTGTTCAATGCTCGTAGAAAAGAAAACAAATAAGCTGAATATTAATTATTTGAACTTAATGATTTGTGTGTTTGCGATAATGGCATTTGCATTTATATATAAGAAGTATGCATATGGCTGTTTGGTTGAAAATACAGAATCATATATTGGTTATACTGAGACAACTGGTGGGTTTAATACAGATGAGAGTGTACTAGAAATTAATCATATGAAAAACAACTTAAAAGATAATGAAGGATTAATAAAATATCTTGAAGAAAAATTAGATGAAAATAATATATCATACTAAAGTTTAAGATTAGAAAATAATATGTTTACTAAAATAATTGAAAAGATAAAAAATGCTGACTTCATCCTAGTTACATTATCCACAGTTGCATGTTCAGCAATGTCATTCGTATTTAGCGTATATAATAAGTCGATAGTGGCGACAAAACCCCTTGGAATATACAGTACATGCCTGCTTGCTATGACTTATATGAACTATGCACAGTTTGGTGTATTAAATGCTTACAATAGGGACTATCCTCAAGCACTTGGCAGGCGAGATATGGCTGAGGCCAACAAGCTCAAAAATACAGCAATGACATTTATGGTTATCGTATATACGATAATATTTGTTCTCTTTGAAGCTTGGGTAGCCATACATTATAGAGGTGCAATAGGTAGTGATACTGAGGGTACCTACTACGCATTTGGATATATGCTTTGCCCAATAATGATCTTTCTTAAGAGCTTTGATGATATGTCAAATGCAACAGTTAAGATGAACGGGCACTATAATAAATCAGCGATTATAGGTTTCGTAAGAACAGTTATTGCACTTATTATTGGTGTAATTGCAATAAATGTGTCAGGATATTACGGTTTGTATGCAATGACAATTGCATCAGCTTTATTGGGAATCATAATGTTTAGAAGCGAAGCTTTCGCTGGAGCAAAGCTTACATTTGACATTCCGTATATGAAGCTTATGATAATCGGGGGATTACCTCTTCTTATCAATAGCTTAATCTGGACAATAGTCCAGTCAGTGGATAAGTTTGTAATACTTGGATTTTTGTCTACAGAAGCACTTGGTGTGTATTCCGTACCACTTATGGGATTTACCACAATGGTGCTTGTGCCACAGACGATATCACAAGTGTTCTATATAAAGGTTAGCCATTTGTATGGAGCTAATCATGATGAAAATGAGCTGTTAAATAAAGCTGCATATTTTACAAGAATCACCGCACTTATTTCAGGCGCTGCTTGCCTATTTGTATTCTATGTAATGCCTGTATTTGTGCATTTCTTTATGCCAATGTACACAGATGGAACAAAGGCAACACAGATACTTGTAATTGGAGTTGCAATATATTCCACAACGATGCTTTATGGCAACATTTTCTCAGTGCTCAAGCTTAATAAATCGTTGATAGCAAATTCAATTGCTTTGTGCATTTTCAATGCAATCTTCTCAAGTAGCCTTGTGTTATTTGTGGAGAGAAGCATTAATATGGTGGCTATCGGTACAGGTCTTTCATATGCCCTGTACTCACTTTTACTAGTAATCAAGCTATCAAAGCGTTTTAAGTTTTCATTGTGGAAACTACTTATTAATAGCTGGGGGCCTGCAGTATCAATACTGGTACCAGGACTTGCAGTATATTCGGTGATTTTTTGATTGATTGACAATGGTAAGAAACTTCTTTAAGATACATACGGATTATAATAATTGATTAGGAGAAACAAGTGTACACAATATGTTTTATGGCTAGGCGTCCCTTTGAGGATTTTTCGCCAGCTGTATACAAAAAATTAAAAGAAGCTCATGATGATGTAAAGGCAGTTTTCATTACCTGTGATAAGCAGGAATCGGCCTATATATGGGCTAAATTCAACGAAGAAGAAAAAAAGGATATCGCTGTTTGTGAAATCTCAGAATTCATGAATACCCATTGGGATGAGTTCACAGTGGAAAAGATGGCTGAATTCGAAAAGAAATACGATGCACAGCCGATGTGGAAATACATCTACACAGACAGATATTTAATATATAGAGATTATGATTACTGCGTGCATACAGCTGCAGGTCTTTTTGCGTTTTGGGAGTATGTGTTTAACACATATCATGTAGATTTCTTCTATGATGAAGTTATCGCAACACTTCTCACATACGCAGCATATTTGGTTGGAAAGAAGACAAACACAGGTTACTATTCATTAATGTTCATGAGAGCCTGTGGCATGGATTTGACACATCATTACATCTTAAATGATCCATTTGAAAAGATGTATGATATGGAGGCTGACTATCAGAATATTCCTGTTACTGAGGAGCAGCGTGCAGCAGCGGATGCATTCCTTACAAAGTTTGAGGAGCAGCATTCAAAGCCTGCATTCATGAAGTTCTCTGGCAAGAAGCCAAAGTGGAAGGCATTGTTCTTTATATTGCCATTTTTCTATTTGAGACAGAGGTTTTTCAATCCGCTCACAAGGGATAAGGGCTCTTACATTTATTACAAAGCGTATGAGCATACAATGGACCAGTTGGTGTTCTACCTTAGATATTCAAAGGGTAAGAAGTATTTCAAAAAAGCTGATTACAGCAAGAAGTTTGTATACTTTCCACTTCACATGCAGCCGGAGGCTACCACAATTGTATGTGCACAGAAGTATGAAAAACAGCTGTATTTCATTGATAATTTGGCTAAATCGTTGCCTGCAGATACATTATTATATGTAAAAGAACATTATTCGTTCTTAGGCATTCGTGAAAATAGCTTTTATGAGCAGTTGCAATTATATCCAAATGTAGTCTTAATCGACCCATGGGAGGATTCAATCAAGCTCATTGAAAAGAGCGAGTGTGTTGCAACTTTGACTGGCACAGCAGGGCAGGAAGCAATGATGCTTCGCCATCCAGTATTCATGAGTGGCGACATTATATACAAGGGCGCTCCAGGCGTTATGTACCTGGAGGAAGTATTCGGAAATTACGAAAAGATGATGGCTGAATACAAGCGTCCAACAAGAGATGAAATCGTACAGTACATGGCCGTATACATGAGCCATGCTCGCAAAGGAAATACCTACGTACTAAGCAAGGAGCGTCTATCAGACGAGAACCTAGCAGACGTAGCGGAATCAATGTATTCGTATTTTAAGGAGATGAAACATGAGTAAAGTATTAGTTACAGGTTCAGATGGATTTATTGGTTCTCACTTAGTTGAGGAATTAGTTAAAAAGGGTTATGAAGTAAGAGCATTTGTTTATTACAATTCATTTAATAATTGGGGATGGCTCGACACTCTTCCAAAGGATATCATGAATCACGTAGAGGTATTCGCAGGTGATGTCCGCGATCCTAATGGCGTTAGAGAGTCTATGAAGGGCGTAGATGCAGTGTTCCATTTAGCAGCACTTATCGCAATTCCATTCTCTTATCATAGCCCAGATGCTTACGTAGACACAAATATCAAGGGTACACTTAATGTCCTTCAGGCAGCTAGAGACCTTGGCACACGTGTCCTTGTTACATCTACATCAGAGGTATATGGTACAGCTCAGTATGTGCCAATCGATGAGAAACACCCGTACCAGGGCCAGTCACCATATTCAGCTACAAAGATTGGTGCAGATAGATTGGCTGAGTCATTCTATCGTTCATTTGATTTGCCTGTTACAATCGTGCGTCCATTTAACACATTTGGACCACGTCAGTCAGCTCGTGCGGTTATTCCTACAATTATCACACAGCTTCTTGCAGGCAAGGAAGAAATCAAGCTTGGTTCACTTACACCAACACGTGATTTCAACTATGTAAAAGATACAGCACATGGCTTCATCGCTATGTACGAAAGTGATAAGACTATCGGTCAGGAAATAAATATCGCAACACAGAAGGAAATCTCAATCGGACAGCTTGCAGAAGAGCTTATCCGCCAGATTAATCCTAATGCTCGTATTATTTGCGATGAGGATCGTCTCCGCCCAGAGAAGTCTGAGGTTAATCGTCTTCTTGGTTCTAACGAGAAGATTCTTCAGCTTACAGATTGGAAACCTCAGTATACATTTGAGCAGGGCTTAGCCGAGACAATCGAATTCTTACGTCATAATTTAGATAAGTATAAGGTAGACATTTACAATATTTAAATTAAGAGGTGTTTAAAATGTCAGATGAATTTATTGCACTTTCAGTGCCAAACTTAAAGGGAAATGAATTAAAGTATGTTACTAATGCTGTTGAGACAGAGTGGGTTTCTACTGCAGGTCCATACGTATCAGATTTTGAGAAGAAAGTTGCAGAGTATGTGCATGTACCTGCGGCTGTTAGTACTCAGAATGGTACATCAGCACTTCATATTAGCTTGATGCTTTGTGGTGTAAAGAGAGAGGATGCAGTTATTGTTCCAACTCTTACATTTATCGCGGCAGTTAATCCTACAAAATATATTGGTGCAGAACCAGTATTTATGGATTGTGATGATAGCTTATGCATCGACCCAGTCAAGCTCAAGAAGTTCTGTGAAGAAGAGTGTGATTTCACAGATGGCAAGCTTATTGATAGAGCTACAGGTCGTCATGTAAAGGCAATGGTAGTAGTTCATGTATTTGGTAACATGGCCGATATGGAAGCTATCATGCCTATAGCTGAGCAGTATAATATCAAGGTTGTTGAAGATGCTACAGAAGCTCTTGGGACATATTATACTGAAGGCAAGTATGCTGGCAAGTATGCTGGAACAATCGGAAATATTGGCTGCTATTCATTCAATGGCAACAAGATTATCACAACAGGTGGCGGCGGAATGATTGTTTCAAATGATGAAGCAATCTTAGCTCATGCTAAGCACCTTACAACTCAGGCAAAAGCAGATCAGGCTAATTTCATTCATGATGAAATTGGTTATAACTATAGACTTACAAATCTTCAGGCAGCACTTGGTCTTGCGCAGATGGAGCAGCTAGAAGATTTCATTAAGACAAAAGAGAAGAACTATCATCTCTACAAAGATGCTATTGATAAGATGCCAGGACTTCACGTTCAGGATTTCAGAGAGGGCATTCGCAGCAACTACTGGTTCTATTCAGTTGTATTTGAGAACGATGAAGAGGGTCGTGATAAGCTTATCGAAGCACTTAAGGAAGCTCATATTCAGTCACGTCCTATTTGGGGCTTGATTTCAGATCAGGTGCCATACGAAGGTGCACGCACTTATGAATTAGAAAAGGCACCATGGTATTGGAAACGTGTTGTAAATGTACCATGTTCAACAAACCTCGACGAAGCAGGTGTAAAGCGTGTTCTTGACGTGGTTAAAACATTTGGTAATTAAAATAACTATAGAAATTAGATGAACAAATCTTAGTTAACAATATATTTGTTCTCTGAAAGGAACATCTAGTGACTGGAAGAGAATCTAATTATTGTTAACGTAAAGATTTGTTGGTGAAATTCAGTTAACAATCTAATTGTGCTCTGTAGGGAACATCTAGTGACCGAAAGAGCATCTATTGATTGTTAACGTAGAATTTTATGGAGTAGATATATGGATAATGTGTTAATTAGAGAAGATGACAGCATTTTACAGGCGATGCGTACATTTGATGCTAGTGGCAGACGCACAGTGTTTATTGTTGATGATAGCAACAAGCTTTTGGCAGCTCTTTCAGAGGGCGATGTGCGTCGTTTTATTTTGTCTGGTGGCGATTTAAATGAGTCTGTAAAAAAGATTGCAAATTATAAACCTCGTAGCATTACTGAAGATGAAAAGGCTGATGCTAGAGATTTCTTACGTCGTCATAATATCGAAGGCTTGCCTATTGTTGATGAAAATGGTGTTGTTATCGATACAGTTTTTTGGAGTGAGAATCACTACAAGAAGCATTCAACATTAAGCACACCTGTTGTCATGATGGCAGGTGGTAAAGGCACAAGACTTTATCCATACACAAGAATTTTGCCAAAGCCACTTATTCCAGTAGGTGAAAAGCCAATCGCTGAGCTTATTATGGATAGCTTTGCTGACTATGGAATAGACAGAATGATTATGATAGTAAATCATAAGAAAAATATGATTAAGTCATATTTTGGCGAGGCGGAAAGACCATATAATATCGAATATATTGATGAGGATGAACCACTTGGAACAGGTGGAGGTCTTGCACTTCTTCGAGGCAAGATTAATGAGACATTTATCCTTACAAACTGCGATATCCTCATTGAAGAAGATTATTCAAAGATATATGAGCACCATAAAAAAGAAGGCAACTTAGTTACAATGGTTTGCTCTTTAAGAAATTTCCAGGTGGCTTACGGAGTCGTTGAATTTGGTGAGCACGGAAATATCACAGATATGAAGGAGAAGCCAGAGTTTAGCTTCTTTACAAATACAGGTATTTATGTAGTTGAGCCAGAGGTAATCGATTACATTAAGGATGGAGAATTCATTGGATTCCCAGATATCATCAATAGAATCAAAAACGATGGTAAAAAAGCAGGTGTTTATCCTATAAACGAAAACACTTGGATGGATATGGGACAGCTTGATGAACTAAGCAAGATGGAAAGTAGACTTAGAGGAAAATAGAGTGGAAAAAGAAAAGATATTTAAAATCGGAGCCATTTTAGGTGCAGTTATCACGATTGCATACAGTTTGTTTTTTTATTTCAAGAACTGTTTTAATAAAGCTGCTGGTCTAAGAATCAACCTATACTATGCAGTGATCTTCATTGTAATGATTGCAATGGTTCTATTTGTACTAAGATTGCTCTTAAAAAACAAAGAATGGAATTATCCTAGACTATTTGTAATTCTGTCCTTAGGATGGACAATTGGTATGCAGCTTGTAATGCCACCTATTTCTGGTGTTGATGAGACTACTCATTTCTACAGTGCATATCACTGTTCAAACATTATGATGGGAATGAAGGATCATAACCTTGGCCTTGATAGATTCCACGGAACTGTTTGGGAAGATGATACATTCTTCTACATGAGAGCGGAAGACTATTACATGCTCCCTTATTTAGATGTTACATTCCCATATCAGTATGCAGTACTTGCAAATGGTAATTGGGTTAAGCATGCAGATGATATGCAGGACAATGTTGAATGTCATATCGCCCCAACAAAAGCATCTAGATATTTAGTGTCTGGATTCGGTATTACAATAGCACGACTTCTTCACTTTGGATTTGCAGGTGTAATATTCTTGGGACGTTTCATGAATTCACTGTCATTAATAATTGCAGGCTGGATTGCACTGAAGCTTCTTCCTGTAGGAAAGCATCAGTTCTTTACATTTGCGCTGTTCCCAGCAGTGTTGCATCTGTGTAGTTCATACTCATACGACAACATGAGTATTTTATTCTCACTTGCACTTTTAACACTATGCTTGTACTACGGACAGCCTCATGTAAAGCTTCATGCATGGGATTTAATTATCCTTGGAATCTGCGTTGTATTCCTGATTCCTAACAAGACAGTTTATGCGCTTTTCGCTATTTGGATTTTAGCTATTCCTGTAAAGAAATGGTGGACAGATGTCATCCTCAGTAAGAAGTGGTATGAATATGTGACACTTGGATTTATTGTAGCAGGTGCTGCCGTTGTTATAGATAAGATTGTTATCACGTATTTCTATAGAGTTGTTAAGCTAGTATTCTGGACTTACAATGCTGATGTTTCTGAGGTTGATCCATCACGACAGGTACTTAGCTGGGAATATTTCCTTGATCATAAATGGGAGACCATTAAGTTTGCCTTAGAAGGAATCAAAGTAGATTTTTGGTACAACATTCAGCATGTAGTTGGAAGTGAATTAGGACATGTAATGCTCAACGCAAAAGTTCCAACAGCATGCATATTAGCATTACTCGCCATCTTGATTATTGGTATAGTTTGCATTAAAGGTAAGCGCTTAACAAAGTGGCAATATATCTTTATCGGCCTTGGATTATTCGTGTGTATCGTTGCAATATTTATCGGCTGTATGACACGATTCACACCTACAGATAGCCAGCGTATTCAGATTTCATACAGATATTTGATTCCATTATACATGGCTCTATCAATTATCCTTGGAACTAATGCTAAAGAGAATAAGCTTGCACTTACACTTATTTATGTACAGAATCTTGTGCTAGCATTTTCACTTTGTGGCACATTATATTTCTTATTACATTTGCGAGATGGAATGCCAGCTCCATTCTAAACGCTGGAACTATTACTAAAAAATAGAAGAGAATATATATGAAAAAGCATATTATCATTATTTGCCAGCATTTTTATCCTGAAAATTTCAGGATAAATGATATGGCATTTGAATGGGTAAAAAGAGGATACCAGGTTACGGCTGTAACTGGTTTTCCTAATTATCCAGAGGGAAAAGTATATAAGGGTTATGGATTTTTCAAAAGAAGACATGAAGTTATTAATGGAGTAGATGTGTATCGTATACCGCTTATTCCAAGCGGTAATAACAGATTCCAGCTAGTGCTGAACTACTTCAGTTTTCCATTCTTTGGATTCTTTTGGAACCTATTTACAAAGATAAAGGCTGATGAGGTTTACATGTTTGAGACCTCACCAATGAATCAATGCAAGGTAGGTGTAGCCTATGCCAAAAAGCACCATATACCTTGCTTTTTGTATGTACAGGATTTGTGGCCTGAAAATGTAGAGATGATTACAGGAATTCATTCACCAATAGTTATTAAGCCTATTGAGAGAATGGTTAGAAAAATATATAAAGGCTGTACTCATATTTGGGGAACCAGTCCAAGCTTCGTTGATTCAATTCGTAAATACGTAGACGAGGATGAAAAGGATAAAGTAAGTTTTTGGCCTCAGTACGCAGAAGAGTTCTATCAGCCACAGGAAAAGCAGGAGCACAAAGGCTTTAATGTTATCTTTACAGGAAACATTGGTCAGGCTCAGGGCCTTGAGATTCTTCCAAAGGCGGCAGCAATCATTAGAGCAGAGGGAATAAAGGATATTCGATTTACAATCGTAGGCGATGGTCGTGCTAGAGAAAGCTTCAAAGAAAGCATTACTGCAGCAGGCGTTTGGGATTTATTTGAGTTTGCAGGAAGAGTAAAGCCAACCGAGGTTCCAGGACTTTTGGCAAAAGGTGATGTGGCATTTATTTCATTTGCAGATGATGAGCTGTTTGCTAAGACTATCCCAGCTAAGCTCCAGTCATATATGGCATGTGCTATGCCTATAGTTGCATCTGCAAAAGGCGAGACAGCCAGAGTTATCAGTGAGGCAGATTGTGGTATGTGCTCTGATATCGGAGATGCCAAAGCACTTGCTATGAACATCATCGCTATGCGAAATCTTCCTAAGGATAGGTTGAATCAGATGGGAGAAAACGCTCTTGCATATAACAGTGAGCACTTCTCTAAAAAGAAACTTATGGATTATATGGACACATATTTACGATGAAAACAGTATTTACAACAGTAATATACAAACAAGCTGAAAGCTTTATACCGGAATACATCAAATCTGTGGATAACCAGACCGACAAAGACTTCGACCTGTTGATAATTAATGATAATTTTAACAGTGAAGAGTTAAAAGATGTGGAACACCAGATTAATTCATTAACAACAGGTTTAAAGATTCATGTAGTAGATTTGTTTGACCAGCATTTATCCATATCTGGTACTCGTATTCAAATGATGGCATCAGCCAAGAAAATGGGCTACGACCTAATGGTTATGGGGGATGTGGATGATACATTTGCCCCAAGCAGAGTAGAAGAGGTTAAGAAAGCCTATGAATTAGACAAATCTGCAGTATTCTTTTATAATAAATTAGTTACGGATGGTGGAAAAGAAGTGTTCAGCACACTTCCAACAAAGGCTGAAAGTATCAAGCAGATTTCCCAAGGGAATTTTGTTGGAATGTCTACATCCGCAATCAACTTAAACCATGTGACAGAGGATTTTATTGATTCCTTAAAAGAGGGAGATTGCCCTGTGTTTGACTGGTACCTTTTTTCAAGACTTCTTTTAGATGTGGGTTATGGCAACTTGGTGCCAAATACATCTACTATTTATCGTATTTATGATAATAACGAGGTAGGTGTCACAAGAGACATCAAAAAAGAGCTAGAGGTAAAAAAGGTTCATTATACAAATCTCGCCAAGAGATATAATTATTTCAGAGATTTACTTTCTAAGTTAGAAGATATAGATATAAATGCCATTTCAGCAAGAGCTGATCATCAGGGATATTGGTGGAGTGACATTCAGATGGAGGACAATTATGAGATTTAATTATGCCGATTTAGTTGCAGGAAATCAGAGACCATATGTTATTGCAGAGCTTGGCGCTAATCATAATGGTGATATGGATTTAGCTAGAACACTCATTAAGACTGCGAAAGAATGTGGAGCAGACGCTGTAAAGCTTCAGTCATGGACTGCAGATGATTTATTTTCAAAGAAGAAATACGAGGACAATTACTTCCTTGCAGACGATTATCGCAATCGTACAGATTATTCTCTTAGAACAATCATGGAAAAATATGCAGTATCTCGTGAGGAGCACTTCGAATTAAAGAAGTACTGTGATGAGCTAGATATAGATTTTGTTTCTACACCATTCAGTAACGAAGGTGTTGATTTACTTGTAGATGATCTACATGTTCCATTTATCAAGGTTGCATCCCTTGATGTAGAAAACATTCCTTTCCTTGAGTACATCGGAAGCAAGGGAGTGCCAGTAGTTATTTCTACAGGACTTACAGGAATGGAAGATGTATGTGCTGCAATTGCTGCTCTTGAAAGAGGCGGATGTAAGGAAATTGCAATTCTTCACTGCGTTTCACTTTATCCACCAAAGGATGAAAATGTTAACCTCAACAACATGGATATGTACAAGAAAGTATTCGATTATCCAGTTGGTTATTCAGATCATACACTTGGAACAATCGCTCCAATTATGAGTATTGCCAAGGGCGCTTGCATCATTGAAAAGCACTTCACTATGGATAAGAACATGGAAGGCTGGGACCACAAGGTTAGTGCCAACCCAGAAGAGCTTAAGGTTATCTGCGATGCTGCTAGAGAAGGTTACGCTATGCTTGGTAGTTACCGCAAGGTAGTTGTAGAGGACGAGAATCGTCGCGAAGAGTTCAAGCGTTCAATCGTTGCTAAGTACGACATGCCAGCAGGTCACGTACTTACACTGGAGGATCTTGCATACAAACGCCCAGGCACAGGAATCTCCCCAAAGCATTACGAAATGGTTATCGGACGCGCGCTCAAGCACGACGTAAAATACGACGACATCTTCCAGTGGGAGGATCTCGTATGATTGCATTTATTCCAGCAAGGGGCGGTAGTAAGGGTGTCCCAGGAAAGAATATAAAGGATTTATGTGGCAAGCCTCTGATTGTGCATACTATTGAGGCAGCCCTTAAAGCAGATAAGATTGATAGAGTCATTGTTACTACAGATGATGAGGATATTGCAAGAGTGGCCCGAGAAGCGGGCGCAGAGGTTCCATTTATGCGTCCTGATTATTTGGCTAGCGATACAGCATCAGCTATAGATGTTTATATTCATGCAGCAGAGTTTGTTATGAATGAAACAGGCAAGCCTGTAGATAAGTTTATGGTGCTTCTTCCAACAGCTCCACTTCGTGATGAGAAAAACATCAACGAAGCTATTGAGCAGTTTGAAAAGGATGGCGCCACAACACTTATTTCATTTACAGAGGCTGAATGTCCTGTAGGCTGGTATCACATGATGGATGAGCAGGGCAGAATAAAGAATGCAGGCTTTGGTCAGTCTGGTTCTAATGTGGCTAATCGCCAGACAAATGCAACTTACTATGTTCCTAATGGTGCAATCTATATTTTGGATTATAAGCTTCTTAAGGAACAGCGCACATATTACTGTGACGAGACTTATGCATACATCATGAGCAGACAGGATTCAATTGATATAGATTATCCAATAGATTTTGAAATCGCAGAATTTATGATGAAGAAAAAATTAGGGATTAACTAATGACATTAATTAGAGCATTGGCCTTTTTATTGCACTTTACTATAGTGCCAATAGCAGTGGGCAGACTAATTACATATAGAACAAAAAGTAAATGGATTGAGAGCTACTTGATAGGATTCTTTGGTAACTTAGCAATCTTTTACGTTTTGTATTCGATACTTGAATGGCGGCAAAACTGGAAAACAATTGTGGATCCAGTTACTGGCGCCTTCACTGCGCTTACAAGCATTTATTCAGGAATTATTCTTATTGCTCTAGTTGTATGGTCTATTCTCAGAAGGGATAAGATTAAAAAATTACCTGCTAGAATAAAGTTTAAGATATATGGTACTAAGCAAAAAATCACTGATGATAAGTTTTCAATCATCTATATCTTGATTGTAATTGCGTTATTACTAGTTCAGTTATATATGGCTTATGCCTATGAAATTAACGAATGGTCCTATGATGATTATGATTATGTTGTTACTAGCAACGATGCAATCTCAAGTGACACAGTTTCTTACGTTAATTTTATTGATGGTTCCATGCCAAATGTTTCAGCTAAAAGAGCTGTAGCATCTTGGGGAACATACGTGGCAATGGTAGCCAAGACATCTGGCTTTGAAGTGACTACTGTTTATCATACTATTTTGCCGGTGTTCTTGTTGTTGATTGCTTACTTGAACTTTTACTACATTGCTAGATTTCTGTTTTCAAAAACAGATGACAGAATGATTTTTCTTATTCTGTTATCAATGGGATATATTTTCGGATTGTATTCTCATTACTCAGGAACATTTAGATTGCTTGGCGCTATCTGGCAAGGCAAGGCAGTGCTTTCCATTATTGCAGTTCCTTTCTTTACAGTTTATTTATTTGAGCAGTACAAACGAGAATACGATAAAGCTAATTTATTACCGATTGTAGCAGTATCCCTTGGCGCATGTTCAATTACATCACAGTCATTATTGTTTGTGGTGCCAATCGCTATTTTCGTATGGGCCTTGATGTGCGTATACCACAAGAAAATATGTGGAATCAAGTATTTACTTGCAAGTTTGATTGGACCTATATATCTAGGAATCTTTTATGCATTGATTTGTATGCTTCAGTATGATATGCAGATGCATGAGTTTAAGTTTTTTAGATTCAGAGTAGAATAAAGGTGTTTGTGGTATGTTAAAATATCTGCTTAGTGTTACTACAGACTACTGGGGAAGCTGGTTTTTCCCGTTGCTTTTCATAGCAGGTCTGATAGGAATACTATTATTAGAAAAAGAAAAAATAAAACGATACACCTTTTTATGGTATTCCATACTGGTGCTCGTTTTCATATATAATCCTATTACGCTTTTTGTGAGCCGAAAGATTTTAGAAGAGACTACTTTTGATCAGTATTACTTGAGATTTTTCACTTTGCTTCCAGTGATGCTAGTCATTGCATACATGTTTACACTGGTTTTGAAAAAGCTTTCAGGAATAAAAAAGCTTGGTGGCCTCATAGTGATTTGCGTTGTCATTGCGCTAGCGGGCAATTGCATCTACACAGAGGATTGGTACACAAAAGCTGAAAACCGCAATAAGGTTCCACAGGATGTGGTAACAATCTGTGATTTGTTTGCAGATTACGAAGGTGATCAGATTAGAATAATGGCACCTCAGGATATTGCCGTTTATTTAAGGCAGATGGATAGTAGGTTCTCCATGCCTTATTCCCGCTCACTTCCTGATGAAGCTTATGAGCTTACAAATGAAAAGCCAGATGCTGCAGCAGTAGTGAAATATGCGAAAAAGAAGGATGTGGATTACGTAGTTGTATCTGCTATACCAGATATACTTAATGCATATCTAAACTTCGGATTTACGTTATATGGACGCACTGCTAATTATGCTGTGCTGATGCCAAATGACCCTACATGGCTTGTGACAGAATATCCTATGGCATCAGGTGACCAGGGCATGTTTTATACAGTAGAGAATCTTGAGGATGGCACTTTGCTTGTAATTGATGGTGGCGATGCCGAAAATGAGCAAGTGGTTAGAGATGCCATAAAAGAAAAAGGTGGCAATGTGGATGCTTGGATAATCACACATTATCATCAGGACCATGTAGATTCATTTAATGCGATTTACGAAGAGCCTCAGGGTATAAAAATAAAAGATGTGTATGTCACACCACTTGATTCAGAAAAGTTCTATTCGGTGGCGCAAGAGTGGGATGATGTTGATTCCTATGAAAAATTCTTAGAAGTCACTGAGGAGGCTGATAATATAAATTATGTCAGTCGTGATGATGTGCTCACCTACGGCGATTTAACAATTACATTTTTCAATGCTTATGATGATGTAGTTGTAGATTGTGGCACAGATATACCTAACAACGATTCACTAGTATTTCAAATGGCCACAGACAATCGCAGCATGTTAATCTGCGCAGATTGCCACAGTGAATATATGGCAAAATATTTTGTTGAAACATATGGCGATAAGCTTAAATCAGATATACTTCAATGCGGCCACCACGGCAACAACAGCATGCCTACGGAGACAGGTTTTTATGAAGCTGTAAATCCTGAGGTTGCTGTATTTGATACACCAGATAAAATAATGTTTAGTCCAGAATATACAGCTGGAGCATTGGCATCATATTTACAGGAGCTTGGTTCTAGAATCGTATGGTATAGCACCGCACCTAACACATTTGGACTATAAATTGGAGAAATCAAATGACATTCATTGAAAAGAATAAAAAGATAATATCAATTATTCTACTTGCTTTAATAATATATTTTAGATGTGACCACGGAGTTACAAAAGGCTACGCAATAGCATGTAATTTGGCTGTTGATATACTTGGTTTCATCTTTTGCCTGTTTCTGACAAAGCAGGATTTTAATAAAACAAAAAAGAGTATTTTCAATGTGGCAATACTTTGGCTTGTGATTTTCCAAGCTATTGTATTTATCTATGGTCATTTTGATTTGTTTAGTGGCAATAGCAATATTTATAGCATGCAATACACTATACTCACTATTTTGCCAGCAGTTCTTTGCTACGAGATTCTCTGGCACAACAGTGATGATATGATAGAGATTCTTAGTATTGTTGGTATTATAATCATCATTGCTACATACATTACATCTATGAAAACAGATCATCTCTGGGGCGATGCTCTAGAAGGTCGATTCTTTAGATTAGGAAAGGTACCAGGCGGTTCTGATATTGATACTGGAAACCTTTATTTATTAATGATGATTCCAATTCTATATTCAACAATCGTTCTTAGAAAGATTAAGGCTTATATCGCATTTGCGATAATAGGTGGAGTTGGAATTGTTCTTACTGGCTCAAAATCATCTGCGCTACCACTAGTGTTAGTTATTGGAATAATGCTTTTGGGAACTGCAAAAAGTAAGAAAGAAGCTGGAAAATACATAGCCTGCCTGGTAGGAGTTGGAGTGATTGCTACAATAGCTCTTATGACAGTGCCAATCCTTTACAGAACATTAGGATATCGTATAGCAGAAGTGTTTACGGCATTTGCAGATACCAGTGAGTACGATTTACATACAAGTACTGGTCAGAGACTTGCAATAATCGATGCATTTAAAAAGCATTTCTGGGAGACACCAATCTTTGGTCATGGATTTTATTCATTCCTTGGAATGTCATATTCTCAGCTTGAAGAATATCATCTAGAAAGTGGTGAGATAGCATATAGACACGTGCAGACTCACATGAATTATATGGAGCTATTATTTAGCTTTGGTATTGTTGGATTTGTGGCATACTACTGGTTACCACTTAAATTAGTTATTGATACAATAAAGAGCCATAGCAAGGAGATTAAATTAATCTGTGCATCATTTTTAATCTCATTTGTTTTTATGGATTTAGGTCTTGATATGTACTACAAGTACATGACACCTTATTTTACATATTTAGTTATTTACACATTCCTAAAGAGGGAGGAACTCTAGTTGAAAGAGAATAGTACTAAAAGAAATATAGCCATAATGGTAATTGCGGTTCTTACACCTATATTAGGAATGGCTTTATATATGCTTAAATATAAAGTCGGAGTCGGAGATATATCAATCGCTTGCTCAGATTGGAATGATGAACTATGGTATTATAAAATGATTGAGGCGATGGTTCGTTACGGACTTCCTCAGGGATACTACGGTTACAATGAAAGCCATGCCATTTGGGGCAACTTAGGTGGTTGGAGTATAGCAATGTATTTGCCATTTGTTGCAATTGGTAAGCTTGTTGGGTGGAATTACATGACTCCTGTAGTAATAAACCTTGTATTATGGCTTGCATCTTTTGTATTGTTTGCAGTTGCTTTACGTCCATCTCTTAAGCAGCAGGTTTTTGTTGGCTTAGTATGGTTAAGTTATTCAATTAATATTAGATACATCTTTTCAGCTACACCAGAGACACTTATAACAGTATGTTTCTTGTGGGTTGCAATTGCGTTTGTTAAGCTTTATAAGAATCCTAAGTCTTTAGGTTGGTTGATATTTGCAGATGTTGTATTAGTTTATCTCACATTAATGAGAGGCTATTACATACTTTTCATAGTTTGTATTCTCGCTATACTATACAATGATAGCAAAAAGATTAGCTTAAATATCATCATACAGGTGATTGTAGCTTTAGTAGCAGCAGTAGGCTTTGTGCTCATAGTACACTTCTGCTTGGCAGAATACTTTGTTCCAGATATTAATACAGAATGGCTTACACATCCAAAGGCATTTGTAAAGCTTAACCTTATGGGCTTTATCGAAAGCCTACAGTATATGTGGGAGGCAGTGCTTTTAAAGAATATGCGTGGCTCTTGGTATATTATCTATCTATTGGTAGTGCCATTTATCATTCGCAGATGCATTAAGAATAAAAACATTGTCGATTATTCACTTTTATTCTCATGGGTTGCACTTATAATCGCAATGTGGACTCTTTATACAGCAAAGGAAGGCTGCAGACATTTAATGGCATATTGCATGATAGCAGTTATGCTTATAGCTTATTCTGAAGTTCAATTGAAAGCATCATATATTATGATAGCTGTTCTTATATATACTAATTGGTTCTCAACAGATGCTCATTTTACAGAGCTGATACCAGAGAACAAGGCTTTAATCGAAGCTATAGAAGATGGACATGAAAAACTTAGCAAGGTAATGGAATTAAGCGATAATGAGTGGGATAATACAGTCATCTCTACTAGATTGACATATTCTAATGATATGTATGCCATCCCAGAGGGCTTCGCATTAAATAGTTGCTTAGATGATTATGTCCGTGAAAATTGGGATAATCTCAATAGTAAATATATTGCATACAGCCCAGAGGGAGATTTAAATGATTTCCTAGCTGAGCGATGCGAAGTTATTGCAACATACGGAGATACAATTGTATATAAAATAAGATAAGCAGTGAGGTTTTATATGTTTGATAAAAAGATATCTTTCGTAATTCCATGCTACTATTCGCAGGATACTATCAAAGATGTAGTAGATGATATACGTAAAGAGTTTCCAAAGACAGATTATAATATTGAGATAGTGCTTGTTAATGATGGCTCAAAGGATAATACTTTCAACGTATTAAAGTCATTAGCAGATGAAGATAGCCGCATTGTGGCAATCAATCAGTCTAAGAACTTCGGGCAGGATGCTACCACAATGTGTGGCCTTACTAATGCTACTGGTGATTACATGGTAGTGCTTGATGATGACGGTCAGAATCCTCCATCAGAAGCACATAAGCTGCTTGATGAAATCGAAAAGGGCTATGAGGCTGTATTTGCAAAGTACCATGTAAAAAAAGATTCTGCATTTAAAAAGTTTGGTCATGACCTAAATGATAAGATGGTTACATCTTTGATTGGTAAGCCTAAGGATATAGAGCTTAACAGCTATTTTGTTATCACAGCTTTTGTAAGAGACCAGATGATTAAGTATAAGGGCGCATATCCTTATATTTGGGGACTTATTCTTAGAGCGACAGATAATGTTGCAAACGTATTTGTTGAGCATAAAGCTCGTGAAGTTGGTAAGAGCACATATACTTTAAGTAAGCTTATTGGCTTATGGTTTGATGGATTTATTTCATTTTCAATCAAGCCTCTTAGAGTTACATCTGTGCTTGGCGTTTTTGCAACAATAGTAGGATTTGTTTTACTTGCGATTATTGTGGTTAGAACATTGCTAAACGGTGATGTGGAAGGCTGGACATCAATGATGGCTGCTATATTAATCATGAGCGGAATGCAGATGTTGATGCTTGGAATGTTAGGTGAATACGTAGGAAGAATCTTCATTAACGGTAACAATTCACCACAATTTATTATCAAGGAAAAGTACACTAAGGAGTCAGAAGACTAGTGAAAAACAAAAATACCATCAGAAAAATCGAAAGCTTAATAGAGTTATGTATACTTACTTTTGTTTACTTGTATATCTACTGGAATCACATTTTCAACTGGAATGATTTTCATCCTATGTGGGGCCGTGGTAAGTATGTATTCATGGGTGTATATTTCATCCTTAATCTTGTGATTATACATTTGTGCGATGGATTCAAATATGGAATTCTTAGAATGGCAGATGTGTTGTTTTCACAGTGGATTGCCATCGGTATTTCAAACGTAATCACCTATTTACAGCTTTCATTGATGGCTAACAGAATGATTTCTATTAAGCCTATTATAGGGCTTACGGCTATTGATTATGTGATTTCGGGAATATTTGTATATATTTTCTTTTTTATTTATTACAGACATTCCAAAGCTAGCAAGCTTTTGATGGTATATGGAGTGAAGGAATCGGTTGGGCTCAAGCTGAAAATGGATACTCGCTCAGATAGTTACAATATTAAAAAGATTATTAGCATTGAAGAAGGTTTAGATGCCATCTTCAAAGAGCTTGAAAATTTTGATGGTATCGTTATTTCCGATGTTAGTGCAGAGCAGCGAAACGATTTGCTTAAGTATTGCTACATGCATGAAATCGAAACATATATTACACCAAAGATTTCAGATGTAATCATTGCAGGTGGCGAGGATATTCATCAGTTTGATACCCCACTTACTATGATTAATACAAAGGGCCTTGCGCCTGAGCAAGAGCTTGTTAAGAGATTTTTTGATGTACTGCTTTGTGCAATTGCGGCAGTAGTACTTTCACCACTTATGGTTATTGTTGCCATTGCAATTAAGCTTGAAGATCACGGCGCTGTCTTTTATAAGCAGGCTCGTGTAACAAAAGATGGTAAGGTATTTGATATCCTTAAATTCCGTAGCATGGTCGAAGATGCAGAGCAGCGTCCAGCTACAGATGACGACGATAGAATTACAAAGGTAGGTCACGTGATTCGTGCTACAAGAATCGATGAGCTACCACAGATTTTCAACATTATAAAGGGCGACATGTCTATTGTGGGACCACGTCCAGAGCGAACAGAGCATGTTGAAAAATATACAGCAGCTATACCAGAGTTTGAATTTAGAAGTAAAGTAAAGGGCGGCCTTACAGGCTTTGCTCAGATTTACGGCAAGTACAACACATCAGCTTACGATAAGATTAAGCTTGATTTGATGTATATTGAAAACTATAGTTTCTTGTTAGATGTAAAGCTTATTCTTATGACTATAAGAATTGTTTTCAAGAAAGAAAGCACAGAGGGCTTTGATAAGATTGCATCTGCAGATGAGATATTAGCATCTATTGATGCAAGCAGCAGTAAAAAAGAGGACTAAATTTTGAGAACATTACAGAATACAGAATTTGAGTATGAAGTTGATTTAAAACTGAAAAACATATTGATAATCATGCCAAATTTCTATTCCTACCAAACTAAGATTAGAGATGATATGATTGCCCGCGGGGCAAATGTCATGTTTTATGACGAGGAGCCTGAGCGCTCCAAGTTCCTGATTCTGCAGAGATTGGGCAAGCTTTTCAAAAAGAGCAACATCTTCGAGAAGTTCAATAAGGAGCTTGCAAGCAGAATTATTGCAGAGATGCCAGCAGGCGGCTATGATTATTTTCTTGTTATCAGAGGCAATATAATCACCGAAGAGACGGTAAATACAATCAATGCAAATGCTCTAAAGGAAGGTGCTAAGACTATTTACTATGCTTGGGATTCATTTGAGAACATGAACCACAAGGGTGAGCTTGGCAGATTATTCGACCACCGAGCAACATTTGATTCAGTAGATGCCAAAAATCATTCTGACTATGAGCTACTTCCATTGTTCTACTCAGATGATTTTGATGCCACATTAGTTGATAAGGATGTAGAAAACAAATACGATTACGCGTCAGTATCTGCATTTTTCCCATTTAGATATCGTTATTTCAAGGCCTTCAAGGAGGCTAATCCAGATAAGAAGCTTTTCTTAAAGCTTTATTTAGCACCTAGTGTGTACAAGGGAAAGAAATTTACAGATCCAAAGCTTGTAAAGAATCTTGATATGGATATCGTAAGCTTCGAACCTTTCTCACCACAAGACATTCGTGATGCTTGCCTTCACTCAAAGGCAGTATTAGATTTAGCAAATGAGACACAGCAGGGGCTCACAATGCGTACCATGGAAACACTTGGTATCAAACGCAAAATCGTTACAAATAATGTTTATTTGAAGGACTACGAGTTCTACAACAGCGATAATGCAATTGTCCTAGAAGACCTTGCGAAAAAGGCTGATGAAGCAGAAGCTTCAGGCGATTACTCAGCCTTCGTATTGCCAGATAGCGCATGGCTGGATAAACCATATGTGGAGAACGAAGACCTCCGCAAACGCTACAGCATTCATGCATGGTTGGATAATCTATTTCGTTAACGTAGACTTGGGTAATATATCAATTGGTAAATAGTTTAGATGAGTCGGCTTGAGATTGAATAACATACTGTTTATGAGACCGTGGAGCAACGTCAGCACTTAGTGAGCGAAGCGAACTTAGTACTGCTACGTTGCGCAAAGAGCGAAAGCGTGTCGAATAAACAGTGTGGTGTTCAATAGAAAGACGACGGATTAGAGGTACATAAGATGAAGTATTTGGTGACAGGTGCAAATGGTTATATTGGCCAAGGCGTAGTGAAGACTATGCTTGATTTAGGGGCTGAGGTTGTAGCCACAGATTTTCACACAGATGATGTGGACGAGAGAGCTAAAAGAATTGATGCAGATTTATTTAAGCTTGAAGATCCATATGGATATTTTGAAAAGCCTGATGTGGTAATTCACTTGGCTTGGCGTGATGGATTCAGACATGCATCAGCTAATCATATGAATGATTTGCCACATCATTATGAGTTCCTTGAAAAGATGTGCAAGGCTGGTATCAGAAAGCTTTGCGTTATGGGAACTATGCATGAAGTAGGTTTTATGGAAGGTTGCATCAAGGCAGATACACCATGCGCACCGCAGTCATTGTATGGAATAGCTAAAAATGCACTTCGACAAGCTACAATTCTTCTTTGCAAAGAGAATAATACTAAGCTTCAATGGCTCAGAGGCTACTATATAGTGGGTAATGCTCATAAGGGGTGCAGCATCTTCTCAAAGCTTACAGCAGCAGCTGAGGCTGGTGATGTTACATTCCCATTCACCACAGGGCAGAATCAGTTTGATTTTACAGACTATGATTTGTTCTGCGAACAGGTTGCAAAGGCATCTATGCAGGATGAAGTATTAGGCATTATTGAATGCTGCACAGGTAAGCCTATGAAACTTGCAGACCGTGTTGAAAAGTTTATTGAAGACAATGGATTTGCAATAAGCTTGGCATACGGCACATTCCCTGATAGACCTTATGATAGTAAGGCTGTGTGGGGAGATAACACAAAGATAGATAAGATTCTTTCGAGCTTTAAAGGAGAATGAGATGAAACCAGTACTTTATATTGTAATACCTTGCTACAATGAAGAAGAAGTTCTTCCAATTACAGCACCTTTGTTTTTGGATAAGATTAAGGAACTTGTATCCTTAGAAAAAGTTGATGATAAATCACGCATAATGTTTGTAAATGATGGTTCAAAGGATAAAACATGGGAAATTATTAAGGATTTAGCTAAACAGGATGAGCACTTTGTAGGAATCACACAGAGCCGTAACCGTGGTCATCAGAATGCTGTGTTGGCTGGCCTTATGGAAGCAAAGGAACTATGTGACATCACTATCTCAATCGACTGCGACGGCCAGGACGATATTAATGCTATGAATGAAATGGTAGATGCTTATGCTGACGGCTGTGAGATTGTTTATGGTGTTAGAAATAAGCGTGATACAGACACATTCTTTAAGCGTTTTACAGCAGAAAGCTTCTATAAGCTTTTAAATGGAATGGGTGCAGAGGTTGTATTCAACCATGCTGATTATAGATTGGTTTCGTCAAAGGTATTAAAGGAATTTGCCAATTTCAAAGAGGTTAATATTTTCCTTAGAGGAATGTTTCCACTTGTTGGATTTAAGAGCACTAGCGTATATTACGCACGTAATGAGCGTATTGCAGGAGAAAGCCATTATCCTCTTTCAAAGATGCTTAGTCTTGCTTTTGATGGAATCACAAGTCTTAGCATAAAGCCAATCAGAATGATTACTGGCTTTGGTATTTTTGTAGCTTTTATAAGCCTTTTACTCATTATTTATTCTATCGTTCAGCATTTCATGGGTAACACATTAGGCGGTTGGACAAGTACTATGATAGCGGTATGTTTCCTTGGAGGAATTCAGCTTATTTCTCTTGGTGTAATTGGTGAGTATGTTGGAAAGACATACATGGAGACTAAACAAAGACCTAGATATATCATTAGTGAGAAAACATATGAAGATTCAGATAGATAATAAGAAGAAAACAATAATCATTGCTATTCACATTTTATTAACCTTTCTATTTGAAAGGTTAATTTTTGTTTTTTCATGGGATAACATTTTATTTAGAACAACACAGCCTAAAAATTATATTTTGGGTGATAAAACAGAAATGATAATGGTTTACATATTATCTAAAATATGCTCTATTGTAATAATTGTTTTGCTATGGAAATTAATTTTTTTAATTAAAGAAAAAAGAATAAGAAAAGATGTAATAAAATGCTTTGGAAGTATTTTTTTAGTGGGATTAATAATTGGTGTAATTGTATTTCCAGATAATTTTGGTATGGAAGTTGATAATTATGGCGTGTATGCGTTGGCAATCCGTTTTTTGCCAACGTATTGGCATTCAATATATACAGGTATTATTTATGCCGGTTGTTTAATGGTATTGCCTAATCCAATATCTATATTTATTTTTCAATGGCTACTTCTTATAGTAGTAATTGCATATATATACAACGGTATTTCTGAATTGACTAATGGTAATAGTATTAAATATATCCCGTTGGTACTTTTGTTAGTTCCAGAGACATATGAGTTAGTATTTAATGCTTATAGGAATAACTATTATACAATTATTTGTATGTTTTATTTTTCGTATATTTTCTTTTATTTTCAAAACAAAAAAGGAAATAGAATTAATATAAGTATTATTTTTTTGTCTTGTTTCATAATGATATGGAGAACAGAAGGTATAATAATTGGCGTATTTGGGTTGTTTTTCATGATATGCTTTTGTATGAAGATATCAAAAAAAGAATTATTTAAAATATGTATCTTATGCATTGTTATATTTTCCGTTTTGAATGGAATCCAGAACATTGGAGCAAAAAAGTATTATGGGAAAGACTATCAAATTGTAAGTACTATAAACGTATTAAATAATATACTAAATGATGAAAAGGCGATTATTACTAAGTCTGAAATTGACAAAATCAATGCTTGTGTACCAGCTCAAATAATAAAAGAAACTGGAATAGATGGATATCGTAATTATAATTACTTGATGGGGAGGAAAGATGGAAATCAAACCCTAATGTCAGAATCAGATTCAACTAATTATATTAGTAGTTATTATAGTATAGTAAAAAACAACTTTGTTGATTATATTTATAAGCAAATTAGTAGTTATTTTTACTGTATAGATTTTCCATTTGTTGATAAGACTCATATATTTCAAGGAAAGCCAACAATTGTTTTGCCGCAGTATACTGATTTACGTAATATAGAAGGAAGAGATGATATTCTAGGTGTATGGTTAGTCGGTAAATGGGATAAGAATGAGGTGAGAAAAAGTATTAGTGTTGTTATAAGAAATACGTGCTATAGTTGGCAATTGTTTATTAAAACAACACATATAGGAACACTTTATAGAATGCTAGTAATGTTAGGAATAATTCGAATGTTTACATATGAATTGACATGTTTTGTGAAGAAAACTGATTATAATATATATGGTTTGATTATGTCGTTAGGGATTATTTTGGAACTATTGGCGGTTATAGCTTTTATGCCAGAAGGAAGGCTGTACTATTTATTCCCTATGATGTATAGTGCTTTTTGGGTAATTGCTTTTAATACTATAGATATTAGGGCATTACGATTGATTAATAAGGGGGACGTTGATGATTAATAGAGCCTTGAAGGTATTGAACAATAATAAGAGTATTATTGTCATCATAATAGGTTGCATACTTAGATTGATGTTTATTGGAAAAATTCCAGGAAATTATAATTATTTTCAAGATGAGGCATTTTCTGCTTATGAAGCATATTCTATAGTTAATTATGGGATAGATTCTCATGGATATCATAATCCGGTATATTTGGAAACATGGGGAAGTGGAATGAGCGCTGTCCAGTGTTATATACAATCTTTATTTGTTAGAATATTGGGATTTGGCCCTGTGGCAATACGTTTACCACAAGCGTTACTAGGATGTTTGACACTTATATTTTTCTACCTATTAGTAAAAGAAGTTGCAGAGGAACGAGTTGCATTTTGGTCGACATTTGTACTTGCAATAGCGCCATGGCATATTATAATGAGCCGTTGGGGATTAGATTGTAATTATTACGTTGGTTTTGTAACAATTGCTTTGTACCTTTTGGTTACATCTAGAAATGTTTTGTGGAAGACAATAGTAGCGGCTATTGTAATGGGAATAACACTTTATAGCTATGCTTCTCCTTGGGTTGTTATGCCTTTTCTAGTTTATGGAATTATATTAGTTTTATACATAAAAAAAGAAATGAATCTTAAATCCATAATAATATATACGATGACTTTAGGCATTGTGGTCATTCCATTATTTTTATTTATTATGGTTAATCTTGATTTTATAGGTGAAATAAGAACGAGCTATATTTCAATACCAAGACTAAGTTATTTTAGGAGCGATGATGCAAAGCCTTCTATAGCTAATTTAAAACAATTGGTTACTTATTTTTGGACACAGTATGACTACATTTCGTACGATTCTGCATTGCCTTATGGAACTTATTATTTATTCTCAAATGTATTTTTGGTGATTGGATTAATTAAGGATTTGATAAAACGTAGCAAGAAATCATTTGTTATGTGGTTTTGGTTTATTTGCGCGTTGATTCTTGGAATATTGGTTCAAGCTAATTTTGAACGAATTAATATGTTGTTTTTGCCTTTGTTTTACTTCATTGGCACAGGTATAGTTTTTGTTATTGACCTTTTTAAAAACACAAAAGCAGTTGATTCGGTTGTGATAGGTGCTCTGTATTGCATTAGTGGAGTATTATTTGCGAAATATTATTTTACTGATTATAACGCTATGATGGAGCGCGTGTGGCCAGAAGGTGTTGAGGAGGCTATTGTATTTGCAAACACTTACGACGGGACAATACATGTGCAGGATATTCGTCATCCTTTTGTTTTATGTTATAGTAAGTATCCAACCGATAAGTATGTAGAGACTGTTGTATACGAAGATGAGAATGCAAAGTTTTTACAACCTGTTAGTTTTGAAGGATATGACTTTGGGGATTTTGTATCTCAGTCACCGGTTAAGAATGATATTTACATATGCAGTGTTAACAATGAAGAAGTTGTTACGTGGTTAACTGATAATGATATGGCCGTAGCACAGTTTGGAAATTACTATGTAGGTGTGGCCAACTAATAAGGAATAGAGTTAGGAGAATAAATATGCGCTTTGTCATGGTTTCGAAGCATTATCCTGTAGAGGGAGATCCAATATTTGTGTTTTCCCAGCAGATTGCCGAAGCGATGGCTTATTATCATAATGTTGAAACAGTTGTAATAAGCCCTCAGAGTATTACAAGAAAACTTATTCATCGAAAAAGAATAACTAAATCTGTTTATAAAAAAGAATTGGATAATGGAAATACATTAACAGTTTATGCATATCCTTATTTGACATTTTCTGATACAAAAAAAGGATTTCTGAAAAAGCTTCAGGATGCTAGTAATCAACGAGCTTTAAGGAGGTGCATAAAAAAAGCAAAAATAGGTGAGACAGATTATTGCTACTCGATGTTTTGGGAAATGGGAAAGCAATTCGATGAGGCATTGTCAAAACTAAAGATAAATACTAATTTAATAGTTGAATCTAGTGAATCTGTTTTACAAAACGGTAACGAAATAGAAGAATACAATTTTAATAATTTAAAAGCTATTGTATGTGTATCATCTGAAAAGGTTAATGAGTGTAATAGATTTAATCTTATTGAAAAAGCTCCGTATGTCTTGATACCTAATGGATTTGATGCAAATGTATTTAAACCTTTAGACAAGAAATCGATGAGAGAAAAACTAAATCTCCCACAAGAGGCATTTATTATAGCCTTCGTGGGAAGCTTTATTCCTAGAAAAGGAATAATAGAACTTAACCATGTTTTAAAGAGCTTGGATGATGTGTACTCAATATTTATTGGAGGAGGGCCGAATCCTCCTGATTGTGAGCATATTCTATTTAAAGGCAGTTTAGATCATGATAATATACCTGAATATTTATGTGCCGCAGATGTATTTGTGCTTCCAACAAAGCATGAAGGATGTGCAAATGTGATAGTAGAAGCTTTAGGTTGCGGCTTGCCAATCATATCATCAAAACGAGATTTTAACAAAGAAATTCTTGATGATGACTGTGCTATTTTGATTGATCCAGACAACGAGGACCAGCTTAAAGAAGCTATTTTAAAAATAAAAAATGATGAAAAATTACGTGAAAAGATGAGCGAAGCATCATATTCAATGGGGAAAACACTCACGATTGAAATGAGAACAAAAAACATATTGGCAGTAATAAAAAACATTTAATGATAAAACCATGAATTATTTGTTTAAATAAGGTGATATGAGTTGAATTGTTAAACATCTTAGGATATATTAAAATTAGAAGACGATTTTATAGAGTATATAATATTTTATAGTGAGGTAAAAGATTATGAAGAAATTTACAAAGTTTTTGTCATTGACATTTGCAGTAATTTTCGCAGTATCTGTTTTTACAGTTAAAAGCGAAGCAGCAATGTCAGCAGAGGGACAGGCTCACATGAGAGAGCTTACTGCCGAGGAAGTACAGACATTGTATACCTTATTCGTAGCAGATGAGTATACAAAGATGTACCCTGATGTCAAAGAAGTTCTTGGAACTGATGAGATGACTCTTTTCAATCATTTTATTACATTTGGTATCTGGGAGCAGAGACAGCCATCTGTAGCATTTAATGTAGATGTATATGCAACAAGAAATCCGGATTTACATATTCAGTTCGGTGATGATATTGTTGCTTACTATATGTACTTTGCAACACATCAGAATGAGCAGTCATGGAGAACAAAGCCTACAAAATATGATGCATTATGGAATAACTGCATTATCTATAGCGTATATGATTTTGTAGAGGGTCAGGAGAAGCCAAGAGAAGGCGCAGTTCCAGTACAGACAGGAAACTATCATCCTGATGTATTTATTAATGGTGAAGACCCACATGAGGCTAATAAGCAGTTTGAATAAAGAATAGAATAAAGTAAATGCCAGCTTCATTAGAAGCTGGCATTTTTTATTTTAGAAATAAGTTTTGTTTTTAATAGGTTCACTTCATCGATTTTCATAAGCGTTAGGATTATAGCATAAACAATAAGTCCTACTAGAGCTGAAATGCAGAAGATAAGGAAATTATTGTTGAATAAATTTTTTATAACAATTATGAGTATAACTAAAACAACACTTCCTGGCACCTGTTTTAATATAACAGGAATAAGATCAAATAATGAGTAATCAGGCACATACTTTCTAAGCATAAGTGAGTTAATAATAAAGTTAACAGTAAGCGATATAGAGCTTGCAATTGCTACGCCCATAATACCGATAAAACGTGAAAGTAAGATGCTGAAAAATACGTTGGCAGCTACAGCAAAAAAACCTGTAATCATTGGCCCTTTTGTATCTTTAAAAGCATATAGGGCACGTGAAGCAATATCTCTTACACCAGAACTTATAAATCCTACAGCGTATCCTATTAAAGCTGCGCTAGTCATAATTAGAGATTTCTGATTAAACTCTCCTCTTAAAAATACAATTGAAACAATCTCTTTCGAGCACAAACAAGTGATAATAGTAATTGGTGTCATAAGGCATATCATTGCTCTTACGGCAGACTTCATTGTATTTGAAAGCTTTTGAATATTTCCTTCTGCAGCGAAGTTTGAAAAATTAACATATAAAATATCTACAACATTGTTGACGATTACGTTTACTACTAAATCTTCAAGAACTACTGCGTATGCAAGGGCCGATGCATTTCCCGCTCCAAGGCCAGATGAAATAGAACCATCAACGATTTTGTTAATCTGAAAAACTGAGTTTCCAATAAATACCGGCAGTGCAGCAGTAAGGATTACTTTTAATTCTGGAACATCCCTAAGCTTTACAAATGAATAATGTACATAACGGCGTCCCCTAAAGATGAGCAGTGAACTGAATAGTATGTAGCTTAAATATTGGGCTATTACAAGTGATGTAACTGCCTGAGTACTGTAAAGCAAGACACAACATAAAATAGTAATGGAACTGGTAAAGAATGATTCTGTTCTGCTGATAACAAAGTCCTTGTTTGAATCCATCAGTGATGTTCCAACCATAGTAAAGATGGAGAATACAAAGAATGGATAACAGATTCTAAGGTAATGCTGAAGCAAAATCGATTCTTCAGGTGAGTATGATGGCGCAAGCATCTTTGCAATCAGTGGCGTAAACATGTAAGTGAAAAGCAGTATCACTGGTGCTATCGGAAGCATAAATTCCATACAAGCACAGATTAGCCTTGAAGCCGCCTCTTTACCCTTTTGAACTAAAGTGTGGGTGTAGATACTAACCATCGAAATAGATATTGCCCTAACAAATGCTGAAGTCAAGGTGCCTACAAATGTAAATGCTAGATTGTAAATATCAGTTTCGAAGGTGGTTCCAAAATAATATGCTACAACGGCTTGCTTAACAAAGCCGAGTAATTTAAAACATAAGGTCATTACAGCAATTATAGCGGTAGTAGCTAAAATGCCTTTATTCTTTTTGCTCATTGACTGGTCCTCCAAATAAAGAGATTATACATCGAAATACTAGCATAAGCAAAGAAAATGGTATAAAATGTCAATATCTATGTGTATAATATGGAGATAATTATGTTTGCTGAAAGTAACAAGAAAAAAATCGTTTTTAATACAATAATTGGAATTGCAGTTTTAGTATGGTCGTTTTACTTTATCGACAGGGGCTTTTATATGGATGAGTCTGGGCTACTTGCTTTATATAGGACTACTTTCCTTGGTAAAAAGCTTTTTGTTGAAAACTGGGATACTTTGCAGATGGGTGGCATTTTAGTATATCCACTGTTTGCTTTGTATTATGGAGTGCTGGCACCAATCATCGCACCATTAGGCTGCGGAGTGGTTCTATTTATGCGTATCTCATATCAAATCATTCGATTGATGATCGCCATTTATCTGTACGCTTGTATCAAGAGAACAAAGTACAGAGATAGTGCCTTTTTGACAGCACTTGTATACTACGCATTCATTATTTCCTTTAAGAACTTTTCTTATAAATCATTGTGTGATTTTGGGCTTATTTTGTTTATATGCTGGGCATATAGATTTTTTGAAACAGAGAACAAAATCTACATAGTGTTAATGGGAGTGGCTACATGCATCGCAATTTTAGCGTATCCTACTATGATTCTGATGCCAATTCTATTTGTTGTAGTATTAGCAATTATGACATACAAAGGTTATGATTTGCTTAAACCAATAATAGTATATATTTTTACTTGTTTTGTATGTGGTGCACTGACTTTAATATATTTGCAATTTACATCTGGCTTAGTAGATGCTTTTTCTAGTATGACATATCTTAGTGATTCATCTCATACGGGAAATCCCTCCATGCGCTTAGTTAAAATGCTGATTAGTTATTTTGCATTTGCTTGCATAGCATATTTACCAATTATAATAATGCATGTTGTTAACAAAGTGTCATATGTTAGTGAAAGCTTTTTTAACACTATACTATCTTTATATTGGATTATATTTATGGTAGCTATATTCGCCATAAAACCAGAAAGCATCAGTCTTTCTAGATTAATATATGGATTCTTGATTATATTTATGTGGTTCCCTTATTTGGTATATAAAAGGGAAAGTAATGAATACACCAGAATAGGCCAATACGGTCAACCTGGTTATGATGGTAAACAAAAACTTGGCATCATATTCTTTGTGTCAGTTTGTGCGCAGTTAGTTTGGGCACTATCAACCAATCAAGATATAGCTATACCAGGTTTTATGACTATATATGTGATTTTGGCTATTGTAATGATCACTGGTGAACGATTAGAAGGAATGAAGCTTTTGCGTTTTGCTGTAGTGGGTTTTACATTATTCTTTATGGGAATATGGGTGGCTGAAGGTGAAGGTGGTTATAGTACCATATTTGAAAAAAGGACATATGTGACTTATGGAGCGTACCAGGGAATAGCATTATCTGATGAAGATTACTACATGAATGAATCGTGTTATACATTATTGACTAAGTATGTTAGTGCAGAGGATAAGTTGTTTGTGTCAATGGGACACGGGTCTAGTGCCTACCTTAATAGCGACGCTAAAATGGCAGCAGGAACATCCTACGCCAGAGCTGGCAAAGGCCAAACAAGAGTATTGGCATATTGGGAGGCACATCCAGAACAGTTGCCAGATTACATATTGATAGATACAGCCAATAAATACTACGAGGAATTTGAGGCAGGCGAAACATATCAATATATTTTAGAAAACTACCCTACTACTGTTGCAGAAGAGGGATCTTTTATATTACTTTCAAAGTGAGAATGATTATATGAAAAAGCAATTAATTATCATACCTGCGTACCAGCCACTTGAGAGCTTGGTGCCACTTACAAAAGAAATAATGACACTGTTTAACAATGTTTTAGTTGTCGATGATGGTGGAGGAGAAAAATACGCACACATATTTAATCAGCTAAAAGAAATGGGTGCAATTGTTGTAGCTCATGCAATCAATCAGGGTAAAGGCCGTGCGCTTAAAAGTGCAATCAATTATTGCCTACTTAACCCAGAGCTTGCAAAAGCTGGTGTTATCACTGTGGATGCTGATGGTCAGCATCGTCCAGAGGACATTGTAAAGATTGCAGATGCAATGGAAGCAAATCCAGATGCAGTTGTAATGGGGTGCCGTGCTTTTGATGCTAGCAACATACCATTTAGAAGCCGTATGGGAAATGGAATATCTCGCAAGGTTTACAAGTGGGCTTGCGGTATCGATGTTTCTGATACTCAGACAGGTCTTAGAGGATTGCCATATTCATTCCTTGAAATCGCAGCTAGATGCGATGGAGAGAAATACGAATATGAGACAAATATGCTTCTAGATATTAAGAGCAACAATGTCCCAATGAAGGAAGTTACAATCCAGACTGTTTACGAGAACAATAACGAATCATCTCACTTTAATCCAGTAAGAGATTCAATTCGTATATACAGTATCATTTTAAAGTATTCATTCTCATCGCTTTTTTCAGCGTTGATTGACTATATTATTTTTATTATTGCTCATGCTTGTGGTGCCAAAATCATGGCAGCCACATATATTGCAAGAGCTTGCTCTTGCCTTGTGAATTTCACTTTAAATAAAAAAATGGTATTCAAAGGCGAAGGCAAGGTTGCAGTGCAGCTTGCAAAATACTTAGTGCTTGTTGTAATCTCAGGTACTATTTCAGGTTGGGCTGTTACCAATTTGTCACAGCTTCTGCCTATGATTGCACCAGTTATTATCAAGGTGCCAGTAGAAGTCATACTTTATATTTTCAATTACGCGGTACAGCGTGCATTTATTTTTAATAACAAGGAGTAGCAGTAGATGCTATCAATAATTCTGTTTTTGATTGTAATATCAGCTTTTGCTGTGTTTGCATGTTTTAAATTAGATAAGACATTTGAGGAGGCTCTTCCAATATCTTGCATGGGAATAATACTTGTATTATTCCTATTTGGCGTTTTACATATTTTAAAAATCGGTGCTGTAGTGATAGGTGTTGCTGCAGCACTGCTATACGTTTACACCATTTATTGGATAATTAAAGGCGGGGCAAAATCAGTTCTTAAAGAGCGCATCTTTAATCTGGTTACTCCTGGATTTTTGATATTTGCAGCATTTTCAATGCTACTTGCATATTGGAATCAGGACAGAATGGCTACCCGTACTGATGAATTCTCACATTGGCTAGATACTGTAGTTATTATGTCACAGCTAGATGCTTTCGGAACAGCACCTGGTTCAACAGCCGTGTTTCCTTCGTATCCACCAGCAATGTCGCTTTTTCAGTATATGCTAGAAAAGATAAACATGTTGGTTACAGGCGAGTTTTCAGAGTGGAAAACTTACTATGCATATCAGCTTTTAGCAATTGTTTCAATGCTTCCATTTGCAAAGGTAAAGGCAGAAGCTACAGCTAAAAAGGTTGCAAGCATCATTATGTGGTTTGCAGCAGTTGTCATGCCATTGTATTTCTTTAGTGAAGCATACTGCAGTTTGTATATTGACCCATTCTTAGGAGTTCTTGGCGGATGCGGCTTTGCTGCTATCTCTCTTACCAAGAATAAGGATTGGCTCTACACTACATATATTTCAATGCTTTGTGCAACACTTACACTTGCTAAGGATGTAGGAATATATCTTGCAATGTTTATTGCGCTTTATTATGTGATTGACATGATCTCAGCTAAAAGGGCAGATGCTGTAAGCAAGATTAAATTGCTAGCTGTATCGCTTGTTCCAGTTATCTCTTTTGTTGCTGCAAAGATGCTATGGAAATTAGAGCTTACTATTTCCCACACACCTCGCAAATTTAGTGCACCTTTTGATTTCGCAGGTACAATTGCTACGCTGCAAGGAAAAGGAAATGAATTCCAGACAACAGTACATGGAAATTTCATGGATGCCATTACTTACAGATATATCTATTTTGAAAGAATGGGATTCAACTACACGGCGCTTATGGTGTTGATTACAGCTGCATTAATTGGGCTTCATATCAAGCTGTACAGAAAATCACAGCTAACAAAGGCTGCAAGTATAGCTGGCGCAGTGATTCCAAGTATAGCGATTATTTTTTACATACTTTCAATGTTTCCACTTTACATATCTAGATTTTCAGAAGAGGAAGCCATTAATCTTGCCTCATTTGATAGATACTGTGGAATCATGTTTTTGACAGGGCTATTACTTCTGACTTGGCTTGTTAGAGAGTCCATTTCAGATATTACAAAAAAGCAGGTTGCGGTAATCGCAGCAGTTGCGGTGACACTTTTGGTGTTCCACAGTAAGGCTGAATCAATTAGATATTATACTTCTAGACAGCTTGTGGATGATTCTGTTAGCTTCCGCGCCGCAGTAAATATCCTTGCTGGTAAGATTAATGCTAACACACCGGAAGATGCATCTATTTTAATTGTGGGTGATGATACTAATGTTGTATTCCATCCAATACTTGCAACAATAGCAAAGCCTCGTTCATTTACATATAGTGATGTGTATATTTCAAGCTATGTAGATGAAAGTGGTGCAGGTTTATCTGAAGAGGAATTCAAGGAGATTCTAGTTGATAATTTTGATTATGTAGCTATATACAATCCTACAGATAATCTTGTAAATACTTATGCTGGATTGTTTGAAGATTCTTCAGAGATAAAGGATCTTACATTATATCAAGTAGATAAAGAGTCAGGCATGCTTAGCCTGGTGCAATAATAAGGAGCCAATATGGAAAAGAAGTTACTTTCTATCGTAGTGCCTGCTTACAACGAGCAGGAGTCGTTGCCATTATTTTATAATGCAATAATAGAGATAGAACAAAAACTAAATAATGTTGATATTGAGCTGCTTATCATAGACGATGGTTCGAAGGATAACACATTATCGGTTATAAAAGAGCTTAAGAAAAAAGACTCAAGAGTTCACTATGTTTCATTTTCGAGAAACTTTGGTAAAGAGGCTGGGATTTTTGCCGGTCTAAAGCACTCAAAAGGTGATTATGTGGTTATGATGGATGCGGATTTACAGGATCCACCTGCACTTCTTCCTGAGATGCTAAAGTACCTTGAGAGTGGAGAGTACCAGTGTGTAGCCACCCGTCGTGTAGATAGAAAAGGGGAACCACCTATTCGTTCTTGGTTTGCTCGCAAATTCTATCGTCTTATGAATAAAATCAGCGATGCTGATATTGTGGATGGCGCAAGAGATTACCAGATGATGACAAGAAAAGTTGTTGAGGCGATTCTTTCTATGGGAGAATACAATCGCTTTAGCAAGGGAATATTTGGCTGGGTTGGATTTAAGCGAAAGTGGCTTGAGTTCGAAAATACAGAGCGTATTGCAGGCGAAACTAAATGGTCCTTCTGGAAGCTGTTTATATATGCGATAGACGGAATTGTAGCATTTTCGACAGCTCCGCTTACCATGGTTTCATTGCTTGGACTAATAATGTGCATGGTGGCATTCTTATTTATAATCGTAATCATTATTCGCACATTAGTATTTGGTGACCCAACAAATGGTTGGCCATCAATGGTTTGTATAATTCTGTTGGTGTCAGGCATACAGCTTTCATGCTTGGGTATCATAGGTCAATATATGGCAAAGACATATCTTGAGACAAAACATAGACCTATCTACATTATTGGGGAGACTGACGAGGAGCAAGAATAAAATGAGCGGTAAAAAAATAGTCCATCTTAGTCTCAATAGTTTATTTACAGATGGCTGGTCTTATCAGGATCAGATGCTTACAAAATTTCATAAGAAGATGGGGCTATCAGTTACAGATATCACATCACACTGGATTAATGATGATAAGGGAAATGTAATCTGGGATGATAGAGATGATTATGTAAATGACGATGGCGTTCATGTAGTTCGTTTGAAAATCAAAGGTAAGGAATCTTTTACCAACAAGTTCAAGCGATTTGAAGGTCTGTATGAAGCTATTGAAAAAGAGAATCCTGACATTATGTTTATTCATGGTGTTAGTTCGCCTGAAAATACTACAATAGTAAAATATTTAAAGGCTCATCCAACTGTTGTGGCCTACGCAGATAATCATGCGGATTTTTCAAATTCAGGTACTAACTGGTTTTCAAAAAACATTCTTCATAAAATTGTATGGAGACACTATGCTAAGCTTTTGGTTCCCCATATTAAGAAGTTTTATGGCGTTATGCCTAGCCGCGTAGATTTCCTCAGAGATATTTATCATATCCCTACAGAAAAGACCGAGCTTCTTGTTATGGGCGTGGATGATGATGAGGTTAAAAAGGCGCTAGCGGTTGACACTCGTGCCGAGATTCGTAGGAAATATAACATTGAGGATGATGATATTCTTGTGATGACTGGTGGCAAAATCGATATGGCTAAAAAGCAGACAGTCAATCTTATGGAAGCCATAAATAAGCTTGATAATCCTAAGGTGAAGCTTATCGTTTTCGGTTCAGTTGTAGATGAACTAAAGGATGCTGTAAATGCTCAGTGTAGCGATAGATGTAAATATATTGGATGGATTAATTCTGCAGAGACATTGAATTATTATGGCGCCTCAGATTTAGTTATATTCCCAGGTCGTCACTCAGTATTTTGGGAGCAGGTTGTAGGAATTGGAAAGCCTATGATTTGCAAATATTGGGATGGTACTACTCATGTGGATTTAGGAGGAAATGTTAAGTTCCTATATAAAGACACAGTTGAAGAATTGACAGAAGTGATTAACACCGTGCTTGGTTCCGAAGAAGTGTTTAAAGGAATGCAAGAAGTGGCTCAGTCAAAGGGAATGGAATACTTCTCTTATCAACAGATTGCAAGAAAGAGCTTAGAATTATAAAGGTTGATTTCATGATAGATATAAAGCAGTTTTTGAAAAAGGATTATGTTAAATCATTCATTATATGTTTTATTATAGCTTGCCTTTCGCTATTACCGTTTGTAGTAGCAGGGCATGGCTTTTTTGTGTTGACGAACGATTTCAATGATCAGCAGATTCCTTTTACAATGGGATTGCATAGAGACTTATTAGATGGTGGTTTTAATGGCTTTAGTTGGAGCGTTGATTTAGGCACATCCACAATTCAGGCTTATAGTTTTTATGAATTGGGGGGACCATTTTTCTGGTTGAGCATGTTGTTCCCAGTTAATGCATTTCCTTATATGGTGGCATGGTTCTTTATGCTTAAATTTGCATTTGCAGGCCTTACCTCTTGCCTTTATCTTAAGAGATTTGTAAAGGATAGCAAATGGGCGGTGCTTGGCTCAGTGCTTTATGCGTTTTCGGGTTATTCACTTGCCAACATGCTTTTCTATCATTTCCATGATGCGATAGTTTGTTTCCCACTAATGTTGCTTGGATTAGAAATTTACAAAGAGAAAAAGGATAGCAGATTATTTATATTTTCGATATTCATTAACTGCTTCGTTAACTACTTCTTCTTTGTGGGAGATGTTGTATTTCTAATAATCTATTATCTATTTAGATTTGCAAGTAAAGATATTAAGACATTAATCCTAGATGTAGTAAAGTGCATTGGCTGTGGCGTGCTTGGCGTTGCCATGGCAGCATTTATGTTTATTCCAAACATCATGTATATCTCGGGTAATCCTCGAACAGGGCAGTTCAGTGGTATCTTATCGATGCTCACCACTACTTTAGAAGATTACCTGTACATACTAAAAAATATGCTGCTTCCGGCAGAGACATTAACATCTGTTAGTGTTATAAATGAGCAGAATTTCTCTAGCCATGGAATGTACTTACCTTTGTTTGGATTAGTTTTGGTGATTGCCTATATTATAAAAAAACGCGATTGGCTTTCTAGAATAATCCTGTTTTGTGCAGTGGCTAGTTTTATACCACTTCTAAGCGATTTGTTTTATATGTACAGTGCGGCGCAAATGAGATGGTGGTACGCATTCGGCCTTATGGTTGTATTGGCATCTATCAGAATGATAGAAGAGCCAGAGGTTAAAGCTATAAAAGTTGCGACAGTAGGCTACATTGCGATAATCATAATGTTTGCGATTATCATAAATGTATTAAATGGCCTAAATATCAACGATCATCAGTGGATTAATGATGCAGTTAGATTTTATGTATATGTAGCAATTGCTATAGTCGGTGCGATTATTACTTGTATCATCACCACAAGAAGCCAGATAAATTACAAAAATGTATTTGTAAATGTAGCTATCGTTTCAGTAGGCCTCATGTTTAGCACAGCCTTTATATATAAGACCTGCGATTGGATGGGCTTACAAGCTTACAAGCAAAAGTATGATGTGTCTGTTGAGTTGGAGCTCCCTAGTGAACAGTACAGATTAAACAACACTATGAATCTTATCAGCATGGCTGCACATGTAGCTGGCTTTACTAACCAAACATCTACAAATGCAAATAGCATTATCGAGTTTGAAGATTTATTTGATTACTACCACAATGTGGCTGGAATGCCAAAGAACGATATTCCAGGTTTGGCAGAGCTAATTGCAGGAAAATACTATTTGATGTATGAAGAAACAGCAGGAACTGTTGTTGACACTTATGATACAGATCTAGGCACAGCCTATTTAATGGAGCGTGGTGCTTGTCCAATTGGATTTGCGGTAGATTCATACATCACACTTGAGGAATTAAAGAGCTTACCAGTCAATCAAAGAGCAATAGCACTTCTTGATAGTGCAGTGATTGATGAGGCTGATGTAACAAAAGAAATTGCAAATGATTTAAAGCAAAATACAGCAGATGATATAGATTTTGATAAATCTATAGATGATTATGTTACAGAGCACACCTATGGTTCGGTTCTTGGATTTAGTAAAGATGGTCACGGTATGAAATGTGTGACCGGCTATGATAAAGACACTTATGTGTATTTCAGTGTGCCTTATGATGAGGGCTGGACAGCTACAGTTGATGGCATTCAAACGGACATTATTAAATCTGGCGGTATGATGCTTATCAAGGTTCCAGCAGGAAATCATAATGTGGAATTCACGTATGGTACACCAGGATTTAAAATCGGACTTATTATTGCCGCCTTAGGATGGTGCGCATTTACAGCATTGATGCTAATGGCTAGGAGAAAGGATAGAAACTGATGACAGTAGCAACAACTATCGAAAATAAGATAAAAGAATTCATTGAAAGGCTGACAGTTGCGCAGAAGTATGCATTTTGTTCAGCAATATTGTTTGGAATATTTGCTCACGGATTTGCTTTTTTTAATAGATTGTCTGTGCATGACAATAGCCATTGCCTATTTGATTTGGGTGCGTCTTACGAAGTAAATCGCTGGGGCCTTGGTATTCTTTATAGATTAATGGTGTTTACTACAAAGACCTATTCATTGCCATTCTTTAATGGATTTATGTCTGTGGTATTTATTGGAATTTGCGCAATGATTCTTATGGACATCTTTGAGATAAGGTCAAAGGTAGTAGCTGTAATCATTGGTGGCCTTATGGTTGTGTTCCCGATGGTAACAAGCGTATTTTCATTTATGTTTACAAGCTGGCCATATTTCATGGGCCTTGTATTTGGATTTCAGGCAGCGAGGGTTCTTACAAAAGAGCTTTCTGTTAAAAATGTAATCATCAGTGCTCTTTGGATGGCGGTTTGCCTTAGCTTTTACCAGGCATTCCTTGGAGTGGTAGTTACTATCTTCTTGCTTAAGATGCTTATAGACGTAATTGATGCTAAGACAGAATCGGTAGTGAAATATGCAATTTCAGGTTTCTCATATTTAATTGAATTGGGCCTTTCACTTGGAATCTGGTCTATCATCGCAAAGATATTTAGAACCGTTAAGCACATGGAACTCAATGATTATAAAGGCTGGGGCGAGCCATACAACATCGCCAAATTCCCTCTAAAACTCAAAGAAGCCATTACAAGCTTCTTGTCATTTAGAATGGAAGGCATTAATCAGCTTAGATATCTAAGAATGATTTCGTTGCTAATTTTTGCATTAACAGTAGTTATGATTGTAATGCTTTTAATTAAGTCACAGGCTAAGCTGGCAGTAAAGCTTTCGTCTATTGTAGGCGCATTACTTTTACCTGTATCAATGACAGTTATTTATCTTCTTTCCACAAGTGATATGTTCCAGGTAAGTACTCTGATGATTTATGCAGAAGTGTTTGTTTACATCATTCCGTTAATACTATTAGAGAAATATGAAGGATTTGATGGTGTAATTGCAGGAAGAATGTCACAGATAATTGCCGGATTAATGATTTTGTGCACTAGTGTTGTGACACTTGGATATGTATATTTAGATAATGGTGCTTATAATAAGGCTGCCATTTACCAGGAACAGGCTGTTGTTTATATGACAGCGCTTATGGCAAATATCAAAGCTACTGAAGGCTTTGCTGATGATATGGATATCGTGTTTGTTGGCTTCAATAATGTAGAAGATTCAACAATAAATGAAGTCGCAAAGAAAGAAGAATTGGATGGTATTCAGCTAGAAAAGTACTATAATTCACTAGAGGAAATGATAAACTTCGGCGTGAATGTACAGTTTATGCGTGATCATCTAGGTATCGGAAATGATCAAATCATTATTGATGATGATAATGAATACGCTGAACTTCCAGAAGTAAAGGCAATGCCTACATATCCTAATGATGGTGGAATAGCTATTGTGGATGGGAAGGTTATTGTTAAGATGGGGGAAATGTAGATATATAGTTATTCTAAAATGAAACGAGGATGAAATATGTTATTTTCGGTTGTAATTCCTGTATATGGTTGTAGAGCTGCTCTACCTGAACTTCACAGAAGGTTAACAGAAACTATATCTGAGTTAACCACAGATTATGAAATAATACTAGTGAATGATAATTGCCCAGAAAATTCTTGGGAAGTAATTGAAGAATTATGTGCTAGGGATTCTCATGTAATCGGTATTGAGCTGTCACGTAATTTTGGGCAGATGAATGCCATGCTTGCTGGTCTTAATAATTGCAAAGGCGAATGGGTTATTGTTATGGATTGTGACTTGCAGGATAGGCCAGAGGAAATACCGAGATTATATGCAAAAGCCAAAGAGGGATATGATGTTGTCTTCGCAAGACGCGCTGATAGAAAAGACTCCAAAATAAAAATATTTTGGTCAAATCTATTTTATAAGGTATACAATTATGCGACAGACGGAAATTATGATGGTGCTTTATGTAACTATTCGGTTATTAATAGAAAAGTTATTGAAGCATATTGTTCCATGAACGAGCAGTATCGTGACTATGTAATGTATATAAAATGGTTAGGATTTCACTCCACGGCTATTGATGTAGAGCATAATGCGAGATTTGAAGGTGAAAGTTCTTATACGTTTAAGAAAAAAGTTGATATGGCAATTGAATTGCTGACATCTCAATCAGATAAGATGCTAAAGCTAGTTGTAAAACTGGGATTCAGTATGACATTTTTAGCGTTTATAGCAATTATTGTAATTGTTATCCAATATTTTACAATTGATGTTGACCCTGGATGGACCAGTATGGTCGCTTCGATAATCTTGATTGGTGGTCTTGTTATTTTAACAATTGGAATGGTCGGTTTGTATGTTGGAAATATTTTTGTGCAAACAAAGGATAGACCTAAATATGTTATAAGACAGATAATTAATGAGGATAAAGAGGAAGGTTAGAGTGGTTTGAAAAAAATAGCTATAATAGGAGCCTCTTATTTACAGGTTCCATTAATCAATAAAGCAAAGGAGATGGGGTATGAAACTCACGTATTTGCTTGGGAAGCAAACGATGTAGGAGAAGCGCTTGCAGATTATTTTTACCCCATAAGCATAATTGAAAAGGAACAAATCCTTCAAAAATGTAAGGAAATAAAAATAGATGGAATATGCACAATTGCATCCGATTTGGCTACTGTAGCTGTTAATTATGTCGCTAATGAGATGAGCCTGGTTGGTAACAGTATGGATTGTACTATAAAATCTACAAACAAGTGGGTAATGAGAGAGACATTCCTAAAAAACGCAGATCCATCACCACGTTTTGCTATAATTAAATCGGAGCAAGACTACAATAAAATAGAATTTAATTACCCTGTCATAGTAAAACCACTTGATAGATCTGGAAGTCGAGGCATCACTAAGGTAGACTCGGCTTTAGAATTAGAGACTGCAGTTAAAATGGCATTAGAAGTAGGTTTTGAAAAATCAGCAATAATAGAAGAGTTTGTTAGCGGAACAGAGTATAGTATAGAAGGAATAAGCTATCGTGGACATCATGAAATACTAGCTATTACAAGAAAGTACACCACAGGAGCTCCTCATTTCATTGAAACTGCTCATTGTGAACCTGCAGTCTTATCAGTAGAAATCGTGAAGAAGATTAAGGATGTTGTAAAACATGCCTTAACCAGCCTTGGAGTTGAAAATGGGGCTTCACATTCAGAATTGAAAATAGATAAAGATGGAAATATTAAGATTATAGAAATAGGTGCCCGGATGGGTGGTGACTGTATTGGTAGTGGTTTAGTGCAATTATCTACAGGTGTAGATTTCGTAAAAGCAGTTATCGATGTTGCTATGGGAAATAAACCGGATATACATCCATCAAGAAAGAATTATGCAATAATAAGATATGTGATGAATAAAAAAGATAAAGAACTGATGGATTCTGCACTCGAAAAGATGTCAGAGAATGTTATTGACTATAAATTGGCTGATAATCTTGAAGGTGAAATTTTAGATAGTTCGACAAGATATGGTTATTTTATGATGTGTGATGAAAATGGTGAAGTATTGAAATACTTACCAGAAGAATAGAAATTATTCTTAATATAATAATATAATGCCTAAAATTAGTTCTTATGAAAGGTTATAGTTCGATGAAAAGAAAATTAAGTTTTGCAATACCTTGTTATAATAGTGCGAATACAATACCACAGGTAATTGCAGAGATTAGAGAAACTCTAGCTAAAGTCGAGGATAAATATGAATACGAAATAATAACAGTAGTTGATGGGTCACCGGATAATGTATTTGAGGTATTGCAGGGATTGGCTGCTCAGGATCAAAGGATTAAGGTGATTAATCTGGCGAAGAATTATGGACAGTCTAGCGCTAAGATGGCAGCTTTAAAGTATTCTACTGGTGATTATATAATCATTATGGATGATGATGGACAATGTCCAGCAGACAAGACTATTGATCTTATTGCACCACTTGAGAATGGCTATGATGTATCTATGGCAGATTATCCGCAGAAGAAGCAAAGCTGGTTTAAGAATTTTGGAAGTAAGTTCAATACAGTTACATGTAGGCTTGTATTGGATGTACCAAAGGATTTTCGCTCATCAAACTTTTATGCAATGAAAAAATTTGTGAGAGATCAGATAATTCAATATAGAAATCCATATCCATTTATGGATGGATTGATTTCACAGATAACAAAAAGCATTGGTTATGTTCCAATGGAAGAACGTGAGAGAATTAGCGGATCAACTGGATATACACTGGCAAAGCTATTGACCTTCTGGTTGAATGGCTTTACAGCATTCTCAATTATTCCACTTAGAATTTCTTCAATGATAGGAATAATATGTGCAATAGCGGGATTTATAGGTGGTATAGTTACTGTGCTTAGAAAAATTATTATTGTTGAAATACATGTTGGTTGGAGTTCTATTATATCGCTTATGCTATTTATTGGTGGATTAATTATGCTTATGCTTGGCATGATAGGTGAGTATATAGGTAGAATATATATAAGCATAAATGATGCTCCGCAATATGTTGAGAGAGAAACTATTAACGTAGAGAGGCAATAGAATGCGAAAAATAATGATTATGGGAGCTGGTATCTATCAAGTTCCACTTATACTAAAAGCCAAAGAAATGGGCCTTTATGTTATTGCTGTAAGCAGACCAGGGGATTATCCTGGGTTCAAATATTCAGATAAAAACTATTATTTTGACACAAGAGACACTGAAAATATTCTTAAAGTAGCAAAAGAAGAAGGTATTAGTGGTATTTGCACTACAGGCACTGATGTAGCATTAAAGGCTGTAGGGTATGTCAATGATGCAATGAATTTACATGGTGTATCCTATGATGCTGCATGCATTTGCGCTGACAAAGCATTAATGAAAGATTGCTTTGAAAAAGGTGGTGTAAAATCTGCTGAGCATAAAAGGATTTCTTCTATCGATGATGCCAGAGAATGGATGAAATATCTCAACTCGCCTGTTATTATCAAACCTGTGGATAGTTCAGGTAGCAGGGGCATAACTAGGGTGGATGATATTTCAGAGCTTGATTCAGCATTTGAAAAAGCAATGTCCTTTACGACAAAGGATTATGTGGTTATAGAAAGATTTATCGAAGGAACTGAGATAGGCTTGGACGCATTTGTTGTTAATAACAAAGTCCAATTTATAGCACCTCATGAAAAGCTTAACTATTTCAATGGATCGACTTGTGTTCCGGTTGGACATCGTTTCCCACTTAATGAAAGTAGCACAGTGATTAAGCGAATAGAAGATGAGTGCAATAAAGTTATTTCTGCTATAGGATTAAATGATTGTGCTATAAACATGGATATAATGATTAGCGATGGACAGCCTTACATTCTAGAAGCCAGCGGTAGATGTGGCGCTACATGTATACCAGAGTTAATAAGCATATTTTACAATTTTGATTTTTACGAAGAAATGATATCATGTGCCATGGGAGACCAAGTACATTTCGAAGAAAAAGAGAAAACTCCTTGCATTGGTAAGGTGATTATCCCTTACAAGGATGGACATATTACTGATCAAAAGATTCTGACAGATAATCCAGATATAAAGGTATCATTGGATTATGAGCCGGGTGAAATAGTACATAAGTTCCAGGTGGGACCAGATAGAATAGGACAAATTATCGCTAAAGGTAGTGAAATTAATGAAGAAAAAATTGTAAAAATTACTATAGAGTAATGTTTGTATCTTAAATTTATTAATAAAATGTCTGTATTCAATTTGTAAACAAAGTGCTAAAATTACATATAATGTTTGAATTTGTGTGAAAGAGTGAGGAATAAAAAATGATTTCATTTAATGTTCCACCATGTGTGGGTACCGAAGAAAAATACATAAAGGATGCCATCGCTAAGCATAAAATCTGTGGTGATGGTGAATATACAAAGAAGTGTAATGCTTGGCTTGAAGAACGTACAGGCTCACCAAAGGTGTTACTTACTACATCATGTACACATGCTACAGAGATGGCTGCACTTTTAGCTGAGATAGAGCCTGGTGATGAAGTAATAATGCCTTCATTTACATTCGTTTCAACAGCAGATGCATTTGTTCTTAGAGGAGCAAAGGCGGTATTTGTTGATATCCGTCCTGACACAATGAATATAGACGAGACAAAAATAGAAGCAGCAATTACTAAGAAGACAAAGGCTATCGTTCCAGTACACTATGCTGGTGTTTCGTGCGAGATGGATACTATCATGGATATAGCTCGCAGACACAACCTACTTGTTATCGAGGATGCTGCTCAGGGTGTATTGAGCTCATACAAGGGCAAGGCGTTAGGCACAATTGGTGATTATGGATGCTTCAGCTTCCATGAGACAAAAAATTATTCAATGGGTGAAGGTGGTGCAATCTTAATTAAGAATGAAGATATGATTGAGCCAGCAGAAATTATTAGAGAAAAAGGAACAAACAGAGCTAAGTTCTTTAGAGGACAGATTGATAAATATACATGGGTTAATGCCGGATCATCATATTTGCCATCAGAGCTTAATGCTGCATACCTATACGGAGAGCTTGAGCAGGCTGACAAGATTTTTGACGATAGAATGAATTCATGGAATGAGTATTATAAGGCATTTAAAGATATTGCTGATGCTGGAAAGATTGATTTACCAGTTATTCCAGAAGGCTGTGAACATAATGCTCACATGTTCTACCTTAAGTGTAAAGATTTGGAAGAACGTACAAATTTGATTAGCTTTGCTAAAGAGCATGGTGTTCAGATGGTATTCCATTATATTCCACTTCATTCTGCTCCTGCTGGTAAGAAGCATGGGCGTTTCAATGGCGAGGATATATATACAACAAAGGAAAGTGAACGATTAGTAAGATTGCCGTTATATTATGGACTTACTGATGAGGACAGAAACAAGGTAATTGATGTAGTAAGAGATTTTTATAAAAATAGATAAAAATAACATTATCAATATCTAATAAACATTTTTATAACTAAAGAGTTAATAATTATAGAATCCATAGAGCGACGATAATTGTTTTATGGATTCTTGTTATCTGTATGTGCATTTGAAATAAATATTAAGCCATGAAAATGTTATATAAGAATGAAATATATGATGGTTTTTAGAAAAGCTGAGAGGGAGATTAGATGAATATAAAATCGATGAATGTAAAACTGCTTTTAAAAAAAGCAGTTTTATTAGTGCCTATAGGAATATTAGTTTTAAACTGGTGTGTCAATGAGATATGCTTTGAAACAAATGACGATAGCATAATGATGACTATTTTAGCAGGATTTAAAACAGGATATCCTACACCACATTCATTTTTTTGTAATATTGTTTGGGGAATAATTGTCTCAACTCTGTATAAAATTACTGGAATGATTCCATGGTATGGTCTTATTTATGTAGCCATTGTTTGTGTTGCTATGACTATAGTTTTTGATAATTGCTTAAGGCTATTCAATAGAAGAGTGGTAATTGCAACATTGGCTTTTTTGTTTCTGTTTATGGGGCTTTTTTGCTGGTATTCAACTGTGTTTCAGTTTACAGTTATTCCGGCATTTTCAGGAATGTCAGCAATACTGCTAATGTCACATGAAATTAATAATCCTAACAAATTTTTAATAAATAAGCGATTTGTTGGTTTTTTAGTATTAACGTTTATAACACTAATACTACGAATAGAAACAGCATACTTATTTACAGCGGCATTAGTTGTATATGGTGTGTCATTAAAATTCATTTACAATGCTAAGACAAAAAAATACATGGTTAGCGGTGTAATTATGCAGGTCATAATGTTCCTAATTAATAGCTTGTATTTACATGTTACTGAATGGGGAAAATTTGGAGAATTTGCAAATGTACGTTCAGCTTGGAGCGACTTTCCACGATTAGCATACTCAGACAACCCTGAAATTTTCAGTTCAATAAACTGGTCAGAAAAATTCTATGAGTTAACGAAAAGTTGGTTTTTCCTAGATGAAAACTTTACAAAAGACGCGTTAACTGTGTTACGTGATTCCTATAATGATGTAAGTGAGGGATATCTGGTATTAGATGCATTAAAATCAGTTTTTACAAATGGAAGCATAGTAATCGAAATATTTGCGACATTGATGATAATAACTTCTATAGTATTAGCTTTCATTGCTCACAAAAGGAAAAACATAGTTACTATTGTTTCGTTTGTGGCAGTAACAATAGCGGTAATGTTTGCAGTTGCGCTAAGTGGAAGACTATTATATAGAGTATGGTATGCTATCATCATTATTTATTTAATACCAGCTTTCTTTATAGTTTTTTCAGATTTAGACATAGGAAGTGTAATTAGTACGAAAAAAGTATTAGGTTCTGCATTAGGACTAATAGCTATATTATTTAGTATATATTCTATGGTGAGTGTAAATGGCTTATATAAGGATATGGTGAATACTTGCAACAGTAGGAAAGAAGAAAAAAAATTCTTGGAGAGTGCTAATCAGTTTGCGATGAATTATCCTAATAGCTTTTTTATATATGATACAAGCGTAGGATTTCCAGTAGATGTTTTTTTAACTTATCCTAAAGAAAAACCAAGCAATATAATGCTTTGGGGAGGATGGGAAGCATATTCTCCAATATACTATAGACAGATTAATAATAACGGATTCGAGACATTTTATCCTGATGATTTTTTTAATGATAGAGTGTTCTTTATCTGTAATTCTCAGGATACATGGGGAACGGAGTCATTACTGTATTCATATATGGAAGAGAGAGTCCCTGGATGTAAGCTAGAACTTGTAAGTCAGCAAGAATTGATTAATGTATATAGGTTTACAAAGTAATAGTTAACAAGATTTAAATACTGGAGAGAAATATGAATAAGTTTTCTGAATTAGCCACACAAAGAATATTGAAGTGTTGTTCAATTATAGCGTTTATAGTGGCAATCTATGCTACCTTAACGATAGGTCAAGCAATGATTCATACTGACACTAGTACTAGTAATAGATTATTTAATAGCATTATTAGTAGTAAGAGTCTTTTTCCAGATTCATGGAATTACAATAATGGAGAAATAATATATTTTAGAGAAACTTTAATGCCTGTAATCATGCAGGCTTTGATTCCTAGTGCAATTTTATCAAGGGTAGTATCAGCTGCAATTGTTCTTATCATCGGATGTTGGGGACTAATATGGATAAGCAGAAGATTGTTTAATGACTATTCATACATAGTATCCATTCCAGTGCTATTATTATTTGCTAGTAGTATAAACTACCGCAATATGATTTTTTACGAGTCAGCATATACTTCACAGTTATTCGCATTTACGTTTTGTTTTGGAATGGCTTACAAGATGTTGATTAATAAAGAAAACAGAATCGCATATAGGGTGGTGCATTTCGCATTATTATTTTTAATGATGCTTTGTGGAATAAGAAGTCTGGCAGAATATTTATTGCCGCTGATAGTATCATTGGGAACTATTTATGTGTATCAATTAAAGAAACATAATAGGATAAATGTTAGCATTAAAAATCTAATCATTTATATCATTATTCCAGCAATACTAGGATATGCTTGCTATAAGTATGTTTATATAAATAATGAGATTCATATGTATAGCACACGTGCATCTGCAATTGATTTTTCTATAACAGGAGCAGAGATATTATATAATTTAAAAACTACATTTATAAACCTATTTACTATTTTTGGATTTGGATTAAAGGGAAATCTGTTGAAGAATGGCCTAGCTATAATTATTGCAATTTCAGTCTTTATTGTATTTCCAGTTCTTCAGTTAATAGATTATAAAAAAGTAAAAGCCGAAGAAATGGCTTATACATTATTTGCCTTTATCCATAACATAATTATTCTTATTGTAGTTATTCTTTCATCTAAGCTATATGAACGTTATTTAATTACATGTATTTTCGTGGCTACCATTATTTCGGCAAACTATATTTATAGGCATATTTTTACTAGAAATAATACTATTTCTTTAGTGCTTTCTATATTGTTTTTGGCGGTCACTATCATATATGGCGTAAATTTATATTCTAGTACTGTTGGTTGGAAAGAGAAGGTTGAAGCCCAAAAAGAAGAATGTCAGAAACTGATAGATAAAGGTATCACAAAAGTATATGCTTCTAATTGGATTGCATACCCACATGAGGTATATTCAGAAAACAAATTGACCGCTGGAGCAATAACAATAAAACCTAGACTTTTACAGAAATATTATCCTTTAGCCGACGATAAAGCATTTGAAAAAAAAGAAGGCAGATCTTGTATACTAATGACTCAAGCTGAAGCTGAAAAATGTCACAATGCAGTATTTGTTATGTGTGGCACACAAACAGAGGATTTTCTTATAAAGGATGCGTACGTATCTGACAATGGCAATTTTTATTATACAGATTTAGTTGCATATGTTTTTGATGAGGATGTAGGAGAAAAACTTGCAGATGGGTTTAGAGATGGCCTTTTAGATATTAAGGATATGGACTTTAATTGGTATGGAACAATGACAGAGGACACAATTATACTTGAAGAAAATGGACTTATACATGGTCCATATTCATACTTGGGTAAGGGACATTATTCAGTGAAAATAGAGGGAAAAAACTTAGTAGGATGTAATTGTGCCGTCATTTCGGAAATATCGCAAGAAAGCATATCGTTTAGTACTGCCTCGGTTGAGGATGATTGTATTGAATTAGATTTAGTACTATCTACTGGTATAGAAGACTTACAGATTTACCTGTCAAATACAACGCCTGATACCAAAGTGGAGTTTTATGATATTAAAGTAGATAAATTATAATCAATAATTTCGAATAGTATATCAGTATAAATGAGGATTTTATAAATAGGATAATTAGTGTGAAGAAAAGAAATAGTATTACCACAGACAAAAAGCGATTAATGTTTTTTGTCTGTATGACAATATTTATCGCAGTTTGCATATTTGTATATAGCGCGTTTACAGGTAATGAAAATCAAGTTTTTACGGATGTTGTAAATGAGATTACGGCAGGTATGGGGGGCAACAAGAGTGCCGAGAAAAATATGTTTTATATTTTCTCGGTGCTAGGAATTATAGTTTATAGTTTTTATTATTTGTGTTTTGCTCAAAAAAATACATTTGATGTAGAGAATACTATAAGCATTAATTCAGATAAGTATGCCATTATAGCGTTAATAGTATTTAATATAACATCTATTATTGTTTATGGAGAAATAAAGACAATATCATTTACTGCATTAATGCTAGCTTTAATAGTATTTGTTTTAAACAAAGAATTGATTACAGATGCAATTTCTTTATATTTTATATTGATATATTCACTAGTAGGTATATATAGAATATATGTATTTGTGGGTGGAAAAAATAAAGCGAATTCAACGTTGTTAGTTCTATGTTCATTATTTCTAACATGTTTATTGGTATTGTGGCGTAGGAGAAGTGAGCTTGTATTGGGGATTCTGTTTGCGCAGCTATTCGTACCTTTTACACTTCTAATATATTTTCAAGATACTTATTTAACAGCAGATAACAGCTATATTACTATAGCATCATCAAAGAAGATAATTATAACAATTGGTATATTGATATTATGCTTTTTTGCAGAGACAATAGTTAAGATAATTAAATATGCTAGGAAAGAAATCTCAGTGCGACAAATATTGAATTATGGGACATGTGTTTGTATTATGGCATTCAATCAATATTATGGTACCAATTCATTAGTTGGACTAGATATGCATCATAGTTTTGAAGATGTAATTGGTTATTCTCAAATTTTTGAGATGGGAAGGGTTCCATATAGTCAATACATACCTGTATCGGGATTATATTCTGTTGTACAAGGAGTATTTTTTAAAGTTTTTGGAGAAGGGCTAGTTTCATATTACAATGTATCAGCCAATATATATTACTTGGTTATATGTTTATTTTTAATCTATTTTTTACGTAAACAGCTAAGCTCCACTTGGGTTTTGTTTGTTTCACTAGTATTTTGCTTTGGGCAATATAATAGAGTGGTATTAATGACTCCAGTATTTTTGTGTCTATCTATGCCTCGCTTGATTAAAAATAAGAACTTGTGGCTAAAAATATGGATTTTAACTAGCTTTTTGCATGGATTATATTATCCAGTGTATGGGGCGGCAATTTGCTTGGGATTTATGCCACTAGGGATTTGGCAGATATATAGCTATATTAAGACAGAGCAATTAAAAAGTGATTTAAAAAATGCTAGATTTTGGATAAGTTGGATAATTACATTGCTTCCGGTAGGGTTAGGTATTCCACTATTGTTAGGTACTGCTAGGCACATGTTAGCAATGGCAAGCCAGACGATATATGCAGATGGAGCAACTCGTTTTGGACAGATAATACAAAATAGTTTTTTTCCATATATCAATTCTATAGGTATAAGGTTGTTTTTATATTATATGGCGTCATATTTAATTGTGATTACATTAGTTATACTTTCGGTAGCCTTGTTTTATGTTAATGGGAAAGTGGTATATAGAGAAAAGAGATTAAAAATAGATAATCCGGTTAATGGTTTTTTATCTTTGTCAATTTCTATAATAGCATTGATTTCAATGAGCTATAGTGTTGTTCGCTTCGAACTAGAAAGTATATATGCCAGAAGCGATGGGTTTGTTAAGCTTTCATTTGTTGCTCTTGTTATAATCGTTGCAAAATATATGAGTGATAATAACAATAAATTAGCTGTATTTGTTTTTGCTTGCTTTTTGATTGCCTTAGTACAGGAAGAAGGCGTTAATCAATTAAGTGCTGATTCTAAACTTGAAGCATATTATAAAGTACCAGACGGATACATCCATGCAAATGCAAATGACGTTGTTGCTAGTTTAGGGGAGTGTTTTGTTACAGAAGATATATATGATACAATCGAATCATCCTATGAACAATCAGAAAAATATGATAAGGATAAAGCATATTTAGGGATTGTTGGGAATTTCGGAGAATACTATTTTGATGGTTTTAAAGGGGATTCGGTTTTAGAATTATGGTCTACTGTCAAGGGATACAAAGCAACTCAGGAAACAGTTGACTTAATTAGAAAAAACAAAACTATCGTTGGGTATTCTTTAGATCCAGTAAACAACTATTATATATATCATTATCTTGTTATGTCAGGGGAATATATTTGGAATCCGGGAGAATATGTATTTACACCTAATGATGGTAGCCTCAGTATTAATGACATATTTGCGAATAATAAAATGAATATCCCAGCTTTAACAGATCCTGATTTGGGGAAAACTGCGGGTTCGTGGGGAAGCTCAATGCAAAGTTTGAACTCAATATTTAGCGAACCGAACGTTGATGAAGCTGTTGTCGAAGATGGAAGTTCAGGCAAGATAATATTTGATCAAGCGATGCTTGGGGAAGATGCAGATTTCTTGTATGTAGAGTTTGAGAACATGGATCAGGATTATCGGTATACTTTAACAAGTTTAAGCGAAGAGTTCTTTTATGATGTTCCAGAAAATTCATTAGTCAAATACATGATGAAAAAAAGCTATAACCCAGGAATGTACGTCAAAATAGAGTGGACTGATGATAATAATAATACAAATAGTATGCGCTGCGAAATGGATGAAGGAAAACTTCTAATACCACTTGGCGCTGGAAAAGGTTGGTTATTTGATAATCATGAGGAAATAAGGATAACGGTCACAATAGATGATGAAATTGTTGATGTGCCACAAATAAAAGATGCTAGGATGCTGAAGTTGCGGGCGGTAAAATAGAAGAATAATTTTGATATTAGAATAATAAAATAACACAAGGCAAAGAGTAATATATCTTTGCCTTGTGTTATTTTAAGTGAGTAAAAGGTATAATGGATAATGTTTAAATTTAATCGAAGAAATAATGTTGGAAAGGAATATATTTTAATGGATTTTTTAAAACGAAATATATTTTCGTATGGAATAATTGGATTATTATATAGAACGATTTTATTACTCTTTGGAGTTGTTGAAATTGCATTACTATGGGTAATGTCAATTTCTTTTATTTGTTATATTTCTAATGATGAAAATGAAGCTACTTTCTTTTGTAAGGACAATGCAATTCTAAATATTTTGATAATTGTTTTGTTTATTATAGTATTGTACTTGTTAAGTAAGAGACCTTTTATTACATCATTTAAGACAAGGTTAAGTGATGATATATTCTTTAAAAAAGTAAAAAAATATCTGCTATGGATTATCGCAGCCATAGGTTTTATTTGGGTTATAATTACCCAATATATTCCCGGGGCAGATCAGATTGATGTTTTGGGAAGTGCATATAGATATGGAGTAGGTGCCACAGATATGGTTAGATCGGGTGGGTATCTCGATAAATGGCCTCATAATATTGGAATAACAACTTTAGAAACAATACTTGCGAGAGTTTTTGGAGATTTCAATATTATATTTATGCAGCTTTTGAACGTCCCTGGGCTTGTTTTAATATATAAGAAGATGGTGGATTCATGGGATAAATTAGGGGGCTCTCGTTTTTCGCAAATTTGTACATTGGTATGTGGCATAATTTTTTATCCAATGATTATGTACGTTTCATTTGTATATGGAAATATATGGAGCGTTGCGTTTGCATTAATAGCATTTGAAGCTGAAATAGATTATTTTAGAGAATACAAGATTAAGTCGCTGATAATATGTATACTTACTATTGGCTTGTCTTTTATGGCTAAAGCAAGTGGAATTATATTTCTTATAGCACTTTGTATTTTTGCCATTATCCTTGGGTTGAAAGATAAGATTAAACTCTATAAAGTTGCTGTTATAATTATTGCAATGAGTTTATCAGTTGTTGCATTTTCTGTGATTCCAAAGAAAATAATGATAAAGAAAACGGGATATGATATTCGAGATGATGGCATATGGGCATTTGTTGCTATGGCCTTACAGGAAGATGGAACTGCACCAGGATGGTATAACGGTTACGTTTTTGATGTCTATTCCAATAATGATTGGAATACTGAATTGGCAGAAAAGGAAGCTAAAGAAGAAACATTTAATAGATTGAATTATTTATTTAGTGATAAGCATCATGCTTATGAGTTTTTCTCAAAGAAAGTTGCTTCCATGTGGATTGAACCAACCTTTGAGGGCTATTGGATAAATCAAACTAGAAACCATAGAGTTAGATTCCCCGGTTGGTTAGAATTATTTATGAGCGCAAAGGGATATGCTGCTGCTACAAAGTTTTTCGATGTATTTGAAATACTGATACTAACAGGCTCACTATTGTGGTTGATATTAGAAGAAAAAGACAAATTTAATTGTAAATCATTTTTATTGTTGAGCTTTGTAGGTGGATTTACATTTAATCTAATGTGGGAATCTAAGTCCCAATATACTATTACATATTTTATTCTTCTTTTTCCTTACGCGATGGAAGGATTTGAATATCTTATGGAAAAAAGAAAAGAAATGCTAAGTAGCACTAACAAAGTAATTTTGGCATACAGTTGTGCTACAGTAGTTATTTATACTGCCGGGTACTTTTTAGATGGTTCAAATTGCTTATCTCAACATAATGAGGTTTTTGATAAATACATAGATGAATGGACAATGAATGATTTAACAGAGTCTACTCATGAGATTAATAATATGAAAGCTAAGATTGAAGATTATCAAGATCAGTGTGAGTCTTATCAAGAACAATGTGATTATTATCGGGGACTGCTGGATGATAATGGAATAGAGTATTAAAACTAAGATATAGATGCGTCTATTTAACGAAAGGTAATTAAGGACAATGAATATAGTAAAAAAAATTTATAAATATCCATTGGAAATAATATTGGCATTGCTGATTATTTTAACGATAATCTTTAGCAGTTTTTGCCTTATCGATTCTATTCCTTTATCTTATGGTAAATCCAGATTAATCTGTAATCAGTCTGATGTTGATCCGACAAACATAAGTGATTACCTTGAAAAAATGTCATCTGACCATACTGTAATAATAGTTTTGAAAGATACTCAGCCTCAATTTGTTACAAATGAAATGATTGAACATTTGAAAGACGTAGGTTTTAAAGATGTGGGTCTACTAGAAGAAAATGCATTGCATAGCTATATTGGCATATTATCAAAGGGAAGAATAATATATGAACAAGTTGGTTCAGATGAGATGATAACTTTTGGGGATGCCATAGATAAGCACTATGTTGTGGCGCAAAGTGGAACCTATAATGATGGATATACGGGTGAGATTTTTATAGATACAATACAATATGCACCTAATATAAGTGGGTTAAATATAGTTACTGTTGATCTGGAGGATAATGAGCTAATTGACTCGGTTGGATACGATGTATTTGCAGAAGATACTCCAGTGTATAGATTAGAAAATGATTCATTGAATCAAATGAAATCCTCAAATTAGAGGGGAGAGTTTATATGTTTAAATGCTTAAAAAGTTATATTGCTCCTATTATTATTTCCCTATTACAATGGATTGCTACATTAGTATTTAATGTGGATAAAAAGTTTTTCACTTATAATCAGGTAACACACTATTACATTATTGTTAAGTGTCTTTATGGAATATTACTAATAGTGTTCTGGTGTTATCTGTTTCATTTTATAAGAAAACTAAAAAGTAGAGATGCCGAACATAAGCGAGCATTAAAAGTTTTTCTTGTTTATGTAGCAATAATGTTAATATATGGCATCATATTGTGGCCAGGCACATGGAGCTGGGATGATTTGATGACACTTCATACTATTGATACCTATGAATCATTTTTTCCTTGGCAAGGTATAATTACTGGCGTATATCAAGATTTATTGTTGCAAGTACTTCCTTTTCCCGGTGGAATAATCATTTTACAAAATATTATTATTTCAATGTGTGTGTCTGCGATAGTATTAAGCATAGAGCGAATATTCAAAGTGGTAGTTTCTGGTAATTGGGTTATTGATACTATTGTAAAACTACTTCCATTCTTTATTTTGCCACCTGTTATTATGTATCAGTTTTCTGGCTATAGAATGGGTATTTATGTATATCTGGAGTTGTTTGTGCTCGTTAAATTAATAGAAATTAATACAGAGCATTACAGATGGTCTTGGGGGAATATTATTTTATTAGCGGCTGTATGTGTAATAGTTGCAATTTGGCGAACAGAATCGCTGATTTATATACCATTTGTAATACTACTATTGCTAATATCAAGGCAACAACCTGCTGTTATACGTAAAAAGATTGTATGCATAGTATTGATTTGTTTAGGTTCATTTGGACTTAATTCTTGGCAGAAAACAGAGCTAGTTAATAGTAATTACGAGATAATTTCACTGCTTTGCCCTTCAGCTGAGCTAGTTAGAGCAGCAGATATTAATGATGATGCAGAATTGTTAAATACGATTGATAAGGTTACTGATATAAAAGTAATATTAACAAATCCTCAATACGATGGTGAGCGTTTATATTGGAGGACTAATTGTGTTAGGGATGGTTATTCAAAAGAAGAATATCGTAATTATATAAAAGCAATAGTGAAGTTGTCACTAAAGTATCCAAAAGTTGTATCTGTTGAAAGATTAAACAAATTTATTATAGCTACGAATTTAAATGGGAGAACAGTTTATAACGACGATTCGGCATATATATTCGATGAAGATTGTGATAATGAACAACAATTGGAGGCATATACAAAGAATTGGTTTGCTTACAGACCTATCTTATATAAAACTCGTACTATTGTCATAAATATACTCAGCAGTAAAACTATTGATGGAGAACGTATACAATCGGTATGTAGAGTTGTATGGAATGGTTTGATTCCAATATTAATTATTATTTATACATGGATTAAGTTGTTTGTAAAAAAGAAGTGGTATTATTGGGTGCTATGCAGTTCCATGGTATTCAAGATTTTAATAGTATTTCTTACAGAACCAGCAGGATGGTTGATGTATTTCTTGTCAGCTTATCTAGTGGGTTATTTGATATTCATATATGGATTGATATGGCTCATAAGGACATATCAAACAGAAAAAACCGCCAACTAGGCGGTTTTTTTATTTACATATATGTTATTCCATAAGCTGTAAGTAAATAGAAATATAATAATCCCATGAGAGTATGAATTCCAAAAGCTAGCCATTCAACTAAAAGAACTAAGGTCTTTTTAGAACGAATGCCATCAGCCCAAAGTTTTAAAGTATCCTTTAAAACTATTATCACAGATGTCATGAATACTAAAAACTGTCCGCATTGATATCCCCAGAAGAAATTACCATGGTTCTCGCGGAATCCTTTTTCGTAGAATACAGCAGCCATGAAAAAGCTCATGAGAAGTACTAACCAGGATGCTTTGAAGATTTTATCTTCCTTTAGAGATTTCCAATTAAATATAAATACTACGATTGGAAAGAGCAATCCTAAAACTACAGCAAGTGGAATGTTGTTACAGCTGTGAGACCATACTCTGAATAATCCGATTCCAATGCCCTGTTCCTCTCCGGTAGAGGCAACGCCAGTAAAGTTAGATGAATACTGGTACAGCAAATCAACTATTGTAGGTATGTAAAAAAGTCCGAGTAAAAATGTCTGTCGGAAATTCTTCCATTTAGCAGCAAACAAACGATAAATCATTATCAGGCCAAATGTGCCCATGTGAACAAGAGTGTAACTTGGCTTGGTCATTGTTGTAAGCAATAAAGAAATAGAAAATGCAAAGTATAGGCTGATCTGTTTTCCTGTATTTTTGGCACCCTTGGCGAAATCCTTTTCGTATTCAGCTAGAGTGATTACACCAAATATAAACGCAAGGATCATAAAAGGTCTTGCGGCTATGAATGTGTGATTGTGCCATGGATTAGGTGAACACACACCGCGCATTCTGTTAAGTATACCGAATTTCTCGAATACGGAGCCATAAATCATAGAAACGAAAAAAAGGCATGTGGTGCTGATGGTTGAAAGTAACTTGGCACCAGAGTATTTATCGAGAACGACCTTTGTAATAATAATTGCCAGCGCATTAAGCAATGTCACGGCAATCACCATTGCCCATTCAGGTGATGGGGCGAAATAGTTGATAAGCTTACCAAGTTTGAACATAACCGGATATGGGAAGTTGTACTTGGTGTTTGTACCTAACATTTCTTCAATGTATGGCTTTATATCAGAAGGCCATGGTGGCCCAGGTGCATATTGAGCCTGACGGTAGAATAAAACAAGGCTAGAAACGCTTGCCAGGACTAGAAGCACAACGAAGACAAGATAATCAAAATACTTATAGTACTTTGAGTTTACAATCTTAGCTAGATTCGCTTTCATAAAACAAAAAATCTCCATTCATATTAATTCTTTATGTATTATCCCATTTTTACGTTAAATTGCAAATCAATATGGCTAAAGATTGTAAAAATAGTAAAGAAAATATATAATTAAACGGATTATAAAGCTACTTAGTATGGAGGATACCGTGCAAATATACGATAGAATAATAATTGGAGCTGGATTATACGGTTTATATGCGGCTCTTTTTTGTTGTAAAAAAGGTGAAAATGTCGTTGTGCTAGAGTGTGATTCAGCACCCTTTAAGCGTGCAACATACATAAACCAGGCACGTGTTCACCAGGGGTATCATTATCCTCGTTCGATTTCTACAGCAATGAAGTCTGCAGGATATTTTGAGAGATTTAATAAAGACTACGCATTTTGCGTAAATAAAGAGTTTGATCAGATTTATGCTACCTCTAGCCAGTATTCATGGACAGATGGCAAGCAGTTTAAGCAGTTTTGTGATGCAGCAGGCATCCCTTGTGAGGAATTAAATCCCGGTACATATTTTAAAAATAAGATGTGCGATGGGGTGTTCAGAACAAGAGAATACACTTATGATGCTATGATTCTTAGGGATTATTTACTGGAAGAATTATCAAAGTATCAAAACAGTGTTGAGATTAAATACGGAACAAAGATTTCTAAAATAGAAAAGACTACAGATTCATACATCATTATAGATGAGACTGGCACAGAATATTCATCTGGTTATGTGCTAAATGCAACCTATGCCGGCACCAATCAGATACTTGAAAAAGCAGGCTTCGAAAAGTTTGGAATAAAGTATGAGCTTTGCGAAATCATTCTATGTGATGTGAATGATAAATTAAAAGATGTTGGATTCACGGTAATGGACGGACCATTCTTCTCCATAATGCCATTTGGAAAAACTGGCTTGCATTCTCTTACATCAGTTACATTCACGCCACATACTACAAGCTACGATAGCGTGCCTACTTTTGCTTGCCAGCAAAATAGTGACGGATTCTGTTCCACAGAACGTTTGGGCAATTGTAATGATTGTAAGGCTAAGCCTAAGACGGCATTCCCATACATGGCAAATCTAGCAAGAAAATATATGTTGGACGATTACCAGTTTGAGTATAAGCACTCATTGTTTTCTATGAAGCCGATTCTTATGAGCTCAGAAATCGATGATTCTCGCCCAACAGTGATTAGAAAATATTCAAGTAATCCTACTTTTGTAGGCGTGCTTTCAGGAAAAATTAATACAGTTTACGATTTAGACGAGGTATTAAATGATAGATAACAAGGAAAAGAATTTCGTATCTGCAATTGTATATGTGCATAATGCGGAAAATCGATTGGAAAAGTTCTTAGGAGCGATTATTAGCCAGCTGGAGAACAATTTCGAGCATTCGGAAATCATTTGTGTAAATGATCATTCCACAGATGGTAGCTTAGCAAAGATAAAGGATATAAGTAACAAGGTTACCAGCACTAGCATATCTGTAATCAACATGAGCCATTTTCATGGACTTGAGCTTGCAATGGATGCAGGTATGGATTTATCCATTGGTGATTTTGTATTCGAATTCGATAATACGATATTAGATTTCAAGCCAGAAATGATAATGGAAGTGTATAGAAATGCCCTGACAGGATTTGATATTGTCAGCGCATCTGCAGACAAGAGAGAACGCCTTACTTCTAGTTTGTTCTATTCTGTGTTTGATAGCTTTTCTGACAATGATTACGAGATGACTACAGAAAGCTTTAGGATTCTTAGCCGTAGGGTCATCAATCGTATCAGCTCTATGAACAAGACTATTCCTTACAGAAAAGCTGTATATGCCAACAGTGGTTTAAAGACAAACATAATCAAGTATTCAGTAGAAGCTCATGACAATGTGGTACGTGATAAAAAGGAATTAAAATACAGAAAAGGGTTGGCGGTAGATACCCTTATTCTTTTTACGGAGCTTGGCTACAGCTTCGCAAAGGTTATGACAATCGTTATGATGCTTATGTCAGTACTTATGATTGCTTACACAGTGTTTATTTATGTGGCGGCTCACCCTGTAGAGGGCTGGACAACAACTGTCTTATTCCTTTCATTTGCCTTCTTTGGATTGTTTGGAATACTAACGGTTATCATCAAATATCTGCAGTTGATTGTAAATCTTGTGTTCAAGCGCAAGCATTACAATTTCGAAAGTATAGAAAAGCTTACAAAATAAGGGGATAAGAATGGTTTCACTAGTAGGATACACAGGCTTTGTTGGCAGTAATATTTACGCCGCCGGCAAGGATAAGATAGATGCAGTTTACAATTCAAAAAATATCGAAAAAGCTTTCGGCACAAATCCGGATTTGTTGATTTATGCCGGTCTTCGTGCGGAAAAGTATTTAGCAAACAATGCTCCTGAAAAGGATATGGAGCTAATAGTTCAGGCGGAAGAAAACATCACTAAGATTAATCCAAAGAATTTAGTCTTAATCTCAACTATAGATGTTTTTAAAAATCCAATTGATGTTGATGAAAACACTTCAATCGATACAGAAAATCTGCATGCATATGGATTAAATCGATATAAGTTGGAATTATGGGTTCGCGAACGTTATCCAGAAGCTGTAATCATTCGCCTCCCAGGTTTGTTTGGGCAGAATATTAAAAAGAATTTTATTTACGATTACATCAACGTGATTCCATTTATGTTAAAAGAAGAGAAGTTCCAGGAATTGGTTGGAATAAATCCAGAGCTTAAGAACTATTACGTTGATCAGGGCAATGGATTTTATAAAGTCAATGTGTCTGAAGATGAAAAGCAGAAGCTAAAGGATATTTTTAATCAGCTTGGTTTTTCTGCTATCAATTTTACAGACAGCAGAGGCGTCTATCAGTTCTATAATCTTGCAAGATTATGGGATGATATTCAGGTGTGCTTAGCTAATAATATTAAGCTTTGGCACCCAGCAACTGAGCCTGTTTCAGCATCTGAGGTATACCGCTATCTTACAGGCAAGGACTTCAATAATGAGCTAAATGGTAGCGCGGCTAGATATGACTACAAAACGATTTATGATAAAGCATTTTCTGGGGAGAATGGATACATTCTTGGTAAGGAAATAGTACTAAAGGAAATAGAGGAGTTTGTAAGAAAAAATGAAAAATAAAAGGATTTGGTATTCCGCTATAACAGTTTTAATCCTCTTGGGAGTTTTATTAATCGGGCCTTTAAATGTCTTTAGACACGGCCATTATGTGGAGGAATATTACGTAAGACATATAGCACCAGAAGATTGGCAGCAGCAAATACCAGTAGAAACTGGTGTGGGCTACGAGATGCAGTTTTCGCCAGTTAAGGACTTTATGAATGGTTTTTCAATTTTTTTGTGTAATCAGCCTGAAAAAGCAACTGGTACATTAACATTAAAAATTCTTATTGAAGATAAGTTAATCGATGAAGTAAGTGTAAAGCTTAAAGATGTTGAAGCTGGCCAGTGGTACAAAGTAAGTACCAATAAATATCTTAAAAAGGGCGTGGCCTATACTCTCAGATTTGAAGCAGAAGGCTACAAAGAAGTGCCACTTTTGCAGAATGTATTAGAAGACTATCTTCCAGATGAGACATTGACAGGAAACACACTTTTAGCATATTCTTACGCGCAGCCTACATTTTCTATCGATGAGAGAGTATTAATAGTGATTTTACTTATCTCTCTTTGGTTGTTTGTATCAAGCAAGATGCTTGATCTTAAAAAGAAAGACTATATGCGTTTGGTATCTATCTGCGGTTTTGCTACAGCTCTTTTAGCTTGGGTTTACACTCACAATTCGTTGGATACTAAAAATATTGAAAAGTATAATGAATTCCAAATGAATTCGGAAACTCTTGTTTCAAATATGATTGAGGCAGAGCATAACGGTGTATATTTCTCAGATGATAGTGAAAACGGTTATGGTCTAGGACGATATTATGATTTCATAGCTGAAAAAGATGACTATATCTACACATTCTTGACAGATGATACTTGGGTAAATGGATACTCCAGAAAAGCTGGCGATTTATTAGTAGATTCAAATCTTTATACAAAGTCTGTTATTTTACCTGGAAACACTATTGAGTTTTCAAACGGAGACAGATTTGAAATCGTAGGTATTAATGATGATGGAGATAACATTTTCATTTCATTAGGAGAATCCAATCCACTAATGGAATTGAAGTATGGCTCTCTTAACGATATTCGTATTTACGATGAGGATGGAAAAGAATTGCCAAGAGGCTATTTGGAAGTATATCTTAGCCAGTATGGTTTACAGGGAAAAATCTTCCGTCATATAGCTAGACACGTGGATTACGAAGATGCATTGCCAGTACTTCATTTGATTTGTGGTTTGCTTACAGCATTGGTTCTTGTATTAGTCACATATGTTTTATATCGCAAATACAATACCATCTTTGCTGGATGTTTTATCGTAACAGCATTCCTTGGGGCATACATTGTAGATTATGCAAGGAATCTATATTGGGTAGAATTCACATGGTTCTTACCAATGTTGTTCGGTTTAATTTGCGCATGGAAGTTAAATAATAAGAAGAGTAGAATTCTTTGCTACATAGGTGCTTTCATTTCAATTACAGTCAAGTGCTTATGTGGATATGAATATATAACCACTATTATGATGGCGATGATTGCATTCTTACTAGTAGATGCTGTTGTTGCATTTAGTAAGAAAGATAAGGATGTATTCAAGCTTTGCGTTAGAACAATAGTGATAATTGGTGTTGCAGCGCTCTTAGGTTTCTTTGTAGCAATATGCATTCATGCAAGTCTTAAGGGACAGGGTGATATTGTTAAGGGAATTGGCGTCATTATTAAAGATGATGTGCTAAGACGTACAAGTGCATTAGATTTGAATCAGTTCCCAGAAGTGTACGAGTCATTAAATACTTCTTCTTGGGCTGTGCTTTGCAAGTATTTCAAACTGATGCCAACAGTTGATATACTCGTGGGAGTTCCTGGAAATCTATTCCCAGTGTATTGTGTTGCGCCTATTTGCATTATGTTTTATGACTACAAGAAGAATAAGCTAAACATAGAAGAATTATCATTATATGTTGTATTCTTCTTAACAACAGTTTCCTGGTTCTTACTTGCTAAAGGTCATGCAGATGTCCATCCTGAACTTTGCTTTGGACTTTGGTATGTGGGATATGTTCAAGTGTGCCTTTATATTATGGTCAAAAAAATTGCAGAAGTAGCTAAGGGCAGAACAGGAGCTGAAAAATAATGAAATTATCAATATCTAATATAGGCTGGACCAGTGAAAACGATTTAGTCATGTATGAGAAAATGAATAGTATGGGTTTTGAGGGGCTAGAAATAGCCCCTACTCGTGTTTTTCCGGAGAATCCTTATGATAAGCTTGAAGAGGCGGAAAAGTGGGCCGAGGAAATAAAAGCAAAATATGGATTTGATGTACCATCAATGCAGTCAATCTGGTATGGAAGAACAGAAAAGCTATTCGGTACAAAAGAAGAGCGAGAAGCTCTGGTGGATTACACAAAAAAGGCTATAGATTTTGCAACAGCCACTAAATGTAAGAATCTAGTATTTGGTTGTCCTAGAAATAGAAACATGCCAGAAGATGCTGATTATCAAATCGCCACAGATTTCTTTAGAGAAATAGGCGATTATGCTGCCGAAAAAGGCACTGTAGTCGGAATGGAGGCTAATCCTCCAATCTATAACACTAATTTCATTAATGATACCCAGTCGGCATTAAAACTTATTGAGGATGTTGCTTCAGATGGCTTTAAGCTCAATCTTGATATGGGGATGATGATAGAAAACGGTGAAGATGTAGAAGTTCTTAAAGGACACGAGAATTGTATTAACCATGTGCATGTCAGTGAGCCTGGCCTTAAGCCTGTTGTAAAGCGTGAGCTTCACAATCAGCTGGCAGAGTTGCTGAAAGCATCTTCCTATAAAGGATATGTTTCTATCGAGGTCGGATGCCAGGAAGATATTAGTGAATTAGATAGAATGATGAAATATGTGAAAGAAGTATTTGGAGAATAGACATGATATACGAAAAGCAACCAGGTGTACCAAAGTTTGAGAGCTTTGAATACAATGAAAAACAGCGAGATTATGTGGTTCTGATTCCTATCATCAACGAAGGAGATAGGATACATAAAGAGCTAAAGCGAGCTCAGGAGAATAATGTATCGGCTCATGCAGATATTGTAATCTGCGATGGTGGTTCATCTGATGGATGTACAGATGAGGCTAAGTTAAAAGCACTAGATGTAAACACTCTACTTGTAAAGCAGGACACTGGAAAGCAAGGCGCACAGCTAAGAATGGGTATCTGGTGGGCTTTGGAGCGGGGCTACAAGGGCGTAATTACTGTTGATGGAAACAATAAAGACAGCATAGAAGATGTACCTAAATTTATTGCTAAACTTGAAGAAGGTTATGATATCATTCAGGGCTCTAGATTTATAAAAGGTGGACAGGCAATCAACACTCCATTCGTTAGAAATATTGCAGTGCGTTTGATTCATGCTCCAGTTATCTCACTTACTGCTCATCATAAATTTACAGATACAACAAACGCCTACCGCGCATACTCAAGAAAATATCTTACAGACGAAAGAGTTCAGCCATTGCGCGACATCTTTATGACCTACGAGTTATTGGCATATCTTTCAGTTCGTGCTACTCAAATTGGCATGAAGGCATGTGAGATTCCTGTTACGCGAGCATACCCTAAGGGGGAAAAGACACCTACAAAGATTAGCTTCTTTAAGGGAAATAATGAATTATTAAAGATTTTATTTAGCAATGCTAGAGGAAAATATAATCCTTAATATTATGAAAAAGGGTTTTAGAAAGGCATAGCCATGCGGCTCAAACAAGACAAAAATTATTATAATAAAATGTCCTATACAAAATATATGCTTATTTGTATAGGAATTATATCTGCTTTTATCGCGGCGTATTTGCTTTATGATTACAATGGCAAATTTAGATTTTCAGTGGATTCGGGCTTTTATGATGATCCATTCGAGTTAAAGATATATGGTAATAAAAAATACGATATTTACTATACTATCGATGGCAGCGAACCTACACTGGAGTCTACTAAATATGAAGGGCCGATTAAGATAGAAGACAGAACTAATGAACCTAATAATTATTCCACAATTCAGGATATATCAACTGGCTATTATAAAGAAAGAGTAGCGGATTATTCATATAATGCTGAAGACCCACAATATGTTTTGCCTGAGTACAATGTGGATAAATGTACGATAATAAGAGCCGCAATAATTGACAACGAAGGAAACTGCATTGATGAGATTTCGGGAGTCTATTTTGTTGGAAAAGATATAAAAGAGAAGTACGAAGACATCAAGGTCGTGTCCATTGCAACTGATCCATATAACTTGTTTGATTACGATGAAGGTATTTATGTGGCAGGTGCAGATTTCGGAAAGTATTTATTTGAATGTGAGACTAATTATGGCTATGATTCTAGGTGGTGGTCATCCTATTGGTATTGGTGGCCTGCTAACTATAGAAGAACTGGAATTGAATCAGAACGAGAAGTACAAGTAGATATATTTGATAATAATAAACTATTTGCGTCACAGTCCTGTGGCTTACGAGTACAAGGAAATGGAAGCAGAGGAAAGCTTCCCAGAAATTTAAAGCTAATCAGTAGAGAAGAGTATTCTGGTAGTAGATATTTTCAAATTAATCCTTTAGGAGATGATACTGATTTACATAAGTATGTATTATTTGGAGGAGGAGATGACAACGTATTTAAAATAAAAGATTACTTGGCAAACTCAATGGAGAGTGAATTAAATTTTGCAACCATGACTTTTGAGCCTTGTGTCTTGTTTTTAGAAGGAGAATATTGGGGAACATACTACATTACAGAGTATTACGACGATGATTATATTCAGACCCATTATGATGTGCCTCGAGATAATGTTGTCATATGGAAAGAAGGGGAGATTGCTGAGGGGAATGAAGAAGACATAGATTTGTATTCCGATATGGAAACCTTTATTTCTGAGAATGATATGTCAATCGAGGAAAACTATAATAAAGCATGTGAACTGATAGATATAGATAGCTATATAGACTATTATGCGGCACAAATATACATAGGTAGAAATGGGGACTGGCCTGGTGGGAATGAAGCTGCTTGGAGAGCAAGAGACATTAATCTAAACTCAAAATACCAAGATGGTAAATGGCGCTGGATGCTATTTGATTTAAACTCAGAAGATGGGGACTTGGATATAGATCAGCTTGAAGATGATACATTAGAGCAGGTAATTAATGGGAGCCCAATGTTTTCATCTTTAATTCAAAATGAATCATTTAAAAAACTGTTTTGCGATAGAATGCTCTATATTGAAAATAATATTTATACAGAAGAAAAGATTAATGATTTTATAGATGGGTATTATGAGCAAATGTTAGAACCTCTTTGCCTTAGTAATATGCGTTTCTATAGTGATGAAAAACGAAAGGAAATAATAAAAAATACAGAAGATATAAGGTCTTTCTTGTTGGAAAGAAGCAAATTTGTTAATGAAAGCCTTAAGGAACATTTTGGGTATGAGTATGGAAGCTAAAAAAAATAATAATTATTATAATAAAATGCCATACACGGGATTCATGTTCATCTGTTTATTGATTGTATGTGTTCTTATAGCAGTTTATTTGCTGTTTGATTATAATAGTAAATTCAGATTTTCTAGGGATTCTGGATTTTATGATGATTCATTTGAACTGAAAATATATGGAAATAAAGGATATGATATTTATTATACGCTTGATTGCACTGCGCCAACACTAGAATCAAATAAATATGATGGGCCGATTAAAATAAGTGATAGAACCTCCGAACCAAATGTTTATGCAAATAGAGAGGACATCTCAACCGGATTTTTGAAAAAGGAGATAAATTCTTTTTCATCTTCTAGTAGTGATCCTTGTTATGTGGTGCCTGATTATAATGTTGATAAATGTACAATTGTTCACGCAGCAATATTTGATGATAAAGGACAGTGCGTTGATGAAATAGCAGCTGTATATTTTGTTGGAACTGATATAAAAGAAAAATATGATGATATTATGGTCGTATCTGTTGATGTAGAGCCTTATGATTTGTTTGATTATTGGGATGGAATCTATGTAACAGGTGCGGAATATGACATTTATAAGGAAGAAAGTGATGCGGCAGGACATAACAGATTTTGGTGGTCATCCTACTGGTATATGTGGCCGGCAAATTATCGGCAAAAAGGACGAGAATTTGAAAAAGAAGCTCAACTAGAGATATTTGATAATAAACATAATAAAGTACTGGCCCAAAAATGCGGCGTTCGTGTACAGGGAGATGGTAGTAGAGGAAAATTACCTAGAAACCTAAAACTTATTAGTAGAGAAGAGTATTCTGGAAGCAGAATATTTCAGACAGATTTATTTAATAGTGGCGTCGATCAGCATAAATATGTGTTGTTTGGCGGCGGTGATGATAATATATTCAAAATCAAAGATTACTTGGCGAATACAATGGAGAGTGAATTGAATTTTGCAACTATGAAATTTGAGCCTTGTGTCTTATTCTTAGAAGGAGAGTATTGGGGAACATACTATATTACAGAGGATTATAATGGTGATTATATTCAGAACTATTATAATGTGCCACGAGATGAAGTTGTTATTTGGAAAGAAGATGCAATAGAAGAGGGGAATGAAGAGGATATAGAGTTATATAATGATATGGTGTCATTTATATCTCAACATGATATGTCTATAGATGCGAACTACAAAAAAGCATGCGAAATGATAGATATTGATAGTTTTGCAGATTATTTTTCATCTCAAATATATATTGGTAGATGTGGAGATTGGCCTAGGGGAAATATAGCAGCATGGCGTTCTCGTGATATAAATTTAAATTCAGAATATCAAGATGGTAAATGGCGTTGGATGTTATTTGATGCTAATTCAGAAGAACAAGGGCTTGATGCTTATGTGTCAGAGTTTGATGTAATAGAATATGCTATCAACACTAGTGAAGTATTTGCATCGCTAATTCAAAATGAATCGTTTAAAGAGTTGTTTTGCGAAAGATTGTTATACATGGAGAATAATATCTATACAGAAGATAATATAAACAACTTTATTGATTGTTATTATGAACAGATGTTAGAGCCTCTTTGCGAGAGTAATATGCGTTTTTATGGCAATGAGAGGCGTGATGAAATAATTGAAAATGCGGAAAACATTAGAAAATTTTTATTAGAAAGACCTACATATGTTCATAAAATGATAGTAGAACATTTTGGAGAGGAATACTTGGAATTAGGAGTGGATAATAAATGAGATATAGACATGAGCTTAAATTTGTCATCAGCGAATTACTGGCAGAGCAAATCGAATTTAATATAAAGCATTATATGAAGCTTGATGGTAATCACGTTGAGTCCTTCTACAAGGTAAGAAGTCTGTATTTTGATGATATTTATGACTCGTGCCTGAACGAATTGATGGCGGGAACAGATAACAGATATAAATACAGAATAAGGCTATATAACGGCAATAGCGACACTATTCATCTTGAGAAAAAATCAAAATCTCATGAGATGACGTCAAAAGAGGCAGAGGATATCAGCGCTGATGATGTAAGGCGACTAATTAATGGTGAAGCGCCTCGGGGCGATGGCAGTTTGCTTAAGTGTTTGATGCGCGAACATTACAGCAAGTACATGAAGCCTGTGTGCATTGTGGAATATGACCGCACCGCATATACGGAGCCCTGTGGAAATGTACGAATCACATTTGATAAACGCGTAAGAGGAACTTACAAGATAGATAAATTTTTAGATAAAGAAATTATTCAAAAGCAAGTAATTCCCAAAGGACAATTAATACTTGAGGTTAAATATGATGAATTCTTACCATCGTATCTTTTAAACGCAATAAATTATGATGTGTTGCGAAGGCAGTCAGTGTCAAAGTACTCGTTGGTAAGACAATTTGCAAATCGAAAGGAGATATATAACAATGTCATTTAATGATGCAATCAAAGATTCAGTTTTAGAAGGGTTTGCCTACTCTGATTTTTCAACTACAAAGATTTTAGTTACACTAGCAATCACATTCTTGATTTCGCTCTATATATTCCTTGTATATAGAATGACAACCAAAAATACTTTTTATAACAAGGGTTTCAATGTTTCTATGGCGGCGATATCAATGGTAACTGCTGGTATAGTAATGGCGATGCAGTCTAACCTTGTTATCTCACTCGGTATGGTCGGCGCTCTTTCAATAGTACGATTTAGAACAGCTATCAAGGATTCAATGGATCTATTCTATTTGTTCTGGTCAATTGGTATTGGAATTATGTGTGGAGCTAGCTTATATGAGCTTTCAATTTGGGTTTCACTAGCAGTTACACTGGTTATTGTGGCGTTTTCAGCACTTCCATTATCATTCAGCCCATATATTTTGATTGTAAAGACTGAAAAAGATGTTCCAGAGAAGGATTTAATGGATGTCGTTGCAAAATATTCAAAGCATATCCATATCAATTCAAAGAATGTGTCAATGCAGGGTACTAACTACATCATCGAAATCAGAACAAAGCAATGTGGTGAGCTTGTAGATGACATGGCAAAGATTACAGGTGTAATTGATGCGACAGTAATGTATCAGGATACTGAGATTAAAAACGTTTAATGGTAGGAGATAGACGGTGAAAAACTTGAAGATTGAAAAACGAACAATAATAGTATTAGCAATAGAGTTAATCGTTTTCTTTATTTTAGTTGGAATAATGTTTGCAAGTAAGGCAACGGGTACCGTCTATTCTGCAGATTTAAAGACATTCTCCACTGAAAATGATTCAATGATTTTTTACGGAGATGAATGGCGCTTAGACGCAGTCAATGGAGAACGATTCGCAGGCAATGACAAGCTGATTCATATAGCAAGTCCTAATATATCTTTGGGCCGCGGAACATATACCATAGAGGTAAATTACAATGCTACTGAAATTCAAAAGGGTGTAATTGAAGCAGGTTCAGGTACATTAGAAGCGGCAGATTATTTTATCCTCAGCAATAATACCAATGTTGTAAGATATGATTTTGCAGCAGCAACACCAGTTAAAGATTTTAGATTTTGCATAAAAGAGTACGCCGGTGGCGAATTTGAGTTGACAGACGTAAAAATTATTAGAAATTCACATGACAGTAGAGTGGCTATATTTAGTTGGATAGTTTTGGCAGCGCTGTTTAATGTTTTTTATTTTAGCAAGAGAATCAAAAACAGAAGTAAGGCTGTTTTCATAGTTTGTGTGATTGGGCTACTTGCATCATTGCCTTTATTTTCAAAGGGAATGATGACAGGAAACGATATCAGATTTCATTTGCTCAGAATAGAGGCTATTGCATCGGGGATAAAAAGCGGAGAGCTGCCTGTTAGAATGTATTCTGTTTTTAACGATGGATATGGTTATCCTGTTGGCATATTCTATGGGGATTTTTTGCTTTACGTGCCTGCAGTCCTTAGAATCATAGGCTTTCCCGTAATTCAAAGCTATAAGATATTTATTTTCATGATAAATATAATGACTGCAGCGATATCTTATTGGTGTGGTAATAGGATATTTAAGAAAAATGCGGTGGCCTATATTTTTGCTACAGCATTTACACTATCTACCTATCGTTTGATATGTGTGTATGCGCGTTCGGCAGTTGGAGAATTTTCAGCCACATGCTTCTACCCGATTGTGATGCTTGCAGTATATCAAATTTATACAGCAAATGTAGAAAGCAGGAAATATAAGAATAATGCCATGTTGCTTGCAATAGGAATGTCTGGTCTTATTTATACTCACGTTTTATCTACAGAAATGGCTATAATAGTACTGTTTATAATAGCCATTGTTAATTATAAAAAGACATTTAGAGCAGAGACGATTAAGATTTATATTAAGGCTATTGGTATATGTGCTCTTCTATCGGCCTCATTTATAGTTCCTTTTGTTGAATACTGCACAAGTGTTAATACGATGCTAGATTCAGATGAATTCAAATCGACCTATATTCAGAGCAGTGGTGCTTATGTTAGTGAATATTTTTCATTTTTCAAATCAATCACGGGTGGCAATTACGCTAATAGACGAGGGTTGATGACACCGGGATTATTGCTCATGATTGCATTAGTTTTAGGAATATATTTATGGGCGAAAAAGAAAGCAAATAGAACCATAAAGTTTACAGTTGTAGGCTCAGTTCTGTGTTTATTGGTAGCTAGTAATGTGTTTCCGTGGAATAAAGTATATGAAATTCCAGCTATAGGTCCTGTTTTAGTGAGCGTTCAGTTTCCATATAGGTATTTGGGAATTGCTGTGTGTTTCTTGTCGTTATTACTAGGTTTTTGTGTAGAACAGATTGCTGAAGAAGATATATTTGACCAAAGAGTGTTTAGATATATCATTGCGATTTCGGTAATTATGACTTGCTATTTTGCGGGGCAATATGAGGATGAGCAATATATTTCTGCAATAATAAATTCATATGACACTGCAGATTTATTAAGATATACAAGATACGATAACATGGGCATTTCTATAGGTTTTGAGTATCTGCTAGATGGCACTAATGCATCAAAGGAAGCTTTGGATTATGGTGTATATGGTGATAATGTTAATGCTGTAATAGTTGCCGAAGATGGCCTTGGTATGGTAGTTTATGCTGATGCAGGGGCGGACGCAACACTTGAGGTTCCTAGATTTGCTTATCCACATTTTTATGCGGAAGATAATTCTGGCAACAGATTAGAAAGCGTCAAAGGGCATAATAATAAAATTACTGTATTGTTTGAAAAGCCATACAGTGGAGAGGTATATATTAAATATCAAGAGCCGTGGTCATGGCGTGTAGCAGAACTTTGTTCATTGCTGTCTATATGTATCTTAATTGTTCTTACATATAAAAAAATAGCTAGGAAGGGATGATAATGTTATGAAACTAATAAAATCAGATGAATGCAGGGTAAGTTTGGCTACATTTTATCGAATAATGCTGTTGATATTTGGAGTATTTGAAATAGCTTTATTATGGGTTATGTCGGTATTCTTTATCTGTTATGTATCTACAGATACCAATGAAGTTACCTTTTTTTGTAAGGACAACGTTGTATTGAATATACTTATGATAGCAGTGTTTATAGGTATTTTGTTTATTTTGAAAAAAAAATCAGTTATTTCTGCGTTTATAGGAAAACTAGATGATGATGATTTTTATAAAAAAATAAAGAAAATCATGCTATGGACTATAGCTATTATTGGATTTGTTTGGATTTTCATTACTCAATATGTCCCTGGGGCAGATCAGCTCGACGTTATGGTTAGTGCTTATAAATATGGTATTGGAGAAACTGATATGGTCAGGGTTGGTGGTTATCTAGATAGGTGGCCACATAATATAGGAATAACAACACTCGAAAGACTGCTAGCATACTTAGTTGGCGATTTTAATATCATGTTTATGCAGTTTTTGAATATTCCAGGTCTTGTATTAATATATAAAACGATGGTTGATATATGGGATAGATTTGGTGGTTCGCGTTTTTCTCAGGTATGCACATTGGGATGTGGAATTCTTTTTTATCCTATGATAATGTACGTTTCATTTGTATACGGAAATATCTGGAGTGTTACTTTTGCATTAATAGCATTTAATGCCGAATTAAATTATTTTGAAGATAACAAGGTTAGGTCACTAATAAAGTGTTTGCTTGCTGTCGGGCTATCATTTATGGCTAAAGGAAGCGGTATCATCTTTATTATAGCCTTGGCTGTATTTGCTATTGTTCGTGGAGCAGCTGATAAGATTAAGGTATACAAAATACTACTTTTAATAATTACAATGTGTATTACAGTAGGCGTGTTTTCCACAGTACCTAAAAAGATATTAATACAAACCACAGGGGTGAATATTAGAGATGATGGTATATGGGCATTTGTTGCCATGGCATTACAAGAAAATGGTACGGCCCCTGGTTGGTATAATGGTTATTGTTTGGATGTGTATTACCAGAATAATGGAAATACAGAAGTTGCAGAGCAAGTTGCCAAAGAAGAGACTTTTGATAGACTGAATTATCTTTTTAGTGATAAGCATCATG
>NZ_KK211358.1:0-196921 GCF_000621865.1 Pseudobutyrivibrio sp. MD2005
AGCACCGCCTCGTTTCCTTGTACGGTGGTTACTCCTTTCGGAGCGTTTCACACAGACCTCCCTAGGTACCACACGTTTCTTCCTCTCCATCTATCTGCCTCATTTATCATGCATGATTCCGTGTAGTTATTGGGCTTCGACTTGTGATGCAGCCTTACCCTCATGCATAACCTCGTATGAGATTTCTGTACGTCAGACCGGAGATTTGTCCGTGGGTTAGTATGTTCCCCACATCCAGCTTCCTTCAGATTCCACCTCGCGGCGGACACCCTTGCCTTCGGCTATATCCTTCCCACTACCGGGTGGATTCGGGACTTGAACCCGTTAGAAACGTGCGCCGCTAGGCGCACATCAAAAAGAGCACGTGTTGCCAAGGCGACATGTGCTCTTTTTGAATATTTAGTATTTGTATAATTCAAGCATATAAACAGAAGGGATGGAACCACAGCGGATAGACATTTTTTCGTCTCCGTTTAGGAGTTTATCAGAAATGAATTCACCATTTTCAATATGACCAGCTTCTAGCTTGATTATTCCGGCTTTCTTGTTCTCGCCAATCTTAACATTGAAATCAACTGAACACTCAAGTCCGATAATGAGGAACTTGTTGTCTTCAAGCTCGAATAAATTGAATGAACCAAGTGGCTTGCCTGACATTCTTGGGGAATATCCAACCTTGAAATCATATTCTTTGCATCTAACCAGGCAACCAAAGTCGTACTCTCCGTGACGAACAAATGATTGAAGCTTATCTGTACCACGATACTGAAGATATAAAGGCTCAAGGTTTTCTAGTAATTTGTATGTTGCGGCAAGAGCTTCTTTACTACCTCTGGTATCGAAAGCTGATGGATCAATGTTAAGAGCAATCATTACTTCCATAGGTGGCTTATCAACTAGCTCAGAATCAAGTGCAAGTTCTTCAATTCCAAATGGAGAGAAGCAGATAGCATGGTGATGTAGCTGAGCATAAAGTGCATAAGATGAAGCAACTGCATCTTTTCTAATCTCAGGAATAAACAATGGGTTACCGTCGTAGGTGTATTCATCCATTACATCTGCACAGAATGGAACATAAACATCTGGAGCTAAAGCGAAAAGTGATGGCGCCATAGCCTTCCAAATCTTATGAACGCTTTTATTTGGGCCGCCTGATGGATATGTGCCAGCAATCCATGGATATTGTTTCAGCCAAGCGTTTGTGTAGCAAGGCAAATCGTATTCCTTTTGGCCAGCTGCTGTGATTTCTTCGACAGCTTTTGCAAAATGATAAGCCATGAAGAATTCTTCCGCATCATCACCAAAAGCTGATTTCCAATCACCTGAAATATCGTAAAGCTTAGCAATTTCATCAGGAACATTTTCTTTGAACAGCTTGTTTGCTTTATCAGAATAATCTCTTGCAGTGCCAAGTAAACCGATTTCGTTTTCAACCTGCATTGCGATTACAGTGCAGTCATTTTCATCTATGGATTTAATGTGAGCCATAATTGCAGAGAAAGCTTTTTTGTCTGCTTCGATAGCTTCATGGCAAAGTGGCGAAACTGTATTGATCTTATCACCATTAACCTTCTGCGCTAAAAAGAACTTATCGGAATTGCTTTTAATCCAACTAGGAACATACATAGATTCAGCATTTTTCCAAAGCCCGAACCACAGAAATACTAGCTTTTTGCCTTCATTTTTAGCTTGGTTGATAATGCCATCAACTAGGCCAAAATCATATTTTCCTTCCTCTGGCTCAATGCATTCCCAATAAATTGGAACAATTAAAGAGTTAAGATTAAGCTCTCTTACCTGAGGCCAAATCTGATTTTCCATTTCAGCAAGTGTCGATGCACTTGAGTTATGGATTTCGCCACTTCTTAAAAAGAATGGTTTGCCATCAACGTATAATGTGCCGATTCCTTTTTCATCATTTTTAAAATTTGCTTTTGACATAAAAACCTCCTAAAACAAATTGCTTAAAAAGCAAATATATTTAAAATAACTCACCCCTCAATAAATAATTTAATACCAGAGGGCAGGAGGTTCAATCTTAGTTATCTAACCTTGATGGTAAAATATTAAGGTATTGTAGATTTATTACATCAAATGGCTCATGCGATATTGATTTGGCGTAAGCTTGTATTGTTTAAGAAATACTTTGCCAAAGTAACTGGCACTACTATAGCCGCATTTTATTGCAATTTCACTTACAGACATGGATGGTTCTTCCACTAGTAGAATCTTGGCATGCAAAAGACGAATTCCGTTTATGTATTTTACTATGGTAAGCCCCGTGTGCTCTTTGAAAATGCTACATAAATATTCAGGTGTTCTGGATGTGATTTGTGCCAGTGTGTCAAGAGATATATCTTCTCCATAGTGGGATTCCAGATATTCTATTATCCGGGTGATTGTGGGATTACCATAGTCGGCTGCCTGTGAAGCAATATGTGTAAGGCAATAGGTCAAATCTGTTAGGAGAGCATAGGTTTCCTGCGAAAGAAGCATATGCTTGTGCTTGCTGTTTTGCTCCGAAATCTCTAATAGCTTTTTATGATGAGCCTCCAATATATCTCTGTTACTTAAAAGATAAGCCCCTGAAGAATTAATCTTCAGTGCTCTAAGTAACAGAGGCACAATACTGCCGTTGAAGCCGATTATATCTAAAATCCATTTTCCGCCAGTGCTGTGATATTCATGTGGAGTGTTTTTCAAAATAATGAAACACTGGCCTTTATCAATAACGTATTTACGATTATCTAAAATAAGCTCACCCTGCCCCTCTTTACAATACAAAAGCTGGCTGAGATTTATCCCATGCATTCTATATACAGGCTCCTGATCGTGGTCGGCTCCCAGTAAAACTAACTGTAATGGGATAGTGTCGTATTCATTTTTCTTATATTGAAAAGAACGTAGCATATCAAATTCCAATCTTAAAAATGTACCATTTATATTACTATAATAATATTGAGACTCCGAGAACGTCAAGCTATACTAAACTTATCGAAGCAAGATGGGGGTTATAAAATGAAATTAACAGATAAACAAAAGCAATTCGTTGAAGAATTGCTTAATAAAATGACATTAGAGGAAAAGGTTGGACAGCTCAATCAGGATTCACCTTCTATAGTAGGTGGATTTGATGTTCCATTTGAAGAACTTATTGAAATGGTTACAGACGGTCGCATGTCGCAAGAGGAGTTTGGCAAAATCATGGCCACCGCTGAGCGAGATTTCCATGAGGATGATATCAGAGCTGGAATGGTTGGCTCCGTAATGGGAAATGATCCTATAAAGGCCAATGAGCTTCAAAAGATAGCGGTAGAAGAAACACGCCTTGGCATTCCTCTTCTTATGGGATTTGATGTTATCCACGGTCTTAGAAGTGTTTATCCTATTGCCATCGCTGAGGCAGGAACATTTGATGATGATTTGATGGAGCGCACAGCTAAGATGGCGGCAAAGGAATCCAGAGCCTATGGAATCAATTGGAACTTTGCACCAATGCTTGATGTAGCAAGAGATTCAAGATGGGGCCGAGTATCAGAAGGTCCAGGAGAAGATCCATTTCTTGGAAGCAGATTTGCAAGAGCAAAGATAAAAGGTCTTCAGAATAACACAGAATCTACAGCCGATTATGTGGCGGCATGTACAAAGCACTATGTTGCTTATTCAGCTTGCGAGGCAGGAAGAGATTACAACACTACTTCAATGTCTACATCTCAGCTTTACAACGTATATTTACCTGCATTTAAGGCTGCGATGGAGGAAGGCGCTTGCTCTGCGATGGCATCTTTTAATGATTTAAATGGTGTGCCTTGCACAGTGAATTCTTATACTTTAAGAGACATTCTTAAGGGGGAGTTTGGACTTGAAGGATTCGTAGTAAGTGATGCAAACGGAATTCGTGAATGCGTTACCCATGGTATAGCAGAAGATGATGCTGATGCAGGAATTAAAGCTATCAATGCAGGCCTTGATATGGATATGGGAACAAGAATCTTCTATAACCATATTGCACAGGCTGTAAAGGATGGCAAGGTTTCTATGGAGACTTTGGATGATGCGGTTAGAAGAATTCTTAGGGTAAAGGTTTGGCTGGGACTATTCGAGAATCCATATGTTCCACAGGAAGTAATTGATATGTATTCAAAAGTTCTTCCAAAAGAGCATGTAGATCTTTGTGAGGAAGCGGCAGAAAAGTCGATTGTCATTCTTAAGAATGAAGGCAGCTTGTTGCCACTTAAAAAGACAAGCAAGATTACCCTTGTAGGAGAACTTGCAGATAGAGCAGATGAGGTGGTAGGCGCCTGGTCCTTAGGTTGGGAAGCGTCTGACTGTGTATCCGTAAAAGCAGGTTTTGAGGCTGCAGGTGTGGATTTTGAATACTATCCTGTGTGTGGACCAGAGGGGGATTTGAATGCAGATGAATTAAAAGCGGCAATCGAAACTGAAACTGATATAGTTGTGGCAGTTGTTGGGGAGTACAAGAGTATGAGCGGAGAGGCTTCATCAAAGGCTGATATTACTTTGCCTGGACATCAGCAGGAAATGCTAAAGAAGCTTGTGGCTGCAGGTAAGAAAGTTGTTGCTGTTCTTATGAACGGAAGACCTCTTGCACTTGGTTGGGAGTCGGAACAGCTTCCAGCTATTGTGGAAGGCTGGCATCTTGGAATTCAAATGGGTACAGCCTTAACAAAGGTTTTATTTGGTGAAGTCAATCCATCAGGAAAGCTATCTAGCACATTCTCTTCAGTGAATGGTCAGGAGCCTCTTTATTACAACCATCCTGCGACAGGACGTCCAGGTTCAAAGAGTAAGTTTACATCCAAGTATTTAGATGCGCCAGTAGAGCCATGCTTCCCATTTGGTTATGGCTTGTCTTATACAACATTTGAATACAGCAATTTGAAGCTTGAAGAGGATTCAGAAGGAATCGCTGCAGTATTTACACTGAAGAATATTGGAGATGTTGCTGGTACAGAAGTGGCACAGATTTATATGCAGGATGTGACGGCGAGCCTTGTGCGCCCAGTGAAGGAATTAAAGGGATACGAAAGAGTTACTCTTGCAGCAGGTGAATCTAAAGAAGTAAGAATTGCACTTCGTAAATGCGATATGGGATTCTATGATAATCAAGGAAAATATGTCTGTGAAGATGGCCTGTTTCGTATATACGTAGGAGGCAACTCTCGTGACCTATTAAAAGATGAAGTGAGAGTGAAGTTTTAGGAGGAGAAGAAGATGTCATATAAATTGCAGAACCCTATTATTTCTGGATATTATCCAGACCCATCTATTATCAGAGTAGACGATGATTTTTATATTGCTGTTTCAAGTTTTGAAATGTGTCCAGGCCTGCCTATTTTTCACAGCAAGGATTTGGCTCATTGGGAACAGATTGCAAATGCAATTGGTCCAGAAAATGGATTTCATATGGAGAAAAACTGTGGCGTAGGTGGTGTAATGGCACCAACACTTCGTTACCACAATGGAACTTACTATATTATCAATACTAATTTTGCAGACAAGGGCAATTACATTATCACTGCAAAAAATCCAAAAGGCCCTTGGTCAGAGCCTCATTGGCTTGATGATGTTCCGGGAATCGATGCATCTATATTTTTTGATGATGACGATAAGTGCTACGTAATGGGCACAGGCGATTGCTGGGATAATGGCGCAGGAAAGATGGAGCGAGGTATTTGGGTTGCTGAGTTTGATATTGAAAATTTTAAGCTCGCTTCCGAGCCTTTCACAATCTACAATAGTGCTCTTAGAAATGCAGCATCGCCAGAGTCACCACATCTTTATCACATAGGAGATTACTATTATCTTATGATTGCGGAAGGTGGTACAGAGCATTATCATTCAGTGGCAGTAGCACGTTCGAAGGAGCTTTTTAGCTTTTTTGAAGGAAATCCTGCAAATCCTGTTCTTACACACAGACACATGGGATTCAGAAGTCCTATCATAAACGTAGGACATGCTGATTTTGTGCAGCTTAAGGATGGCAGCTGGTATGCAGTAATGCTTGCATCACGACTTATCGATGGAGAATGCAAGAATCTTGGACGCGAGACATTTATCTGCCCAGTGATTTGGGAGAGAGATTGGCCAGTATTTACACCTGAGACTGGAAAAGTTGAATGGGAATATGATGGCCCGGCATCTCTTGAGGAGTGCAAGGTTGATGCCCCAGCTGCAAGAGAGGATTTTGATAGTGATAAGCTTTCTCTTGATATGGTATTTTGGGGCCGTCCACAGGATGATATTTGGAAAATCGAAGATTCCAAGCTTGAGCTTAAGTGCGTTCATCAGAAGCTGGAAGATGACATTAGACCAATGAGCTTTGAGGTTGAGCTTTCAGATGATAATTATGTGGCATTTCTTGGAAAGAGACAGACTCAGATAGACCAAACATTCTCATGTCAAATGTCATTTGTTCCTGAAGGCGATGAAACCGCAGGACTTGCACTTGTTCAGGCTATGAATCATCAGCTTCAGATATTTAGATGCCTAGAGAATGGAAAACAGATGATTAAAGCTGTTGTGGTTACAGCAGATTATGAGATACCACCATTTATCCCAGGTTTTGAAAGTACTACACACACAAATGTTGTAGCAGAAGTGCCTTATGACAAGAGTGATGTGGTCATTCAGCTTGAAATGCATGGAGAGGATTTTGTTGTACGATATGGCGAGAACGAATCTAATCTTACAGAGCTTTGCAAGGTAGATGGACATGTCATTAATCCAGAAAAGGTAGGCTGCATGACAGGTACCCTTGTGGGAATGTTTGCCACAGGAAATGGTGTAGATGTAGATAATTGGGCTAAGTTTGATTGGTTTGATAGAAAATAGTAATTGCAAAGAATAACATTGAATAATTGCAGAGAGCACACCCAGATTTTGGGAGCGTGCTCTCTTTTTGCAAATAATGGAAAGCAAAACGAAACGCATTCGTATATATTGAGGCGCAATGTATATAGAATAAAGGCAAATAAAAAATAAATGGGAAGGTTGATATGAATACTAGAAAAACAACAATCGGGATTTTGTCACTTTGCGCAGTTGGGCTTTCTTACATGGCACTTTCGCCAATAATTGCAAGTATATCCGCTGCATTTCCAGAGGCAAATGTTACATTGGCACAGCTGGTGCTAACCCTGCCAAGTTTTCTTTTTATTGTGTGCTCACCACTAAGTGGTATAGCTATGAGCTTTATTAACAAGAAAGCTATCGCATTATTTTCTTTGGCTTGTTATTTTGTGGGAGGTTTGTTTCCATTCTTTTTCTATTCAAACATCTATTGGCTTCTTGCAGGAAGCGCAATAATCGGTGTTGGAACAGGATTTTTAATGCCCCTTATAAATGGATTTATTGTTCAGTATTTTGATAAAAATGAACGTGCCATGCTGATGGGGTTAAATGCAACATTCACAGCACTGGGGGCGCTTTTATTTATTTTTATCGCAGGCCAGTTGTCTAGATTTGGCTGGAGATATAGTTACCTGGTTTTTACACTTGTGGCACTGATTATAGTTATAGCAATGATTTGCCTGCCAAAGGGAGCGCCAGAAAAGAGCGATGAAACTGAAAAGGGCGGTAGCGCATTTGAAATGAATCCTTATATTTTCGGACTTTTCATTATCGGAATAATCTACTTTATTATGCAAAACTCATTTAATACAAACTCATCTGCCTATGTGCAGGAGATTGTTGGAGCAGGAGCCTCTGTGGCAAGTCTTGTGACAATGGTGAATACTGTAGGTGGAATCATTGGAGGTATGACCTTTAAGAGCGTTGTAGGAAGATTTGGTAAACAGGTTGAGACAGTTACATTGGTTGTTGTAGCAATTGGCTTCTTTTTAGCATACTTTGCCAAGAGCCTTTCGCTGATTGCGATTGGAAGTTTTTTTATTGGATATGGATTTGCTGTAATGAATGCTGCAGGTTCTTATTTATTGTCTCTTAACACAAGACCAGAGACTAACGCATTTACGGTTTCTATTTATCTTGCACTTATTAATTTAGGAGCATCGCTATCTCCAATAGTAATCAATTCACTTGGAAGTATAATTGGCGAGAGTATAGCCATAAAGTTTATGTTTGTAGGCATTGTAATTCTTCTGACAGGAATTGGCTCATTTGCAATTAATAAAAAGAGATAAGAAAAAGGCTGCGCGCGCAGCCTTTTTTAATACAAACTTATTTAAGTTGAATTACTTTACAACTACCTTGTTCCTGCCAGTTTCCTTTGCCTCATAAAGGGCATCATCGATACGCTTTAACAGGGATGCTGGTGTATCGCCAGGCTGTATCATGGATAATCCCATACTTACTGTAATGTGACCAGCTTTCTCAAATTCTACCTTTGAAACTTTAATTCTTAAATCTTCACAGAATTCTCTAGCTTCTTCAAGGGTGAGGTTAGGCTTTATGCCGATGAATTCTTCACCGCCCCAACGGCCAATAATATCATTTTGAGTGAATTGATTTTTGGCGGCTGTACATCCTTCTGAAAGAACTAAATCACCAACGTCATGTCCATAAGTATCATTGATGTTTTTGAAATGGTCGATATCAATCATTAAGACAGCGATGCACTTATATTGTCCCTGATTTTCTATATATTTGTTGATAAAGTGGTCTAAAGCGCGTCTGTTGTAAATCTTAGTGAGTGGATCGATAGTGGCTTCCAAGAAAAGCTGATCAACTGCGGTTCGTAAATCCTTGGTTGTAGATTCAAGGAAATTAACAAGTCGTACAGGCAGAGGCACAAATCCATCTTCATAATCCTCTAAGTAGGCTTTTAGATATTTTTGTGTAGGTGGCAGCCTATGTCGGTCTTTCTCATCTGGCGCCTCGCCTTCGCGTAATCCAATTACAACACAGGAAGCATTTAAAAAGCCTCTTAGACCATCGGCGTGCAAAATCTCACCATAGCCATGGCCCCAGGTAGCAGTGTGACAAATATTTTCGAAAAATTCAAATTCAAGCTCTGCAAGATTATCACCCATAAGCATACGTCTAGACATACATACGTAAATAAGTACTGCTTCAGGTGCAAAATCGTCAAGCTTCAGTGCACATGCAGAAGCTTCGTCTAACATGATATCAGCAGTCGAATAGCTTAAGCTGACAGAACTGCCGACAGGAATCTCTGTGGCAAAAGCAAGAGAACCATCTTTGTGATAGTCAAGGGCAACTCTGGCAAGTGGATTGCCATTTTCTTTTAAAAATAGTGGAAATGAACTGGTATTTTCAAAGAAATACTGATTCATTCCAATACCGAGATGATCCCTATATATATCGAAGGCTGGCTTGCCATCAATCTCGTACACAATACCTGTATCATTGGAATTAGTGACAACTAGTTCTTTACCTAAAGGTCTAAATCCTAAATTATAATAATGAGCGATATGCAAGTCTTTGCCCATGAATGCAACTGTAAGGATTGCACGCTCGTATATTTTTGTCCCATGGAAAACTTTTGAACGGTCATCACCCATTGTTGGCGTTCCAGCTAATGCGCCAAATACTACATAACTAGGATCGAATTCATTGATTTTATCGATGAAACGTTCAGGGCATAATGCGAAATCAGAAGACATCATTAAAATGCCCTTGATATCAGTAAGCTTGGCAAGTATTGGCTTATATAGTTCACCTGCCTCTAGCGGGCTAATATCTGTACAGTCAAATACATTAACCTGGAAATCACTGGAATCAAAAAACATGATTGTGCAGACTCTATATGGAATAGAGTGGGTTTCTCTGGAAAGAGCACCATGGCCAGTCATTCCAATCACCTCAATATTAGGTAAAGCCGAGGTTAGAAAATCCAAATCCTTTTGTATTAAATCACTCTGACAATTAGGCTCAAAAATTTGTAGAATACCCCTTTTACCAGAGGTGTATTCCTTGAAACGTCTGATGGAGCCAATCATTTCTGTGAAATTGCAATCGTAATCAACAACAAATCTGTATTGTTTCATAAGTTAAGTCCCTTTTGTATAATTAACAAATATGGTGATACATTGTGATTATCGCAAATAAATGTTAAATGACTGTGAATATACTATGAGGAAGTGCACAAAAATAGTTAGTTATAGCTTATTCTGACAAAATCAACAAAATTCACCGTGAAAATTTCAAAGTCTAGTTCATTGATTTTGGACCATCTCAAATCTATAATGGAAATACACTAAAGGGAGATACATGGCAGAGTAATTCTGCTTGTATCTCCCTATCTTTGCTTATAAGTAAGGAGGGCTTGACTATGAATAATGCTATTAGAAGAAGTTGTAGTATCTTATTTATGTTTGTATTATCGATGAGCATGTGCTTACTATTGAGCAACACTTTGGTAGTGAAAGCTACTGAAGCTCCAGGCTGCGTTCAGTTTGATTATATGAACCAATATGCAACCACTCCTGCTGGAGAAAATGAAAATATTGTGAACACTGCAAATGTGAAGGTTACATTATCTAATGACTCTCTCGGTGAAGGAACAGTAGTCACATTGACTGGAATCCCTACAGATTCAATCTATTTCCAGGGGGAAAGCAAGTATTCTGTAGTATTTTCAGAGGGTGATGATGTAACTAAAACATATGGCGGATGGTATGGCGGCGAAACTTATGATGATGGGATTATTTCCTACACAGTTCAAACGGATGTGTCTAATTTAAAAATTGAATTTGGCGATTGGCAGATGAAAGACGGGGCTGGAAGGGATGCTTGTTGCACAATTAATTCCGACGGAAGTATTGATACACAATAATGAAAAAATGTGATTAAATTTCACAAAAAGTTCACATCTCCCTATTGATTAATTCTGATAATAGCGATATCATAATAAAGTTCGCTGAATTAAAGAAGATTTTAGCGGGCAGAATTTAATATTAATCCTGGGGAGGAAATGAGAGATGGCAGTTGGCGAGATCATTACATGCACAAGTGCGGAAGATTTATTCAGAAGAGCAGAGGATTTACAGCGCAAAGGAATCCAGACAGAATTTGTTGCTCGCAACACAATGAAGGTTGTCAGAGTAGATCAGAAATAATATTAAATCATTAATCAGGAGGCTGATGGGTAACCCATCAGCCTCTTTTTACGTTGAGCCACTATTCACAGGGGGCTGATGGAGGGCCGAAAAAAATACCTGTGAATAGTGGCGAATATTCTGTCATCTTCTTGTTTTGGACACATTTGTATAGTAAAATCAAAAATAATGGTCTAGTAATAATATTAACGTACTTATCGTGGGGGTAAAAATGAGAGAAGAATACTACGAGACCAATTTGGTGGGGAAAATTCCAACAGGATTGCCAGGAGGCTTCTTTATATATGAGGCAGAAGGTGATGAGAAGATTATCTTTGCTGAGACAAATGTAGTGAAGCTTTTTGATTGTGAGACTTATGAGGAATTCCTTGACTATGTTGGGGGAAGATTTAAAGGTATGGTGCATCCTGATGATTTACATAAGATTGAGAATCAGATTGAGGCTCAAACTACTTATGCAGATAAACGCCATGATTATGTACGGTATAGAATTTTAACTAAGGCAGGAATTGTTAGATATATAGAAGATTTTGGGCATTTACTTCACTGGCCAAATGGGAAAAGCTTCTACTATGTATTTATAGTGGATGTAGATCAAAACGAATTTTATAATGTGAGCAGCAATTCCTATGCTGAGGCGGAAGTGTTAGCTAATAACAGGGAGACTGACAATTTGACAGGCCTCTTTAATATGGCTTTTTTCTATAATAAGGTACAGGTCTTATTGTCTCAGCCAGAGACGAGAAGACAGGATGTTTCCTTTGTTCATTTTGATATTCCAAATTTTAAGCTTTATAACGAACGGAATGGTTTCAAAATGGGCGATGAATTATTGTGTGATTTGGGGCACACCATAAAGGATGTTTTTGTAGGTGCTACAGTAGCACGTTTTTCAGATGACCATTTCGTGGTGTTTACTACAATACCAAAGGATGAAGTGGTGGAGTGCGTAGAAGAAGTCTATAAAAAGATGCTTCTTTCAGAGGATGTTAATAAGAAGATAAAGATAAAGGCCGGAATTTATTATATGGATGATCAGCGAGCTGAGGTGGGCTTGGCTTGTGATCATGCAAGATTGGCTTGCAATAGCATTAAAAACAGACACGATGTAAATTATTGCATATATGATGATATTATTAGGGATGGCTTGCGTAGGCAGCAGTTTGTAGTAGATCATATTGATGATGCTATCGCTATGGACTATATTAAAGTTTTCTATCAGCCTATTATCAGGGTTAACACAGGTGAAATATGCGGATACGAGGCTTTGGTTAGATGGGTCGATCCTGATAATGGAATGCTTCCTCCAGGATATTTTATTGAGACTTTGGAGCACTTCCATCTGATACATTTGGTGGATGAGTTTGTCGTCAAGAAAGTCTGTCAGGATTATAGGCGACTGGCAGATACAGGGGAGCCTTTAGTGCCTATCTCTGTAAATATCTCAAGGTTGGATTTTGAAGTTTGCGATGTGTTTAAAATGCTATCCGATTTTTGTGAGATATATGATGTCCCAAGAAACATGATTGATGTTGAAATTACCGAAAGTGCATTTTCGGATAATACAGGTTTGATAAAAGATGCATCTAAGCAGATAAGGGATGCAGGATATCAAATATGGATAGATGATTTTGGAAGCGGCTATTCATCTCTTACAACTCTCGCGGATTTTCAGTTTGATGTTTTGAAGCTGGACATGGTATTCCTTAGAAGTGCTGACCAAAATCCAAGAACAAAGACCTTGATGACATATATTATTAAGACTGCAAGCGACCTTGGTGTATCTTCACTGTGTGAAGGAGTTGAGTCGGAGGCTCATTATCAGTATTTGAAGGAGACTGGATGTGAGCGAGCACAGGGATACTTTTTTGGAAAGCCAATGCCGCTTGATGAGCTTTTGGATGATTTGTATAAAAAGGGTGTCAAATGGGAAACTCGCTAGGCGAGCTTTTGGAATCTGATGGGGAGACTAAATGATTCTTTTCTGAAATTTAATATTTAGTTTATTGTATTTGAATAGAGTAATAGTTACTATTTTATTGCTAACTATTACTCTTTCTTAGTGAGGATTAAAAATGGACACAATAGCGGATTACTTAAATTGGTATGGTGAATTTTCTTTTGAGGAAAAAGCTTTGACGGAGGTGGACAACTTCATTTTATGTAAGTTGGCATATCTCATATTGACGGATATAAAGCTTGATGAGCCTGTCAGTCTAAGAAATGTAGTGGATAGACTTAAGACAAAAAATGGTATACAGGGAGCTTTTTACGATAAGGAATATTTGGTGGAATTAGCAGCTTCCACTGAGCGTTTTGGAAAAATTCTTTTATCCAATCACGTGGATATATTGAATGAAGAGCTGTCGGCTCAGTTTGCTGCAGTTACCTATGATTTAACAGATGATTTGCAATTTATAGCTTTTCGTGGCACTGATGAAACTATGGCTGGTTGGAAAGAAGATTTCATGATCAGCTTTACAGAGACAGAAGCCCAGAAAAGAGCAAAAGCTTACTTGCAAAATATAATAGATGAGAAGCATAGAGTCATAGTGGCGGGGCACAGTAAAGGCGCTAATCTTGCACTATATGCCACAACACACATCGACGATGATTTGCTGAATCACGTGGAGTTTATATATCTGAATGATGGTCCGGGACTTTGTCCGGAGGTGTGCGATAAAGCATGCGTATCTAGAATAAAAGATAAAGCATTGAGATTTTTGCCGGAGTATTCAATCTTTGGAAAGCTGTTTGAGGAGGTTGATATTCCAGGAAGAATAGTGAAGAGTTCCGAAGAAGGTGTCATGCAGCATGATCCATTTTCATGGTGTGTTGTCCATGGCAAACCGGCTTATGGAGAGTGCAATAGTCCTGGAAGTGTATTTATCAGCCAGGTGCTTGATCAGTGGATAGGAAGTGTTAATGATGCAAGACGCACAAGTTTTGTTGATAACCTTTTCAATGCCATTGATAAAGCGGGGATAAAGACTACGACACAGGTGGTTGAGAGAGGTCCCTTTGCAATAGAAAAGATTTTGATTGAGCTGTTATCTTTGGATAAAAGCACGGTTAGAACATTTATGAAGCTGCCTGTGACAGCAGCACTGGATAAGGCACCAGATACTGATAAGGCAAAAAACATAAAAGAGCGATTACAAAAACAGGAATGGCTGCCTTATGTGCTTATGATTTTAACTAGTGTAGTTTTGTTCTTGATTCCTGAATACACATTGCAAGTGGGAATAAGTTTAGCACTTTTATTAGTTATTGTTTTTGAAGTTGTTGTCACTATACGGCACTTGATAAAGGCAAAGTGGAATCTTCAGGAAGAATCGGCGAGAGTGTACATTTGCCTTGCGATGGTGGGCGTATATGTGATGCTGCTTGTAAAAGAAGATGCTCTATTTTTTATAGGAAGTGTAGCCATTGGCGTAGCCTTTTTGGCTTGGGCATATCACGATGCTATCAGCCTCAAAAATCTGTGTGCCACAACCCAGGAAAAGGAGAGGCGTGGAGAAAAAATCAAGTCGGTAATTGAAATTGGATTTTTGATTGCCCTTGGAGGATTCATTTTGGTTGCACCTAAAGATTCATTGGCATGGTATATGATATTCCTAGGCGTAGTATTTTTGGTTGACGGAATAGTTAATCTAATAATAGTAATAAATAGAATGTTAACTTCAAAGCGTGCTATTTAATTTTACAAAATACAATTTTGGTGTTAGAATAGATTCGCGATGATAATAGTACTTGACCTAAAGTTAGCTTTAGGTATTATTATTCATCTGGTTAATGATATAGCAATATTTGGAGGTTAAATTAAATGAAAGAATATAGACAGCAGTTTTTCTCAGGGGAGCGTGCATTATATGCAGAAGATGGAGCTCGAATTTATGATTCTATTTTTGATGATGGAGAGTCTCCTCTTAAGGAAAGCAAAAATATAGAATTATATAGCTCACAGTTCAAATGGAAGTATCCTATCTGGTATTCAAACAATGTGCTTGTGACAAATTGCAACTGGTTTGAGATGGCTAGATCTGGCGTATGGTACACAAACAATATTACCGTGAAGGATTCTCTTATTACAGCTCCAAAGAATTTCAGAAGATGTGATGGAGTAACACTTGAGAATGTTAATCTTACAAATGCAGAGGAAACATTCTGGAACTGTAAGAATATCAAACTGAATAATGTTACCGCAAAGGGTCATTATTTTGCTATGAATTCAGAGAATATAGAGGTTGATAACTTTAAGTTAGATGGCAATTATTCTTTTGACGGAGCAAAGAATATTACTGTTAGAAATTCAGTGCTTCTTTCAAAAGATTCATTCTGGAATACAGAAAATGTAACAGTGTATGATTCTTATATTTGCGGCGAGTACCTTGGCTGGAATTCTAAGAATTTGACATTTGTTAATTGTACAATCGAAAGTTTACAGGGACTTTGCTACATCGATAATCTTACAATGAAGAATTGCAAGCTCATTAATACAACTCTTGCATTTGAATATGCAAAGGAGATTGATGCTGAGATTACAACAAAGATTGATAGTGTATTCAACCCGGTAAGTGGTACTATTTCTGCACCTGAAATCGAGACACTTATTGTAGAAAAGGATATGGTGAATCCTGATTCAACAAAGATTACATGCAAGGCTGTAGGCAAAAAAGAAGAAGTAGTTGAGTGGAGACGATAATGGGAAAATACGATTTTGATACACCAGTAAACAGACGTGGAACAGATTCATTAAAGTGGGATGTTGCAGAAAATGAGCTTCCAATGTGGGTCGCTGATATGGACTTTCAGACAGCACCTGAAATCAGAAATGCTATAGCGGATAGACTTGCTCATGGAGTCTTTGGATATGCAGATTTGACACCAGAATGGTACGCTGCATATCAAAACTGGTGGGATAAAAGACATGGACTAAAGATTGAAAAGGAATGGCTTATCTTTTCAACAGGCGTAATTCCATCTCTTTCTTCTATAGTACGTAAGCTCACTACACCAAACGAAAAGGTAATAATTCAGACTCCTGTTTATAATATCTTTTTCAATAGCATTGTAAATAATGGATGCAGGCCACTTGAGAGCCCGCTACATTATGAGAATGGAGAATACTCAATGGATTTTGAGGACCTGGAAAAAAAGATGGCAGATCCTCAGGCGAGCTTGATGATTCTTTGCAATCCACATAATCCTGTTGGAAAAATTTGGGATAAGGATTCTCTGGCAAAAGTGGGCGAGCTTGCAAAGAAATATGGTGTGACAGTTGTCTCAGATGAGATTCATTGCGATATTACTGTGCCTGGCAAATCATACATTCCATTTGCATCAGTGTCAGATACATGTAAAGACATAAGCATCACATGTATTGCCCCAACAAAGGCCTTTAATATTGCGGGAATGCAGACTTCAGCTGTAGTGGTGCCAAATCCGTTCCTTAGACATAAGGTGTGGAGAGCATTAAATACCGATGAAGTCGCTGAGCCAAATTCCTTCGCTCAGGTAGTTACAGAGGCAGCCTTTAACGAAGGTGGTGAATGGCTAGATGAAATGAGAGAATACGTCTTTGATAACAGGCGTATTGCAGAGGAATTTATTGCAAAAGAAATTCCATCTATTAAGGCGGTATCAGGTGAGGCTACATATCTTATGTGGCTAGATATTAGCGGGCTTGGCAAATCAAGTGACGAGGTGGCTAAAGCTATCAGAAAAGAAACGGGGCTTTATGTCACAGAAGGCTTGGAATATGGCGAGACTGGAAGATATTTCCTTAGAATGAATGTGGCGTGTACAAAAGAAACCTTAAAAGATGGGTTAAATAGGCTAAAAGAGGGTGTTCTTAAGTTGTGACTTCATGTAAAATAGGGCTATAGGGAGGCGCTTATGGCAAAAGAATTAAGTGGAGCAGCAAAAAGAAATCGCATAGCCGATTACATGGCATCTCTGCCAGAAGTATTTGAAGTGGTAGAGGATAATCTTATTGATTCAGAACCAGTAATCATTTTGCAAACAAAAAGCAGAGTGATTACCCTTTATTGTGATGAAAAGGGTAATGTGGTTGAGGATTTTGAGATGCTTGATGGAGCTGGCTCAAAAGAAGAGTTTCTACTTAAGCAAGAGGCATATAATGCCATAAGAGCATACTATAACGACTATTATACCGGCGCTAGAATTAAGAAATCTTCATTTGAAGAAGGTGTTATTAAGATAGAGCTGGCGGATAGAAGCGTCACTTTGACTTATGATGCCAAGGCAAAGTTGGTTGAAGAAACTGATAGAGCAAAAAGAAAGCCAAAGGAGGATGGGCCAGCAAAAGCAAAAGAAGAGAATAAGGATATGCAGCAGCTGTCTTTATTTGATATGGCTCCTCCTAAAAAAGAAGAAAAAACTACGGTGCTTTCCACAGATTCTGAGGAAAAAACTTCTACATACAGAAAACTATTGGAAGGCACAATCGTAATTAATACTTGTAACAATAAAAAGTACAAGGTCAAAAGAGATGAGGGCAATGTAATCGAGGTATTAGACAAGGATTATGGATACCTTATGATGGCTCGGGCGGACCTAATTGTTGAATAATATATTTGACAAAACTGCTATTTGTGCGTATGATACCTAAAGTATTGTACTGGTTAGACGTATCTAATAGGAGAATAGCATTGAAATATAGTATCAGTTTAAAGAGAATACTTAGCTTTGTAGCAATCATTGCTACTGTTCTTTTGATACAGTTTTCTAGTGCTTTCATGGCTGAACATGCCTATCACCATTGTGATGATCAGGCGCACTGTCCTATATGTTCTGTTATCAATCAGTGCGATAACAATATTAGAACTATAGGTGCAGGTCTCTTATTATTGGCATGCATTGTCATAGTTTTCAGCGATATCTTAGCTGAAATAAATGATTATAATTATCAGTCTGTTCAGACTACATTAGTTTCCCAAAAGGTAAGACTAGATTCTTGATTCTATCTGTGTTTTTCGTGTTAAGTAAAAATGTGCAGATTTGAAAGGAATATGTTTAAAATGAAAAAGTTAATATTGGCTTTGATGTCAGCTTTGTTGTTAGTTGGTTGCGGTACTGGAGCTACAAATGCTCCAGGGGTAAATGAGCAATCTAGTTCTAATAATGGTGACCCTATTTCTGTTGTAACAACAATCTTTCCTGAGTATGATTGGGTGAAACAGATTGTAGGTGATAGCGATTCCGTAGAGGTTACCATGCTTCTTGATAATGGTGTGGATTTGCACAACTATCAACCTTCAGCAGATGACATTATGAAGGTTGCTACTTGCGATGTGTTTATCTATGTTGGTGGAGAATCTGATGAATGGGTAGAGGATGCATTAAAGGAAGCTGTAAACCCAGATATGCAGGTAATTAATCTTATGGACGTTCTAGGCGAAAGTGTTAAGGAAGAGGAAGTTGTAGAAGGCATGGAGGCAGAGGAGGAAGAAGAATCTGCCAAGGAAGAAGAGGTCGAATATGACGAGCATGTATGGCTTTCATTGAAAAATGCAAAGGTGCTTGTAAACGCTATAGCAGACACAATGGAGACTGTTGATGCAGCAAATGCAGATGTGTATAAAGCCAATGCAGAGGCTTACGTAAGTGAATTAGACGACCTTGATGCCCAGTATGATGAAGTGGTTAGAGGCGCTACCGCAAATACGGTATTATTTGGAGATAGATTTCCATTTAGATATTTAGTAGATGATTACGGTTTGAACTACTATGCCGCTTTTGTAGGATGTTCTGCTGAGACAGAAGCAAGCTTTGAGACAATCACATTCTTGGCGGATAAAGTGGATGAGTTAGGATTAAATGCGATATTTACAATTGAAAATTCTGACCAGAAGATTGCAGAAACAATTATCGCAAATACGGATTCAAAGGATGCCAAAATTTTATCCATGGATTCAATGCAGTCAACAACATCTGATGATGTGGCAAATGGCGTGACTTATTTATCAATTATGGAAAGCAATCTTGAGGTACTTGCTCAGGGAATAAATTAGGAGATATTATGGCAGTTTTAAAAGCAAAGGATTTAGCCGTCGGATATGAATCCCAGGCAGTTCTTGATAATATAAATTTCGAGATTAATTCAGGAGACTATTTTTGTATTGTGGGTGAGAATGGTTCGGGGAAGTCTACCCTTATGAAGACTATGCTTGGACTTATTTCACCTGTATCAGGAGAAATAAGCTTTGCTGAAGGATTAGAAAAAAATGAAATTGGTTATCTTCCTCAGCAATCAGATGTGCAAAGAGATTTTCCTGCATCTGTGTATGAAATAGTTTTATCTGGGTGTCAAAATGGATTAGGAAAGAGGTTTTTCTACTCAAAGGAGCAGAAGGCTTTGGCGCTTGATAACATCAAAAAAATGGGTATCGAAAAGCTTAAAAGCAGATGCTATAGAGAGCTTTCCGGCGGTCAGCAGCAGAGAGTACTTTTAGCTAGAGCTCTCTGTGCCACAAAAAAAGCTTTGCTTTTAGACGAGCCTGTTGCAGGCCTTGATCCACAGGTCACAGAGGAAATGTACGAATTAATCAAGCAGCTAAATGATGACGGAATGACAATCATTATGATTAGCCATGATTTGGTGAATGTGCAAAATTACGCTACTAAGATTTTTGATGTCAATTCTATGAAAGTAACTACTATCAAGGCAGACAAGGAGGGCAAATAATGTTAGACCAGTTATTTATGTACTTAAGCTTTCCTTTTGTTAGGTATGCGCTTATTGTGGGTGTTTTGATTGCGCTATGTTCATCACTTCTTGGAGTGACATTAGTGCTTAAAAGATATTCGTTCATTGGTGATGGATTATCCCACGTAGCATTTGGTTCACTTGCCATTGCCACAGTGCTTAATGTTACAAACAAAATGTTGATTGTACTTCCGCTGACAATTGCATTCGCAATCTTGATTCTTAGAAAAGGAAAGAATGCCAAAATCAAAGGGGATGCAGCAATTGCAATGCTTTCTGTAGGAGCCCTTGCCTTTGGCTATATGATTATGAATCTATTTCCATCATCTTCGAATGTGGCAGGAGATGTATGCTCTACATTGTTTGGTTCGACATCAATCCTGACTCTTACACAAGAAGATGTATGGATAAGTGGAATCTTATCGATTATAGTGATAGGAATTTTTATATTGTTTTACAACAGGATTTTTGCAGTTACTTTTGATGAGGACTTCGCAAATGCGGTAGGCACAAAAGCTAATGCGTACAATCTATTGATTGCTACCGTAATTGCGGTAATTATCGTGCTTGCTATGAATCTTGTGGGTTCACTTTTGATATCAGCGCTTGTAATATTCCCTGCTCTTTCAGCAATGAGCATTTTAAAAAGCTTTAGAAGTGTAACAATCTTCTCTGCAATATCATCTACTATATGTGCACTATTAGGAATATTGATATCGATTCTAGCTGGAACTCCTGTAGGTTCTACTATTGTTACAGTGGATGTTATTTTATTTGGCATTTGCTATTTGATTGGAAAGATTAGAGGATAGTCGATGAAAAAATTAAATATATTATTGCTGTTGTTGACAGTGACATTTTTAGGCTGTGGCAAGAGTGAGCAGGCTGCAGATACAGCGGTTGAGTCAGCTAGCGTAGAATCAACGGTTACACAGACTGAGGACGCTCCCCAAGAAGAGGAACAAATCGATGAAGCTACCCAGGTTGAGGCGGATTCATCAGTTGATTTAGATTTGACAGCATTGTCTTCGACCATGGTGTATTCCGAGGTCTTTAATATGATGATGGACCCTGAATCATACGAAGGCAAAAGTATTAAGATGGACGGCAATTGCTCTATCTATACTGATGAAGTAACCGGCGAAACATACTATGCTTGCATCGTCCAGGATGCAACCCAGTGCTGCTCTCAAGGCCTGGAATTTGTGCTAGACGAAAACGAATACTCAGCAGAAGACTACCCAGCAGAAGGGGAAGAAATTGTAATAAAAGGAACCTTCTCAGCTTATACTGAAGGTGAGTATATGTATATCACTATTAAGGACTCGGTGCTGGAATAAATCTTATTAAGTAAATTAATGGCAGGTGGAAAATTTTCTACCTGCCATTCTTAGTTCTTAGCAAGAGTCCCTCATAAAGGGATTTTTTCTACTTTAACTTGCTAAAGTAATATGGTAGAATTACTAAAACTGTAAGTAAATGAATTGGAGGATAAATATATGAAGAAAAGATTTTTTTCTATATTGATGGTAATGGCCATGACTGCAGCTTTAGTTGGTTGTGGAAATAAATCGGCAGACAATGGGGATGCAAATGGAAATTCAGATGCTGCTGGAGCAGTGTATAAGGTAGGTATTATTCAGTATGTAGATGATGCTTCTCTTAACCAGATTGTTACTAATTTAGAGTCTCAGCTTGATGAGCTTTCAAAGGAAAAGGGAGTAACATTTGAGTATGAGGATTACTATTATAACGGACAGGCAGATTCAACAACAATCAATCAGATTGTTACAGAGCTTATCAATGATGATGTAGATATTTTGGTTCCAATTGCTACACCTACAGCTATGATTTGCCAATCTGCAACAGAGGATAACCAGATTCCAGTAGTTTTTGCTGCTGTATCTGATCCAGAGGCTGCAGGTCTTGTAGCTTCAAACGATGCACCTGGCGCAAATGTTACAGGCACATCTGATGCACTTAACACAGATGCTGTATTTGATTTGATGTTTGAGCAGAATAGAGATATCAGCAAGGTTGGTCTTCTTTATGATAAGGGACAGGATGCTTCAACAGGCCCAATTAAGGCTGCAAAGGCATATCTTGATGCTGCCGGTGTAGAATATGTTGAAAAGACTGGCACAACAAATGATGAAGTAATGCTTGCTGCAGATGCATTAATTGCAGAAGATGTTGAGGCTGTATTTACTCCAACAGATAACACAATCATGACAGCAGAGCTTGGCATTTACGAAAAGTTTATTGATGCAGGAATCCCACATTACTGTGGTGCAGATTCATTTGCACTTAATGGAGCATATCTTGGATATGGTGTAAACTACGCTACACTTGGTAAGGAAACTGCCAATATGGTTGCGGAGGTTTTAGTTGATGGAAAGAATCCAGCATCACTTCCAGTTAAGACACTTGATAATGGAACAGCTACTGTTAATACAGAGACAGCTGCTGCGCTTAACTTAGACTATGAGAAGATTCGAGATATGTGCGATGGCTTCGTAGAGGTTCAGACTTCGGAGGAATTTGAGTAATGTCATCTATTTTTACTATATCGATTTTTCAAAGTGCATTGGAACTAGGGTGTATATACGCCCTAGTTGCCTTGGCACTTTTTATTTCTTTTACAATTCTTAATATTGCAGATTTAACAACTGATGGTTGTTTCACATTGGGATGTGCAGTTGGCGCTATGGTGTCACTGGCAGGTCATCCATTTTTAGCACTTGTTGCCGCTATTGCATCTGGAGCAGTTGCCGGGTTTGTCACAGCTTTCTTACAAACAAAGCTTGGGGTAGAATCCATTCTGGCTGGAATCATTGTTAACACAGGGCTATACACTATTAATATTGCGGTAATGGGATTTTCTTCTATCGCAAATCTATTTGGATGCGATACTTTATTTTCTATTGGCAAGGATACACTTGGAAACACAGTTGTAGGAGACTGGTATAAAGTAATCATTGTTGCACTGATAGTGGTTGTGGTTGCCGTTGCTCTATGGTGGTTTATGGGGACAACACTAGGTATGTCTATTAGAGCTACAGGTGATAATGCTGAGATGGTTAAGTCATCTTCAATCAATCCAACCTTCACTATCACGGTTGGTCTTTGCCTGGCAAACTCACTTACTGGACTTTCAGGTGCTCTCATTGCCCAGTATCAGAAATCTGCGGATATCAATATCGGAACAGGAATGGTGACAATTGCTTTAGCATCACTTATCATAGGTCAGACTTTGATTGGCAATAAGGGAAGCATGGCAAGAAGAATTATTGGAACTATTTTAGGTTCAGTTCTATACAGATTTATTGTAGCGATTGCCCTTAGATTATCTGTTCCTGCTGAGGCATTAAAGCTTGTTTCAGCTCTTATTGTTGCGGTTGCCATAGCTGCACCTTATTTCAGAAAGAAGCTTGTATTGAAAAAGAGAGAGTTTGCAAACTACAGAGGAAATGCAGTTAGAGGAGGTAAGGAAGATGCTTAAGATTGATAACATTTCAAAGACCTTTAATCCTGGAACAGTAAATGAAAAGGCTGCATTGACACACCTATCCCTTGATTTAAAGGATGGTGATTTTGCAACTATAGTAGGTTCAAATGGCGCCGGCAAATCAACAATGTTTAATGCAATTGCCGGTACCTTTATAGTAGATGAAGGCAATATCTATCTTGATGGAGAGGATATTACATTTAAAAAAGAGTATGTTAGGAGCCGCGTGATAGGGCACCTATTTCAAGATCCCCTTAAGGGCACAGCTCCTAATATGACAATTGAGGAGAATATGGCTCTTGCGTTTCTTAGAGCATCACATTCTTCAGGTAAGCTTTTCTCTAGAATCAGCTCTAAGGATAAAGCAAGATTTAGAGAGCAGCTATCACTTCTAAACATGGGATTGGAAGATAGAATGAAACAGCCGGTTGGGCTGCTTTCAGGCGGACAGCGCCAGGCTCTTACACTTTTGATGGCCACATTTGTAACGCCAAAGCTGTTGCTTTTAGATGAGCATACGGCAGCCCTTGATCCAGCTACGGCAGAAAAGGTTTTGGAGCTTACAAAATCTATTGTTAAAGAAAGAGGCATCACATGCCTAATGGTTACCCACAATATGCATCAGGCTCTGGAAGTGGGAAATAGAACACTTATGATGAACGCAGGTCATATTGTATTTGATACAGAAGGAGAGGAGCGCGCCGCTCTTACTGTTTCAGACTTGCTTGAGAAGTTTAAAGTAGGTGCTGGGGAAGAATTAGATAATGATAGAGTTCTTTTGAGTTAAAAATTTGGATAAATCATCACTTTAAATCGCTAAAGTGTTATAGTACAATGTAATCATTATTTTTGGTAAAAGAGGAAATCACAATGAAAAAGGTAGTTAAGTTTGGAGGAAGTTCACTAGCTGATGCCGGTCAGTTCAAGAAGGTAGGGGATATCATCAGAGCTGACGAGAATCGTGTATATGTTGTGCCATCAGCACCAGGAAAGCGTAATAGCAAGGATACAAAGGTTACAGATATGCTTATTGGTACATACGAAGATGCTAAAGCAGGCAAGGATGTAACAGAGAATCTTGCAGCAATTAAGGCTCGTTATGACGAGATTATTAATGGTCTTGAGCTTAAGAATTTTTCTTTAGATGAGGATTTTAAACAGATTGCAGCAGATATCAAAGAAGATTTATCTTTAGATTATTTAGCAAGCCGTGGAGAGTTTCTTAATGGAAAGATTATGGCTGAGTACTTAGGATATGATTTCATCGATGCTAAAGATGTTATCTTCTTCAATGAAGAGGGACAGCTTAATTCATACAAGACAGAGAAGACTTTGGTTAAGGTATTAGGTGAGCATCCACGTGCTGTTATTCCTGGCTTCTATGGCTGTGGAAAAGACGGAAGGGTTAAGACATTCTCACGTGGTGGCTCAGACGTGACAGGTTCTATCGTTGCCGGTGCTGCTAAGGTTGATGTTTATGAAAACTGGACAGATGTCTCTGGATTTTTGATTTGTGATCCTAGAATCGTTAAGAATCCTGTTGGTATGCAGACAATCACATACCGCGAGCTTCGTGAGCTTTCTTACATGGGTGCATCAGTGCTTCATGAGGATGCTATTTTCCCAGTTCGCTCTGCAGGTATTCCAATTAATATCAAAAACACTAACAAGCCAGATGATGATGGTACATGGATTGTTGAGAGCACAGCTCAGAGAAATGAATATGTTATCACTGGTATTGCTGGAAAGAAGGGCTTCTGTACAGTTCTTATTACAAAGTCACTTATGAATTCAGAGGTAGGATTCTGTAGAAAAGCTTTGTCAGCATTTGAGGATAACGGAATCAATATCGAGCATATGCCTTCAGGTATCGATACTATGACAGTAGTAGTTCATGAAGATGAGTTTATCAATAAGGAGCAGGCTGTAGTTTCTGCTATCCACAGAAACTGTTCACCAGATTCTATCGAAATTGAATCTGATCTTGCTTTAATTGCTGTCGTTGGAAGAGGAATGAAGAGCACACGCGGTACTGCAGGTCGTATTTTCGCAGCACTTAGCCATGCTCATGTAAACGTCAGAATGATTGATCAGGGTTCTTCTGAGCTTAACATCATCATTGGTGTAGAGAACCGTGATTTTGAGGTAGCTGTAAAGGCTATATACGATATCTTCGTAACAACAAAACTCTAACCACAATATTTTGCGTAATTATTGTGAATATACTTGAAAAAAGAGGTTACATTTGCTAACGTTAATAGTGTAAGGGAGAGTCAACAGAGGGGGAGCTGTAAGGCTTAACTAATGCTTATGAAAAAGAAACCAAAACTATCCAAAAACGTTTGCAAAGACGTAGTATTATGCAGAACTACTAACCGTATCGTCTCTAATCGTACGTCAGAATTGCTTCTAGAGCAGTCGGTTGCGTTTACGAAATCCTTTAGACGAATTCCATTTTTCTTGCGCCCGCGTTTTCATGGTGCAAGTCAGTATTATGTTATCTCGATTAGCAGGTATCAGTATTCTAAAGCCAGAAAGGTATTGAATCTTCTTGAAGAAAGAGATTTAAACAGATTGGTATTAAATGTGATATAAAAAGGGGTTCCACATTTGTGGAACCCTGTTTTTATTTTATCTATCTTTTATTAAATGATAAATTCCAATTATTATACCTCGTATAACGGCGTATATCATAAACATCAGCATGAAGCCCCAGACACCAAACACTATGTCACCAAAATCCATGACGCCGCTCTTGGTAATCTTTTGCTCGATTTCTATGGCAAATGTCAAAAGTAGAATCAATGTGAATACGTATATCCAACTAATTACTAGCACATGTCCTGTTTTTGCAAGAAGCGAAAAAATAGGCTGAATAACAAAAACCATTAACATTCCAAGGCATCCAATAACTAAGAAATGCAACTCTTTATCGCTAAAATTTGCTTCGTTTGCATCATTCCAAGTAAGAATGTAAGTATGTGCTCGGTTTATAAAATCCAAAATAGAGTATAAAAAAGTGTTCATGTACTGTCTCCTTGTGATAAAATGTAACTATTATGAGCAAACTATAATGGAGGATAAGTATGGGAAATATTATAGTCGCACAGTCAGGCGGACCTACTGTTGCAATCAATGCCAGCTTAGCTGGAGTAATCGAGGGAGCAATTGCTTCAAAATATGATAAAATCTATGGCTCCATCAATGGTATCCTGGGTATCAAAGATGATAATATCATTGATTTAGGTAAAATAGCAAATTCAGATCCTAATTTCCTTACAAAGCTTAAGACGACACCAGCAATGTTCTTGGGCTCTTGTCGTTTTAAACTTCCTAGTGTCGAATCTAACGACCCTATATATAATACACTTTTTGCACAATTTGAAAAGTACAATATAGACGCATTCTTCTACATTGGTGGAAATGATTCAATGGATACAGTAGATAAGCTTTCTGCCTATGCTAGACAAAAAGAATCTCACATTAGATTTGTAGGAATACCAAAGACAATCGATAACGATCTTTGTGTTACAGATCATACTCCAGGTTTTGGTTCGGCAGCAAAATACATTGCAACTACCACTATGGAAGTTATTTATGATGCTCAGATTTACAATTCACCTAGTGTTACCATTATCGAGGTTATGGGACGTGATGCGGGATGGCTTACAGCTGCTACATCTCTTGCCAGAAACGAATATTGCCCAGGTCCTGATTTGATCTATCTTCCTGAGGTTCCATTTAACACAGAAATTTTCGTAAACGATTTATCACGACTTCTTAAGCAGAAGACAAATATTGTTGTGGCAGTTTCTGAGGGAATCAGAGATGCTGCAGGAGAATATATTTCAGCTTCTACAGGAACTCTTGATAATTTTGGCCATGCTCAGCTTTCAGGTGCAGGAAAGACACTTGAGTATCTTGTGAAGGATAGACTCGGAGTAAAGGTACGTTCAATCGAAGTTAATGTTCTTCAAAGAGCTGCTGCCCATATTAGCTCACTTACAGATATTAACGAGTCTGTTTTACTTGGAAAGAACGGTGTAAAGTTTGCCGAGGATGGTGTGACAGGAGTTATGGTAATTGCGAAGCGCACAAGCAATTCCCCATACACTATCGAATATGATTATGCTAAGATCCATGACATTGCAAATGAAGCTAAGGAAGTTCCAAAGGAATGGATAAATGCAGATCATAATTGGGTTACAGATGATATGCTAGAATATCTTCGCCCACTTATCTTAGGAGAGCCTAAGCTTGAATACTCTAATGGTTTGCCAGTATATGTTAATAGATAAAGAGGTTTATGATGTACGATTTAAAAGGAAAAACAATTATTGAAATCAAAGAATACGTTAATTCTTTGAGTAATGAGGAACTGGATAAGTTCATCGAAGAAGTGGATTTTCATGACTATGATTTTGATTTAGAGGCTATTGATTTGTTAAACAGTTCAAGACTCTACGATTATATCCAGTATTCTCATAATGGCGAGGCTGCTATTACTTTTGATTAATAAAAATATTAGTCTTTGTTGACAGAAAAGGGGGATAACTATGGTATCCAAAAAGCAAAAAGTTAAAACAGTTATATTGGTACTGATTCTTGCTGCGGCTATAGTAGGCGGCGTGTTCGGAATCAGCTATTACAAAGGAGGCGTTACATTCCCTTGGCAAGTGGCTAGCACTGATGTAGAACAAAAAGAGGTTGCCGAAGAGTCAAAGGAAGACGATGTTAAGCTTAAAGTAGTTGAGACTAAAGACAACAAACAGGAAGTTACAGAAGAAAAGACCGAAGACAAGGAACTACCAGAGGTTAAAGAAGATGAGCCTGAGGTGGAAGAAAAAGAAGAAGCCCCTGAAGAGACAGCAGAAGTAGTAAAGACTATGGGCTACTATGGACCACTTCATGTAGAAGAAGGACGTCTTGTTGATGAAGAAGGAGATTTAGTACAGCTTACAGGTGTTAGTTCACATGGCCTTAGCTGGTATCCAGAATATGTTTCCGCTGACACAATCGCAACCCTTAAGGATGAATGGGGAATCAATGTAATCAGACTTGCTATGTACACAAGCGACTACAATGGCTATTGTGTTGGAGGTGAGAAGAACCAGGCTGCGCTCAAAGAGACTATTGACGAGGCTGTTACAGCAGCAACTGATAATGATATGTATGTGATTATTGACTGGCATATCTTAAATGATGGCGATCCTAATGAGTATAAGGCGGAAGCTATTCAGTTCTTTGGCGAGATGGTTCGTCAGTACAAGGATAACGAAAATGTAATCTATGAAATCTGCAACGAGCCTAACGGTGATGTAAAGTGGTCTGATGTTAAGAGCTATGCTACAGAGCTTATTCCAGTAATCAGAAATGTTGATAAGGATGCATTGATTTTAGTAGGTACACCTGAGTATTCAAGTGATTTACAATCTGTTGTAAATGATCCACTTAAATTTGATAACGTTATGTACACTTATCATTTTTATGCTGGAACACATAAGTCTGGTGCGAGAAGTTCTCTTACAGAAGCTTTAGATGCTGGCCTTCCAGTATTTATTTCAGAATATGGCAATGTATCAGCTGATGGTGACGGTGCTGTTGATACAGAAGAGGCTGCTAAATGGGAAAAGATCATAGATAAATACGGCTTGTCAACTTGCATATGGAACCTTTCAAACAAGGATGAGGGCTCTGCACTCATTAGTTCTGAATGCGACAAAACAGAAGACTTTGATTATGAAGACCTTACAGAGCAGGGAAAATTCTTTGTTGATTCATTAGGTGTTAAGTTTGAAGAAGCTGATGAAGAGGATGAAGAAGATACTGAAGATACTGAAGAAGAAATAACAGAAGACTCTGAAGAGTCCGAAGACACAGAAGCTACTCAGTCACAGAGCAGCAAAAAGGAAAAGAAAAGCACTGATAAAAAGAAAATCAGTAAGAAAATAAATGTAAAGAAAACAAAAAGTAATACGGAGAATTAAAGATAATGACTACAAATGAAAAAATATCAAAGCTGAGAGATTTAATGAAGGAAAGAGGCATTGATATATACCTTGTTCCTACTGACGATTTTCATTCTTCAGAATACGTTGGTGAACACTTTAAGGAAAGAAGCTTTATCACAGGTTTTACAGGTTCTGCAGGTACTGCCATCATCACAAAGGATGAAGCTCATCTGTGGACAGATGGAAGATATTTCGTGCAGGCTGCAAAGCAGATTGCAGATTCTGAAGTGATTTTAGAGCGTATCGGAGAGCCAGGCGTTCCTGAAGTTGAAGAATTTATCGAAAAGCATTTTCCAAATGGAGGCTGCTTAGGCTTTGATGGCAGATGTGTTTCAGCAAAGAATGCTGCTAAATATTTTGATATCGCCCAGGAAAAGGGTGGTGAATTATTCACTACAGAGGATTTGATTGATAGTATTTGGGAGGACAGACCATCCCTTCCTAAGGCTACTACATGGGTGCTTGCAGATGAGTTCTCAGGAGAGAGCATGCAGGCTAAAATCTATCGAATCCGCGATAAGATGAAAAAGAAAAAGGCAGATGCACATTTGGTTTCATCATTGTACGACATTGCTTATATTCTTAATTTAAGAGGAGATGATATTGAACACGTACCTGTATTCTTGTCATTCCTTCTTATCACAGATGATAGCGTAATCTTATTTACAGATACTACAAATTGGCCAGAGGAAGCTATGAGCTACCTTAACAACAATAGTATCAAGCTATATCCATACGATATGGTATACCATTACATGCAAAGCGCTGATATGGCAGATAGAAGAGTGCTTCTTGACCAGAGCATTATCAACTACAACATTGTTAAATCGCTCAAGGGCTCTGCAAAGATTATTGATGGCAAGAACCCATCAGAGCTTATGCGTGCAGTTAAAAATGAGACAGAAATAAAGAATACAAAATGGGCTCATATTAAAGATGGTGTAGCATGTACTAAGGCTATCAAATATGTAAAAGAAAACATTGGTAAGGTACCAATGACAGAGATAACAGTTTCTGATTATTACGAGGCTAGACGCCGCGAGCAGGAGAATTTCCTTGATTTATCATTTGGCACAATATCAGCTTATGGTCCAAACGCTGCAATGATGCATTACAGCGCAAAGCCAGGGGCTGAAGCAGAGCTTAAGCCAGAAGGATTCCTCCTTGTTGATTCAGGCGCCCACTACCTTGAAGGCACAACAGATATTACTAGAACTATAGCTCTAGGAGAGCTCACTCAGCAGATGAAGGAGTATTACACTACAGTATTACGCTGCCATCTTAGACTTATGGCTGCAAACTTCCCTAAGGGAGTTACAGGAGCTAATCTTGATGTGCTTTCACGTGGTCCAGTATGGGATATGGGACTTGATTATCGTTGCGGTACAGGTCATGGCGTTGGACATATTCTCAATGTTCATGAAGGTCCTAACAACTTCCGCTGGAGAGTTCCAAAGGGACAGAATGCGGCAGAGCTAATCCCAGGTATGGTTACAACAGATGAGCCAGGCCTTTATATCGAGGATGGCTTTGGAATAAGAATAGAAAACGAGCTTCTTTGTGTTGCAGGTGAGACAACAGAATACGGAGATTTCCGTCATTTTGAGTCACTTACTGTATGCCCTATCGATTTGGATCCAGTTATTCCAGAGATGATGACCGAGGCAGAAAAGAAGACTCTTAACGAGTACCATGCAATGGTTCGCGAAACATTAAAGCCATATTTGTCTGATGAAGAAAATGAATGGTTAAAGAAAGAAACTAGAGAAATTTAAGGTGGCTGATGAGGGATAATAATGAGCAAACTTTTATTAATGGATGGACATAGTATTGCAAATCGTGCATTCTATGGCTTGCCTGATCTTACAAATAGCGCTGGGGAGCACACCGGCGCCATTTTTGGCTTTTTGAACATGATGTTTAAGTTCATCGAAGTGGAGAAGCCAGACAATTTTGCAGTTGCATTTGATGTACATGCGCCAACATTTAGACATAAAATGTTTGATGCATACAAGGGCACTCGTAAGCCTATGCTACCTGAACTAAAAGAGCAGATACCACGTATTCAGGAAATGCTTAGGGCAATGGGTGTACCAGTTATTACACTTGAAGGCTGGGAAGCAGACGATATTTTAGGTACTCTTTCTCGTATTGGAGAGGAGAAAGGCTTCGATGTTACTATTGTTTCGGGAGATAGAGATTTACTCCAGCTTGCTACTGAAAAGGTAAAGATTTCCATTCCAAAGACAAAAAAGACAGGAACTGAAATAGAACAGTATTATGCAGCGGATGTTAAGGCACTTTATGGTGTTACTCCAAAGCAGTTTATTGATATAAAGGCCCTGATGGGTGATGCATCAGATAACATTCCTGGAGTTGAGGGAATTGGTGAAAAGACTGCATCAAATCTCATTCAGCAGTATGGCTCTATTGAAGAGTGTCATGCTCACGTTGAGGAGCTGAAGCCACCTAGAGCTTCTAAGAATTTGGCTGCGCAGTGGGATATTGCAGTATTATCAAAGGAGCTTGCTACAATTAACGTGCAGGCACCAATCGAGCTTGAAGAGGGCAGTACAAAGTTAGATAACATCTTTACAGAAGAGGCGTATCTTCTCTGCAAAAGATATGAGCTGAAGAATTTGTTGCCTAGGTTTGAAAATTCTACCACTGCAAGTGTTGCTGACAACACATCTGAAACTTTTAAGCACATTTCTGATTTCAGTGAAGTGGAAGCTTTCTTTGAAGATTTAAAGAAGAGTGGCAATGATTTTGTTGGAGTAAGCATAATGGCTACTGACAAAATCAAAGGTGTTGCTTTATCTGTTGGGGAATCTACAGTATATATTGAAAGCAATGGCTTGGTTACACCTGAAAATCTTGCACACAAGCTTATAGAACTCAGCGGTAAGGGCGTGAAGCTTTGCTTTTGGGATTTGAAAAAAGCAATGCATCTTATCTATGATTTGCTTAGTGATGATGAGAAAGCTGGAGTTTATGAAAACGGTGGCAAAGCCGTAATCTTCCCAACAGCATGTGATGTTGCAGTGGCGGCATATCTGCTCAATCCTACAAAAAGCGAGTACAACGCAGAGGATGTGGCAAGTGAGATGCTTGGGAAAATAATTCCAGGTGTGGCAGATTTGTTTGGAAAGAAGAAGCTTGCAGCAGCTTTAGAGGATGATAGTCTGATTGACGAGGTTGTTAAGTATGCTTGCTACAATGCCTATGTTGCTCACGATGCCTATGAGCTGATTATAAATAAGATCAAAGAAGAAGGCATGCTTGATATATACGAAACTATCGAGCTGCCGCTTATATATACATTGTTTGATATGGAAATAGCTGGCATTGCTATGGACGCTGATGCATTGTCTGAATATGGCAAAAAGCTTTCTGTGAGAATAAAAGAGCTGGAGCAAAGCATTTATAATGAAGCTGGCGAGGAGTTCAATATTAATTCTCCTAAGCAGCTTGGAGTTATTTTATTTGAGAAGCTAGGAATTAAAGGTGGAAAGAAGACTAAGACGGGCTATTCTACAGCAGCGGATGTACTAGAAAGCTTGGCTGGCGAAAATCCAATCATTAGCGACATTCTTGAGTACAGGCAGTTGGCAAAGCTTAAGAGCACTTATGCTGATGGCTTGGCTACATGTGTTGATGCTGATGGTAGAGTTCGTTCTACATTTATGCAGACTGTTACAGCTACAGGAAGAATCAGTTCTACAGAGCCTAATCTTCAAAATATTCCTATCAGAATGGAGCTTGGAAGAGAGATTAGAAAGGTATTTCATCCAGAGGATGGCTACGTATTCTTAGATGCTGATTACTCGCAGATTGAGCTTCGAGTGCTTGCTCATATGTCCGGTGATGATAATCTTATCAATGCATTTAAGGCTGGTCAGGATATCCACCGCTCTACAGCTTCGCTTGTGTTTAACACACCATTTGAAGAGGTTACAGATTTACAGCGTAGACGTGCAAAGGCTGTTAACTTTGGTATTGTTTATGGAATCAGCGCATTTGGACTTGCTAAAGATATCGATGTAAGTCGTGGAGAGGCTCAGGAATACATTGATAATTATTTCGTGGCATATCCTAAGATGCATGAGTTCCTTGAAAATCTTAAGGCGGATGGCAAGGAAAAGGGATACGTAACTACAATGTTTGGCAGACGTCGCCCTATACCAGAGCTTGCATCGTCCAACTTCATGACAAGACAGTTTGGTGAACGAGTTGCTATGAATTCCCCTATTCAGGGAACAGCTGCAGATATCATAAAAATTGCCATGGTAAAGGTGCATGACAGACTCTTATCCGAGCATCTTAAGTCAAAGCTTTTGCTTCAAGTACACGATGAGCTTTTAGTGGAAGCCTTAGAGAGCGAAAAGTCAAAAGTAAAGGCGCTTATACAGGAAGAAATGGAAAATGCAGCAAATCTCGCTGTTAAGCTTGAAATTGATATGAATGCTGGCAAGAATTGGGCAGAAGCTCATTAATCTAGCCATCCCGTTAACAGGAGATAGATTATGTTATTTATAGGTATAACAGGAGGCGTTGGCGCAGGGAAAAGCACAGTATTGCGCCTTCTGAAAGAGAATTTTAATTGTAAGGTTCTGCTTGCAGACGAGGTAGCGGCAGAGCTGATGAAGGCTGGCAATGCCTGTTTTGATGCTGTGGTATCTCTAGATTGGCCTGAAAGCATTGTTGGAGCTGATGGCGAAATAGATCGCGGTCTTATGGCTAGGCTGATGTTTAGTGATGATAAGCTTTTAACAGAGGTGAACGCAATTGTTCATCCTGCAGTAGAGCAAGAAGTACTAAATCAAGTAGAAGATGAACGGGCTAAGCACAAGATAGAGTATTTTTTCTTTGAAGCTGCATTGCTCATAGAATGTGGATATGGTAAACTTGTTGATGAGATGTGGTACATTTATGCCGATGAGAATACCAGAGCCAAAAGGCTTAAAGAATCTAGAGGCTATTCAGATGAACGCATCAAAAATACTATCGCGAAACAGCGTAGTGATGCTTCTTTTAGGGAGCATGCTGATAGAGTTATAGATAACAGTGGTGATAAGGAGCAGACGTTGCTTCAGCTTCGCCAAATTTTAGAATAATTCTCGAGGAGAGCAGTTTATGGAGACGAAGGACATTGTATTTGGACTTGATATTGGTACCAGAAACGTTATTGGTACAGTTGGATATCTTGATGGTGCAGAATTTCATGTAATCGCGCAGGATATCAAGGAGCATGATACTAGAGCCATGCTTGATGGTCAGATTCACGATATTGGTCGTGTAGGCGCCACCTGTGATGAGGTTAAAAAGATACTTGAGGCTAAGACAGGCCTTAATCTTACAGAAGTTTGTATAGCTGCCGCTGGTCGTGTACTTCGTACAGTTACTACTCATGTTGAGATGGAATATCCAGAGGAAACAGTGGTTACTGGTGAAGATTTACACACTTTGGATATGATGGGTATCGATCAGGCAGGAAAAGAGCTTAAAGCTGATGAGGACAAGAAATACAAGTTCTTCTGCGTAGGCTACTCTACAGTTAAGTATTATCTGAATGGAGATGTATTCTCATCTATCCAGGATCATAAGGCAGATGTTATTGGAGAGGATATAATTGTTACATTCTTACCAGAGGATGTTGTTGACGGATTGTATTCTGCAGTTGGAAAGGCAGATCTTTCAGTTGCAAATCTTACATTGGAGCCTATTGCAGCTATCAATGTTGCTATTCCTCAGAATTTCAGAATGCTTAATATTGCACTTATAGATGTGGGCGCAGGTACATCCGATATCTGTGTTACAAAAGATGGAAGTATCATTGCATACGGCATGATTCCAATGGCGGGCGATGAGCTTACAGAGGTTTTGGTGCATGAATTCCTTGTAGATTTTGCCACCGCTGAGACAATTAAGCGCGCCTCTACAGAGGGTGGCGAAATAACATATGATGATATTATGGGCATCAGCCATACTATCAAATCAGAAGATGTATGGAAGCTTACAGATCCAGTTATGGAAAAGATTGCCCTTGAGGTTGCTACTAAGATTCAGGAGCTTAACGGCGGAAAGTCAGTTTCAGCTGCATTTGTAGTTGGCGGTGGTGGAAAAATCCATGGCTTTACAGAGGCTCTCGCAAAGGATCTTAAAATAGTTCCAGAGCGTGTAGCTCTTCGTGGTGAAGAAGTAATGAAAAACATTATCTTCGAAGAGGATGATGTTAAGAAGGATTCACTTCTTGTTACACCAATCGGTATCTGCCTCAACTACTATGAGACAAAGAACAACTTCATCATGATTCATTTCAATGGAGAGATGATGAAGCTTTATGATAATGGTCAGCTTACAATTGTAGATGCTGCTATGCAGGCAGGCTTCGCTGCTGAGCAGCTGTTCCCAAGAAGAGGACGTGAGATTAACTTTACAGTTAATGGCGTGTCTCGCATGATTAGAGGAACAGAAGGCGAATCTGCAGTTGTTACAATGAATGGCCGCACTGTTGGAATCAACACTCCTCTCGAATTCAATGCAGAGGTTACACTTGTTCCATCTACAGTTGGAGCAGGCGGCTCAGGTACAATTGCCGATTTGACAGAGTTTACAACAGAATATCTCTACTTTAATGTTTGTGGACATCGTGTAAAATGTCCAAAGTTTGTAGAGGTAAATGGCTCTATGGAGCCACCAACATACACAATTAAAGAAGGGGATGTCATCGAGACTCGCCCATTCTATACAGTGGGGCAGTTGGCGGAATTTATGGATGTTTCAATCGACGATAGATACGAGATACTTGTTAACAATCGTCCATCTAGTCTTGACTCACTTGTATATGAAAACTTTGCTATTGAATGGACAACCACAACTCCAGTGGCCTATGCAGGTGAATACCTTGCTGAGGATGGAGAAGGATTGCCAGAGGATTATGAGGCACCAGAGGCTGAGCCAGCAGTAGCAACAGATGCTCGCACTCGTATCAAAATAGAGACAGTAGATTTACCTATTAATATCAACGGTAAGGATATGGTATTATCAGGCAAGAAAGATTATATATTTGTAGATATTTATAATCTCATCAATTTTGATCCAAATGCGGGAAATGGCCGCCCACTTGTTATTAGAATTAATGGTGAAAAGTGCGGCTACGCAGATGAGCTTCATCCAAATGATAAGGTTGAATGCTTCTGGCAAAATGATTAATAAGAACATTGACAGTTCTTTATATTGTAAATTAATTAGAAAGATATTTAGTAATAATGGATTTTTTTAGTATTGCAAGTGGTAGTAGCGGAAATTGTATTTGCGTGGGTGATTCAAACACCCACGTAATGATTGACGCTGGAATTTCAGGTAAGCGCATTGAAGCTGGTATGAACAAATATGATTACACAACAGCTGATATGGACGGTCTTTTGGTGACCCATGAACACTCTGATCATGTGTCCGGTCTAGGGGTTATTTCTCGCAAATATCACATCCCTATTTATGCCACTGCAGGCACGATAAAAGCAATACGTTCAATGAAAAGTCTTGGAGCAATAGACGATTCTTTATTCCATGAGATAAAGGCTGATGAAAGCTTTGTCTTAGGGTCTCTTAAAATTCACCCATTTCATATCAGCCATGATGCGGCTGATCCAGTTGCATATCGTATAGAAAATGATAAATCAAAGGTTGCAGTCTGCACTGACTTAGGGTATTATGACAGCAATATTGTAGAAAACCTCACAGGGCTTGATGCTATGCTGCTGGAGGCTAATCATGATATTCATATGCTTGAGGTGGGGGCATACCCATATCCTTTAAAGCAACGTATCCTTGGTAACTATGGTCATTTGTCTAATGAAGCCAGTGGTAAGCTGTTAAGTACAGTGCTTCATGATAATGTTAAGCATGTATTTTTAGGGCATCTCAGTCACGAGAACAATTACCCGGATCTGGCATATGAGACAGTGCGTTTAGAGGTTACAATGGATGAACGCACCCCATATACTGGCAACGACTTCAACATTACTGTTGCATCGCGATGCGAAGCGTCGGAGCGCGTGGTTATATAATCAATCATTTATGGTAACTTTCCCTTATGCAATTTTGCTGTATAAGGGTTAAATATGAAAGGAGCAAAGATGGAGAATAAGGTTATTATTACAGTTGTAGGTAAGGACACAGTTGGTATTATTGCACGTATATGCACATACCTTGCAGAGAATGGAGTTAATGTTTTGGACATTACACAGACTATCGTGCAGGGCTTTTTTAATATGATGATGATTGTGGATATCAATGCAAGCACTCGCAGCTTTGGTGAACTTCAGAACGATTTAGAGAAATTAGGAAACGAAATTGGTGTTCAGGTTAAGGCTCAGAAAGAAGCTATCTTTGATGAAATGCACAGAATTTAAGTTGGAGGGCATATGGTAAATCTACAGGAAGTTATCGAAACAAATAAAATGGTAGAGGAGCAGACACTTGATGTCCGCACAATTACTATTGGTATAAGCTTATTAGAATGCATAGATTCTGATTTAAAGCTATTAAATGAAAAGATTTATAATCGTATCACAACAGTAGCAAAGGATTTGGATAAGGTTGCTCGTGAAATTGAGAGTGATTACGGTATTCCAATTGTTAACAGACGTATTTCTGTTACTCCAATTGCTCTTGTGGGTGGAGCAGCTTGTAAGACTCCAGCAGATTTTGTTGGCATCGCTCACACTTTAGACAAGGCAGCAGAAGCTGTAGGAGCTAATCTTATCGGCGGTTATTCTGCCCTTGTTTCTAAGGGAATGACTACAGCAGATGAAATGCTTATTCGTTCTATTCCACAGGCTTTATGCGAGACTAACAGGGTTTGTAGCTCAGTTAACCTTGCATCTACAAAGACTGGTATTAATATGGATGCAGTTCGCCTTATGGGAGATATTCTTCTCCAGGTAGCTGATCGTTCAAAAGATAGAGATTCCGTAGACTGTATGAAGCTTGTAGTATTCTGCAATGCTCCAGATGATAACCCATTTATGGCAGGTGCCTTCCATGGTGTTACTGAGGCTGATGCAATCATCAATGTAGGTGTTTCTGGCCCAGGTGTTGTTAAAAAAGCCTTAGAGTCAGTTAGAGGTGAAAGCTTCGAAGTATTATGCGAGACAATCAAGAAGACAGCATTTAAGGTTACACGTGTAGGTCAGCTTGTGGCTCAGGAAGCATCAAAGCGTCTTGGCATTCCATTTGGTATTATCGACTTATCACTAGCTCCAACACCAGCTATTGGCGATTCAGTTGCTGATATTCTTTGCGAAATCGGTCTCGAATATGCAGGTGCTCCAGGTACAACAGCTGCTCTTGCAATGCTCAACGATCAGGTTAAGAAGGGCGGTGTAATGGCTAGCTCTTACGTTGGCGGCCTTTCAGGTGCATTCATCCCAGTATCAGAGGATCAGGGAATGATTAACTCAGTTGAGGCTGGCGCAATCACTCTTGAAAAGCTTGAGGCCATGACTTGCGTATGCTCCGTAGGTCTCGACATGATTGCTATCCCTGGCGATACACCAGCAACAACAATCTCCGGAATGATTGCTGACGAAATGGCGCTTGGTATGGTCAACCAGAAGACTACAGCTGCTCGTCTCATCCCAGTCATCGGAAAGACTGTAGGCGACACCGTAGAATTCGGTGGACTCTTTGGATACGCTCCAATCATGCCAGTGAACAAGTTCTCTTGCGCAGACTTCATCAACCGCGAAGGACGTATTCCTGCTCCAATTCATTCATTCAAAAACTAAACAACGTATCGACGACGAACAACGCCTTCGCGTTACGGCTACAAGCCTAATAATTCTCCGCTCAGCTTAGAATGCTTCGCTTGAGAATTATTAGAGCTTGATGCCTACGCGGAGGCTTTTCTATATCCTATGGGTACGAATGTGTTAGCGCCAAATACTTTTGGTCATAATAAAAGCCTGCAGATAACAAGCTCTTTGGTTTCTTAAGCGGAGCTTTCTATGCGAAGCGTAGAAACTCTAAGGCTTGTTAACGTAGCAGGCGTATTAGTGGCTAGCCATTATTTATTTATATTCTGGAACTATAGTTTGTATTGAGCCGTCTGGGTTGTAGCTGAGTTCGCAGTACTTTACGCAGCGGCGGTGGTTAATTCCCTTGGAGTACTCGCAGTCGTGGTAGAAGAGATACCATTTGCCGTGGTATTCTACGATTGAGTGGTGAGTAGTCCATCCGATTACTGGCTCAAGGATTGTGCCTTGGTAAGTGAAAGGACCAGTAGGTGTATCACTAGTGGCGTATACTATTTTGTGAGTTGTACCTGTGGAGTAGGAGAAGTAGTACTTGCCGTTGTATTTGTGCATCCATGGGTCTTCGAAGTAACGTCTGTCTTCGTCCCCTGCCAGAAGCTCATTGCCGTTCTCATCGAGGATTACGATATCCTGAGGCTTTGTAGCAAATTCGCTCATGTCTTCTTTCATAAGAGCTACCTTAGGCCAAACAGCATGCTCATCTTTTGGTGGCTCGGTGCCATTTGGGTCAAAACTGCCGGTGCGATACTTTTCCAGCTGTCCTCCCCAGAGACCGCCAAAGTAAATATATACCTTTGAATCATCATCTAAGAAGGAGCAAGGATCGATGCTGAAACTACCAGGAATATAGTTACTTCTAGGGGTGAAAGGTCCTTCAGGAGATTTGCCCTCAGCGATTCCAAGTCTGAAGATTCCATCTTTATCTCTAGCTGGGAAAACTAAATAGTAAGTATTGTTTTTAAATACTACGTCAGGTGCCCAAAGCTGTTCAGATACCCAAGGTACCTGGTCTTGATGTAAAACTTCACCGTGGTCTATAACTTCATCGCTTTTATCATCCATAGAGAGAACATGATAATCACGCATTTGGTACTCGTCACCGTTATCGTTATCTTCGCCATCATGAGGTATATCATGAGAAGGATAGACGTAAAGTCTGTCATTAAACACATGCGCAGATGGATCTGCTGTGAATATGTGGGTAACTAGTGGGGTGTTTTGTTGTTTCATTTTGGTAAATCTCCTGTCTTTTGTTATAAATTATTAACCCTTTACAGCACCTGCTGTTAAGCCATCTACAATCTGATTTGAGAATGCACAGTAGACAACTATAGTAGGGATAATTGCAATAATGATTGCGGCAAACATCTGTGAGTAGTTTGTGTTGTATGGTCCAACGAATTTTGAAAGTGAAACTGGAAGAGTCTTCTTCATGTCGTCAGAGATAAATACCATAGCAAGTAAGAGTTCGTTCCAGTTTGCGATAAATGTCATAAGTCCAGTAACGAAGAGACCAGTCTTTCCAAGTGGAAGACAAACCTTGAAAAAGATTTCGTAAATTGTAGCGCCATCGATGCAAGCACTCTCAATTAACTCGTTTGGCATACTTTCGAAGAAGCCTACCATAATGAAGATAGTGATAGGAAGTGCAAAAGTAAGGTATGGAAGGATAAGACCTACTAAGCTATTTGTAAGACCGACTTTCGCAAAACGAGTAAACAATGGAATGAGAACACAGTGTACAGGAATCATCATTCCAATAAGGAAGTATGTTAAAGATAGCTTAGCAAGTTTCCAACGCATGCGGGCAATACCAAATGCTGCCATGGAACCGATGACCATGCTAAGTGCTAAAGTGATAATACAAACGATGAAAGAATTAAGTGTTGCAATTCCGAGCTTTCCAGCAGTCCAAGCAAAAGCAAAGTTTTCAAATGTTGGAGCTTTTGGAAGAGCGAATGGGGCAGTGAAGATTTCTGCATTTGTTTTGAAGGATACGTTAAATACCCAAAATAGTGGTGCAAGATAAATAACTGCCATTATTATGAGAAATACATATATTAAAATCTTTGGGATAGTTATTTTTTTCATTAGTAAAAACTCCTTTCGGGTAACGCATTACATCTCGTATTGCTCTGTCTTAACGACCTTGTTGATAAATGCAGTTACGATTAAGCAAAGTACTAAGAGCAGTACTCCGATTGCGCTGGCGTAGCCATATTTGAAATACTTAAAACCTTGCTGATATAGGTGTGTTGCAAGTACTTCTGTCTTATGGTTTGGACCACCTTCGGTCATGTTGAAAATCAAATCAAAAAACTTTAATGAACCGATAGCATTAAGTGACATTGCGGTTGCAACCATAGGTCTGATAAGTGGCAGTGTGATGTAGCGGAAGCTTTTGACCTTGTTGCAACCATCAATGTAACTTGCTTCGTAAAGAGACTTGCTTATGCCTGATATCTGAGCCATGTAAAGCATCATAGACTGACCGACATATTGCCAAAGTGCAACGAAAGCGATTACCCACATAGGAAGAATGATATAACCATTGGTATCCATGAGCCAAAGTGGACCCTCGATACCAAGCTTAGCAAGCAATTGATTGATACCAAGCTTAGGACTGAAAATGAACATCCATAAAAGTCCTAAAGCTGCAGAAGAAAGAACACATGGTAAATAGATAATGTTTTTGAATAAGTTTCTTCCTTTATCTATATTTGTTAAAAGGGCAGCTAAAAACAGACCCATAATAAGCTGAGTTACACAAGAAAAAATTAAAAAGAATATTGAATTCTTGATAGCGATAATTAAAGTTGTGTCAGATAATAAAGTTTTGTAATTTTCAAGCCCGATGAATTTTGGTGGGGTTAAAGCGTTGTAATCACAAAATGAGTAATAAACTGACTGACAAATAGGTATAAATAGAACGAAAGTAAATAATATAAATGCAGGAGCCATAAACACGCATATGGCTTTTTTGTTTCTCAATAGTTTATCCATAACAGTTTTTCCTTAGTTTTATTTAATAAAAATGGGGAGTGCGTCGCACTCCCCGGACAATAAAGAAATTGAAGAAGAGTCAATTATCTGCAATTTGCGTTATAATAATCTTCCATATCTTTTGCAGCTTCCGCTGGTGTCATATCACCTAAGAATACTGCGACCATAGTATCATCAAAATGTGCACCTGTTTCAGTTGAAGGCATTGACTCATTGTAGAATCCGAATGTACCCTTTGAGTTCTCGAAAATATCCATTACATATGCAAGCTGAGCAGGAGCTTTGTCTGCATCGTATTCAACTGTTGTTACAGGAATCTTTCCACCAACCTCAGCTGTGTATTTCTGAGAAGTTTCATCTGTGAAGTACTTCATAAGAGCAGCACATGCTTCTGGGTGCTTTGTTGTAGAGCTCATAGCAAGTGAATCTGACTTAGCGATGATTCTGTCTGTTCCTGGGAACTGGAATACACCACACTTAGATTCGAAGTCTGGGTTTTCACCGTTGATCTGTCCGATAGCCCATGAACCCTGGATGAGGATAGCAGCATCTCCATTGTAGAAGTTTGCTGTAGCAACATCGTTTGTATCACCAGCAGCTGTTGGCTGGAAGTACTTAGATAACTCTGTAAGCTTTGTAGCAGCAGCTTCAAGCTTTCCATCTTCCCAAGAAGCACTACCATCAGCAAGAGCCTGAAGGTCTACACCTTCTTCTTCACAAAGGTAACCAGCTACCATTGATAAGCACCATGCTGTACCAGCTGAAATAGTGATTGGTGTGTAGCCTTTGCTCTGAAGCTTGTCACAAGCATCTAACATTTCATCCCAGTTTGTAGGAACTTCAACGCCTGCGTCTTCGAACATCTCTGTATTATAGAAGCAACATGCAGCAGCTGTGTTAAGAGGTACTGCGTAAATCTGATCGTTGTATGTCATCTGAGAGAATACTGCGTCGCTTGTAAATGTATCTTTCCAACCATCTTGTGCAAGATAATCATCAAGTGGAGCAGCAATTCCTGGCTCTACATAATCTGTAAGGTTTGGACCAGGGCTTACAATGAATACATCAGGAGCATCGCCAGCTGCTACCAAAGCATTAAGCTTAGCGTAGTACTCTTCGAGGTTTGTTGTAACAACGTTTACGTGATACTGACCTTCGTAGTCCTTATTAAATCTGTCGATTGTGTCCTTGTAACCAAGAGAAATTAAATCCTCTGTTGCATTTAAATCATCCCAGAACATCCAAGTGATTTCTTCTACCCCAGAATTCTCTGAAGCTGATGAGCCGCAACCTGTAAATAATGATGCAGCCATTGTTGCAGCTAACACTGTAGCTAAAAACTTTTTCTTCATTACCTATCTCCTTTTTCTTTATTTGTGAATCCCCCGATTCACTGTTTTTTGATAATTAAAATGTAGCACACAAAATAGTCACAATCTTTATAATTGTTGTTTGTTGATTATTAAATATTGCTCTAGCTGATTGCGCTTTTATAGTGCTATTGTATATATATTACTAATATTAATTGGCAGAATTGTGCATAATGTATATTTGGAGTCAAAATAATTGTTTGAATAATAAAAATTGCTTGCAATTTTTCGCAATAAGAGTAAAAATATGTCTCAAGTTAGATTTTTAATTATTGCCTTATAGGGGGATTGATGTCATGATTGAAACACTTGATGGAATATTCGAAACTGTCAATTATAAGCAGAGCACTACATTAAAACTATATGACAATATTGAATATGAGGATTATCCTAAGCATTGGCATCCGGCATTAGAAATTGTCATGCCAATAGAAAATGGATATAAGATGTTCTTTCCTAATTCAGAAGTAGAGTTAAGAGAAGAGGATATATGCATAATATGCCCAGGGTGCGTACATTCTATAGTGGCACCAACTACTGGTCGTCGTATCATATTTCAGGCAAACACAGGTGAGCTAAGATTTATGAAAGAAATAGAGGTGCTTATTTCGTTTATGTCACCGTACACGGTAATCACACCTGAAAAATTTCCTACTATTCATAGTAAAGTGGTGGAACTGCTTATAGACATTAAAGAAGAATATATGCGAGGAGAGGCATATTCTGAGGTTGGTATCTATAGTAAGCTGTTAAATATGTTTGCGTTGATAGGAAGAAACTATTCGGAAGTTAAGAAGAATACTGCAGAATATGATCTTACAGTAAAGGGAGAGTACGCTACAAAGTTTATGGATATATGTGATTATATCGCTTCTCACTGTGCTGAGGATTTAAAGCTTGATGATGTGGCTGCAATGAGTGGATTTAGTAAGTTTTATTTCGAAAGATTATTCAAACAGTTTACTGGAACAAGTTTCTATAAATATGTTAACCAAAAGCGTATAGCAAAAGCTCAAAATTTGCTGGTGGAACCAGGACATTCTGTCACTGATGTGGCGTTAAGCTGTGGCTTTATGTCTATATCATCCTTTATAAGAATGTTTAAACTACAAAAGGGATGTACACCTACGGAATTCAAAAGCATGTATTGGAGTTGCGATAAGATGGAGGAGAATGATGCATAGATTTTGCTTAGCGGAAATATTTTCTGACGGAATGGTTTTACAGAGAAATGAAAAAATAAGAATATTTGGCGATGCACCACAGGGGGATAAAATTCGAGTTAGCCTAAGAGATACCCACGGTAATTTGTTGGATGAGAACTGGGGCGTGGCAGATGAAAACAATCGTTTTGAAGTAAGATTGATGCCACTTGAGGCTTCTTGGGATGATCTATTAGCAGTAAGGAACGAGTCTAGCGGACAACTTCTTCGAGTTGAAAATATAAGCATAGGCGAAGTGTGGTTGGCTGGAGGACAGTCCAATATGGAGTTCTTTAATAAATATGAGAAAAATTGGGATACGACAAAGAAGCTTCCCATGAACAAACATATTCATTTTTATAATGTTCCACAGAGAGCTTTTGAGGGACACGATACTCACAATGGCGAAGGTAGAGATGGATATGGCAGATGGCTTGATGACAAGGAAGAAGGCTATGAGAATTTTTCTGCTATAGGCTACACTTTTGCAAGAGCAATCCAAGAAAAGTTAAAGGTGCCGGTTGGAATAATTGGCTGTAACTGGGGAGGAACTACTGCAAGTGCCTGGGTTCCTGAATCGGTTTTGGATACACCGGAGCTTCGTCGTTATCTTACAGAATACGAAACTGAAGTAGAAAAGTATAGTGAAGAGGAACTTCGAGAGCTTAGTCTTAAGGCATGGAAAGCTGTGGATGATCCTAAAGGCTACCATGATTTTGAGAAGTTTTTATATGGAAGAGATAGACAGGTGCAGCTTGAAGAGCTTGAAGCTCGTAAGGATAATCCGCCAGAAATGGTTCCAATGGGGCCATACAATGAAAATCGTCCATGCGGTTTGTATGAGACAATGCTAAAAACAGTTATTCCTTATTCGATAAAGGGTGCTTTGTGGTATCAGGGAGAATCAGATGCAGGTGATAGAGCACCTATGTATGATTCACTTTTAAAGGGACTAATTAATTCCTGGAGAGATGCATGGAATCTGGATTTGTCATTTTTGATTGTTCAGCTTGCTCCATTCAAAGAATGGCTGGATTGCACAAATGATGGATACAAAATCGTTAGAGAAAAGCAGAGACTTGTGGCTGAAACAATGGAAAATGTTTATATGACAGCTATTGGTGATTTGGGAGAAGAATATGACATTCATCCAAAGGAAAAGGTCGAGATTGGAAATAGATTAGCAGGTCTGGCTCTTTGCCATGTGTATGAAAAGGTGGATTCAAGAGACGTTGAAAACCCTTGCATATCAAAGGTCACAGTGAATAGCGGAAATATTGTGTTAGAATTTGAAAATGCAAAGGATTTATCTGCAAAAGATGAGCTGGATGAGATTTTGATACATGCTAAGAGTGATGATATTGCGGTGCATACCTATGGTTTTGAAGGTAATAAGATATTGATAAAAAGGCCTGATGAACTTACCGAAGGAGAGGTAATCAGTATATCGATTGGTGTGGATGATTACGGCCAGATTTCTATAAAAAATGAAAATGGTCTACCAATTGTACCGTTTAAGATGGAAGTTGTACATGAATAAATGTACTTGTACATAGCGATAAAGCTTAGTAAATTAAATAGTTTTTTAAATGAAAATACAACTTGTAGACATGTGGGTACAAGTTGTATTTTTATTTGTAGATAATGATTTTCGAAAGAAAATAGTAACAGGAAAATGGAGGGTAATACAGTATGAAAACACAGTTAAATTACAAGTTTTGGTTTTGTACAGGTTCACAGGATTTGTACGGAGATGAGTGCTTAGAGCATGTTGCGGCACACTCAAAGGAGATTGTAGAGTGCCTTAACAAGTCTGGCATTCTTCCATTTGAAGTAGTATGGAAGCCAACAATGATTACAAACGAAGTAATCAGACGTACATTTAACGAAGCTAACAATGATCCAACTTGTGCAGGTGTAATCACATGGATGCACACATTCTCACCAGCAAAGTCTTGGATTTTAGGACATCAGGAATATAGAAAGCCACTTTGCCATTTACATACACAGTACAATCGCGAGATTCCTTACGAGACAATGGATATGGATTTCATGAATGAGAACCAGGCTGCTCACGGTGATAGAGAGTATGCTCACATCCTTTCAAGAATGGGAATCGAGAGAAAGACAATCGTTGGTTACTGGCAGGATAAAGAGGTTCAGGAAAAGCTTGCATCTTGGATGAGAACAGCAGTAGGTATTGTTGAATCCAGCCACATTCGTGTAATGCGTGTAGCTGACAACATGAGAAATGTTGCTGTTACAGAAGGTGATAAGGTTGAGGCTCAGCTTAAGTTTGGTTGGGAAGTAGATGCTTACCCAGTAAACGAAATTGCTAAGGCTGTTGATGCTGTTTCACAGTCAGATGTTAATGCACTTGTAGATGAGTATTATGGTAAATACGATATTTGCCTTGAGGGAAGAGATCCAGAAGAGTTCAAGAAGCATGTAGCTGTTCAGGCTAAAATCGAACTTGGTTTTGAAAGATTCCTTGAGGAGAAGAACTACCAGGCAATCGTTACTCACTTTGGTGATTTAGGTTCACTTCAGCAGCTTCCAGGTCTTGCAATTCAGAGATTAATGGAAAAGGGCTATGGATTTGGTGCAGAAGGTGACTGGAAAGTTGCAGCAATGGTTCGCCTTATGAAGATTATGACAACAGGCATTAAGGATGCGAAGGGTACTTCAATGCTTGAGGATTACACATACAACCTTGTAAAGGGCAAAGAAGGAATCATCCAGGCTCACATGCTTGAGGTTTGTCCAACACTTGCAGATGGTCCTATCCAGATTAAGGTTCAGCCTCTTTCAATGGGTGACAGAGAAGATCCAGCTCGTCTTGTATTCCAGTCAAAGGAAGGTAAGGGTATTGCTACATCACTTATCGACCTTGGAAACAGATTCCGTCTTATCATTCAGGATGTTGATTGCAAGAAGGTAGAAAAGCCACTTCCAAAGCTTCCTACAGCTATCAACTTCTGGACACCACAGCCAGATTTCTACACAGGAACAGAGGCTTGGCTCCTTGCAGGCGGCGCACACCACACAGCATTCTCTTACGACTTAACAGCAGAGCAGATGGGTGATTGGGCAGCTGCTATGGGTATCGAAGCAGTTTACATCGATAAGGACACAAAGATTCGTGACTTCAAGCGTGACCTTGCACTTGGCAGTCTTGTATATGGTAAATAAAATGACGTTAAAATGTCATTAATGTGATTGAAGACATGCTAACGTAATATTACAATTATTATCGTATTGGTAGTAATTTAAAATAGCTCAAGTCGTAAAACTTCAATTCAGTCCGGAGATAAATTTCTTGTTTTTTTGATGAATATAGTGAAAACGATATCAAAAAAATTAGAAATTAACGACGGACTGGTCAAAGACTAGGACTTGAGCGAGATTTAAAAAAGGAGAAAGAAAAAAATGAAGTTATTCGTTGATACCGGAAAAATTGAGGACATTAGAAAAGCAAATGATTTAGGAGTAATTTGTGGTGTTACTACAAACCCTTCACTTATCGCAAAAGAGGGTGGACGTAGCCAGGAAGAAATCCTTAAGGAAATTGCTTCTATCGTAGATGGCCCTATCTCAGGTGAGGTAAAGGCTACAACAGTTGATGCTGAAGGCATGATTAAGGAAGGCCGCGAAATCGCAGCTCTTCATCCAAATATGATTGTAAAGATTCCTATGACACTTGAAGGTCTTAAGGCTGTAAAGGTTCTTTCAGCTGAGGGAATCAAGACAAACGTAACACTTATCTTTACAGCAAACCAGGCTATTCTTGCTGCAAACGCAGGCGCAACATACGTTTCACCATTCCTTGGACGTCTTGATGATATCAATCAGCCAGGTATTGAGCTTATCCGCGATATCGCAGATATCTTCGACATCTATGGTTATGAGACAGAAATCATCGCTGCATCTATCCGCAATCCTATCCACGTTCACGATTGTGCACTTGCGGGCGCTGACATTGCAACTGTACCATACAAAGTTATCGAGCAGATGGCTGTTCACCCACTTACAACAGCTGGTATCGAAAAGTTCCAGAAGGACTACATCGCAGTATTCGGCGAGTAAAACGTAAATACGTAAGCGAACCAAGGTTGACATGCTCCCGTAGGGCACCCTCCGCACTCTCGCGTGGGAACCCTCCCGCCGGCGTAGGTCCTTCCCACGCTCGGCACGGTATCCCCTACTCGCGCTGCCCACATTAAGGATCGCTTACTCATTAAGTAAAAATAGCTGGTAGGCAACAAGCTCTAATATTTCCTTAGCGAGACGTGTTGTCGAGCGGGGAAATCGTTAGGCTTGTAGCCGTAACCAGCGGGAGATACGAAGGGGGATTTTGCGAATGAATATTAATGAGATTATTGCTGAGGGAAAGACAGCATTAGGTATTGAGTTTGGTTCGACACGAATCAAGGCAGTTCTTGTTGATGAGGACAATAAGGTTCTTGCGCAAGGCGACCATGAGTGGGAGAACCATTTGGATAATGGCATCTGGACATATCCGCTTGAAGAGGTATGGGCAGGTGTGCAGGATTGTTATGCAAAGTTAAAGCAGGATGTTTACAACAAGTATGATGTAAAGCTTACAAAGCTTGGTGCAATTGGCTTTTCTGCTATGATGCATGGATATCTTGCTTTTGATAAGGATGATAATCTTTTAGTTCCATTTAGAACATGGAGAAATACAATCACAGGTGAGGCAGCTGCAGAGCTTTCTAAAGAGCTGAATTTCAACATGCCTCAGCGTTGGAGCATTTCACATTATTATCAGTGCATTCTTAATAAAGAGCCACATGTTCCAAATGTAGCTTACTTTATGACACTTGCAGTTTATGTACATTACAAGATGACAGGCAAGAAGGTAGCAGGCGTTGGCGAAGCATCAGGAATGTTCCCAATTGATTCAGCTACTTGTCAGTATGATAAGGCTATGCTTGAGAAATTTAATAAGCTTGCAGCAGCTCATGGTGTTACTACAAAGGTTGAGGATCTTCTTCCAGAAGTTCTTGTTGCAGGTGATGATGCAGGTACACTTACAGCTGAAGGTGCAAAACTTCTTGATCCTACAGGAGAGCTCGAAGCAGGCTGCCCACTTGCTCCACCAGAAGGTGATGCAGGCACAGGTATGGTTGCTACAAATGCAGTATCTGTAGGCACAGGTAATGTTTCAGCTGGTACATCAGTATTTTCTATGGTTGTTTTGGACAAGCCATTGTCAAAGCCATATGAGGAAATCGATATGGTTACAACACCAACAGGTGAGGCAGTTGCAATGGTACACTGCAACAACTGTACATCTGATTTAAATGCATGGGTTGGCATCTTCAAGGAGTTCGCTGATGCATTTGGTGTAGATGTTTCTATGAATGATATTTATGGTACACTTTACCGCAAGGCTCTTACAGAAGATGCTAACTGTGGCGGCGTTGTTTCATTCAACTACTTTGGCGGTGAGCCAGTTGTTGGTGTAAACGAAGGACGTCCAATGGTTGTTCGCCAGCCGGATGCCAAGTTTAGTTTAGCAAACTTTATGCGTTCAAATCTTTATGGTGCCCTTGGTGTACTTAAAATTGGTAATGATATCCTTCTTAAAGAAGAGAAGGTTACGATCAAGTCTATCACTGGCCACGGTGGATTCTTCAAGACAAAGGGTGTTGGACAGTCTGTACTTGCAGCAGCTCTTAATGCACCAATCACTGTAATGGCAACAGCTGGTGAAGGTGGAGCTTGGGGTATGGCTGTACTTGCAAATTACTGCATCCGCGATGACAAGTCAGCAAACCTTCAGAAGTACCTTGACGAAAAGGTATTTGCAGGCCAGGAGTCAACAACAATGGAGCCAGACCCAGCGATGGTTGCTGGCTACGACGAGTGGATGGTAGACTACAAAAAAGCACTTAAGGCTGAGGCTTGCGCCGTAGAAAACTGGCGCTAGTACTTTAATTGCTACGCGGCATCGAAGAACTCCGTGCTCCCGCAGGGCACCCCTCGTACTCGAGCTAGGCAACTTTCCGCTTCGCGGCTCCCTCCTAGCTCGGCACGATACTTCCCTGCTCGCGCTCGCCAAGGTTGAGTTGCCGCTCGGATATTAGATGAGTTCGTAGGTAACAAGTATGATGTTGGCTGTAGCTAACAAGCTATTATATTTCTCAAGCGGAGCTTTTTATGCGAAGCGGAGAAATCATAATGCTTGTGAGCGTAACGGTCAACAGAATGCTTGTTACCGTAACGGACGGACTAGGAGAGATAAAATGTTAGAAGAGTTAAAGAAGCAGGTGTACGAGGCCAACATGGAGCTTCCTAAGCGTGGTCTTGTAACTTATACATGGGGCAATGTTTCTGGAATCGATAGAGAGTCTGGAATCTTTGCAATTAAGCCATCTGGCGTAGAATACGATGATTTAAAGCCAGAGGATATGGTACTTGTAAATCTTGATGGTGAAGTAGTAGAGGGGAAGTATAGACCAAGTTCTGACACAGCTACTCACTGTGAGCTTTATAAGAAGTATGAGAATATCGGCGGAGTAGTCCATACTCATTCTACTTATGCAGTAGCATGGGCTCAGGCAGGCCGTGATATTCCTTTATATGGAACAACACATGCAGATTATTTCTGCGGAACAATTCCATGCACAAGAAATCTTACTGAGAAGGAAATCGATGAGGCATACGAAGTAAATACTGGTAAGGTAATCATCGAGACTTTCGAAGAGCGAGGAATCAATACAAAGTATGTGCCAGGTGTTATCTGCAAGAATCATGGCCCATTTACATGGGGTAAGGATGCAGACCAGGCAGTATACAACGCAGTTGTACTTGAAGAGGTTGCTAAGATGGCACTCTTTACAGAGCAGGTAAACCCACAGGTTCAGCCAGCTCCAGATTGCATTCGCGATAAGCACTTCAATCGTAAGCACGGTGCAAATGCATACTACGGACAAAACTAAAAATAATCTATATGAGCAGAAACTAACATTATTAAGGCGGTTCGATTAATCGAGCCGTCTTTTTTACTGGAGAAAAATAGTAGAGTGGGGTATTATTTAATCAGTATGTATGAAGGAGATATGTTATGAATCACGTAATAGAAAATGAAAAACTAAAGCTTACTGTTGCAGAACACGGCGCAGAGATTAAATCTTTAATTCGTAAATGCGATAATACTGAAATGATGTGGCAGGCTGATAGTGCTTATTGGGGAAGAACAGCTCCAGTTCTATTTCCAGTTGTTGGAAGCTATTTCCAAAAGAAATCTATTTATGAAGGAAAGACATATGAAATGGGGCAGCATGGCTTTGCCAGAGATATGGATTTTGCATTAGTTTCAAAAGAAGCAGATAAGCTTGTATTTGAATTGAATTCAGATGAAAGCACTCATGAAAAATATCCTTTTGATTTTAATCTTGTAATCACTTACATTTTGGCTGGGGATTCGGTTAAGGTGTGCTGGGATGTGAAAAACACAGATAGCAGAAAAATGCATTTTTCTATTGGTGCCCATCCAGCATTTAATTGTAATCTTGACACTGATTATCTTTGCTTTGAGAAAAACGGAAAAGTTGTAGGTGAAATAACTGCAAATGTTATTGCATTAGATGGAAGTGGATGTCTTTCAGATGAGCAGGACAAATATCAGCTTGAGGATGGCATGCTAAAAATGTCAGATAAGCTTTTTTCAAAGGATGCACTTGTAATAGAGGGCCAGCAGGCAGACAAGGTGACTCTCTTGGATCAAAACAAGAAACCTATCGTAGCGGTAACTTGCCCTACACCATTATTTGGCGTGTGGTCTCCAGTTGGAAAGCATGCACCATTTGTCTGTATTGAACCTTGGTACGGACGATGCGATAGAGTAGGCTTTAATCAAAAGCTTGAAGAACGCGAATACGGTAATGTATTAGAGAGTAACGAGATATTCAAAACAAGTTATGACATAATTATATTGTAATCATTGAGTAGGAGAGAAAATCTCCTACTTTTTTTACCCTGGTCTATTTGACAAATACCCTATAGGGGTATATTATGAACATATAGATTATACCCACAGGGGGTATGCAAAATGGGAGTTCTATTTATGGGAAATAGGGAAGATATCAAAGAAGAAGTATGCGAATGCTGTTGTTCTGGCAAGCACAAAGAGCGTGATGAAAAGGAATTTAAGGATTTGATGAATCGTCTTAAGCGAATCGAAGGTCAGGTTAGGGGCGTTGAGAATATGCTTGAGAAGGATGCTTATTGTACAGATATTCTTATGCAGGTTTCTGCTATCACATCAGCTCTTAACAGCTTCAACAAAGTTCTTCTTGCAAATCATGTAAAGACATGCGTCGCTGATAACATCCGTGAGGGTAATGAGGATGTTGTGGATGAGCTTGTGGGAGTCTTACAAAAGCTCATGCGATAATCGTAGATTATGAAAGGATAGAAAATGAAACAGTACAATGTTACGGGAATGAGCTGTGCTGCTTGTCAAGCTAGGGTGGAAAAGGCTGTAGCACAAGTGCCAGGCGTACAAGCTTGCGCTGTTAGCTTGCTTACCAATTCCATGGGAGTTGAGGGAAGTGCAGATGCAGCAGCTATTATAAAAGCTGTAGAGGACGCAGGCTATGGTGCCAGTGTTAAGTCTGATGATAACAATGTCACAAGCTCAGTTCCAAATTATGATGATGATTTAAAAGATAATGAGACACCTAAAATCAGGAATCGCCTTATTGCATCTTTGATATTGTTGATTCCACTTATGTATGTAAGTATGGGACATATGTTATGGAATTGGCCACTACCTGGATTTTTAGAGGGTAACCATATAGCCATGGGAATCTATGAGATGCTTTTATCGGGACTTGTGATGGTTATCAATCAGAAGTTTTTTGTTAGTGGTTTCAGAGGGGTTTTGCATCGTGCACCTAATATGGATACATTAGTTGCCATGGGATCTGGTGCATCTTTTATCTATAGTGTGTATGCCTTGTTTGCCATGACTATTGCAGCAGTTAATCAAGACCATGATACTGTAATGAAGCTGATGGATGAGTTTTATTTTGAGTCGGCAGCTATGATACTTACGTTGATTACTGTAGGAAAGTTGCTTGAGGCTATCTCAAAGGGCAAAACAACAAACGCCCTGAAGGATTTAATGAAGCTTGCAGCGAAAACTGCTGTAGTGCTTAAAGATGGCAATGAAGTGGAAGTCCCAATCGATCAGGTTAAAATAGGCGACAGATTCGTGGTAAAGCCAGGCGATAACATTCCGGTAGATGGAGTAGTAATTGATGGAAGTGGCGCAGTCAACGAAGCAGCTTTGACTGGCGAGAGTATCCCTGTTGATAAGACGGTGGGGGATACGGTTTCGGCAGCCACTAACAATCAAAATGGATACTTGGTTTGTGAAGCCACAAGAGTAGGTAATGATACAACACTTTCGCAGATAATTCAGATGGTAAGTGATGCAGCTGCAACTAAGGCGCCTATTGCAAAGATTGCTGATAGAGTGTCAGGTGTGTTTGTGCCAGCGGTAATTGCAGTTGCATTCATTACATTTATCATCTGGATGCTGGTTGGTCAGCCTGTTGGATATTCACTGGCTCGTGCCATATCAGTTCTGGTAATCAGCTGTCCATGTGCCCTTGGCCTTGCAACACCAGTTGCTATTATGGTAGGCAATGGCATGGGTGCCAAAAATGGCATCATGTTTAAGACGGCCGTATCTCTTGAGGAGACAGGTAAGGTACAAATCGTTGCTTTAGATAAGACAGGCACTATCACAAAGGGAGAGCCAAAGGTTGTAGGAATTTTTGAAGCTGAAGGCGTAGACGATGTTGATTTACTGCGTGTAGCATTTGCTCTGGAAAATAAATCAGAACATCCTCTTGCAAAAGCAATCGTAGAATTTGGCCTTGAAAATGCCATGGAGCCTGCCGAAGTATCCGATTTTAAGGCTCTTGCAGGACATGGCTTACAAGCAGTGCTTGATGGCAAGCAAGTATTTGGCGGCAACCTGGAACTAATCAGTGTACACGCTCCAATCACCGAAGAAATCACAGGCCTTGCGGATAGGCTTTCGATGAAAGGCGAGACGCCACTACTGTTTGCTGAAGAAGGAAAGTACCTAGGCATTATTTCTGTGGCTGATGTAATCAAGGATGACTCAGCGGAAGCTATAGACCATCTTAAAAAGATGGGCATTCATGTGGTGATGATTACTGGCGACAATCAAAAGACTGCAGCGGCTATAGCAAAAGAAGCTGGAGTAGATGAAGTTATCGCTGGAGTAAAGCCTGATGGCAAGGAAGAAGTTATCAAAAAGCTACAGGAGTTTGGTAAAGTAGCGATGGTTGGTGATGGAATCAACGATGCTCCAGCACTTACCCGTGCAGATATGGGAATAGCCATCGGAGCCGGCACAGATGTAGCAATAGATGCAGCAGATGTGGTACTTGTAAAAAGTAGATTGTCGGATGTTGCAGCAGCTATCAGACTCAGTCGCGCAACTCTTAGGAATATTCATGAGAATTTGTTTTGGGCTTTCTTCTACAATATAGTAGGAATTCCACTTGCAGCAGGTGCATATATTCATGCTTTTGGCTGGACACTTAATCCAATGTTTGGCGCAGCTGCAATGAGTCTTTCAAGCTTCTGTGTTGTGACAAATGCTTTAAGGCTAAATCTATTTAAAATGCATGACAACTCAAAAGACAAACCTAATAAAAATTCATTGGGACATGACATGCTTATTAATAACCATGTAAATATCAAGGAGGAAAACAATACTATGGAAATCACAGTAAAAGGAATGATGTGTGCACACTGCGAAGCACATGTAAAGGAAGCTCTTGAGAAAATTACAGGAGTAGACGAGGCAGTTGCTAACCACGATGAGAATCTCGTGACTCTTAAAACATCTGCTGATGTTGCAGAATCAGACATCAAAGCTGCTGTAGAAGCCGCTGGCTATGAATATGTAGGCATCCGCGGCTAGTTTGCAGACTATACAGGTGAAATTTTCTGGGGTAATAATTGTGGTATAGGTATAAAGGAAAAAATTACAGACTACATACTAGTGCACTACTTGTTGCAATAGTATGTAGTTTTTTTATTATTTATAGATGATAAATGCAATGAACTACATATTATTGATGGATAATTGTTAATAGTATGGAGAATTGAGTTGCGTGCAATTCATCCGGGCCGAAAAACTACATATAGGCGGTTGTTTTTAGTAGTAATGTATGTAGTTGATAAATATATGACTTTTAGTGGGCTACTTAAGGAAAAAGCCCACAAAAACATGGCTTCGCCAAGCAACATTTTCTTTCAGAAAATATTGGTCTATTTCCGGTTCTTGTTGACAGAACAATGAAATTGTCAGCAAGAATCATACTTTGCAGGACATGAAAATAGATAAATCTATTTTCATGGTATTTACGCTTCCTGAAAAACTGATGTTTTTCAAGAATCTATGTATTTCATAGTTACCCTGTTTATGCTATACTACTTACAGTTTAGCAAAAAGCGAGGTTAATATGAGTCTAATTATTAAAAATGGAAGGGTCCTTAACCCACCTACAAACACAGATGAAATATTAGATATCAAGATAGACGGGAACATTATTTCAGCTATTTCGGCTGAAATTGTTCCCGTTTTTTCTGATGAAGTTATTGATGCGGCGGGCTGTTATGTTATGCCAGGCTTCATCGATATGCATGTTCATTTTAGAGATCCAGGCCAGACTGCCAAGGAGGATATAGAAACAGGTTCCAAGGCAGCAGCAAGAGGCGGTGTTACTACAGTGCTTGCAATGCCAAACACAAAGCCTGTTGTAGATAATCCAGAGCTGGTTGATTACGTTCACAACAAGGCTAAAGAGGTAGGCCTTACCAGAGTTCTTCAGGTCGGTTCAGTTACGAAGGGAATGGAAGGCAAGGAGCTTTCTGATTTAGCTGGCATGATAAAGGCAGGTATTCCGGCAATCTCTGAGGATGGAAAGTCTGTTATGGATTCAGGCCTGTATCGAGAAGCTATGAAGATTGTCGCTAAGGAAAATGTTCCAGTGCTTGCTCACTGCGAAGATATCAACCTTGTGCAGGGTGGTGTAATGAACATGGGAGCAAAATCTGATTCTATGGGAGAAAAAGGAATCAGTAACGCAGTCGAGAACATAATCGAAGCAAGAGACATTATGCTTGCGGAAGAAACTGGCGCCACACTTCATTTGTGCCATTGCTCTACAAAAGAAAGCTACGACATTATCAAGGAAGCAAAGGCTAGAGGAATAAAGGTTTCTGGCGAGGTTTGCCCGCATCATTTTACTCTTACAGAGGATGATATTGTTCCAGGAGATGGTAATTACAAAATGAATCCACCACTTAGAACTGCTGAGGATAGAGAACTACTTAGACGAGGTTTGGCAGAAGGTGTTTTTGAAGTTATCTCCACAGACCATGCGCCACACACAGCGGAGGAAAAAGCTAAGGGCTTCTCATCACCATTTGGAATTGTTGGGCTTGAGACATCAGCAAGCCTTGCATATACAGAGCTTGTTTTGTCAGGGCTTATCACACCCCTTACAATGGCTGCATATATGAGCAGCAATCCAGCAAGAATCTTAGGAATGGATAATCTAGGAGATTTATCAGAAGGTAAAATAGCCGACATCACAATTTTTGACCCAAGAGTTGAATATGAGATTCATGCAGCAGATTTTGCAGGCAAGTCAAAAAATATGCCATACGAAGGCCGCCGCGTGCAAGGACAGGTAGTCACCACTATCTTCGGTGGCAAGGTCGTATATAGCGTATAGATTCTTGAAAAACATCAGTTTTTCAAGAATCGTAAATACCATGAAAATAGATTTATCTATTTTCATGTCCTGCAAAGCAGGATTCTTGCTGACAATTTCCTTTTTCTGTCAGCAAGAAGTCATAGTATTAGGTGGTGTGAGCGTAACCATCCTATAGAATAGTAAGAGCAGTGAAAAATATAGATGAGCTGGTAGGCATCAAGCTCTTATATTTCCTTAGTGAGACGTGTAGTCGAACGGGGAAATATAAGGCTTGTAGCCGTAACCACCGGATTAGGAGGATATATGATAACAAGACTTATTGATCAGATTAAAGAGAAGAACGCACCAATCGTTGTAGGTTTGGATCCTACCATGAAGCTTATGCCAAAGAGCTTGGTGGATAAGTACATTTCAGAGTATGGCCAGACACTTGAGGCAGTTGGCGAGGCAATGTTTGATTACAACCGTCAGATTATGGATGCCTGTGCAGATTTGATTCCAGCTGTAAAGCCACAGATCGCTATGTACGAAAGCTTTGGCATTCCTGGAATGATTGCTTATAAAAAGACAGTTGATTATGCTAAAGAACTTGGTCTTGTTGTCATTGCAGATATTAAGCGTGGTGATATTGGCTCAACATCTACAGCATATGCTCTTGGTCATCTTGGTTCAGTTCAGGTTGGCGATTACAAGTATCAAGGCTTTGATGCAGATATGGCTACAGTTAATCCTTACCTTGGAACAGATGGTGTAAAGCCTTTCGTGGACGTTTGTAAAGAAGAGGATAAGGGTATCTTTGTACTTTGCAAGACATCAAATCCTTCATCAGGTGAGTTCCAGGATAGATTGATTGATGGAAGACCACTCTATGAGCATATGGCAGAGAAGATTGAAGAATGGGGCGCTGAGACAAGAGAAGGAAACTATTCAAACGTTGGTGCTGTTGTTGGTGCTACATACCCAGAGATGGGAGCAAAGCTTCGCAAGCTTATGCCACATACTTATATTCTTGTGCCAGGCTACGGCGCACAGGGAGGTAAAGGAGCAGACCTTGTAAACTTCTTTAATGAAGATGGTTTAGGAGCAATTGTAAATTCAAGCCGTGGAATCATCGCTGCATATCAGCAGGAGAAGTACGCTAAGTACGGTGAAGAAAACTTTGCAGGCGCAAGCCGTGCAGCAGTAGAAGATATGCTTGCAGATATTCGTAGTGCCCTACAGGCTTAAAACAGCATTCAAAAAAGGAGTCTACATACATTATGAAAATAAAAGAACAAGCCGAAGTTATTGGACAAAAGAAACTGGCAGAAGGTGTTTATAGCCTATTACTTAAAACTACAATTTCAGCTTATGCTGTTCCAGGTCAGTTTATCAGCATTTTTTCAAATGATGGCAGTAAGCTTTTACCAAGACCAATCAGCATTTGTGAGATAGATAAAGAAAATGGTACATTGCGAGTAGTGTATCGCGTTGTGGGAAAGGGAACTACAGAGTTTTCGAGCCTTACTGAAGGTGATTCAGTAGAGGTTATGGGACCTCTTGGAAATGGATTCCCTCTTGAGCCTGGCAAGGCAATCGTTGTTGGTGGCGGAATCGGAGTTCCACCAATGCTTGAGCTTACAAAGCAGCTTGGAAATGATGTTGTTGCTGTTATGGGTTATCGCAATGATGATTTATTCCTTGCTGACGAGTTTATCGATGCTGCATCAGAGCTTATAGTTGCAACAGATGATGGTTCAGTGGGAGTTCATGGAACCGTTGTGGATGCCATGAAGGAAAATGATTTAGTGGCAGATGTGATTTATGCCTGCGGTCCAAAGCCTATGCTTAAGGGTGTAGCAGAGTATGCAGCAGCTAAAAATATCAAATGCTATGTATCAATGGAAGAGCGCATGGCATGCGGCGTTGGTGCGTGTTTAGGTTGTGTTTGTGAGTCAAAGGAAAAAGATGACCACAGCCATGTGAATAATAAAAGAGTATGTAAAGATGGTCCAGTTTTCTTGTCAACGGAGGTAGTCCTATAATGAATACAAAGGTTACGATTGCAGGAGTTGAATTTCAGAATCCAATTATGGAAGCCTCTGGAACTTTTGGTTCCGGCATGGAATACTCAGAATTTGTGGATTTAAATAAACTGGGAGCTGTTGTTACAAAGGGTGTAGCAAACGTTCCTTGGGCTGGAAACCCTACCCCTCGTATAGCTGAGGTTAGCTCTGGAATGCTTAATGCAATCGGCTTACAAAACCCTGGAGTAGAGGTTTTTTGCGAAAGAGATTTAAAATTTCTAGAAAGCTTCAAAGATACTCGTGTTCTGGTTAATGTTTGTGGACATTCAGCCGAAGAATATATTGAAGTGGTTGATAGATTAGCTTCAGAGAAGAGAGTTGATATGTTAGAAATCAATATCTCTTGCCCTAATGTAAAGGAAGGCGGCATTGCTTTTGGACAGGATCCAAAGGCAGTAGAAGAAATTACTCGCCTTGTTAAAGCCCATGCAAAGCAGCCAATTGTCATGAAGCTTTCTCCAAATGTCACAGACATAAAGGTTATGGCAAAGGCAGCAGAAGCAGGTGGGGCAGATGCAATATCACTTATCAACACACTCACAGGAATGAAAATCGATGTCGAGCGTCAAAACTTTGTTCTAGCTAATAAGACCGGTGGTATGTCAGGTCCTGCAGTCCATCCAATAGCAGTAAGAATGGTATATGAATGTGCAAATGCTGTAAACATTCCTATTATCGGAATGGGCGGTATTTCAACATGGGAAGATGCAGTGGAGATGATCTTAGCAGGTGCCACAGCGGTGTCAATTGGAACAGCGAATTTTTATAATCCGACAGCGACAACAGATATTCTGCAGGGCGTTATAAACTACATGGAGAGAAAGAAAATTGATGATATCAATGATATTATCGGAATAGTAAAATAACTCCGCTCATGTTCGCTGAAATTTCACACAATATACGCAGAAAATTCCGTGACACTTTTAATTCGATTTGCTAAACTTTATTTACGTCCACATTTGAAAGGAGGGGAGCTGATGAAGTTCAAAAAGATAGGTGAGGACAAGATACGTTGTGTCATCACAAAAGAAGAAATGGAATCGAGCGGCATGGAGCTTGGTGATTTCGTCAGTGACCAGGAGAAAACCCAGAGCTTTATTAGGGATATTTTAGCGGAAGCATGTGAGACTCTTGGAATAGAGACTCACGCTAAGGCGTATAGTGTGCAGATGACAGTTATGCCTCAGGGCGATGTTGCACTACTTATATCTCCAGATTCAAGCACAGGACTGGCAACTGCTATTGAGGAATTGAAAAAGCATTTAACAGGTTTGCAGGAAACTCTTTCCACAACAAAGACGCCGGCAACACCTGCAGCAAATACTGTTTCTGCAGGCACAGCAGATGTACCTGTTCAATCAGCTAAAACTATTAGCGATGATACAGATGAGGTTACAGCTCAGTATTTAGATACACCATTATGGGCTATTCTTCCTGATTTAGATGCAGCAATTGTTTTATGCAAGCATCTTCCAAAGTACGAAGGAATGCAGAGTGCATTATATCGCTATGGTGATGATTATTACATCAAGCTCAATTTTGAGCTTACACGTCGTCAGATATCTGCAGTGATTTTAGTTCTTGCAGAGTTCGCAACTCAGATGTTTACAGAAAGCTTTGATGGAGCATTCCTTCTAGAGCATGGAGATCTGATTAGTGACGACTGTGTTAATGTTTTATCTAAAATTTAGATTTTGTGAAAAAAGCGCTTAGGCGCTTTTTTTATTGCCTATTTATAGTAAAATAAAGTCATTAAGATAGATGTTTGGAGGACAGAATTGGATGGGGAAAGTTTTTACATGGGAAGTAAATGACAGCACTGTGGAAATCAAATCTAATAATCAGAGGCTAATCGTTCAAGTCATTACAGATGAGATAATAAGATTTTTGATTCCAAAGTGGAAGGCGGATTATAAATCTGTAGCAATTGAAGGCGATGTGACAGTGCCTACTGATTTCGATGTTGATGAGACGGAAGAAGGAATTGAAATTAAAACAGGGCAGGTCACACTGAAAATAATGGAGAATTTCCAGTTTGCTTTCTTAGACCGATATGGGGATGAGATTCTATCCAGCTATCAGGGCAAGCGTGTGATTAAGGATAATTATTCAGACAAGGCCATTGGATTTTTGGAGTCGGAAGGTCATGATACTCATAATCTAAAAAAGCATGAGTATGCCATTCAAGTGCTATTCAATCTTAGAAACGAAGAGCGCTTTTATGGTATGGGCGACAAGACCGGATTCCTAAATAAGCGAGGCTATGCATACGAAAACTGGAACTCGGATATCCCTCAGATTCACCATGAAAATATGCCAGCCCTTTACAAATCCATTCCATTTTTTATTGGAAAGGGAGCAGGCTATGTTTATGGAATGTTTTTTGATAATACATTTCATAGTTATTTAGATTTCGGCAAGGAGAATAATAATTATTTCTTCTATGGAGCTGATAATGGAAATCTGGATTTCTATTTCATGGGTGGCGAAAATATCGCAGATGTAGTTGAGCATTATACATATCTTACTGGAAGAGCACCGCTTCCTCAGCTTTGGACCCTAGGATATCATCAGTGTCGTTGGGGCTATGAGAGTGCAGAGGATATTAGAAATGTCGCTAAGGAAATGAGAGGACATGGAATTCCTTGTGAATCTATTCAGTATGATATTGATTACATGGATGGATTTAGAGTATTCACTTGGGATGAAAAGGAATATGGCAAGCCAGGGGAATTAATAGCTGAGCTTGAAGAGGATGGATTTAAGGCTGTTTGCATTATTGATCCTGGAGTAAAGGTTGATGATGCTTATTCAATTTACAGTGAAGGAATCAAAAAGGATTACTTTGCCCATGACAAAGATGGCAATGTCTATACTAATGAAGTGTGGCCAGGAGAATCTGTTTATCCGGATTTCGGTAGAAAAGAAGTTAGAAAATGGTGGGCAGGTAATCATAAAGCTTTAACTGATATTGGTATGCAGGGAATATGGAACGACATGAACGAGCCAGCCAGTTTCAATGGCCCATTGCCACTTGATGTGAAGTTTTCTGTAAACGACAGGCTTACAAATCATGAGGAGGCTCATAATGTTTATGGTCATTTTATGAGTCAGGCTACATATGAGGGAATGAAAGAGCTTACTGGCAAGCGGCCACTGGTCATAACCAGAGCTTGCTATGCTGGCACGCAAAAGTATTCTGCAGTATGGACTGGAGACAATCAGAGTGTATGGTCACATTTGCAGATGTTGATTCCACAGCTATGTAATCTAGGAATGAGCGGATTTACAATAGCTGGCACTGATATTGGAGGCTTTGGCGGCGATACTAATCCAGAGTTGCTTATCAGGTGGATAGAGGCTTCAACTTTCTGCACATTTTATAGAAATCATTGCGCAAAAGGCCAGATGAATCAGGAGCCATGGCAGTTTGGTGAAACAGTTCTAGATATCTATAGAAAGTATGTAAAGCTTCACTATAGATTTTTACCTTATATTTACGATTTGTTATTTGAAAGCCAGATAACAGGACTTCCTGTAATGCGACCACTTGTGCTTCATTACGAGGATGATGAAAACACTTTTAATCTAAACAACGAGTTCTTAGTTGGAGAAAATATGCTTGTTGCTCCAGTCTTAGAGCAGGGCGCAACAAAAAGAATGGTTTATCTTCCTGTTGGCACCTGGGTCAACTATTGGACGGGCCAGCGTTTTTCTGGTGGGGTGCACATAATTGTTGATGCCCCAATTGATATGATGCCAATTTTCATAAAAGAAGGTTCAATCATTCCAATGTATGAGGAAGTTCAGTATGTTGGGGAAGAACCATACGATACACTAAAGCTTCTTATAGCAGGTGAAAGCGCCTGGGGCACCCATTATCAGGACAACGGAGAAGATTTCGAATACTTAGAGGGAGAGTATAACCTTTACAGCTTTACGTACGAGGATGGCAAGCTGGATTGTGATATGCTGCATGAGGGATATGAAAAATACACGGACATTCAGTGGGAGAAAATCTAAGATAAAATACAAAATTCTTGTTTTAGCAGAAGCGTTAGTGCTTCTGCTTTCTTCCTGTGGAAATAATGATAGAAATGCTCAGGTACAGGCATTTTCTGATAAATATGCTGTGCCACAGGACAATCAGCTAATAGTTTACACATCTCATAAGAAAGAAGTATATCTTCCTATAATCAGAGAGTTTGAAAATCAGACAGGAATCTGGGTTGATATACATGCTGGCGGAACAGCTGAAATGATGCAGGCTGCTGAGGAGGCTGCGGAAAATGGTCAGTGTGACATTATGTTTGGTGGTGGAGTAGAATCATATGAAGCTAGTAAAGATTTATTTTTGCCATATGAGGCTGCTGATTTAGATAAACTGGATGCGGAATATATTGATGATGAGAACCTTTGGACACCTTTTACAGAATTGCCAATAGTGTTTGTGTACAATAAAAATCTTGTGGCGCCAAGTGCTGTGCCAAGGAGCTTTGAAGATATATATGATGAAAAATGGAAAGGCAAAATTGCATTTGCAGATATAGAAAGCTCGGGAACAAGCTACACCATTATTTCTACAATGGCTCAGCTTTTTAATGAAAAACCAGAGGATACTGTCGAAAAATTCTACAAGCAGCTGGATGGAAATATATTGGCATCTTCCGGTCAGGTTATATCAGAAGTCTCTAATGGTAACTATCTGGTAGGAATTACTTTGGAGGAGACAGCTCTAAAAGAAATAGACGCAGGTAGCAATATCGTTATGGTCATTCCAGACAAGACAAGTGCTGTACCAGATGGTGTGGCAATCATTAAAAATGCACCTCATAGTTATAATGCAGGCCGATTCATAGATTTTGTTGTAAATTACGACACCCAAAGCTATGCTATGGATTCATTTTATAGAAGACCAGTTAGGACGGATATATATTCAAGTAGAAACTTTGATTCTATTGAGCTTGTAGATTTTGATATTGCAAAATCAGCTGCAGAGGAAGATAAAACATTCTCCAAATGGCGAAGCTTGCGAGGTGCGGCAGATGAATAAGAAAATTAATTTTATTAATCAATCTTTTAAAAGACAGATTTTCTTTGTATTCTTGGCCATCACACTTGCTCTTGTCATAGGTGGAGGTGTTCTGACACTGCAGGGATTTCAGGCTAGAATAAAAAGTGACTATGAAAAGCAGGATCAGCAGCAGGATTTACTTATAAATGAAAAGTTGTTGAATGCTTTTAAGCTGGCTGAAACAACAATCGAGGCTATAGAAGAAAACGACACACTTGAAAATTCATTTTCAGATGTGCCAAGGGATAATCAGAAAATATATGAGCAGCTTTACTATGAGACAGCACTTGTACGAGAGTTTGCTACAGTAGAGCTTTATGCCAATGGAAGCTGTATATTTAACACAAGTCAAAACAGAGTATCGTCATCTCTTCCTTTGGAGTATTCTGTATTAAAGGAAGCTGGTGACAATCAGGGCAAGACAATTTACTCACTTGATCCTAACAATGCTAGTGATGAAGGCGCCAGCCTTCTAGTTGCCAGGCAGATAGCAAATGGAATAGTTAAGGGCACAGTGGTAGTTAGAATAAAGCAGGATGATATTAATAATATCCTGGCGGGGAGCATTAATTCAAAGGATGGATTCATTCTTGCAAATAAGTATATGCGTCCGTATTGCCAGCTTGGTATGGCAAAAGATGGAACGCTATTATCACAGGTAAGGTACAATTTCATAAACAACAGACTTTACACAGATGGAATAACATCAAATGTGTATATTGATGAACTTGGAGATACAGGATTAGTAAGCATTTATGTGACACCCCAGCCGTTGGAGCAGGCTGCTATTAAGGCTGGATATCAAATTATATTGTTTTTGGCGCTGGTTAGTGTGGTGATTTGCTTTATGGTTGCAACAGGACTTAGCGAATATTTTTCAAGGCCGATATTAAGGCTGACAGCTGCTATGAAGCAATTTCGTAAAGGCGATTTTGATACAAAAATAGAGTTTAATCGCGTAGATGAGTTTGAACAGCTTGCTACAGGTTTTAACAAAATGACCACTCAACTAAAAGATACAATGGAAGAGCAGGTTGCAGCAGAGAGAAAAATAAACGAAACAAGAATCGCCATGATGCAGGCACAGCTAAATCCTCACTTTTTATACAATACTTTAGACACAATCAAATGGGTAGCAAAAGCTAATCAGGTTCCAGAGGTAGCCACACTTTCTGCATCCCTTGCAGGAATCCTTAGAACCAGTATTTCTGAAAAACAGTTTTGTACATTAGAAAGAGAACTTAAGCTGGTAGAAAACTACTGCGATATTCAGAAAATCAGATTTGATGACAGATTTGAGCTGCAAATAAATGTACCAGAAAATCTTTTAAAGGCGGTTGTGCCAAAACTGATATTGCAACCACTTGTTGAGAATGCCATCATTCACGGAATGGAAGAAATGGATGATGGAAAACTTATGGTTGAAGCATATTTGGTAGAGGATGACTTAACAATTACCATTACGGATAATGGCAAAGGAATCAGTGATGAGATGATACAGGTGTTGGAATCAGACGATTTGGACTCCTTGGAAGGTCACTTAGGGCTTAATAACGTAAATACGATAGTTAAGCTATATTATGGCAAGGATTATGGAATCAGTGCCAAACGGTTAGAAGAGGGGGGCACTAAGATTATGGTGGTGCTTCCATTCAACAAAGAGGAAGAGAATAATGACTAAAGTAATGATAGTTGATGACGAAAAATATGTGCGCACTGGAGTCAAGAATGGCACAGACTGGTCTTTGATAAATTGTGAAGTTGTAGGTGAGGCTTCTAACGGAGTGGAAGGACTTGAGCTTGCCAAGGAATTGAAGCCGGACTTGGTTATTTCAGATATCAAAATGCCTAAAAAGACTGGTATCGAAATGGCTGAGGAGCTAATAGAAAAATATCCTGACACTAAGGTGATATTTCTTACAGCCTATGATGACTTCGAGTACGCTAGAGCTGCTATAAGAATAGGTGTGTCCGATTATTTATTAAAGCCATTTGAAGATGGTGAGCTTGAAGCAGCAGTGCAAAGATTGATGCATCTGCATCCGAATGAAGATGCTGCGAATATGGAGCTGGAGAATGAGCTGATTTCATTGGTGAATAAGGAAAATGTGGAGAATAAGTACGTATGTAATGTCCTAGAATATATAGAAAAGAACTTCAGTAATAACGATTTTAGTATCACTGGAATTGCAGAAAAGCTTAGTGTTAGTGAAGGGCATCTAAGTCGCTTATTTAAGTCTGAGACAGGGATAAGTATAAACAACTATCTGACCAGATATAGAATACGTAAAGCCATGGACTATCTTAAAGATGTCTCAGCTAAAGTATATGAGGTTGCGGATAAAGTAGGCTATCAGGATATTGCCTATTTCTCTAACACTTTTAAGAAGCTAGTGGGAAAATCTCCCTCAGATTATCAGTCTAAAGGATTGTGATAGCCTATAAACTGCTGTATGCATAAAATAATGGCGGGCACACAAACGTGTCCGCCATTATTTAGGCTTACTCAGCCTCTGTTTCAGCTTCAGTTTCAGTTTCGGCTTCAACATCTTCTTCTGGGGTTGCTGTGGCATCTAAGCCGTCTCCAGAAATGATGCTTTCGATTTGATGTTTGATTGAAAGTGTGTGTGCTGCATCAGGGGCACCATCAACACTAACATCTAGCAGAATAGTTCCGTTGGCAAATTTTGAAACAGAATTGTATGGTGAAGTTCTGTAATAAATTGTTTCGCCGCCGGCTGCTTCAGAGTCTAAAGTGTTCTTTTTTGCATATGTTTCCATATCATAGCAATATAGCTCGTCATCACCCTGCTCAAGTGTCACTTGTACATATTCACCGTCTGCATTGATTCCTTTTACAAAGAATTTGCTGGTGTAATCAGATTCTTCAAGGTAAGTTCTGGTCATTTCTTCAATAGTATCAAAGTATGATAAGTCAATTGTGTATTCACCTATTGCCATTTTGAAGGTGTATGAATCAAGCGAAGTATCTAAATTCTCTGTCTTGTATTCTCGTGTGAAATTTCTCTTATATTCACTTAACTCATCGTCGTGTCCAACCAAAACATCGCGACAATCACTTTGAATTGGTGAACGCATGATATGACCTTCGTCAGCCATAAAATCAACTACGAAATCTTCAAAAGGATAGAGATGAGTATCATATTCGTTTGTGATTGGAGCAATATCAAAAACTGCCTCTAATTCTTCGAATTGAAGTGAATCATCACCATTTGTGTCCCATTCGTCGGCGCCTTCTATATCTCCAAGGCCTGCTATAATTCCGCTAACTTTGCATTCGCTAAAAGGAACTGCATATGGATATGGGTTGTAAAACCATACCTTCTGATCAAAGTGATTGGTAGAAAAGCTGTCGCCATCAACATCCCACACTCTAAGGCAATCGTATCCACTACCAGCGTTTTCACTATCGGTAAGTGGTGCCACTGACATTTCAGTTGCCGCATTCATAATTACATCGTGATCGTCAGAAAAATAATTTGGGCTTACAGCGCATCCTTGTTCAATGATTTCGTTGATTGTCATTCCAGCCCAAAATCTTTTGCCATTAGAATCAGTGAATACACCGTCCCATTTTGAATCAGGGCCTACAACTCTGCCCTTTGAATTGTCAAGCTTGCTACTTGAATCCTTGCTTGATTTTTCGTCTGCAGATGACTCCGATTTTTCGGTGCTATCCGCATCGTCTTTTGCCTTGCCACAGCCAGTGAACATAGATGTCACCATAGCCATAGCTAAAAGGCCCGCTACTAATTTCTTTTTCATACATTTTCTCCTTAAATATATTATTGAAAAATCTTTAAGTATTATACAAAAAGTGTGGTGGCAAGTCTACAAAATACGGGCGGAATAAGCAATAGGTTAGGGGATTAGACGATGTATAACAGTTTATATGTCAGTTTTTTACAAATAATATCAGTTTTGCCATCTGTATTAAGATATTTTGCACAACTATAATTAAGACATCAAGTGAAACATGCACGATGCAAAGGAGGGTAAAACGTGAAAAAGAAGATATTATCACTATTAGTAGCATCATCAATGCTTTTAGCTGGACTAGTGGGTTGCGGTAGCTCTGGAGGTTCAGGTGGTGGTGCAAATTCAGCAGGAACAGGTACAGAACAGGCTGCTGAGGAGCTTACAGGGATTGATGCCATTATAGCTGAGGCAGAAACAATGACCTTGGAGGAATTGGCACAGAAAGCTATTGAGGAGTCTAACGGCAAGACATTCTATGGGGTTGGAAATTCAAGCCGTGGTAAATCAGCACTTCCTCTATTTATCGAGTATCTACAGACAATCGATCCAAATTACAATATGGAATTTGAGTGGCAGCAGCCAAAGAATAATAAAATCTTTGAGCAGCTAACATCAGATTCATTAAAGAGCGAAGGCACATTTGCCATGACTCTTATTCAGGATGGTAACCAGATTCAGTCGAAGATGGTTGACACTGGAATCCTTAAGACATATGTACCAAAGGAGTGGGCAGAGGCAAATGGTACAACACCTGATGAGTACGAAGGTTTCCTTCCCCTTCAGACAATCAATAAGGTATTTATGTACAACAATACAGGCTCAGCTGAATATACAAATTGCTGGGATTTCGTATACGAAGGCTCGCATCCATTATTCATGGGAGTTGATTCAGAAATCGTAGGAAAGAACTTCCTTATGATGCTTACAAAAGATGAGTATGCAGGTTGGCTCAAGGAAGCATATGATGCTCTTGATGCAGATAAGAAGGCATATTTCGAGCCAACAATTAAGGCAATGCAGTCTGACGCTAACGACTTAGGTCTTGGAGCAAATGGCGCTTATGCACTTGCATGGATTAAGCTTTGGATTAACAACTATAACGAGCAGACAGATGATGGTCCTATCTGCAATACACTTGTGGATAAGTCAGCAAAAGATCAGTCTGGATTGTTAGTATATTCTAAGCTTCGTTCAGTAGAAGAGTCATCATCAGTTTCAGTAAGCAACATTAACGTAGCTGCATACCAGGATGGCTACACAGGAATCGGTGGATATGGATATAGCCATTACTTATTCCTTACAAAGAACAGCCCACTTCCATGGACATCATGTGCATTTATCGCATTCATGACAACAACAGAGCAGGGCTTCGATGCTTGGGGCAAAGACATGGGCGGATATTCATCTAACCCAGAAGTAGCAAAGGCTATCGAGGAAACATATCACCACAGCGAAGGCGGCGGAGATGAGTTCCCAGCAAAGAACGATAGAGGTTACGATTGGTGGACAACAGATGGCAAGCTTGTATTAGAGGACCCTACATATTGCTCAGAAGTTTCATTCTCAGTTGGTAGCTGGATAGATGTTCAGGATCATTATTCTACAGGGGAAGAATAAATAATTTGTGGAGGTGCCACGAACCAGTGGCACCTCTTTTAAAAAGGAGAGACTATGAAAAGTGCAATATTTAAAAATAAAGTCAAAACATGGTTCTCGCAGCCGCAGAATATAATTCTTTTGTTGTTTGGAATAGTTTTGACATTTTCTACAGTGGCTCCCATTGTTGCGATAGTTCAGGATACATTAAAAATACATCCTGGAACAATCGACCAACATCTCACAGGACGAGTAGAGGGCTACACAATTGTAAACTACATAGATTTGTTTACAAGCCGCCTGGCCAAGACAAATCTTTGGAATCCACTTTTAAATACAGTTATTTTATCTGTTTTAACATGCTTTATTTCTATTTTATTTGGTGGTTTGTTTGCGTTCTTGGTTACAAGAACAGATATGAAGTTTAAGAGATATTTAAGCTCAATTTTTATTTTTCCGTACATCATGCCACAGTGGACACTTGCCGTTGTGTGGCAGCACATGTTTTACAGTAACAAAGTTACTGGAACTTCAGATGGATTATTAGCAGCTATTTTTCATATATATTTACCAAGCTGGTGGTGTCAGGGAGTGTTCCCAAGTGCCATGGTACTTGGACTTCATTACGCACCATTTGCCTACATTTTGATTGGTGGCATCTTTAAAAATATGGATGCAAACCTGGAAGAAGCAGCCACAATTTTGGATACTCCAAAGTGGAAGATAATGTTCAAGGTTACACTTCCTATGATAAAGCCTGCAATCCTATCAACCATCCTGCTTGTGTTTGGTAGTGCTATGGGAAGTTACCCGGTTCCACATTATTTGAATCTAACAACTCTTTCTACAAAGTACATCTCAATGAACAGTACTTACACTGGTGAGGCTTCAATTCTTGCAATTATCATGATGGTATTTGGTGTACTGATTCTTGGAATGAACCAGATGAGCCTTAAGAGTAGAAAGAATTATACGACTGTAACTGGAAAATCTGGTCAGCTTACAAAACTTACAATTGGAAAAGCAGGAAAATATGTTGTGGGAATTGTATTTATGATAATTACATTCTTTACAAGTATTTGGCCTATTATTCTTTTTGCACTTGAAACCTTCCTTCCAAACCCAGGTGACTACAGTTTCCTATACTCAGGAAACTTAGCCCACCTGACAACAAAGTGGTGGGTTACAAATCAAAATATCACTGAAAGTGGTATGTATGGCCAGTCGGGTATTTTGTACAACAAAACAATCTGGCATGCGTTCTTTGGAACATTATTACTTGCAGTGATATGTGCACTGATTGCCGGAACAATCGGAACACTTATCGGATATGCGGTAGCTAAAAAGAGGAGAAGTAAATGGGCGAACTACGTTAACAATGTGGCATTCCTTCCATATTTGATGCCATCGATTGCAGTAGGAGCAGCATTCTTTATCCTGTTCTCTAACGAACATATTAATCTGTTCAACACATATACACTTTTGATTATTGCAGGTGTAGTAAAATATATTCCATTTGCATCCAGAAGCTCCTTAAATTCAATGCTTCAAATTAGTAATGAGCTTGAGGAGGCTGCTATTATTCAGAATGCATCCTGGATAAAGAGAATGGTGAAAATCATCATTCCAATTCAAAAGTCATCTATCATTAGTGGATATTTACTTCCATTTATGACCTGCCTTAGAGAATTGTCATTATTCCTGCTTCTTTGTACACAGGGATTTATCTTATCAACAACACTTGATTACTTTGACGAGATGGGACTATATGCATTCTCAAGTGCAATCAATCTCATATTGATTGTTACGATTTTGATTTTTAATACATTGGTAAACAAGCTGACTGGAGCTAGCCTCGACAGCGGAATTGGAGGAAAGTAAAATGCCAGAAATCAAATTAGAAAATATTACAAAACGCTGGGGAAAGTTCTTTGGCGTAGATAATGTAAGTTTGGACATACCTGATAATTCGTTTATTACATTACTTGGACCATCAGGCTGTGGAAAGACCACAATCCTTAGAATGATAGCCGGTCTTGAAACACCAACAGAGGGAAGAATAACAATTGGTAATAAAGTTGTCTTTGACTCAGAAGCAGGAATAAATGTTCCAGCTAACAAGAGAAAAGTAGGATTCCTTTTCCAGAATTATGCCCTTTGGCCAAACATGACAGTGTATGACAATATTGCATTTGGCCTAAAGAATATCCACGAAGAGCTTCCTGTTATTGATGTGGAAGCAAAGCAGATTAGCGGAATAATTAAGGCTCTTTCTAATGGAAATAAAATCAAAGAGACCATTGAAGAATGCCTCGACAAAAATGGTAAGCTTGATGAAAACAAAGCCTATGTAAAATTGATTGATAACTATAATCTATCGATTTATTCTGCAAAAGAACTTTATAGTTTAGGAATTCATACTGCAAATGACCCTTCAGCCCTTGCAAGCACAAAGCTCACAGAATACCAGGAGAAGCTTGCAGCTATAAACAGCAAGTACTCAGCTGAAGGCAAGTCTTTAAATGAAAAATTTGAAGTGACCAAAAACGGTGCAGTTATACTTGAAAAGAGAAAACTCACAAAAGAAGAAATAGACTCAAGAGTGAGAGCCTGCTCTAGAATAGTAAAGATAGGAATGTTTATGGACAGATATCCAGCTGAGCTTTCTGGTGGACAACAGCAGAGAGTTGCCATTGCAAGAACTCTTGCACCAGAGCCACAGGTGCTTTTCATGGATGAGCCACTATCAAACCTTGACGCAAAGCTTCGTCTTGAAATGAGATACGAGCTTCAAAGACTTCACGTAGAAACAGGCAGCACATTTGTATATGTAACCCATGACCAAATGGAAGCCATGACACTAGCTACAAAGATTTGCCTTGTAAACAATGGAGTATTGCAGCAGTATGCACCACCGCTCACTGTTTATAACCGCCCATCAAATCTATTTGTTGCCGATTTCGTAGGAAATCCTTCAATGAATTTTGTAGATGCCAAAGGATTACAGGAAGCTGATGGCTCGGTTTCTCTAAAAATATTAGGAGATATAAAGGCAAGGTTCCTACCAGAGTATGCACTTGATATGAATGCCTGGCGACATGTACGTGACCAGAGCATCGCAGACAAAGCTGAAGCAGAGCGCCTACGCTTATCAAAGAAAGGTGCCGTAGAAAAATCTAACAAGGACGAAGTATTCAGATATCATGTACAAAAGGTCGAAGAAGTAGACGAGAGCATCCTCGAAGACCCTGTTATCACTGACGAAGATTTTGTACTTGGCATCAGACCAGAATTCATCGATATCGAAGATAATGGCACCATAAAATCAGAAATCTATGGCGCCATGCCTACTGGAATGGAGTCAACCCTAAAGCTTCGCGTAGGAGAGTACCTCCTCACAAGCGTAGTATTTGGCGGCGTACTCTACCAAATTGGCGAAAAAGCCAACCTGGCAATCAAAGGCTCAGACATCCTCCTCTTCGACAGAAAGTCTGGACGTCTCATCTGCGCTGGTAGCCTCGAAATTCAATAGCCCCCACAGCGACCGTGTGATTAAGCGGCTCACGCTGCCAGGCCAGGCTGTCCTTGAATGATTTTGCGAATATTTTTAGTTCTTCAATGGGCAAAATCTAGGCATCGCACATGTGTCTTGTTGCGGAATGAACCGTTTGAAAAAAATGTTTTTTGATTGGCGGACACTGAGGTTTTTATTGTACTTCTTAGGCTAAGGGGAACTTGGTTTCATATTACGCTTGCTAAGTAACATAACAAAGCAGGTTTTGCATATATAGGTACCGTGGCACATTCAACATCGTGTTTTAAGTGACCACTTGCGCTGCCGTCCGTGGCAGCGCATACCTACATATTGCAAAACCTGCTTTTATGTTACTAGGCTCGCTCCAAAATCAACCAAGTTCCCCTTAGTCTAAGAAGTACATTTTAGTTTAGAATGTGTGTCCGCCAATAAAAACATTTTTTCAAACTGTACAGGCCTGCAAAAGACACATGTAAATAGAGATGCCTAGATTGCCCATTAGAAGAACAAAATATTCTTGCAATATTCAAGGACAGCCTGGCCTGGCAGCGTGAGCCTGGTATATGCTGGTAGTCGCTGTGGGGGCTATTAGATTTCTTAAATGTTCGTTTAACTTGTAGTATGTAATTTAATTGATTATAATTATCGTATATACCATATTAATGATGATTGGGAGGGGGTAAACTATGATCATTAGTGAAAGAATTTTTAAGTTGATGGATGAAAAAGGGGTTTCACAGCTTCAGCTTTCAGCTGGCACGGGGATTGCACAGAGCACGATTAGTGATTGGAAGAGGAAGAAGACCAATCCATCAGCCGAGAAAATTATGGCTATTTGCGATGTGTTAGATGTATCACCTTTTGAATTGTTGCAGGATTCTATCCCAGCAAAGGGTGCAGGAGAAGTGGATTTTCTGATTGCAAGCGAGGGGACTGCTGAATATCAGGTTATTAAAAAGATGGAAAAGCTCAATAAAAAGACAAAGGATGAGCTTTGCACATATGTAAAAAATCTAAAGAATAAGAAGTAGGAAAAATGGAACGTAATAAGAGAATTATTAAAACAAGTGTATTAGGCATTTTTGCAAATTGCTTGTTGGCAGCATTCAAGGCGGTTGTTGGTACGGTAACGGGCTCAATCGCCATTGTTCTTGATGCGGTTAACAACTTAAGTGATGCTTTGTCATCCGTAATTACGATAGTGGGAACAAAGCTTGCAGGGAAGGCTCCTGATAAAAAGCATCCGCTAGGACATGGAAGAGTAGAGTATATCAGTGCAGCGATGATTGCGATTATCGTATCCTATGCTGGTATCACATCACTTATAGAATCAGTGAAAAAAATTATTCATCCGGAGACACCAAACTACAATACTACTAGCCTTATTATTGTTGCTGTGGCTGTAGTGGTAAAGATTGTGCTTGGTACTTATGTTAAAAAAGTTGGAGAAGAGGTTAATTCTGATTCACTGGTGGCGTCAGGAGAAGATGCAAAGCTTGATTCCATCATCTCAGCATCTACGCTGCTTGCAGCTATCATATTCATTTTTTCTCACATAAGTTTGGAGGCTTGGCTTGGTGCTATCATTTCTATTATTATCATCAAGTCTGGTTATGAGATGATAGCAGATACTATTTCTCATATTTTGGGTGAACGTATCGAAATGCAGTTATCCCATGATGTTAAAAGATCTGTAGTTCAATTCGATAGAGTGCTTGGTGCTTATGATCTTAGCCTTCACAATTATGGCCCAGAAAGATATGTTGGCTCTATTCATATCGAGGTGGATGAAGATATGACTATGGCGGAGCTTGATCAGCTTCAGCGAGAGATTACATATAAGGTCCTTAATGAAACTGGTGTGGGGCTTGAAGGTATTGGAATCTATTGCAAGAACAAAAAGGATTCAAAGGCAGATAAGCTAAGAAAAGAGTTTTCAAGCTTTGTCAAAAAATATGATTATGTTAAACAGATTCATGGATTTTTCTATGATGAAGCAAAGGCAATTGTTAGCTTTGATTTGGTAATCAGCTTCGATGCGCCTAATAGAAAGGCATTATTCAATGAGATAATAGATGCCTTAAAAGAGCAGTATCCACAGTACAATTTCAATCTTAATCTGGATATTGATTTAAGTGATTAATTTATTTTAGGAGGATAAATAATGGATTATCAATCAAGATACGAGGAGTGGATTAATAAGTTAGATAGTAATGACCCACTTAAAGCAGAACTTGAGGCTATCGCATCTGATGAAAAAGAGAAAGAGGACAGATTCTATCAGGATCTTTCATTTGGTACAGCTGGTCTTCGTGGTAAGGTTGGCGCTGGTACTAATCGTATGAATTTCTTTACAGTAGGAAAAGCTACACAAGGTGTGGCTGATTTTATAGTTTCAAAGGGACAGGAAGCTATGGAGAAGGGCGTTGTTATTGCACACGACCCACGTCATTTTTCTAAGGAGTTTTCTAAGCTTGCTGCAGGAATCTTTGCTGCGAACGGAATCAAGGTATATTGTTTCCCTGATTTACGTCCTACACCAGAGCTTGCATTCATGATTAGAAGACTTGGCACTGTTTCTGGTATCAACATTACAGCCAGCCACAATCCAAAGGAGTACAACGGCTACAAGGCTTATTGGGATGATGGATGTCAGGTTTCATCTGAGATTGCAGATGGTATGACGGAGTGCATCAACGCTGTTGATATGTGGAACGGAGTTAAGAAGTCTGATTTTGAGCAGGGCGTTAAGGATGGTAAAATCATCGTTCTCGGCGAAGAATATGATAGAGAGTACTTAGACAAGATTGAGTCACTTGCTATTCATGAAGGTGACGAGCTTGATTTATCTATTCCACTTGTTTACACACCACTTAACGGCTGTGGATCTATTCCATTTAGACAGATGCTTAATGACAGAGGCTTCTCTAACTGGACAATCGTACCAGAGCAGGAGAACCCAGATCCAGACTTTACTACAGTAGGTTATCCAAATCCAGAGGATCCAAAAGCATTCAAGCTTTCAGAGGAATATGGTCGCAAGTTTGGCGCTGAGCTTCTTATGGCTACAGATCCAGATGCAGACCGTTTCGCTATTGAGATTCGCGATAGCGAGGGCAACTATGTGCCACTTAATGGTAACCAGACAGGATACCTTCTTGTAAATTATGTTCTTGAAGGACATAAGGATGCTGGCACACTTCCAGCAAAGGGTGCAATGGTTAAATCTATCGTTACATCAACACTTTCCACAATCATGGCTAAGGCTTATGGCGTGGAAATGTTTGAAACTCTTACTGGTTTCAAGAACATTTGTGGAAAAATCCCTTATCTTCACGATAACGGATATACATACCTTTTCGGATATGAGGAGTCTGTTGGCTATGCTATCTGCGAGGATATCCGTGACAAGGACGGTATTTCAGCAGGTATGATGGTTGCAGAAGCAGCTGCTTACTATCGCAAGCAAGGCAAGACTCTTTGGGATGTTCTTCAGGAAATCTACGCTAAGTACGGTTTCTTCGCAGAGGACGAGCCAAACATCATCCTAGAGGGAATTCCTGGAGCACAGCGTATTCAGCGAATGATGAAATGGTTCCGTGAGAAACTGCCAACAGAGGTCGCTGGTGCAAAGGTTGAAAAGGTAATCGACTACATTAATGGTTACGAGGATATTCCACCTCAGAATGCAATCAGATTATTCCTTGATAATGGTTCTTGGTTTGCAATCAGACCTTCAGGAACAGAGCCTAAGATTAAATTCTACTTCTACTCAAATCGTGATTCGAGAGAAAATGCTCTTAAGACAAATGCAGCTATAAAGGAAGAAATCTTCGCTCTTATCAACTCGGTAGAATAAAATTTTCTAATTTCGAAAAACATGTTGACAAACTAAATTAAATTGCGTACAATCAAAACATCAAATCGGTTGTACGCAATTTATTTATTTGGGATAACATATTAAGGAGGAAAAGAAAATGGGATTTTATGATTTAACAGTTGAAAAGACAAATGGTGAGCAGCTTTCAATGAGTGACTTCCAGGGTAAGGTTGTTTTAGTTGTAAATACAGCTACAGGCTGTGGCTTCACACCTCAGTATGAGGATATCGAAAGAATCTACGAGAGCTTCCACGACAAAGGGCTTGAGGTTATTGATGTTCCTTGCAACCAGTTTGCAGGACAGACACCAGGTACAGATGAAGAGATTCATGAGTTCTGCTCACTTCATTACAATACACAGTTCCCTCAGATGAAAAAAGCTGATGTAAACGGTGAAAACGCAATAGAATTATTCAAGTTCCTTAAGTCACAGAAGACATTCGAAGGCTTTGGAAAGGGCCCTAAGGCTCTTGCTATGAGCACTATGCTTAAGAAAATCGATAAAGATTACAAGAATAATTCTGAAATCAAATGGAACTTCACAAAGTTCGTTGTTGACCGTCAGGGCAACGTAGTTGCACGTTTCGAGCCAACAGCAGACATGAAAGAAGTTGAAAAGTGCATTGCTTCATTGATTTAGTTCAGAAGCCAAGAGAAGTATGTATAGGCGAATCTAGTTATTTAGATTCGTCTATTTTTTTGATATAAAAGGTTGCTAATATCTAGCGATGGATATAAAAGGTTATAAAAGGTTGATAATGACTTAATACGAGTATAAAAGGTTGCAAAAGGATATAAAAGGTTGCTATAATATGTTAAGACGATATTACAATGGCAGGAGGCATCAGTATGCAGAATCCTTTTACACATACATTTGGAATGGAACCAATACAATATATTTCTACGGTTCAGAAAGAAGAAATTGTAGAGAATTTCTCATATCCTAATCCTAGTGAGAAATGCTATATGATTACCGGAGTTAGGGGCTGTGGCAAGACTGTTATGCTATCTAAGATAGTGGATGATTTGTCTGAGTCAAAAGATTGGTTGATTTATGATTTAAATGTTACCGGAGATATGTTGGTTCAACTAGCAGCTAAATTAGCCCAAAACAAGCTAGTTCAGAAATGTTTTGTTAAATCTAATATAGAAATTTCAATTGCAGGAATCAGTGTTGGAGTGGAATTTAATAAAGAAACTATCTTTGATATCCATGTACTTATAGAGAAGATGATAAAAGTATTATCGGATGCAGGTTTAAAGGTTCTTATAACTCTTGATGATGTTTCTGCAACTTCCCAAATGAGAGAATTTGCCCATACATTTCAAGGCTTGCTTAGATCTAAATTGCCAGTGCATATTATTATGACAGGTCTTTTGTCTAATTATCGTGAAGTTACAAACAAGGCGGAGTTCAAAGATTGCACATTTTTGACTAGAGCTTTTCAAGTTAATGTAGAGCCACTGGATTATAGTCAAATCGCAGTATCTTATCTGAATGTTTTTGATATTGATGAGAAGGAGGCAATAAGGCTCGCCAAAATGACTAAGGGATATGCCTTTGCATATCAGGTCTTAGGATGGTTATATTTCGAACAACATTTTAATCACAAAGTTAAAAACCTGGAGTTTGAGTACACGAGTGAGTTAATAAAGTATTGCTATTCGAAAATCTGGAGTGAGCTTTCCGATAGAGAGATTGAAATAACCATAGCATTAGTAGAACTGAATGCAGACAATGAAAAGGTTAAGAGAGAAGATGTAATAAAAAAACTATCTAATGTCAAACCGATTTCATCTGCAAGCTTTAACATATACAGGGAACGCCTGATTGGAAAGGGAATTATAACAGCATCAATGAATAGGGATGGATATTACACAATTGAGCTACCTCAGTTTGGAGAATTTGTAAGGCAGTATCATATGGAAGATTTTGTCTAGAAAAGAATTGAATTGCTTCATTGCCCAGTCCTATTTTATTTCTGCCTACGTTTTGGTAAAATATACTCTAGATAATAATTAAACGTGGAGAATAATGATGGATTTCGAATTCGTTTTTGACAAACTTAATAATTATAAGACTAATATATATCGTGAGTGGCTGTTGACTAATGGCTTAGGGGGATATGCAAGCTCTAGTGTCATTGGCTCACACTCAAGAATTCAGCATGGATATTTAATAGCAAGTCTACATGCTCCATTGGAGCGATATCTCGTTTTTTCTAAAACTAACGAAAGATTAGTTTGCGGGTCTCGTATCTACGATCTTACTACTGCAACACATAAGGGTCCATATACCAGTGAATTTAATCAGGGCAATATGCATTTAAAGTCATTTAAGTATGATGGCAATATTACATATATTTACGAAGCAGGTGGAATGCGTCTTACCAAGACTATTTCATTGGTGCAGGGCAAGAATCAGTGCACTATCGCATATACGTTAGAAAATAATGGCCCAGCTGCAGGTATAGTTATCACACCTCTTATGAATTATCGTCCACATGGTAAGACCATGACAGTAGAGGATTTACGTTGGGAGCTTCCAGAGGAAATCTTTAAAGAGATAAGGGATGAAGCAAGTGGAAATGTAGGTTTCTACTATACTCCTGTTAGTAATTCAAAGGTTAGAGTTTCTTTGATTGCATCAGGCTGTGAGATGGTTAAGCGTAATAACCTTTACGATGAAAATATGGAGCTTCAGCAGGAGCTTGATTATGGTGATCATGGGTTGGATTCACATATTAAGCCTTATGATTTTGTTATCGAAGTGGCTGCAGGTGGCGTTTCTAAGGCATCATTTGTGTGTACAGTGGATGTTAATGACACAAGTGCTAAGAAAAAAGAGGCATGGGGCAATCTTGTTACAGTAGAAAGAGAGACAGCTTTTATAGAGCTTGAAAAGAATAAAAAGCGTATTCAGGAGCTGATGGAGAAGTCAAGTTTTGAAGAGGATGATGAATTCGCTCAGTTGCTTACCATAGCTGCCGACCAGTTTATCGTTGATAATAAGCAAAATGGCAAAAAGACAATCATTGCTGGATATCCTTGGCATACTGAGTGCGGAAGGGACACAATGCTTGCATTCACAGGATTATGTCTTGAGACAGGTAGATTCGACGATGCTAAATCAATTCTTTTAGCATATGCTTCATATATCAAAAATGGATTGCTTCCAAAGAAATTCCCAGAGGATGGTAAAGAGCCATCTCGTAATGCAGCGGATATTTCACTTTGGTATTTCTATGCTGTACACAATTATCTTAAGTATGTTGATACCGATGAGGCATGGAAGTTTGTAGAGGATGAGATTTATCCAAGTCTTCAGGAGATAATGGGTGCATATAGAAAGGGAACATCTTATTCTATCGGTATGGATGATGATGCCCTTATGCGTGCAGGCGATGGCCGTGATAGAGTGACTTGGATGGATGTGAGAATCGGAGAGGAATCTGTCACACCACGTCAAGGAAAAGCAGTAGAAATCAATGCTCTTTGGTATAACGCATTGATGACAATGGAAGAGATTTCAAGAGGTATTGCTAGACGTACTCATAATAAGCCAGAAAACTATCTTGCATATGCAGGTGGATGTAGTCAGCTTGCTATGTGGGTAAAAGAAGCCTTCAACACAGATTTCTGGTATGAAGAGGGCGGATATCTATACGACGTGATAAATGATGAGGATAAGGATGCTACCTTACGTCCAAATCAAATCTTTGCGGTAAGCTTGCCATTTACAATGCTTGATGCAGAAAAAGAAAAATCTGTTGTAAAGGCAGTGAAAGAACATCTCTATGTGGGCTTAGGTCTTCGTACTTTAGATAAGGACGATGAGCAGTATCATGGCACTTTTACAGGCAGCGAAGAAGATAGAAATAGAGCTTATCATCAAGGAACAGCTTGGACATTTTTACTTGGTGCATTTATAGAAGCATATTTAAAGACTGGTGGCCACAGTGCACAGTCTATCGAAGAAGCTAAAGCTATGTTTGATCCAATCGAAAAGCATCTTGTACAGGGATGCATTGGGTCCATAGCTGAAATATTTGATGGTGATGAGCCTCATAATGCTAGAGGATGCGTGGCTCAGGCCATTTCTGTAGGAGAGGTATTACGTGCATATGCACTTTTAGATAGGGCATAAGTATGACAAAGCTAAGATTACTTAGAATGTTAAAGGGCGATGTTAAATATGTTCTTCAGGAAGTAATTTGGCAGTTATTAGGGTTATTTGCACAGATTATTATAATCGGATGTGTCGCAAGAGTTATCTCGGAGACATATTTTAACAGGCTAGATACAAAGCAGCTGATTATATATGTGGCAGTTGCTTTGTTTTCTGTGCTTGCCAAAAATGTTTTTGATAGGCTTTATATGGACGCAGCATTTGCTGCCAGCAACGATGTTAAAAGAGTGTTAAGAAACAATATCTATAACAAGCTCCTTAGGCTAGGAGTTTGCTACAAGCAAATTGTTTCATCTGCTCAGCTTACTCAGATGATGGGCGAGGGGGTAGAGCAGTTAGAAATCTATTTTGGTAAATATATTAGTCAATTCGTATATGCGTTTTGTGCGCCTCTCACTTTGTTTTTAGTTCTCCAGCAATACAATCTGAAAGTGGCAGTTGTGCTGGTCGCTTCAGTTCCTCTTATTCCTATTGTTATAGTCATTGTTATGAAGATAGCCAGAAAGGTTCTTGATAAGTATTTCCAGGTTTACTATGAGCTTGCAGATACATTTTTGGAAAAACTCCATGGCATGACCACATTAAAAATCTATGGCGCGGACGAGGACGCAGCAGAGGAAATGGCTGAGGAATCTGAGCACTTTAGAAAAGTGACAATGAAGGTGCTGTCATTGCAGTTAAATAGCACCATTGTCATGGATTTAATAACTTATGTTGGCACGGCCCTGGGAATAGCAGTTACTTTAAATGAATTTTTGAATAACAACATGAGCCTTGATCAAGCCATAATGTTTTTGTTACTTGCAATAGAATTCTTTCGTCCTATGAGACAGCTTGGTTCATATTATCACATGGGGATGAACGGAATAAAATCTGGAGATATGATTCTTGAGTTTACCAATTTATCCGAGCCTCAGGATGGAAAAATCATATTAAGGGAAGAGCCTAACAACATCACTATAGAAGATGTATCTTTTGCTTACGAAGATGAAGCTGTGCTCAAAAATATAAGTATTAATATTAATGAGGGGCAGTTCATTTCCTTGGTGGGATTGTCTGGTGCTGGAAAATCTACAATTGCAAAGCTGATTTGTAGAAGGCTAAGAGGATATAAAGGCACAATTAGAGTAAAAGGCAAGAATCTTAAATATATAAAAGAAGAATCCTTGATGTCGCTTATGACATATGTTTCAAACAACAGTTATGTTTTCCCTGGAACGATAAGGGAAAACATGCTACTTGGGAATGAAAAAGCCAGTGATAAAAAGCTTATTGGTGCGCTAAAGCTTATGAATCTTTATGATGAGCTAGAGGATAGAGGTGGCCTTGATTTCGAACTTGTTGAGGGAGGAACCAACCTATCAGGAGGACAACGTCAAAGGCTTGTTCTTGCTAGAGCACTTCTTAAGAATTCTCCAGTTTACATTTTTGACGAAGCAACAAACAACATCGATATGGAATCAGAAGAAATAATCATGAAGGTTATTCGAAAGCTTGCAAAGGATATGGGAAAGACCATCATCCTAATAACTCATAGGCTGGCAAACGTTAGAACTTCCAATGAAATCTTTATGCTGCAGGAAGGTCAGATTATTGAACACGGAAGCCATAAAGCACTTCTAGCTATGGGAGGCGAATATGCTAAGCTGTACAAGGCTCAGCGAGAGTTGGAAAACTACGGTAAAGGAGAGGCTTAATGAGGGATAAGAACCCATCTGGTTTTCAAATCATGAAAAACTTAATAGGGTTAGTGAAGCCTCTTGTTTTTGTAATGCTTCTTGGAATACTGCTTGGAACGGTGGGTAGTTTGTGCGCAATATTTGTTACTGTAATAGGCGCTGAAGGATTAGCTATTGCGTTGCTTAGCCCGACTAATCCAATGCTTTTAAAATCAATGCCCAAAATCCTAAGCACCTTGCTTGCTGTTGCAGTGCTTAGGGGACTACTTCATTATGGCGAGCAATACTGCAATCATTATATTGCATTTAGGATACTGGCAATTATAAGAAACAAGGTGTTTAACAAGCTGCGTGAACTGTGTCCAGCCAAATTAGAACGCAAGGAAAAGGGCAATCTTATAGCGTTAATCACCGCAGATATAGAGCTTTTGGAGGTGTTTTTCGCACATACGATTTCTCCAATAGCAATTGCAATAATGTCCTCATTGTTTATGTCAATTTTTATTGGAGTGCATTATTTGCCTGCCGGAATTATTGCTGCTATTGCCTATGTAACTGTTGGTGGAATGATTCCAGCATCAAATGAAATCAATACTGAAAAAGCAGGACTTAAGTACAGAAATATGTTTGGCAAAATGAATAGTTTCATACTTGGAGCTATTTATGGTGTGGATGATACTATCCAGTTCGGAAGGAAAGAAAAGACAGCTGCTGAACTAAATGATTTATCTGAGGATTTATCAGCTGTCAGAACTACATTAATCAAGCATGAGAAAAGCCAAAGGCTTCTTACCAATTTTTCCATTCAGGCATTTTCTTTGATAATGCTTGGGGTTATGTTATTTGCCTACAGCAATGGAAGAGTTAATTTTGAGCAGGTTATGATTGTAACTGCGGCTATGATGAGTTCTTTCGGACCGGTTGTGGCACTGGCATCTCTTTCAAACACTTTGAATCAGACTTTGGCCTGTGGTAATAGGATACTTTCGTTACTTGACGAAGAGCCAGTTGTGGATGAGGTTACAGAAGGCGTCGAGTTTGAAATGGTTGAAAGTGTGAAGGGAAATATCGCTTCTGTTAACAACGTTTCCTTTTCATATGGCAATGTAGAAGCTTTAAAGCGAAAATCGCTATCTGTACCGGGAAATAAAATTCTGGGTATACATGGACCAAGCGGTAGTGGCAAGTCTACATTGCTGCATCTATTGATGAGATTTTGGGATACAGATGAAGGCCAGATTTATTATTATGATAAGGAAGAAGGTCCGGTTACTGTTGATTTTATCAACACCGATTCTTTAAGGGAGACACAATCACTTGTTTCTCAAGAAACATGGGTTAGCCATGATACAATAGCTAACAATATCGCTATAGCAAAGCCTGGGGCATCCATGGAAGAAATCGAGGCCGCAGCAAAATGTGCCAGCATTCACGATTTCATCGCAGGACTGTCACATGGATATGATACAGTTATTGGCGAAGATGGGTGTACTCTATCTGAAGGCGAAAAACAAAGGATAGGACTTGCCAGAGCTTTCTTGCGTGAAGGCAATCTAATGCTTTTGGATGAGCCAACAAGCGCTCTTGATGCAATAAATGAAGGAATGATTTTAAAATCGATTAAAGAACAGGCAAATGAAAAGACGGTAGTTCTTGTTTCCCATAGAAAATCCACCATGGGAATTGCCGATTCTGTTGTAGAGTTTTAGTGTAATTATGAAGAAGTTTACTTATTTTTTACTTGCTGTATGTACGATGATTACATTTACAGCATGTGGCGGAAGCAAAAAAGTTTCAGATGTAGATGTTGATCTGACAACAATGTCATCAACAATGGTTTATTCTTATGTTGCAGACATGTTAGAAAATCCATCTGATTATAAGGGTCAATTAGTTAGAATGGATGGCGACAGCAACACAACCCACGGCGGTACCCATTCATGCATTGTGTATGATGCGTTGGGATGCTGTACTGAGGGTATTGAGTACATTTTAGCGGATGAAGAGGCTGATTACCCAGATGATGGGGAAGGAATCACAGTCGTGGGAACATTTGCAACCTACACCAAGGGTGAGGGAAAATACTTTGTGTTAATAGATGCTGTTTTAGAATAAAAATGGAGAATAATTTTGGAAGAATCAATTTATGGGTCCCACAAAGGGGCAATGGAAGATGTAATGAATATAATACTTAGCTCAATAGAGGAGCTAAGAGAACGCATGACGAAGGAATTTGGCAGTGATCCTGTAGAGCATTGTCTGGCGCGAATCAAGTCAGAGGAAAGCATGCGAGAAAAGTGCAGGCGCCAGCAAATTCCAGAGACCACAGAATCTGCCTTGGAAACTATTCATGATGCAATAGGTATCAGAGTAGTATGTGCTTTTATAAGTGATGTTTACTCTGTAAGAGACCACTTGAGAAGTATGGAAAAGGTGGAAGTAATCGAAGAAAAAGATTACATTAAGCAGGCTAAACCAAATGGATATCGCAGTCTTCACATGATACTTAGATACGATCATAAATACTATGTGGAAATACAGCTTCGTACCATATCAATGGATACTTGGGCGGCTTTAGAGCACCACATTCACTATAAAAAGACTGCCAGTGATAATGACAAGTTGATTATTGCTGAATTAAAAAGATGTGCCGATGAATTGGCATCTACAGACATGTCGATGCAGACAATTCGCGACATGATTCGAAAGGATTTATAGCTTATGAAGATTTTACTTGCAGAAGACACCGCAGACCTTAACAAGGTAGTTACACAAATGCTTGAGATGCAGGGATTTGATGTAGACAGTGCACTAGACGGACAAAAAGCTTTAGATTTAGCTCTTAGCAATGGATACGATGAAATAATACTAGATATCATGATGCCAAAGCTTTCAGGGTTGGAGGTCCTCAAAGAAATACGAGGAAGAAATATCGTAACTCCTGTACTTATGCTTACAGCAAAGGCAGAGGTGGATGACAGGGTAGAAGGACTTGATGCAGGTGCAGACGATTATCTCACCAAGCCTTTTGCAATGAAAGAGCTACTTGCCCGAGTAAAAGCCCTTACAAGAAGAGGCAGCCAATACGCCGCAAAAGAAATATCCTTTGGTGATATCACTCTCAAATCAGACAGTTTGGAACTTATATCATCAAACACTGTCAGATTATCAATCAAAGAGTTTTCTTTAATGCAGGCTCTTCTTTTAAATCAAGAGCATCCAGTAGACAACAATTATCTTTTAGAGCATGTATGGAGCGACGAGGAAGATGTTGCTGAAGACACCATATGGCTTTACGTTAATTTCCTTCAGGGAAAGCTTGAATACATCAATTCCAATGTAACAATAGAAGGCGATAAGGGCGGACCATTTCAGGTGATAGTTAATGAGTGAGCAAGCAATTAAAAGACTTAAGAATAAATTCATAATGACTGCAATGGTGTCATTCTTTGTGGTTATGACATTTATTGCAGGCTTTATTTATGCAATAAACGCCCTCATGACTCGAAGTCAAATCAGGGGAAACATACAGTACATTGTCGACAATGATGGCATCCTACCTATGCAGTACGAGAGCATCGAATCCGACAAATCAGCCGACAATGGCCAAACTATAAAAGATAAAAATGATTTTATTTCTCAGCTGGAAAAGCTATTTGGTGTTGAAAGCGGATACATCTCGGATGAATTTTATTATTCAACCAGATATTTTGCAGTAACATTTAATGAAGAAGGCGAAGTAGAAAAGGTAATTACCAGTCATACAGCAGCTGTAGAATCCAATCAAGCCGTCACCTACGCAAATACGGTAATGAAGCGTTGGTTCAAATTTGGTAGCTACGACGACTATTATTACATGGTATCAGACCGAGAAAATGGAGGAACGATAGTAGTAGTTCTAGATTGCAGCACACAAATCTCTATCAACAGAAGACTTGTTTCACTTGCCTGCATCCTAATTGGATTAGGAATGATTATCTCAGCATTTGTCATCCGTGCATGGGCAGAAAAACTGATTCAGCCCGAAATCAAAAATGCTGAGCTTCAGAAATCATTTATCACAAACGCCAGCCACGAGCTCAAAACACCGCTTGCGGTAATCAAAGCCAACACAGAAATGCTTGAAATGATGGGCACAGAAAATGAGTGGACCCAGTCCACCATGCGCCAAGTAGATCGTCTTACAGGCCTCATCCAGAATCTAGTATTAGTTACACGAGCAAGCGAGAAAGACAGTAAGGAAGATCGTGTCGAAACAGATTTTACATCAATCGTAAAAGACACCGCCAAAACTTTTGAGCCTGTAGCAATATCTGATGGCAAGACTATGGAACTCTCAATCTCCGATGGTGTAAGCATGCTGGCCCACGAAGGCGACATCCGTCAAATTGTAACTTTACTCATAGACAATGCAATCAAATATTGCGACGACAATGGAAAAGTAGTCATCGGACTAGGCACCGACAAAAAGAAAAAGAACATTTACCTTCGCGTATCCAATACCTACAAAAACGGTGGCGACGTAGACTACGGCAAGTTCTTCGACCGTTTCTACCGCGGCGACCAGTCCCACAACATCGACAAAGAAGGCTACGGCGTTGGCCTCTCTATCGCCCAAGGCCTCATGGAACGCTACCACGGCGACATCAAAGTCAGCTGGCGCGACGACATCATCACCTTCACTTGTAAGTTCTAGGCCCGCCAGATACACCTTGCCCCTTTTATATTGAGGGACCCGCACCCAGCCCATAGGGCAGCGCCACCACAGGCACTCGCGAATTTTGCGAAGATTATAGATTTTCTTAATGCACAAAGGGAGCTTCATGTGGGTGTCCTTTTGTTGGTTTTGCAATTCTGAGCTAATGTATGATGAGGACAGACATATAGATATTAAAAAATGCATCCAATAAGATTTTGGATAATTGCATTCATATTACATTCACTAAGAAAAACATAAAAACAGGTTTTGTAGATTTAAGTACCGGCTTCAAGTTCAGTCCGTTTCACTATCAGCCTTGGGCTGCCATCCATGGCAGCCCATACTTAAATTCTTCAAAACCTGTTTTTTGTTTTTCTAAGTTCATTTCAAAATCATGCAATTATGCTAAAACTTATTGGATGCACTTATTAAGCTTTGTTTGTGTCTGTCCTCAGCAGACTTTAGTGATAGAATTGCAAAGAATCAAAAGAACACCCACCAATAAAGAAGCGACACTGTGCATTTAGAAAATCATAATCTGAAGGCAATAGCGAGTGCCTGTGGTGGCGCTGTCCTATGGGCTGGGTGCGGGCCCTGTGCTAAGTGGTGGGGCAAGGTGTATCTGGCGGGCCTAGGCCTTGAGGTCGTGGCGCCAGCGGATGAGGGCGATGCCGATGATGATAGCGTAGCCTATGATGCTGAGGGCTACTGGTATTTCGCCGAAGAACATGAGGCCAAGTAGGGCGGCGAAGATCACCTGGGTGTAGTCGAAGACGGAGATTTCCTTGGCAGGGGCGTATTTGTAGGCTGTTGTTATGGAAAACTGGCCAAGTGATGCAGAGATGCCTGCAAGTAAAAGGTATAGCCACTGCTGAGGTGTCATTGGAGTGTAGTTCATTATTAGGTAAGGTAGGGTTACTAGGCAGGAGAATAGTGAGAATACAAACACTATGATGGGGGTGCGTACTCCATTTTTGGTGAGTTTGCGAACCATTACGTAGGCTGTTCCTGCACCAAATCCACCTAGTAGTCCGACGAGTGCTGGGAGAACTGCGGTGAAGCTGCCAGTTGGTCGGATTATGAATAGGGCACCAATAAATGCAATGATAGTTGTAATGATGTCAAATGCTGATGGTACTTCTTTTAAAATGAAGATAGAAAGTATTATGGCAAAAAATGGTGAAAGCTTGTTTAACATGTTTGCATCCGCGATTCCAAGTCTGTCTACAGCATAAAAATTAGAAATGAGTCCAATTGTGCCAAAGAGAGAGCGAAGGAATATGTCGAAACGGTTGCCTTTTCCAATGTGAAAGCCTTGATGTGATTTGATTATTGCATATGTTGCAACAGCTAGGGCTACGGTATTTCGGAAAAATGCTTTTTGCATTGTAGGCAAGTCGCCAGAGAGTCTTACGAAGAATGTCATAAGTGAAAAGCCTAAGGCGGCAAGTAGAATAAAGATAATGCCTTTTATTTTGTTGTTATTTATAGTCATGTTTTGCCTCTTTCTGTATTAGTCTGATTGAATATAAATATTATGTTGTTTCGGAGATAAAGTCAAATATTAGAAAATAACTTTTTTAACAATTAATACTCATTTTAGTTGTATAATGGCTAAAATAGTTTTTTAAGGAGGGTATTATGAATTATACAATTTCGGGAGAGAGTTTACCTGTACTTAAGTGCCAGTTAAATCAGGGGGAAGCAATTCAATGTGAAGCAGGTGCCATGTCATGGATGGATGATGGCATCGAGATGCAGACAGAAGCAGGTGGCCTTGGTAAGATGTTTGGCAGATTGCTTACTGGAGAGAATATGTTTTTGAATACATATGTGGCAAATACTGCTGGTGAAATTGCATTTGCTTCTAAATTCCCAGGTTCAATAAGAGCAATCGAGATTACACCAGGCAATGGGCTTATTGTTCAAAAGGGATCCTACCTTGCTACAGTTGGAAATGTACAGTCAGAGGTATTCATTCAAAAGAAGATTAGTGGAGGCTTGTTCGGTGGTGAAGGTTTTCTTATGAGAAAATTCACAGGAACTGGAATAGTATTCCTTGAAATTGATGGTTCAGCACATGATTACGAGCTTGCGCCAGGCCAAGTCAAGGTGGTTGATTCAGGAAATCTTGCTGCCATGTCAGAAAACTGTAATATGGAGATTCGTACCATCAAGGGAGTTAAGAATGTACTCTTCGGTGGCGAAGGTCTATTCAACACTGTAGTTACTGGTCCAGGCAAGGTAGTACTTCAGAGTATGCCTATTTCTTCTACGGCATTAAAGCTTTACGATTACATGCCACATTCAACATCATCAAACTAAGAATTGTCTAACTCCCCATGGATTTCATTTCCATGGGGAGTTTTTACATGTGTAAATATGATATCCATTCCGTGGCGTATTGCTTCATTTTTGTTATCTTGCATTATCATAAATCAAATCTGTAAGGAAGTTGTGTTGACGCTTGTGAGCAAAAATGGAGTATCACTTTTTAGGGATTTTTAAGAAGTGATACTAAGATTTGCTCCAAGCTGGCCCATTTTTTCAAAAATAAGTATCACTTTTGCTAATATTTTAAAAGTGATACTAGATTATAGACAAAGGCATGCTGTTTTTTACATTTTTAAGTATCACTTTTAGAAATCGCTATAAAGTGATACTCATTTTTTATGAGAGGGACGGAATTTGGGCAAATTCTAGTATCACTTCGGAAAATACGATAAAAGTGATACTACATGTTTCTTTTTCATAAAATCTCTCCGTAGATAGAGAATTGACAATCAAAACATATATGCCAAAATATAAATAATAATATAAGAGGAAGGTACAAGGAGAGTTATTATTATGAAGCTAGGAATTGTTGGAAACGGGGTAATAGTACAGGAAGTATTGTCATTTATAGATGAAATAGGATTTGAAGAAATCTACATTTGTGGAAGAGCTCAGAGTGAAGATAAGCTGAAGGCTTTGGCAGCAAAGTATAAGCTTAACAAGGTGTTCTTAGATTATGATGAGCTGCTTGCATCAGATGTGGATGCAGTTTATATTGGCGTTTTAAATGATATGCATTTTGGGTATTCTAAGAAAGCGTTGAATGCTTCAAAGCATGTGTTTTGTGAAAAACCAATCACTATAACATTGTCTCAGCTAGAAGAGCTAGAGAAGTTAGCAAAATCTAAGAATAGATTTATCATTGAAGCTATGAGCATCTATCATTTGCCAGCATATAAGCAGCTACAAAAGGATGTAGATTTAGTAGGTCCTTTGAAGCTTTGTAATTTTAATTATAGCCAAATGTCTAGAAGATATCCTGCATTCAGCGAAGGAAAAACATTGCCTGCAGTATTTGATAAAGCTCATAATGGCGGAGCACTTCGTGACTTAAATGTTTATAATATTGCTGCTATGGTAGGTCTTTTTGGCAAGCCTTTATCAGTTCATTATGATGCAAATGTTGAAAGAGATATAGATACTAGCGGTGTCTTAACTTGCGACTATGGCAAATTTATATGTATCTGCATGGCAGCGAAAGATTGTGTTGCACCTGGCCCAGCTACAATTCAGGGCGTAGATGCTACAATATGCATCTACCCACATGTAAATGGTATGACAGAATATGATGTGCTGTTTAACGATGCAGAAACCGAAACCAAGGAAGTGGATATTAACGATGGCAGCCATAGACTTTACTTTGAGTTTGTGGAGTTCAAACGCATAATCGAAGAAAATGATGCTGCGGCTGCAAACAAGCTCCTTGAATATAGCAAGATAAGTGCGGGCATAATTGATAGTTGCGCTTGTTAGATATTTAAATGGCACATGAATGGTAAAATAATGGCACATATTAATCAAATTGGAAACGTTTCATGCCAAATAGAATAGGTAAACCTAGGAGGGGGAGTCACACCAAGGTTTTTTACATAGGACAGTTATTCCGAAAGAGATAGCTGTTCTTTTTTGTTATTGTTTTGAATTGTATATTCCTTACTGGAGGAGGATTCTGTATAATTGAAGGCAGTTAAATTAACAAATCCGCAGTTATAGGAGAGACATCATGAGAGTGGCAATATTAGGACTGGGAGTTATTGGAACGACCTATGCATACGCCTTTCAAAAGGCAGGACACGAAGTATTTCATATTTTAAGAGATGGAAAGAAGGACATACCATCTGAAGTGTCTGTTCATCTATTAGATGGACGATATGATAGTAAAGGTGAAGAAAAAGAAGGCATTTATAGAGTGACGGCAGCACATGAAAATGAGGAGTTTGATTTCATATTTGTTAGTGTTGCAAGTGGTAATCTTAATAGTGCTCTAGATACTATTAACAAAAGAAATATCAAAGGTACGATTGTACTATTTTGTAATTTTTGGAACGAAAGAAAAGAAGTCGAGCAGCTCGTAGGAAGTTTGCCTTATATTTTAGCTTTTCCAACAGCAGGCGGACATATGGATAAGAATTGGAACCTTAACTGTGTACTCTTTGATCATATTATGCTTGAAGCTGAAGAAAAAGCTCGAATAGATAATTACTCAGATTTAATAACCCTCCTGACATCTGCAGATATTAAACAAGAGATTCCTTATGATATGCTTGAGTGGATTTGGATTCATATGGCTATTAATGCTGGCGTCACATCAACTGCTGGTAGAAATGGCGTGATAGATAATCCAAATCAATTAGCGAAAGATTTAATGGGCGATGCTAAAGCATTAAAACTAGCAGTGAAATCGATACGGGAAACATTGAAAGTTGTTGAAGGCAGAGGGGTTAATTTGGGCTTATATAAAAATGAGCTTCTTCCCTATAAGATACCAGCAGGATTGGCTGGAATTCTAATGAAAAAGCTTTTTTCTTCTAACGAGCTTACATACAGAATTATGACATTACACAGTGATGTTAATGATATTTTATATGGCTGTAGATGTGTGTATGATGAGGGAAAAAAACTGGGACTAGAATTACCTCTGTTTTACAATAGTTTAGAAAGAATAATTGTTTAGAAATAGAATCGGAATTTTAGAGGCAAATCATATTTCAGGATAACTGACGAGATGTATTTGAATTATGATTGTTATTATTACTGGGGCGTCACATACCGGCAAGACTGTTCTTGATCAGCGGATGCTTGAAAAATACAAATTTAAAATGTCTAACAGGGTGGAGTATGAAGACTATCATTAAATCAGATATAGTAAGTGCATTAAAAAGTGTTGGGCTCCAGAATGGTGATTCAGTAATGGTACATACATCACTTGGACAGATTGGATATGTATGTGGTGGTGCACAGACTATTATTGAAGCTTTGATTGATGTTGTGGGGCAGAATGGAACTATTATGATGCCTACACAGTCATGGAAAAACCTTGATCCGGAAACAGGAGTTCATTGGGATGCAGATGAGGCTGACTGGGATACAATTCGCAAAAACTGGCCGGCATATGATAAGGCGATTACTCCGACAAACACTATGGGTGCGGTTGCCGAAATGTTCCGTTCATGGCCTGGAACATTAAGGAGTGACCATCCAGCTAGATCTGTTGCGGCTTGGGGAAAGAATGCTAAGTATTTAACTGAGAACCATGATCTTTCGAATATATTTGGAGACTCATCACCAATTGGGAGGCTTTATAAACTCGATGGGAAAGTTTTACTGATTGGGGTTGATTATGATAAGAATACTTCCATTCATTTAGCGGATGCTCGTGCAGAATACTCAAGCAAACATACCTGCATTGAACACAGTGCAGTCATGGAGAATGGTGTTCGTGTCTGGAAAGCTTATGAAACATTGTATGTTGATGGAGAGGACTTCAAAGATATAGGAAGGGCATTTGAAGTAGCCCATACTACATGTAAGGTAAAAGTGGGCAATGCTGACATAAAGCTGATGAACCAACGTGAATTAGTGGATTTTGCTGTATCGTGGATAGAATGTAACAGAAAATAACTTTCAGTTTTATAGACGATGACAAAATCGGGATTTATAAGGGGGGATTATTGTTTGACTTTGTGGATAGTTGCCACGCTATGTGCTTTTTTTATAAAGGGACTTTGTGGTTTTGCAAATACACTAGTCTTTACATCTATTTTAGGATTTGGAGTGGTAAACGTTAATATATCTCCAGTGGAATTATTACTTGGATACCCGACAAATCTAATATTGACTTGGAATAATCGTAAAAAACTTGATAAAAAAGTCTATATTCCTTTAGCATTGTTGGTTCTAGGTGGTAGTATCCCTGGGGCAATACTTTTAAAGAGTGTTGATGTTAAATATTTAAAAGTGTTCTTTGGAATCGTTGTTATTCTTATTGCTGTTGAAATATTTTTTAGAGAATATCAATGTACAAATGCAAAGGATTCAAATATTATATTGTGCATCATTGGCGTACTATCTGGCATCTTATGTGGATTGTTTGGGATAGGAGCGTTGCTTGCTGCCTATGTTGGGCGAGTGACTACTACAACGGATGAATTTAAAGCCAATATAAGCGCGGTTTTTATTGTTGAAACTACAGTAAGAATTTTTACATATTATTTGCTTGGAGTATTTACGCTTGATTCATTGAAACAAGCAGCAACCCTTATTCCGTTCATGATTATTGGATTGTTTGCTGGAATGGAGAGCTCAAAAGTCTTGGATGAAAGAATTGTAAAAAAGATTGTTATAGTTCTTTTGGTAATATCAGGTTTATTTTTAGTTGGAATGAATTTGTAGTGTTGTTTGCTTGCACAATGTATTTATAAAGAACAGGAGGCACTTCGGTGCCTCCTGTTTGATTAAAAATGAGGTCGCAATTTTTTTGGCAAAGGTGTATCTGACGAAGCCAGATTATTGTGGGAGTTTTCTCTGTTTGTCCCGTAATAAGTAATTGCCACTGAACTACAAGTTCAATGACAAGAGAGAGAGGATGGTTAATAATAGAACATAAAAGATTCCCTTTTGCGGTAATAATTTGGGATTGACTGGAAAGGAAAAATGATGGTAATAATTAAAAATTGTATAAAATGCCTTAAATGTGGAGATATTATTGAATCTGTATCCAGACATGATTTTAAATCATGTTCTTGCGGTGCAGTATGTGTTGATGGAGGGAAAGATTATCTGCGACGTTGCGGTTATCTAGAGGACTACGAAGATTTGAGTGTAGTGGAGGAAGATAATTCAAAGTAGAGTTTATAAGCGTAAAACGATAGAATAAAAGATAGATATAAGAGGAGCCGATGTTATGAAAACTGAAATTGTTTTATTTACAGATGGTGAAAAGAATATTGAAGTTCAAGTAAGTCCAGATAAGGAAACAGTGTGGCTTACACAGAAGCAAATGGAAGAATTGTTTGATGTAAAGCATGCAACAATAAGTGAACATATTAACAATATTCTTTCTTCTGGAGAGCTTGATGAGACTTCTGTCGGTTTTTCCGACAAAAGTTCTGGAGGTAGAAAACCGAAGATTTACAATTTGGACATGATACTATCTGTTGGATATAGAGTTAATTCAAAGAGAGGTATTGCTTTTAGACGATGGGCAAACAATGTTCTAAAGCAATATATCATGAAGGGCTATGCAGTCAATGAAAAGAGACTGTTAGCCTTAAATAAGACAGTTGAGATTCAATCAAAGATTATTGCAAACACTTTGGAGATTGAAGAAGCAGAGGTCCTTCGAGCAGTAAAACTTTATACAGACGCGCTTGTTCTCTTGGATCAGTATGATCATCAGTCATTGAGTAAACCAAAAGGCAAAAAGCCTGTTTATCGAATTACATATGAAGATTGTAGAAATATGATAAATCATATGGAAGACAGTTTTAGCTCAGATGTATTTGGTGTCGAAAAAGAAACTGGAAAAGTAGAGGGAATTCTTGCAGCAGTATATCAAGATGTTTTTGGTGGTGAGGTATATCCATCGCTAGAAGAAAAGGCTGCAAATCTTTTGTACTTTATGATAAAGGATCATCCATTTGCTGATGGTTGTAAAAGAATAGCTGCATCTCTTTTTTTAGAGTTCTTAGATAAAAACGATGCATTGATACGAGATGGTCAAAAGGTTATTAGCGATGGAGCGCTCGTTGCTATTACGCTTATGATTGCAGAATCAAAACCAGAAGAAAAAGATATCATGACAACATTGGTTATGAATTTATTGAAGCTGTAGATTACTCCTGATAGGATAAACATTGCAGGCAGATCATGCACCTAAATTGTCAAGAATGCTTGATAGGTTGGATGCAAGCGCTAATCCACAGGATATGGATTTACCTGGGTATCGTTTGCATCCACTCAAAGGGGATAAAAAAGATATGTGGGCAGTTACAGTAAATGGCAACTGGCGTATGACCTTTTATTTTGAAGGACTAGATGCATATCTTGTTGATTATACGGATTATCATTAATTAATAGGAGGTAGAATAATGACACGAAAACCAACACATCCCGGAAGGGTTTTTTTAGAAGATGTAATGAAGCCTCTTAACTTAACAGTTACTGAAGCTGCATTTATGTTAGGAGTTAGTAGGAAGACCTTGTCAGAATTTATTAATGAAAAATCATCACTTAGCCCTGATATGGCTTTACGTATTGCTAAAGCAACGAATACTTCAGCTGAAAGCTGGCTTAATATGCAATTAAAATTGACATTGTGGACTGCTAGTCAGAATGAACCTAAAAATGTAATTCCATTTCCACTACCAGATATTATGGAGGGGTAATAAATCCCAAATAATGTTTGTAGATGTAGAAAGCTCAGGCTCGAGTTATAGAGTCTGGGCTTTCTTTATACTACAAGTTCAATGACAATAAGGAATTCACATGTGAAAATAATATCATCATAATAACTGAGACAGTGAGGAGAATGACATAATGAGAAAACTAGCAAGTATACAAAGAATATGGAAGATTGAGCCTATAGAAGGTGCTGACAAAATAGAATTAGCCTTTGTTTTGGGATGGCAATGTGTTGTTAATAAGGGACAGTTTAAGCCAATGGATTTGGCTGTATATTTTGAAATAGATAGTTTCTTACCAATTCGTGATGAGTTTGAATTCCTTAGAATTAGCAGCTATCGTAAAAACGATATCTTAGGCGAAGGGTTTAGACTAAAGACTATGAGGTTTAGGGGGCAGATTTCTCAAGGCCTGCTGTTGCCATTAGGACAATTTAATGAATTAGATGCTTGCGATGAGATAGGAACAGATGTGTCTGAAGCACTAGGCGTAAGAAAGTGGGAAGTAGAGGAAAAGATTACCACAGGTGGAACCATAATAGGAGAGTTGCCAATTGATGTACCACACACAGACGAGACACGTGTTCAAGCAGAACCTGAGCTTATAAATGATTTTAAAGGGCTAGATTATTACATTTCGACCAAGATGGATGGTTCATCACATTCTATTTCTATAGATGATGATGGCTTCCATGTAACAGGACACAATTATGAATACAAGAATGATGGGAAAAGTTCTTTTTATGAATTTGTAAATAGTCTGGGAATTGAAGCAAAACTAATGGACTATTATAAGGCTAATAATCTAAACATAATTACGATTCAGGGAGAGCTATGTGCTCCGGGCATTCAAAAGAACAGATTAAAACTAACTAAACCTGAGTGGTACGTATTTACGATACGGGTAAATGGAAATAGAGTAGGACTTAAGCAAATGCAAGAAATATGTAAAACATTGCATTTATCGACTGTCCCTATTGAAGAAGTGGGTAATGACTTACCTTCAAAGTATCCTACTGTTGAAGCCTTATTGGAAAGAGCTGATGGGGAATATCCTAAAGGTGGAAAGAAGGAAGGCATTGTAATACGTCCGGTGGAGCCTGTTTATTGTGAACGAATAAGCGCTTCACTTTCAATGAAGGTGGTTAGTAATAAATATTTGATTAAGAACGAATAATTAGGCAGAGAGGTGTAGAATGATACCAAGTTTATATGAACCTTTTAAAAAGTGGGCAGAAACAGGCTCAATATATATACTTTCAGATTTACATCTTGATGATGCTGACTGCAAATTGATGGATGAAAACTGGATTAGTCCTAATGAACAAATTGATATAATCAATTCCATTATTATGAAGAATGACACATTTATATGTCTAGGCGACGTAGGGCAGTCCAACTATATTAAGAGAATAAAGGCGAGTAGAAAAATTTTGTTGTTAGGTAACCATGATAAGAAGAAGGATTATGTTGATTGCTTTGATGAGATTTATGAGGGACCTCTTTTTATTTCGGACAAGATTCTTCTTTCACATGAACCAGTCTATGGATTATCATGGTGTTTAAATATTCATGGTCATGACCATAATAATATTGAAAATTATGCAGCCGATTGTGAACATTTAAACCTGGCTGCTAATGTTTGTGGGTACAAGCCAGTAAATCTTGGAAGATTAATCAAGGAGGGAATTCTCTCTGGCGTTAAAAGTATACATAGGCAAACAATCGATAGAGCTACTGCTAAAAGTCAATTTAAATGCAAATCCTATAAAGAAATAAATGTTGAGAATATATCAAAACAATTGAGTAATATACAAGATGTTATAAGGAAATTTGATATTAATTCAATTGAAAGTGCTTATTTTTATGAGCATCCAATTACAATACATGAATTGAACAAACTGGATGATATTACTATAGGCGAATTTAAAAGAAAGATGTCTAAAAAATTCCGAGCTTTTGTTGAAAGACTTCGAAATATGAAAATCAAAAATGATTCAGGCAAACAAGGTGTATTATTTGTCTATAAGTCTCAAGTAGAAAGCTTATTTTTAGAGACAGATGTTGGTTTAATACATGTTGATGAATTGATGGCAGCAGAAGATTTATCTGAAGTAAATTCATATGCATATGAGTTTACGGAACAGGCAGAGGCTTTATCATTTCTAGTTTCAGATTCTAAACTTACACAGGATAATTTGCTGGATGTAGTTGTTTCTTTTCTGCATGAAGTTTCATTTTTCGGATATGAGCAGGAGGACTTAGGCGAGAACCTAGAGTCCTTGCACAAATCAATAAAAGAAATTGAAGAACACCCAGAAAACCTAGTAAGTTATTCCAGTGACGAACTTAGGGCAAAATGGGGACTGCCAAAAGAAGAAATCTATCCTGACGAAGAGAGCAAAAAGGATGCATTTTATAAAGCAGGAATTGAGTACACTCAGTATTGCAAGAAGATGGAACTGAAGAAAATGAAAAATAGATTCATTGATTTGTGTGGCCTATAAAAAGATACTGATAATGTTTTATACTACAAGTTCAATGACATATCTAACATTCCGTGAGACTATATTATAGGTAAGAAAAATGGTTCTAGGAGGGAAGATTATGTCAGAAAAAATGTTAGTTACACAGGCTCTTGATGAGAGAGATTTACTTGTAAAAAAGATTTCAGACAAGATTGCTAAAGCAAGCTTTGTCGATAGTATTAAACATAATGAAGAAAAGGTTTTTGATGGAAGAATACTAAAGGATGAATTTGCAAAGAATGCACATAGTGCATATCAGCAGATTGAGGACTTAATTATTCGTTATCAGAAAATTGATTCTGCCATCGTTGCTTCTAATGCAGCGACAGTAATTAAAACATCTTATGGTGAATATACTGTAGCAGGTGCTATATCTCTTAGAAGCAGATTGAGAAAGAGTGATATATATGATTCAAGCCTTGATTTTGAATATAATTTACAAGAAAAAATGGAAGAAGAATTAAATAATTGTTTAACCCAAATTGAGTTGAAAAATAGACAGCTTCAAAGTACTGCTGAAAGTATGAGAATGTCAATCCTAGGAAAAGATACGAAAGTAAAGGATGATAAGCCTCTTGAGGTTGTAGATACATATGTTAAGGAAAATACAACTGAGCTTGTTGATCCTTTAAATATTAAGGAAAAGATTTCTTTACTCAAGGAGAAAAGAGATACACTACTATCTGAGCTTGATACTCAGATAAAGGTTTCTAACGCGACAACTTTTATTGAAATATAATGCTTTTGCCTGCAATACGTAAACTATAAACCCAGCTTCCCTGTAACAGGGTTAAGTTACAATCAAGTTATTCTTTATTGCAAATTAAAGAGTAAGGACTTCCAGAATGGCGCAATGGTAGCGCAAAGGTAGTAAATACCTTATGTTGTAGGTTCGAATCCTACTTCCGGATCCCATAACAGGAGATGGTCATAATGACCATGCATATTTAACTGTTTTCTATTATTTGTATTTGATTAATCTTGAATTGTTAACCTTTTTCATATAAATTACTAACTGATAATTGATAACTTTTATTTAGGCATAGAGATGTGCTGAAATCCATGACACAGGTTTTAGACGTTAAGCTGGTTGGTCTTTAGTTATCCTCATGGCTGTATTGTAGGCTATTTTCGAAAGGAGGCATTTAAATGTATCCCATTATAGATAAAATGAAAACGGGTGAAAAAATTCGAATGCTCATGGAAGCAAATGGATATTCAGTCAATGATATTCAAGAATATTTAGGCCTTGCATGTGTACAGAGTATATATCACTGGCTTAACGGAAGCTGCCTTCCTTCTATTGACAATTTATATGCTCTGAGCGATTTATTAAACGTATCAATTGATGATATGATATGTGGTAATAAGCTAGAAAAAATTGATCAGAATACACCTGAGAGAGTATTGCATTATTATGATATATTAAAGGATATTATAGCCGCTTAGGCTATATGCATTTGGATTTGCAGAATTTATAGTGGAAGAGGCACTTTGCTATTTGCAGCAATGTAGATAAATGGCGGGAAAAGAAAGCAAGCGAAGCTGCCAATGCCAAATATAATGAAATGAAAAGCAGTGCCTTATAACGGAAAGGCAACTGCTTCGTTATATAACTTTTGTAACACTTTAATAAAAGTATCAAGACTCTGACGATGATCTGCTTTGTGAGTGCAGAGGACACATGAAAATGTATCATCACAGTCATAAGGAATCCATGCAAACTGTCCGCTGTGGTCATTAAGAAAACCGGGAGCCAGACAGATTCCTTTGCCTGAAGCAACGTTAGTAAGTGTGGTGTCATGATCTGGGCTATTAAAATATTTAATCTTACCTGATGAAATAAGCTTTTGCTGAACTGATCGAAGTAGAGCAGGTGAACCGCCACCTACCATAAGAGTATGTCCGTATATATCTTCATCAGTAATAAGGTTCTTGGTTGCAAGAGGATCATTTTTAGCACAAATTAAATAAATATGACTTTGAAACAGCTTGTGGACGATGGTGCCTGCAAGCTGTTTTGTTTGATCTTCAAGGGCAAATACGATATCTGATTCATTTTTTAAAAAGCTATCGATGCTGTTTTCATATTGGAATAGGGGAGTTATTTGAACACCAGGATTACTCTTCTCAAAGTCCTTAATAGCTTCTGGGAGAAAGTAAATAGCCTGTCTAACCATTAGGCTGATAGTAATATTGTCTTGGTATTTGTCACTGAAGTTCTGCCCCTGTTCAATGGCGCGCTTCATTTCCTCACGCATGTTTGTCAGAAAGGTTACAAACTGTTCTCCAGCAGGAGTAAGAGTAGCCCCTTTTCCATTTCTAACAAAAATCTCAAATCCAACTTCCTCTTCGAGTAGCTTTATCTGATAGGAAAATGTAGGCTGGCTTACAAACATGTTCTCAGCACCTCTGGAAAAGCTCTCTGTACGAGCCAGTTCTATACAATAATCTATCTGCTTTGTTGTCACAGCACACTCCTGATATTTAAAAATTAAATCAACTATCTAATGTTTCTATTGGATATTATAAAACAGGCGTGAGATAATGTAAACAACAAAGGAGGTAGTAACCATGGCAAAGACTTTAATCGCTTTCTTTTCTAGAGCAGATGAAAATTATTTTGGTGGAGCAATGAGATATGTAAAGGTGGGAAATACTGAAATCGTTGTTAACCAGATGAAAGAACTGATAGATGCAGATACATTCAAGATTGAGATGTTAAATCCTTATTCTCCGGTGTACATGACCTGCATTGATGAAGCAAAGAAAGATTTAAGAGAAAATGCTCGCCCAGAGCTTACAAATTACTTTGACGGTGTTGATGAGTATGACACCATTGTGCTTGCTTATCCAAATTACTGGGGAACATTTCCTATGGCAGTAGCAACATTTTTGGAAAGATATGATTTTACAGGAAAGACCGTACTTCCGCTTTGTACCAATGAAGGAAGTGGAATGGGTTCTAGTGAACGTGATGTTAAAAAATATGCTAAGGGTGCAGAGGTGAAAAAAGGACTTGCAATTACCGGAAGTCAGGCTGCAAATGCGAAGGCTGCAGTTGAAAAGTGGTTTTCCGCTAACGGTTTGATGTAAAGGAATAGAAATGGAGGATGGTGTAACAATTGGTGAATATGCAGTTGTTGGAGCTGGTGCTGTAGTTACAAAAGATGTACCTGCATATGCAGTTGTAGGTGGTGTGCCTGCTAAGGTAATCAAGATGCTTGATCCAGCAGAGCAGAAGGAATAAGGATATGGGTGAAGAAGCAAAGATTTCAGAACTATATAAAGACTACTGGGACTATATGATAGAGAAAAACATAGAAGGTCTTAGAAGTCTTATGTCTTCAGACTATTGTCTCTATCATATGACCGGTGTAAAGCAGTCAGCTGATGAGTTTTTAAACGGATTAAAAAATGGCACCTTTAATTATTATTCAGCTGAGCATGATGATATTGAAGTAAGTGTTTATGGTGATGAGGCATCCATGACAGGTAAAAGTAGAGTAGTTGCTGCTGTCTACGGTGGAAGTAAAGGAAACTGGAGATTGCAGGGAGACTTTACTCTTAGAAAAGAAAATGGAAGCTGGAAGTTTACAAGTTCCAGAGCATCAACATATTAAGGAGGATTTTACAATAGGTAAACCTAGGAGGGTAGTCACACCAATGTCATCTTAACTTAATGACATTGGTCTTCGGACCCTCATTTTTTCTTTGAAGGTATAATCATGGGCTGATATGGGAGATGGTTATACCTTTTGGTGAGCTATAGGACACTATGTTGAAGTCAAAAAGGTATAACCAGAGTAGGATTTTATGTCAGGTTATACCTTTTAGCGGGCAATGAGACATTATATTGAAGTCAAAAAGGTATAACCAGAGTGGGATTTTATGTCAGGTTATACCTTTTGGCGAGCGATGAGACATTATATTGAAGCGAACAAGGTATAACTAAGAGCAAAAATAGTAGATGGTTATACCTTTTTGTCTAGCAGGTAAGCTTCAATGGTTTTATTAATAATATCTTCAGTAAGCGGTGAATTTTAACCTATAAGCTTATAACCTTAATTTTTTTAAAAATATTTTCTTTTTTAAATATGAGATGTGATAAGCTTATAAGGTGAATTAACAAATCGAAGTTTGAAAAGGTGTTATAGGGAAATGAAAGAGATGTTCAAAGAATTTGATTTCAATGAAAAGCCTAAAAAGGTGATTTCAGTAATAAACGGGCTGAATCTTCCGGATGACTATCTTGCATTCATAAGTAAGCATAACGGAGGAGAGGGCCCATTGGGAGAGAACAATTACGGTCGTTTTTACAAGATAGAAGAATTGGAAGCAATCAACGAAGAATATGATGTTCAGAACAGTTGGCCGGGGTATGTGGTCATAGGCGGTATAGATGATGTACTTTGGGCATACAATCCGGAAAAGAAAGTCTATTGTCAGATAGATAGCTGTAATACAGATGAAGATACATATTATACGATTTCTAACAACTTTGAAGAATTCTTGATTAAGATGGATGGGGAACTTGCAGACTGACAACTTCGAATTTGTAGAGCGATTATATTTCAGCATAATTGATGAGGTGTATCTAAAATGATAATACGAAAATATGAGGAAAAAGACCGCCAGCAGATGATTGACATCTGGAATGAGGGATTATCGTTGTAGTGAGTTCAAGAGAAAAACATCCATTGAAAGGAGCGGTCATGGAATATGTTTATGTAACAAAAGAAAACCTCGAAGAGGAGCATATTTGCTGTGCGATATCAAATAATAAGGATGTTCAGGTTTCTTCTAAGAAGGCATGGCTTTCGGAGAGGTTTGATGAAGGACTTGTTTTCCTAAAGAGCGTAGAGCGCGGAAAGTGCTTTATCGAATATATCCCGGCGGAAAACGCATGGATTCCGATAGAGGCAGATGGATATATGTACATTGACTGTCTCTGGGTGTCCGGGGCTTTCAAAGGACATGGATATTCTACTGATCTACTTACTGCCTGCATCGAGGATAGTAAGGAAAAGGGGAAAAAAGGGCTTTGTATTCTTTGCGCTTCAAAGAAGAAACCGTTTCTGGCTGATCCGAAGTTTCTGAAGTACAAAGGATTTGTCGTGAGCGATGAAGCTGATAATGGTATTCAGCTTTGGTATATGCCGTTCGATAAAAATGCAAAAGCTCCGGAGTTTAAGGAATGTGCAAAACATCCGCATATAGAAGAGCAGGGATATGTTCTGTACTATACGAATCAGTGCCCGTTCAATGCAAAATATGTCCCGGTTTTGGAGCAGACGGCAAAAGAAAATGGTATTGCATTCAAGGCAATACATCTTGAAAGCAAAGAAGAAGCACAGAACGCACCGACACCGATTACGAATTATGCGTTATTCCATGATGGGGAGTATGTTACAAACGAGCAAATGAACGATAAGAAATTCTTAAAACTTGCAGGAAAGTGATAGTCGTTTATATTGGAAGATAATTTGCTACTAGTTGTTAGGAGATTAAAGACATGTTTTGGGACAGGATTTCACCTTTATATGACATATTTGAAAATATTTATAACGACAAGGTATATACCGGTACCGGGAAAAAGGTTGCAGAACTTATAGATTCGTCGGATGAAGTATTGGAATGCGCATGTGGAACAGGTGCTATCAGTATATATATTGCGCAGAAGTGTAAAAAGTTGATCGCAACAGACTTTGCAACCGGGATGCTTCGGCGAGCAGCAAAGAAATGCCGAAATTACCCGAATGCTGTGTTCAAGAAAGCTGATATTACAAATATCAAATACAAAGATGCCCGCTTTGATAAAGTGGTTGCAGGTAACGTGATCCATTTGTTGCCTGACCCGGAGAAGGCACTTCATGAATTGGAAAGGGTAGTTAAGCCGGGAGGTGAGATCATCATTCCGACTTATATCAATATGTCAAAGGGAACGGGAACAGCAGCGGTTAAGTTCATTACTCTTCTCGGAGCAGATTTCAAAAGGCAGTTTGATCTTGATTCATATAAGGCATTTTTTGAAGACAAGGGATATACCGGAGTAGAGTATCATGTGGTCGACGGGCGCATGCCATGCGCTATTGCTGTAATAACCAAAGCTTAGCGTTTTATACCGGAGTATAATGATTTAAGATCCGGAATGCAGAAACTGTTGCCAAAAGAATTGTCCTCTGAAGTATATGTATTGATGGTGATATTGCAACCATATTACAAGAGTCTTGACCGGAATTGTTTCGTTTCGACTGACATTATGTATTCTAAGATGGAGACGGATTCTGTATAATTAAAGGTAGCGAAATTCGCAGTGGGAATTGGAGGAAACTTAGATGACTGACAAAATGCTCTTAAATATATGTTCGTCCGGATATGTTATTATCCCTATCATCTGCATTATTCTTTTGATAAAAATGCAAAAATGGTGGAAATATGCGCTTTGTACAGCTGCAATAACTTTTGCATATGGTTATGCGATAACCCGGTACATAATGTATAGAGCCGCTAAAATGGACCCTCTCGATCCTGGCGCTGCCGGGCTAGCTCTTCTCTTTTTCCCAGGGATATACCTTTTGATTGGGCTAGTTTTTCTTGTCATAGGAGCGATAGTTCTTACAAAAAAGAAACAGAAACGGGATAGAGCAGTTATCGCAAGATAGCTGCTTTTTTTTGAAGAGTTTTGTGGGGGCAGGCAGTATTAGAGAAAAAAATGCTTGCAAAAACCTAGATGGAATAGATAGCATTAAAACTGATATTGAGCAGATTGACGTTTCATTAATGAGCCCCAAATTGGCAATTGCTAAACCTGCGTTATTGGATGATTATTCCGAAATATCTAGGATTTTTGGGGGAATAATTGATAATGGTATGTCAGTTGCTGAGATAAAGAGTTGGCCTTTACTTATCCAATATCGTGAAAGTGAAGAATATAAAGAATTTATTAATAAGCATGCGGATGATTTTGAAATAAAAACATGTTGCACAGATGAGATTCAATGTCTTTCGGAACAGAATGCGTAAGCAAGTTTTTTATTAGAGTTTTATTATTCGAATGAACGATTTATGGACGATAATAAGAGCAATTTTGAGCAATGGAGACAATATATGTTTTTGAATTATTAGAGAAAGTGACTCGAAAATATGGAAAAGGTTGTGATAGGACGCATTATTTTATCGTTACGTATTTTTGTGATCAGGTGAGATATTATTTGTGAAATTGGAATGAATTTATAGTAATTACATTTAATAAAATAATATTTATTTTGCTAGTGCCTAGTGTTATATTATTTCTGTAATGCTTGTTTTTGATAATGATTATGGCTTGACAGATAAAGGCAATCTATCTATAATATAAGCATAAGATTAGGTCAGGAAGCGTACGACGCCCTGGCCATTTTTTTTGGAGAAAAATATGAAAGAATATAAAACTTTTAATCAGCAATTAACTATATTAAGGCAAAGAGGAATGATTGTTCCAACTGATGGAACGCCAAAGCGTTTTCTTGAACAGGAAAATTACTATAATGTAATAAATGGATATAAAGATTTATTTCTTAAAAAGGATACTAATGGAGTTCCGTTGGATCCGGAGGAATATCAGACAAATACACATTTTAAAGAATTAAAAGCAATATTTCTGTTTGATAGGGAACTAAGATTTTTGTTCTTAAAATATATTCTTATTTTTGAAAACTCATTTAAAACTGTATTTTCGCATGAATTTTCAAGGAAGTACCCTAAGGCAAATTCTTATTTGGAATTACAGAATTATGTTGATAATAATCCTAAGAATGTTTTAAAGCAAGTGTCTATTCTAACTAAGACTATTCATGATCAGGTTGATAAAGAAGGCGCAATCAAACATTATATTGAAACATATGGTTCAGTACCATTGTGGGTATTGGTTAATTATCTAACAATCGGGAATATGTCTCATTTGTATAATGTTTTGAAGAATATGGAAAAGAATACTATTGCTAAGTATTATTCTGATAAGAATGCTAAACAATATGGGGCAGCTAGCTCACTTAGAATTAGTATTGAAGATATGCAATCTGCTCTCAAGATATTTAACTTGGTTAGAAATAAGTGCGCTCATGAGGAACGATTGTATAATTCAGATTTTGGCAATGTTAGAGTGGCGAGTATAGCCAATCATTTTGGATTGACTAATTATAATAATAGAGCGATTGTTGTGGCGATTATCTATTTAAAGGTAATGCTTAATAAGAATTACTTCAAAAAGTTTTATTCTGAATTGATGGATATTATAAAAAGATATAGAGGCGAGTTTGTTACGGTTTCTTTTGATAGTATTCTTGATATTATGGGAATAGATTTGACTGATATTCAGAAATTGAATTAAAAGATATGATTTTTAATAAATCGTTGTCTTGGATGCTCAGTTGGGACTGGTCTATTTATTGCTTTATGCAGGGTGGAGATATTCCGCAAATTATGTTAATATATCTTAGATTTTGAATGGTTTACGCCAGCAATACGCCAATTTGCGCCAGTTGAAAAATGGTTCGAAAGCCTTGAAAATCAGGCTTTTTTGATAGGGAGATATTTCCTATTGGCGTAAAATTGGCGTAAAAATAGATAATAAATTGCAGAAAACCCTTATTTTAAGGGAAAGAAGGAGAAAAAATGAAACTAGGAATCGTAGGTTTACCAAACGTAGGCAAATCAACACTTTTTAATTCACTTACAAAGGCGGGAGCTCTTGCAGCAAACTATCCATTTGCTACAATCGACCCTAATGTGGGAGTTGTTTCTGTACCAGATAAGCGTCTTGATGCACTTACAAAGATGTACAACTCTAAAAAGACAGTACCAGCTACTATTGAGTTCGTAGATATTGCTGGTCTTGTAAAGGGCGCATCAAAGGGTGAGGGACTTGGAAACCAGTTCCTTGCAAACATTCGTGAGGTAGATGCAATCGTTCATGTTGTTCGTTGCTTTGAGGATGCAAACGTTGTTCACGTTGATGGCAGCATCGATTCTTTAAGAGATATCGAGACAATCAATCTTGAGCTTCTTTTCTCAGATATGGAAGTTATGGAGCGTCGTTACTCTAAGACAGAGCGTAGTGCTCGTATGGATAAGACACTTCAGAAGGAAGCTGCTATGCAAAAGCGTCTTTTAGATCACATGGAAGCTGGTAACATGGCTAAGACTTTTGAGCTTAACGATGAGGATGAGGAAGCATACTTTAAGGAGTACAATCTTCTTACAGCAAAGCCAGTTATCTATGCTGCAAACGTAGAAGATGAAGACCTTGCAGATGATGGTGCTAATAACAAAAACGTACAGGCTGTTCGTGAGTACGCAGCAAAGGAAGGTTCTGAGGTATTCGTTATCTCAGCTCAGATTGAGCAGGAGATTTCAGAGCTTGAGTCAGAGGAAGAAAAGCAGGAATTCTTAGAGGCTATGGGGCTTGAGGAGTCAGGTCTTGATAAGCTTATCACTGCATCATACAGATTACTTGGACTTATTTCTTATCTTACATCAGGAGAGGATGAGACACGTGCTTGGACTATTAAAAAGGGCACAAAGGCACCACAGGCTGCAGGAAAGATTCACACAGATTTCGAGCGTGGATTCATCAAGGCAGAAGTTGTAAGCTACGACGACCTTATGGCAAACGGCTCTATGACAGCTGCAAAGGAAAAGGGCCTTGTTAGAATGGAAGGCAAGGAATATGTTGTAGCTGATGGTGATGTTATCACATTCAGATTTAACGTATAATATAAAGATTTCACAGAATCTTAATTAGACACATTACATAATATGTACTATTATTAGTTTAGAGTTGGATTATTGTTTGAGCTTCATTTAAGGAGGAAACTATGAAAATCACAAATATCAAAGATACTGAGGCATTTTTTAAGGTAGTAGATAGCTGCGCAGGAAGAGTTGAACTTGTTACAGGTGAAGGCGATAGACTTAACCTTAAGTCAAAGCTTTCTCAGTTTGTTTCACTTGCTAATATTTTCCAGACAAACGATACTATTCCAGAGCTTGAGCTTATTGCTTATGAGCCAGATGATGCTAAGAAGCTTTTAGAGTTCATGATTTCTCAGTAGTTTTGTTGAATTAGATATTAAGCACGGGGTCTAGTTTTATGCTGGACCCCTGTTTTATGTAAGATAATAGGAATACTTGAAATGGAGAATCTTGTTTTTTGCTTAAATGCTACAGTACCAGTTTTTCTTTTGATGGTACTAGGCTACTTTTTTAAGTACACAAATATTTTTTATGACAATCTAACCAGAGGATTGAATAATTTTGTATTTAAGGTTGCGTTGCCACTATTAGTATATAAGGAACTAGCCACATCAGATGTGGAAGAAATGTGGGACACAGGATTTGTTGTCTTTTGCTTTTTGGCGACAGTAGTATCGATTATAGTTGGTTATTTATGTTCCTTATTGTTTAAGGAAAAGAAAATCAGACCAGAATTTATTCAGGGAACCTATAGAAGTAGTGCGGCTTTACTGGGAGTAGGAATTGCAACTAATCTTTATGGAAATGCTGGAATGACCCCTCTTATGATAATAGGTGCAGTACCTCTTTATAATATATTTGCGGTAATTGTGCTAACTGTTGGGCAGGCCGACGGAACGCTAAGTCTAAAGCTTATTAAAAAGACTTTGTGGGGCGTGATTACAAATCCTATTATTATTGGAATTATTTTAGGACTTATCAGAACGCTGATCCCATTACCAATCCTTCTTCCTAAAACTTTGAATTATCTTACAGGATTGGCAACACCGCTAGGTCTTATGGCACTTGGGGCTAGCTTTAAATTTAAATCAGCAATAACACAAATTTCGCCAACATTATTGGCAACATTTTTAAAACTAGTAGGACTTGGAGCAATCATTCTTCCTGCGGCCATATCAATGGGCTACACACATGATAAGCTGATTGCAATTCTAATTATGACTAGTTCGCCAACAACGGTTTCTACATTTGTCATGGCAAAATCTATGGGTTATAATGGAACCGTTTCAGCAAGTATAGTTATGCTGACAACAATTATTTCAGCGTTCACTTTGACGCTATGGCTATACATCCTCAGATGTATGGGCCTAATATAAAAGGAGAGAAAAATGAGAGCATACGAGAGATTACTAAAATATGTAAAAATACACACAACAAGTGATGATGGAAGCACAACAGTGCCATCCACTAAAAGACAGTTTGATTTAGCAAAGATACTTGTAGAAGAGCTACATGAAATTGGAGTTGAAAATGCTGAGGTTGATGATAAATGCTATGTATATGCATCTATCCCAGCAACTGCTGGCTATGAAAATAAAAAGACAATTGGCTTTATAGCACATATGGATACAGCACCTGACTTCAATGGTGAAAATGTAAATCCTGTTGTAGTTGAAAACTATGATGGCGAGGATGTTGTCCTTGGTACATCAGGACGTGTGATAAAGGTTGCAGATTTCCCACATCTTAAGACATTAAAGGGACGTACACTTATTCACACAGATGGCACTACACTTCTCGGTGCAGATGATAAATCAGGTATTGCAGAAATTATGACATTTGCTGAGGAGATAATTAACAGCAATGAGCCTCACGGCAAGATTTGCATCGGATTTACTCCAGATGAAGAGATTGGTGCAGGTCCAGATAATTTTGATGTTGCACGTTTTGGAGCAGATTTTGCTTATACAATAGACGGAGGAGAGGAAAGTGCTGTAGAGTACGAAAACTTTAATGCAGCAGCTGCTGATGTAAAGTTTAATGGTGTAAATATTCACCCAGGTGATGCTAAAAATATCATGGTTAACGCTGCTCTTGTAGCAATGGAATTTAACAGTTTACTTCCACCTACTCAGACACCTAGCCAGACAGAAGGCTACGAAGGTTTCTTCCATCTTCTTAATATGAAGGGGGAGGTTGCCTCAGCAGAGCTTTCATATATTATCAGAGATCATGATGCTGATAAGTTTGCAGAAAAGAAAAAGGTTATGGAGCATGCAGCCAACATCATCAATCAGAAATATGGTGACGGCACATGCGAGCTTACAATAAAGGATCAATATCAGAACATGCTTGAAATGATTAAGCCACACATGTTCCTTATCGATTATGCATTTGATGCTCTTAAGGAAGTTGGAGAGAATCCAAAGGCAGTAGCAATTCGTGGCGGCACTGATGGTGCAAGACTTTCATTTATGGGACTTCCATGTCCAAACCTTGGAACAGGTGGATACAATTTCCACGGACCAATGGAGCATATTACAGCTGAAGGAATGGATACTGTAGTTCGTGTAATTCACGGCATCGTTAAGAAGTTCGCGGAGGAATAAAAATGTCTTCAGAAAAATGGAAAGATCTTATTATCGACATAATAATGGATGCCCTTTCAGGTCTTTGCATCGGTATTGCCCTATATAATTTTGCAGCAGATGCAAAGTTCCCGCTTACTGGTTTATCTGGTATTGCCATGATATTCTACCAGTATTGGGGATGGAAGATTGGTATAGTTACCATTATTATGAATATTCCGCTTATCTTTGCCGCATACAAAGTGCTAGGAAAGAAGTTTTTGTTTAAGACTTTTAAGACAATGGCCATCGGCATGGTAATGATGGATTTTGTGGCACCTTTAATTCCACGAATAGAGCTTTCTAATATTTTACTGAATTCTTTAGTGGTTGGTGTTCTTACAGGCATTGGATACGCTTTAGTTTATATGCGAAATTCATCTACGGGTGGAGCTGATTTCATCTTGATGATGGTAAAGGCAAAACACCCACACATGTCACTTGGAAGAATATTTTTAATTGTTGATATAGTCATTATTGTTATTGATACAATTGCTTACGCCCATTCTTTCGAGGCGTTATGCTATGGTTTGATAATCAGCTACGTTGGAGCTATTGTTGTTGATCATGTTATGATTAATGCAGACGCTGGTATGATGTGCATGATTGTCACCAACAATGCAGAGGAAATAGCGGAAGCTATCAATACAGCAGTTAGTCGAGGTACAACAATATTTACCGCAAAAGGCGGTTATAGAGGAGATGAGCGACAGGTACTCATGTGTGCCTGCTCAAATAAACAAATGTATCAGGTCAATCGCGTTGCAAAAAAGATTGACGTTGACGCATTTATTGTCATAATGGAAGCAAAGGCAGTGTATGGTATAGGGTTTAAACGTTTTAAAATGCAATAAGGAGTATTTATGTCAGAGAAAATTTGCGTTCTTGGCGTTGCAGGTGGCTCTGCTTCAGGCAAGACTACTATCATCAAGAAGCTACAGGATTATTTTGGAAAGGACATTGCTGTTATCAGCCATGATGCTTATTATAAAGCACATCCTGATATGTCATTTGAGGAGCGTAGTCAGCTCAATTACGATCATCCAGATTCATTTGAATCAGATATGATGGCAGAAGATGTTCGAAAGCTTATTAAAGGATATGCCATTGATATGCCAGTATACGATTATGTTAATCACAATCGTTCTTCAGAGACAATTAGAATCGAGCCAAAGACAGTTATTGTCATGGAAGGAATTCTTATCCTTGAAAATAAAGAATTAAGAGATTTGATGGATATCAAAATCTTTGTAGATACTGATGCTGACGAAAGACTTATGCGTCGTATTCAGCGTGATATGATTGAACGAGGCAGAAGCATCGAGTCTATCATTGAACAGTATTCAAAGACTGTTAAGCCTATGCACGAGGAATTTGTTGAACCTTCAAAGAAGCATGCTGATATCATTATCCCACGTGGTGGTGAAAATGCTGCTGGTCTTGATATGCTTATTACATACATGACTAAGAAGCTGCATGGTGAAGCCTAAGATATATTAACGGAGAATAACTTATGGAAAAGAAGCCTATAGTGTTGGCCGTTGCTGGAAAAGGGGGAGTCGGTAAGACTTCCTTGGCTGCAGTAATGGTCAAATTGTTAGTTGAAGCCTATCCAGATAAAAAGATACTTGCAATCGATGCAGACCCAGCTGTTGGGTTATCTACGGCACTTGGTGTAGAACCAACACTTACTCTTGATGACATCAGAAAAGAGGCGGTTGAGGCTGCAGAAAATGGAGATGCCAGAGCTACTGTAGAGGTGCTTGGCGAAGCCAGATATCGTATATTCGATTGCATGGTTGAAATGGATGGCTTTTCTTTTATTGCAATAGGAAGGCCAGAGGCTGCCGGATGCTATTGCAAAATCAATACCTATCTTAAAGAAGTGATTTCTACAATTGCAGATAATTTTGACTACATTGTCATTGATGGCGAGGCCGGTATTGAGCAGATTAATAGAAGAGTAATGGAAAAGGTCACACATCTGCTTCTTGTCACAGACTCAAGTAAAAAAGGCTGCGATGTAGTTAAGACAATTAAGGGAGTTGCTGATAATCTTGTTATGTATGACAAGGTTGGTGTTGTAGTAAATCGCGTCCCATCAGAGGATGTTTTGAAGTTTATGGATTTAGGAGATATTCCACTTTTAGGATGGATTACAGCTGATGCAAATCTTACTGAGCGTGACCTAAAGGGCGAGTCCGTTTTCTACATACCAACCACCGCACCAATTGTGGGAGGTATGCACGCCGTATTACGTAAACTAGATATTATTTAATGAGCATGTAGGTATCAAGCTCTGGCCGATACTTTAGCGAGACGTGTTGTCGAGCGGAGTATGGACAGGCTTGAGACCGTAACATGCGGACTAGGATTAGGAGATTAGATGAGATATTTTGGAGGATGTGACTCAGGTAGTACATATACTAAGTGTGTCATAATCGATGAGAATGGAAAGATGGTGGCTGATGTCACACTTAAGAGCCGCATTAATGCGGTTTTATCCTGTCAGGATGCCCTTGATCAGGCTGTGGCTCAGGTACCAGAATTAAATAGTGCTAAGGATTTGGCATATCTTGTAGGTACAGGCTACGGACGTAATAAGGTCCCTTTTGCAGATGAAAATATCTCTGAGATAAGCTGTCATGCCATGGGAGTACATGTTGCTGACCCATCGGTAAAGGCTGTGATTGATATTGGCGGACAGGATGTTAAGGGAATAGCAATCGATACAGATGGAACTGTTTTGAATTTTGCCATGAATGATAAATGTGCAGCAGGCACAGGACGTTTCTTTGAGGCAATGGCTAGAGCCTTTGAAATGGATTTGGATGAGTTTTCCAATCTTTCCCTTTCTGCAAAAAATGTCATTCCTATTACAGCACAGTGTACCGTATTTGCGGAATCAGAAGTCATTTCATTGGTTGGAGACGGAAAGCCAATGGAGGAGATTGCTGCAGGCATTGAGCTTTCAGTGGCTAAGCGCTGCTTTGTAATGTCAAAAAAGGCTGGCGCTGTAGATAAGATTACACTTACTGGAGGCTGTGCAAAAAACGCAGGGCTTAAGGCTGCAATAGAACAGGTGCTTAAACTAAAGGTTATAGATTTACCAATTGATCCACAGTTGATAGGAGCTCTTGGTGCTGCTGAGTTTGCAAGATTAAGGAGTTAGTTATGTTAAAAGTATTATTGATTATTGCAATTGTATTCGTGGCATTATTTGTTTTGTCTCTTATCGTGTATTTTTTCAATTTGGATATGAAGCTTGCCAGCGCAATTCAGCCGCTTTTGCAGAAGCACTACGATAAGATTAAGAGAGATAGAAAAATCTAATGAAGCTATATGACGAAGCCATAAGAGGGCTGTTTGGAAGCTTTGACTTGGGAAAAGCTAGACAACTAAATATCGTAGATACGGATTGGCAGGATGTAGGGGACCACAATTTGATTCTTAGAGCTGATATGGCTTATGAGCTAGGAGGCGGAGAAGAATTTGCTGTTAGCGCAACAGCTGTTACTTGTGATGATAACCTAGTGCCAAATGACCAGATTTATTTGCTTGGTCCAGATTTAGCAGACATTACAGAAGATATTTCTTATGCGAGAATTGCAATAGTCAGAGTAAAGGAAGATAGCCTAGGCGATGGCAACACACTATACAATTCAATTAGAAAGATTGAGTATGTTAAATACCACATCAATCCAGAAGGGTATATGACTCGCATTTCTGCTTCCAGTGGACGAGAGCCAGTGCGTGTTGGGAAAGCTTCTCTTAAGGCCGGACTGGATTTTGCGAAAGTAGGCAAAATGTTTATCGATGCATATCATCAAAATGAAAATGTCCAGGCAGTTAAGCTGATTTTCATTACTGCAAAAGATGTTGATTATAAAGCATTAGCTGAGCAATCGAAGCATATGGAAGACATCACAGGAACCATAGATCATATCTTAAAAAATGTTGTTATGGATTGTGGCACTTGCTCTTTACAGAAGATATGCGATGAAGTAGAAGGTTTAAGAGAGCTTCATTTTTCGACCCTTAATAAATAATAGTAGAGGATATTTCTTTGAAAAGAAAAACAGAATTTGATATTGTTAGAATTCTTGCAATTCTAATGATTTTCAATTATCACTTTTGTAATGAATTAGTTTTGAAAGAATCTATTTTATATGGATATAAAAATGGTGGCTGGGGCAGTGTTGGTACCTGCATTTTCTTTGTTTTGTCAGGTTATTTAATACATATGACCAGTAAGAATGTAGATATAAAGACTTATTTCAAAAAGAGGTTTTTATCTATTTATCCAGCTTTGTGGATTAGCTTTATACTGGCGTATATTTTCCTAAGCATACAAAAACAAAGCATGCTCTGGGGTGGTCATGGGCTAAAGCTGTTATTATCGTTTTTAGGAATCGACACTTATGTGTCTTTGTACGGTGTGCTTACGTATGCATGTGTAGGAGAGTGGTTCACAGGAATGATTCTCTTTATATATTGCCTGTATCCACTGTTTAGAGTGCTAATGAAAAAGCTGCCTTTGCTTTCCACTATAATAATTGCAGGGCTATATTTTGCGGAATCGTTCTATGGAATACAGCCTGTAGTCCCACCAGATTCCAGTGTGTTTACTGCAATGTTTTTGTTTTGGATTGGGATGCTGTTTCAGGAGCATGGCACATGGCTTAAGCCAGGAGCACTTAAAATCCTGCTTGCTCTTGTCAGCTGTTATCTAGTCATTTTTGTAAAGCTTCCAGTATATGGCAATGTATTGCCTTGGAAGAATCTTTTAGGCCTAGCGCTGTTTTATCTTATGTTGAATATATTCTCGCTGATACCATATGGCGACAGCGCATCAAAAGCACTTAAATATTTCAGTGGAATATCATTTGCAATTTATTTAGTTCATCATTTTGTGATTTTTAGAGTTATAGAGCTTATGCCAAATGCAGAAACTATAATGTGCTATCTTATATCGCTTGTAATCACAATTATTTGCGCTATATTAATTAATCATTTATCTCATAAGCTTATTACATGGAGGTCTTAATACCTATGGAACGTCAGCCGATGGAGAATAAAACTAAATACCTGGCAATGAATTACCTTAGGGTTTTAGCTTTTGCTTTTATTATTGTGTACCACTTTATGGTAGAGCTGGAACAAAAAGGAAACTACAATTTCCTGGAAAAGGGTACAGTATATTACTCAAATTCAAATCTTCATATTGCGATTATAGGTGTCAGCCTTTTCTTTATGATTTCAGGTGCCGGATTGATGCTGTCTAGCAAAAAGCATTGGGATATTAAGGATTTCTACAAGAGAAGATTTATTAAGCTTTTGATTCCATTTTACGTGGTGGAGTTGTTTACACTTGTAGCTTCTTATGTGCTTAAGCCAGAGTGGCTCGGATATTTTCCATTAATAGCAAAGCCAAAAGCTATTTTTAATTTACTTGGAATGGATGGTTACTTCGAGCAGTTTTTTCCTACATTTAGTCTGCATGTAGGAGAGTGGTTCTTAGGAGCACTCATTATGCTATATGCACTTTTCCCTGTTTTTAGATACTGTATGGAAAAGAATCGATATATCACTATTTTAGTTGCCACAATCTATTACGTTGTATTGATCTTTGGAAACGTAATTACAACATCACCTTGGACCAATGTATTTGTAAAGGCATATGATTTTATCTTGGGAATGTTTTTGATTTTAGAGATTCCAAGGCTTATGGACAAAAAGGCATTTAAAGTGACGAGCCTGGTAGTCTCAGCGGTAGTTATTCTTACAGGAATCGTCTTAAAAACACAATTACCTACAACAATAACAGTTAATAACCTTGTATATGCCCTAATGCTATTCTTATGTTTCTTTGCCTTAGAGCCTACACAAGCAAGCAAAAATTTTTTTGATGATTTAAGCCAACAGATTTGCAAGATTTCCTACGAAGTCTTCCTAGTGCATCATATTATTATTTACTACATCGGTGATAATCTTGAAGGAAGAGCAATGGGATTAAAGCAGATAAGCGCATTGTTTGCCACAGAAGTGTTCATAATGATTGCAATGGCGCTTCTCGTCAAAAACATAGTCGCTTTAATAAAAAAATAGTAGTTATCATTCACATCCATGACAATGTGTAACCATCCTCAACCATGCTGGGGCCCGCACTACACACCGGCGTATTGCATGAATATTGCGTTTTTCTAATGTTCCATTTATGCATCTTTATTTACATGTGTCTTTTGCAGGCCTGTACAGTTTGGGAAAATGTTTTATTTGGCGGACACACATACAAAACTAAAATGTACTTCTTAGACTAAGAGGGAACTTGGTTGATTTTGGAGTGAGCTTAGTAACATAAAAGCAGGTTTTGCAATATATAGGTATGCGCTGCCACGGATGGCAGCGCAAGTGCGTAAGCGACAGGACGTCGCATGGAGCACGGTACCTAGATATGCAAAACCTGCTTTGTTATGTTACTTAGCAAACGTAATATGAAACCAAGTCTCCTTAGCCTAAGAAGTACACTAAAAACTGCAGTGTCCGCCAAAATATAAAAACATTTTCTCAAACGGTTCATTCCGCAACAAGACACATGTGCGATGCATATATTTGGAACATAAGGAAAACAGCAATATTCGCAAAATCACGCCGGTGTGTAGTGCGGGCCCAGCATAGTTGAGCATGGTTATACAAAAAACGAGTGTGAATGATAACTGAATATGGACATTGAGAAACCTCGGGCGGCTGATCCCGAGGTTTCTTTTGAAGGGAGAAAATATATGAACGGTCCGAATGACCTAGTTATTAACTGAATTTATATTCCAAAGCAACAGCACATATTACAAAGGAGATTGAGTAGTGCCATGCTGATGCACCATCTGGCGACTCCTGCAAATGGCCGTGTGTAGCCGTAGCTGGCGCCGGTAGTTTCGTACCAACCAGAGGTGAAATTGATGCTTTGCTCGAATTGTCTATATCTAAAATTGCTTGGCTCAAGTGCAATGGCGCGTGATATGAATTGCCTTGCATCCATAATGTTGCCTAATCCCTGAGAAGCAACTGCGGCGAAGAAATACCATCTGCCATCCCTATTAGCATCAGGAATAGAGTAAAGCACATTCATTGCAGCTGCAAATTGTCTTGCGTTGATATAGTTGGCAGCAGCCTGCATTTCAATAGATGAAGAATTATCGTTGTAATTGTTGTAGCTGTAGGAATTGGAATAGCTGTTGCTGTATCCGTATCCACTGGAATAGCTTCCATTTTGCCTTTCATCCATGATTTGATTATAGGCAGCTTGGATTTCTTTGAATCGCTCTTCAGCCTGTGCCTTGTTAGGATTATTTATATTGGCATCTGGATGATATTTTCTACTTAATGATCTGTATGCTTTTTTTATTTCATCGTCTGAAGCATTTCTTGTAACTCCAAGAACGCTATAGGGATCAAACATCTATTGCTTTACCTCTTTAGTATTTTTGTTTTCTTTAATTTGAAGATATTCGTATTTAGTCCATACTCCCGAGTAGATAATGTTTCTAAGAATATCTGCATTCTCCACGATTGGTAATCGTTCAAAGGATTTGGCACATTCTGCCATAAGAGATGTAAGATTTATTCTTACAAAAGTCTCGTATTCCTTTGGAGATTCGTTTTTCATATATGATAATGGGTTGTAACGCCCGCGTTTTTCATCTTTTTTTAAATCTTCATATGCATCTAAAATGTATATGAACTTGCCCATGTGAAAGCCCATGCAATGAAGGGTCTTACCCCAGGAGTCCTCTTTCCAGTTTAGAAGAGTGCCGAGCATTTCGCCAGTGTAGCTGGATACTTTATCTATGTTTGTTTCACCATCTAGCTCAGAAGCGGTAAGGGAAGAAATATAGTTTTCAACCGCAGCAGCCTGTCTAGGATACTGAAGCTTTATCGCTTCGTATTTGCTCTTGATGGAATTGGCAGCAAGTTTTGCAATCTTTGAATTGTCATCCAAATAGTGGTCCATAAGACTGTGATAGGACAGCAATATATCCATATCTGCAGCATATTTTATGGCCTCACTGCGATAAAAATCTCTTTGTCTAAAAGGATGAATGATACATCTATGTTTGTTACTGGTGATTTCAGGCTCATAAAGGCTCTGCAAGAGTATTGCCAAGAAACATAAATCATAGTTCAAAAGTATCTGTCCTTTTAAACCTGCGACTTCACCTAGTGCATGACAAAGACCACAATAAAACTGTTGGTATTTAGTTTTGTCTGTTTCTGATAGCTGTCTTAAATCAGCGTTTATATATCCAAACAAGTCTTACACCTTTTTAATAAAAACTGTGTGACATTTACTACAGGTTACTTCGATTTTGCCGCGGCCTCTAGGGGCTCTAAGCTTTTGCTTACAGCTAGGACATTTGAAAATCTTGTAAATCTTCTGCTGCCTAAATTTATACTTAGTATCTGTAATAAAATTTCTAAAATTGTATGTAAATCCGGAAAGCTTACTTCTGATACCGGCTGTCCTTTCCATGTATTTCTGGTTTTCGTAATAACGCTTTTGATAATTCTTCGAAAGCATTCTCCAAACAGAGTAGCCGACACATCCCATAGCAAGCAGATATATAATTAATGAATGAGTAATCATGGTGAGAATCATCAGTAGAAGGCCTGCTCTTGCAAAAGCTCTACCTAAATTATCTACTCCTGCACGGCCACTGAAAAATTTTGCCATACGATATCTGAAATCGTTCATAGGCACCTCCTAGAGTGTTTCGGAAAATCTATTTGCACTTTAACTTTAAAATATACATGCGTCAACAGTTTGAGGAGTTATTTAATAAATGTTTTAGATTTGATTAATAATACTTGAAAAAAGATGGTAGTTAGGGTAAACTAACTATAGTTTAAGTGGTTGCACTATAGTCAGAAGTGTGATAGTCTAGTTAGGTGAGTTGCGTACAATTGATTAATTTCAACTCATCATTAGGAGGAGTACAATTTGAGAACATTTGTTAATGAATCTGCAGAAAACTATTTAGAGACAATACTTATTCTTAGTAAGAAGCTACCAGTTGTTCGTTCTGTAGATGTTGCCAACGAATTAAATTTTAAAAAATCTTCAGTTAGTATTGCAATGAAGAATCTTCGTGAGAAGAATCAAATTACAGTTACTGATGCTGGATATATATATCTTACTGATGAGGGCAAGGAAATCGCAGAGATGATTCTTGAACGTCATGAGTTCTTCACTGAAGTTCTTGTGAAGCTTGGTGTTGATGAGGAGATTGCTTCAGAGGATGCATGCAGAATTGAGCATGTCATCAGCAAGGAAAGCTTTAAGGCTATCAAAGAATATGCTGATAGCAAAATTCTAAACAAATAGTTAGGCCTACAACTCCAGCCCATTTATAGGGCTGGGTTTTTCATTAATGAAAGAGGATAGATATAGCAATGGATGTAATGGGAAGTGAACAAAGGGAAATAATCATACAGCAGCTCAGAGATTCAGGCTGTAGGATTACCAAACAGCGCCTCACCATTTTGGATATCATTCTTAACGGTGATCCATCATGTGTTAAGGAAATATATCGAGAGGCTGTTAAAATAGATAAAAATATAGGTAGCGCCACGGTATATAGAATGGTTAACACTTTGGAGGAAATAGGTGTTATTAATCGCAAGAACATGTATCAGGTGGATTGCAGCAACTGTGCTAAATTATGTGCTGATGCTGATTGCGAGGAGGGATGCCCGGGAGGAAGCTGCGTTGCTTGCGAAACAAATGTTGTCGTTACTCTGGATGATGATACGAAGCTTGTCATCGGAAGAGCAGAGCTTCAAAAGCTCTTGGAGGCTGGCTTGCACGCTACAGGAAAAGTGGACAAGTCGCACAAGATATCTAGACTTGCATATTAAAAAGGTGTATTATTAAAGGGCTGTCGGTGGGTACTGGCAGCCCTATGTTTTATATTAGAAGAGGAGATATACAATGACTCAGTCACGTACACACAACTGTAATGAGCTTCGTCTTTCAGATGCTGGCAAGCAGGTTACTTTAGTTGGTTGGTTCGAAAACATTAGAAAGGTGTCTAAGAATCTTGGATTCGTCATCCTTCGTGATTTCTATGGCACTACACAGATAGTTATTGAGACAGAGGAGATGATGTCTGTTATCGATTCTGTTAATAAGGAGTCTACAATCTCTGTCACTGGTGAGGTTCGTGAACGTTCTTCTAAGAACGCAGAGCTTCCAACTGGTGAGATTGAAGTTGTTCCTACATCAATTGAGGTTCTTGGAAAGTGTACTCACAACGAGCTTCCATTCGAGATTAATCGTTCAAAGGAAGCAGATGAGAACACTCGTCTTAAATATCGTTATCTTGATCTTCGTAATCCAGACGTTAAGAGCAAGATTATCCTTCGTAGCAAAATCGTAGCAGAGCTTCGTGCTTCTATGATTGCTCACGATTTCATGGAGATTACAACTCCAATCCTTACATGCTCATCACCTGAGGGCGCACGTGATTACCTTGTACCAGCACGTAATCACCCTGGTAAGTTCTATGCACTTCCACAGGCTCCACAGCAGTTTAAGCAGATTCTTATGGCATCTGGTTTCGATAGATATTTCCAGATTGCTCCATGTTTCCGTGATGAGGATGCCAGAGCAGACCGTTCTCCAGGGGAGTTTTATCAGCTTGATATGGAGATGGCATTTGCTTCTCAGGAAGATATCTTCGCAGTAGTCGAGGATGTACTTCCACCAATCTTTGCAAAATACGGTGTTTACAATACAGCTTCTACAGCTCCATTCGTACGCATCCCATACCTTGAGTCTATGGATAAGTACGGAAGTGATAAGCCAGATCTTCGTATCGACCTTGTTCTTCAGGATGCTACAGATGTTATGGCTGATTGCGGTTTTGGTCCATTCGAGGGCAATGTTGTTAAGGCTATCGTTGTTGATAATCTTACAGCTACACGTAAGCAGATCGATGCTATGATCGCTGAGGTAGAAGTTGCCACAGCACAGAAGACATACTGGTTCAAGCTCGATGAGAACGGCGAAATCGTTGGTGGTATCGCTAAGTTCCTTCAGGAGAGAAAGCAGGCAGTTATCGATGCACTTTCACTTAAGCCAGGTGATTTCGTTGGTCTTGCAGCAGGTCCACTTCTTGTTGCTCAGAAGACTGCTGGCGTATTTAGAAAGCTTCTTGGTGCAGCTGCAGAAGGCCACATGAAGAAGGATACATACGAGTTCTGCTGGATCGTTGATTTCCCAATGTACGAAATCGGCGAAGAGTCAGGCGAGCTTGAGTTCTGCCACAACCCATTCTCTATGCCACAGGGCGGTATGGATGCACTTAAGAATCAGGAGCCACTTGATATCCTTGCATACCAGTACGACTTAGTATGTAACGGTGTTGAGCTTTCATCTGGTGCTATCAGAAACCACGATCCTGAAATCATGATTGAGGCATTTAAGCTTGTCGGTCTTGGTGAGGATGATGTTAAGGCTAAGTTCCCAGCTATGTACAATGCATTCACATATGGTGCACCACCACACGGTGGTATCGCTCCTGGTGTAGACCGTATGATTATGCTTATCGCTGGTGAGGAATCAATCCGCGAGATTATTCCATTCCCAATGAATAAGAACGCACAGGATATTATGATGGATGCTCCTGCTACTGTAGATCAGAAGCAGCTTGACGATGTTCACATCGCTATCGTAATGCCAAAAGAAGATTAATAGGGATTTTTAATGTTATGGGAGTATTAGGGGGAAATAAAAAGTTTAAAAGCAACAGTGCGCTTGCCATTGCGGCAGGTTGCGCTGTTGCTTTTATGTTTATTGCTACAATTATCAGCATTGTTTTGTACAAGCAACGTATGGAAGAAGCCGTAGGTCTTATGGCTGAGGCAAAGTACAATCAATACGATTCTTATGTTGTCATGATATCTTCAGATGACAATTCTGATTTTTGGCAGCAGGTGTATAGTTCTGCAAAAGAAGCTTTTGCTGACAAAAATATCTATTTAGATATGATTTCCAATAGCGTGGATGAAAGCTTTGAGAAATCAGATCTTATCGAAATGGCTATCGAGGCAGAATGCGATGCTATTTTGGTGGAAGGCGATGATAGTCCTGAAACTGAAGCAGCCCTTTCGGATGCGAGAAAAAAAGGCATTGATGTATTTGCAATAGGCAATGATGTGGTTAGTGAATATAGAGTTAGTTACATAGGTACTAATAGCTATTCCATAGCTAGTTTATATGCCAATTCACTTGTAAATAGTATGAGTAGACAAAAAAAGGTAATGGTGCTGGGCGGTACATCTGGAAGCGAGGCTTCAGCCTATGGATTTGTCAATAATTTGCAGACATCTTTAGGCGATGTAGAGCTTCCAAATGGCCCATTAACTTTCGATGTAAGAACAGTGGATAGCACTAATCCATATGCTACAGAAGAATATGTTCAAAAGCTGTTTAAGGAAAATGATTTGGCGCCAGTTGTCATTTGCCTTGATGAAGATTCAACTGCATCCTTCTATCAAGCTATGATTGATTACAATAAAGTTGGTTCAATTTTGCTTTTTGGAAGTAACAAATCATCTACCATTTTAACAGGGATTAAGCAAGGAGTTATTGCGAGCACTGTCTTTGTTGATGCTGCTAGCATTGGTGAAGCTGCAGCAAATGCCTATATTGAATATCGCGATACTGGATATGTATCAGATTACATCAGCGTTGATGCAAAGATAATAGATGGCGAGAATATAGGTGATGAGCTTCAGGAGGTGGAGAATGAGTAGAGAGAGACTTAGATCCATTCCTCTGAGAAAAAAGATGATTATGGCATTTTGTTTGCCAACAATTCTTTTGTTTTTGGTTAATATGATGCTTTATTTCGGAACAGCTCAGGTACTAGAATCATTAAACGCAGTTTATGCAAGTAACAATTCACTTAATCAGCTTAGCGGTGGACTCGATAGTTTGCAGAGCGCTACAGAGGGCTATCTTAATACCAAAACCAGTGATGCGTTAGAGCAATACTACATTTGTGCTCAGAACTATAGCGATTTGTTGGCATCAATAGAAGATAACAAAGATGACAACGAGAATCGTGTAATGGAACGCAATATAAAGCGTATGTCAGAAAACTATCTAGAGCTTACCAATCAGGCAGTGGAGAGTAAGCGTGGTGGTAATGTTGAAAAGTATAAGAGCATTTATGAGGAGGTTGCTAGAACCTATCGTTATATAGACGCTACTATTACAAGCCTAAACAACAAGCAATTTATAAGCAATTCCAGGTCATACGGATCTATGATGTCGGCTTTGCAGACAATAGAGCAATTAAATATAGTTACTCTCATTATTATCGGTCTTGCCAACTTGTCCTTCGTTGTACTTATTGCATCAACAATCGCTAAGCCTTTGGTAGAGCTTGCTTCTACAGCTAACAGTGTTTCAAAGGGAGACTTTGATGTTACATTGCCTCAAGTTAGAAGTAACGACGAGGTAGGTGTAGTTACGATGGCATTCAATAAGATGGTGTTATCAATCAAGGACTATATCAAACGTCTTACCGAATCCATGGAGGCTACCAGAAAGCTCAGAGAAAATGAGCTTATAATGGAAAATCATATTAAGGATGCTGAGCTTAGATATCTTCAATCTCAGATTAATCCCCATTTCCTATTCAACACCTTAAACGCAGGTGCCCAGCTTGCGATGATGGAGGGGGCAGACCGTACCAGCAATTATATTCAAAAGGTGGCAGATTTCTTTAGGTACAACATAAAAAAGAACAAGGATGTTGTTACTTTGAAAGAAGAAATTGAATTAGTAGATATTTACATTTATATTTTAAATGTAAGGTTTGCCGGAGAAATACAGTTTACAAAAGAGATAGATACAGAACTTTTATCAGTGCAGATACCTAGCATGATTTTGCAGCCAATTGTAGAAAACAGTATTAATTATGGTCTTAGAAATATAGATTGGACCAAGAAAATTAAGCTATCTGTATATGAGCTGGGAGATTATATCTGTGTTAGCATAAAGGATAACGGCGTGGGAATGAGCCAAGATAAGATAGAAAAGCTTCTTAGCGGAGAGTATCAAAGTGATCCGAAAAAAGCTTCATCTAATGGAGTTGGCTTGAATAACTGTATTGAGAGATTGAATATTTTCTATGAGCGAGATGAAGTGTTAGATATCATTTCTGACGGAGAAAATAAAGGTACGGAGACAATTCTGTATCTGCCAAAAGGGGTATAATAATGTACAAGATAATGCTAGCTGATGACGAGGGAATCGTTATCGACTCACTTAAATTTATAATAGAAAAAGAATTTGGAAGCCAATGCGACATCAGAACTGCAAAGACTGGCAGGCAGGTGATTGAGCTTGCGGAAGAATTTCAGCCAGACATAGCTTTTATGGATATTCAAATGCCTGGTATTAATGGTATTGAAGCTATGCGAGAAATCAGGCGTACAAATAATCATGTAGTATTTATTGTGATGACAGCTTACGACAAATTTGATTACGCAAAGGAAGCTATTTCACTTGGGGTACTTGATTATCTGAACAAGCCGGTCAGCAAAGATGCTATTCTAGAAGTATTGAAAAAGGCAATGGGACAGATTGATGGAGAGCGAAAAAAGCGAAGCAATGATTTACAGGTTCGTGAAAAGCTTGAAACAGTGGTTCCGATTATTGAAAATGGACTTATCCAGGATCTGCTTTTTAAAGAGTACTTTAAGGAAGATATTGATAATTACAAGACTTTACTTAGCATTGATTCAGAATATGGCTACATGGCATGCATGGTTTTTGGTAGGGAGCTTGTGGGTAATTACATGACAAGTGCAGTTGCTGTTTCTATTCAGGCCCAGAAAGCCTATCGTGAAATTCATACGATTACAGAGGACTACATAAAGGGAATAATGGGGGCTGTAATGTCTAACAAGATTCCTATATTAATTCCTACAGATAGTCCAACTCTTTCCTATAATGAAAGAAATCAGGTGGTAGAAAATGCCAGAGCCTTATGTCGAAAGCTTTCTGATAGATTTGACATGGATTTTAGAATAGGCTTCGGTTCGGTAAAGCCTTTGGATAGGATGGCGGAATCCTACGAGGAAGGTAATTCAGTGTTGATTGCAACCACAAGCCATGTTGCTCATGTGGATGATATGCCAGTTACCTGTCAGTACGAGGAAAACTATCCTATGGACTTGGAAAAGAGGCTATTTGATGAGATTGGGCTTGGCAATGTAAACGAGTGTGTGGCTCTATCCCAGACATTCTTTGAATGGATGGAGGAGAATTATGCAAGCGATTGTGATAGTATAAGATTAAAGTGTTTGGAGTTCGTTTTGTGGGCAGAGCATCTTGCTTATGAAAAGACTGCAAGAATGTATGAATTCCAAAGCAGGTCTAATTATCTTTCGGATTTGTTAAACCTGTCGGGATTGCCGGAAATGAAGCATTGGTTTATAGATAAAATCAAGAATGCAGCATTTTGGGTATCAAACAAGCAGGTAGAGCAATCCATGAGTGCGGTTAATAAAGCAAAGCTTTATATAGATCAGAATTATATGAAGGAGCTTACCCTTGATGATGTTTCGAGGGTAGTTAATATCAGTTCCTACTATTTTTCGAAGTTATTTAAAGAGGAAACAGGGGAGAATTTCATAGACTATTTGACGAAGCTTAGGATTGATGCGGCCAAGACTTTGCTGAAAACTACATCAAAGTCTATGAAAGAAATTTCATCAGAGGTGGGGTATTCAGACCCAAATTATTTTTCTAGAAACTTTAAAAAATATACTGGAAAAACACCTACAGACTACGCTAAAGGCTAGTTTTTAAGGAGGAGAATAATGAGGAGTAAATTAATAAGGGTGCTTGGGATTACCACAGCCTTATGTTTTGTACTGACAGGTTGTAGCAATGTGCCAGTGGTAGGAAAGGCAGAGGCGCAGCAGGAGGACGATAGCATCGAAATAGGAATATGTTTCGATTCATTTGTCATCGAGAGATGGGAGCGAGATAGAGATGTATTTGTTGATACTGCATCTAGCTTGGGCGCTACTGTAAATGTTCAAAATGCTAATGGAGATGTGGAAAAGCAGAAGGAGCAGATAGACTATCTTGTGGATAAAGGTGTAGATTGCCTGGTGATTAATCCAGTAGATGGTGGGGCTCTTGCTGATTCAGTTGCAAGGGCAAAAGAAAATGGAATACCAATTGTTTGCTATGATAGATTAATTCCAAATGCGGGAACGGATTTATATATATCATTTGATAATAATATGGTAGGCCAATTGATGGGAGAAGCTATTGCCTCCCAAGATGTGAAAAATGTTGTAATGATTTGTGGCCCACTTACTGATAGCAATGTACCAATGGTTAATTCTGGTTTCTTAAAAGAAATGGAAAGCAATGACATCAGAATCCTAGATACGTATTATTGTGAGGGTTGGAAGGCGGAGCTTGGAGCAGCCTATGTATACGATAATATGGACACCATCAAGAAAGCGGATGCTATAATGTGTGGAAATGATGATGTTGCTACTGCAGTAATTAGAGCACTTGCAGTAAGTCAGCTTGCAGGGGTGAAGCCTGTAGTTGGACAGGATGCAGATTTACCTGCTTGCCAGCACATTGTAGAAGGCACTCAGCTTATGACAGTCTATAAGCCAGTTGGAAAGCTTGCCGAACAGGCTGCACAATTATCTTATGTACTTGCAAGTGGAGGAGATATCAATATAGATTCATCTATTCATGATGGCAGCTATCAGATTCCATATGTGGCAGTAGAGCCAATTGCTGTTACTAAGGACAATATGAATGAAGTTGTTGTAGAGGGCGGCTTCCATGCACATGAAGATGTATATATGAATGTTGAATAGTAAAAAATTGTTGTTGATTAATAGGACTAGCACAAAAAAGTGCTAGTCCATTTTTTATGTGCTAAAAAAGTATGGCAAAAATGTGAAGAAAGTGACAACCATTTTAAGAAGCCTAAATGATAAAGTATCTATAGTAACAAACATACCTAAACGAAAGGGAGGTTTTTAAAGAATGAAGAGAAAGTTATTAAGTGTACTTTTGACAGGTGCTTTAGCAGCTTCAATGTTTGTAGGCTGTGGAACAAGCACAGAGACAACAGACACAGGTGCTGCAGGTGGGGACGCAGCTACAACAACAGAAGGCGGCTCAACAGCGGGAGGCGGCACAAAGGTTGGTGTTGCAATGCCTACAAAGGATCTCCAGAGATGGAATCAGGATGGTGCTAACATGCAGTCAGAGCTTGAGGCAGCTGGTTATGAAGTAGATTTACAGTATGCTTCAAACGACGTACAGACACAGGTTTCTCAGATTGAGAACATGATCAACTCAGGTTGTGACGTTCTTGTAGTTGCAGCTATCGAAGCTTCTTCACTTGGTGAGGCAATGGATATGGCTGCAGAAGCTAATATTCCAGTTATCGCTTATGACCGTTTGATTATGAACACAGATGCTGTTTCATACTACGCAACATTCGATAACTACAAAGTTGGTACAGTTCAGGGTGAGTACATTGAGAAAGAGCTTGACTTAAAGAATGCTAAGGCAGACGGCAAGAAGTACACAATGGAAATCACAGCTGGTGACCCAGGTGATAACAATGCTGGTTTCTTCTATCAGGGTGCTATCGATGTACTTCAGCCATACATGGATGACGGCGTAATCGAAGTTAAGTCTGGTCAGACAGAGTTCTCAGAAGTTGCTACAGCACAGTGGGCAACAGAAACAGCTCAGTCACGTATGGAGAATATCCTTTCTTCTTACTACGCTGATGGAACAAACCTTGATATCTGCCTCTGCTCAAATGATTCTACAGCACTTGGTGTTGAGAACGCACTTGCAGCAAACTACAAGGGTGACTATCCAATCGTAACAGGTCAGGACTGTGATATTGAGAATACAAAGAACATGATCGCTGGAAAGCAGTCTATGTCAGTATTCAAGGACACACGTACACTTGCATCTCAGGTTGTTAAGATGGTAGGTCAGATTCTTAATGGCGAAGAAGTAGATGTAAACGATACAGAGACATATGACAATGGTAACAAGGTTGTAGAATCTTACCTTTGCGATCCTGTATTTGCAGATGCTAATAACTACAAAGAGTTACTTATCGATTCTGGATACTACACAGAAGATCAGTTAAAGTAAATTGGCATTTCTATGGGGCGAGCAATGCTCGCCCTATTTTTAAGAAGAGAATAGTTTGATAAGAATAAAGTTATGTTAAGGAGGGAGACATAAGTGGGAAATATATTACTTGAGATGAAAAACATCACTAAAGAGTTCCCAGGTGTTAAGGCCCTTGATAATGTTAATCTCAAAGTAGAGCAAGGTGAGATTCATGCCTTAGTAGGGGAGAATGGAGCTGGAAAATCTACATTGATGAACGTATTAAGTGGTATTTATCCATTTGGATCTTACACAGGAGACATTGTATATAATGGTGAGGTTTGTCAGTTCCAAAAGATTAAAGATTCCGAAGAAAAAGGTATCGTAATTATTCATCAGGAGTTGGCTCTTATACCTTACATGTCAATTGGTGAGAATATGTTCCTTGGCAATGAGCAGGGTAAGAAATCAGCAATTGATTGGGATAAAACTTATGCTGAGGCAGACAAATATCTTAAGATGGTTGGCTTATCAGAAAGCAGCCGCGTATTAATCAAAGATATTGGTGTTGGTAAGCAGCAGCTTGTAGAAATTGCAAAAGCATTAGCAAAGCATGCAAAGCTTCTTATTCTTGATGAGCCTACTTCATCTCTTAATGAGACAGATTCAAAGGCACTTCTGGATTTACTTCTCGAATTCAAAAAGCAGGGAATGACATCTATTATTATTTCCCACAAGCTTAATGAGGTCGCTTATGTAGCAGATCATATTACAGTAATCCGTGATGGTTCTACAATTGAGACACTGGATAAAAAGGTAGATGATTTTTCTGAAGACAGAATTATCAAGGGCATGGTTGGTCGTGCTTTGACAGACCGTTTCCCTAAGCGTCATGACGTAAAAATCGGTGACGTTGCGATGGAAGTAAAGGATTGGACAGTGTATCATCCTCAGTATGCAGAGCGCAAAGTAGTTGATGGAGTTTCAATGAACGTTCGCAAGGGCGAAGTTGTTGGTATCGCTGGGCTTATGGGAGCGGGCCGTACAGAGCTTGCAATGAGTATTTTTGGTAAGGCTTATGGTACAAACATCTCAGGACAGCTTTTCCTTAATGGCCAAGAGGTGCATCTAAAGAATATTAAGGATGCAATCAAGCATAAGATTGCATATGTTACAGAGGATAGAAAAGGTAATGGACTTGTTCTATCAAATCCAATTAAGATTAACACAACACTTGCAAACCTTTCTGAGCTTTGTACAAACCGTGTTATTGATCAGGATAAAGAGTATCAGGTTGCAGAGGAGTATAGAGAAAAGCTTAAAACAAAGTGCCCTTCTGTAGAGCAGAATGTTGGTAATCTTTCTGGTGGTAATCAGCAGAAGGTATTGCTTGCTAAATGGATGTTTGCTAATCCTGATGTGCTTATTCTTGATGAGCCAACTCGTGGTATTGATGTTGGTGCTAAATACGAGATTTACTGTATTATCAATGACCTTGTTGCAGAAGGTAAATCAGTAATTATGATTTCATCTGAACTTCCAGAGGTACTTGGTATGTCAGATCGTATATACGTTATGAATGAAGGCAAGATGGTTGGTGAAATGGCTGGTGCAGAAGCATCACAGGAAAGCATCATGTCTTGTATCTTGAAGTCATAGAAGGGAGAGAAAACATGGTTTCAAATAATATTGGAAACATACTAAAAAAATACACCATGGTAATCGCCCTGGTGGTTGTAATTGGAATTTTCTATGTTGGTACAAAGGGAACAATCCTTTTACCACAGAATATAAACAACCTACTTTCACAGAACGCATATGTTTTTGTGCTTGCAACTGGTATGTTGATGTGTATTTTGACTGGTGGTAACATCGATCTTTCAGTTGGTTCAGTAGTTTGTTTCGTCGGCGGTATTGGCGCCGTGCTCATGAGTAAGGGCATTAATGTTTGGGTTTCAGTTTTAGTAATGCTTTTAGCTGGTGTGTTGGTTGGCGCATGGCAGGCATTCTGGGTTGCATATATAAATGTTCCGCCATTCATTGCAACTCTTGCTGGTATGTATGCATTCCGTGGTCTTTCAAATGTCGTACTTGACGGATATGCAGTATCTATTTCAAATACAACATTCCTTAATGTATTTGGTGGTGGTGCAGATTGCTATATCCCAGATTTATTTGGTGGCGATAAATTAAACATTACCTGTTTAATAGCTGGTTTAGTTATTGTAGCAATCTATGTTATTACATCTTTTATGAATAGAATATCAGCTGCAAGAAAAGGATATTCAACAACTAGTGCAGCAAGCTTCTATGCAAAGCTAATTATCATTTCACTCGTTGTTTTATTCCTGTTCTATAAGCTTGCAGGATACAAGGGTATTCCAACATCACTTATCTGGATTTTTGTAATAGTCCTTGCTTATCATTACTTTACAACAAAGACTACAATGGGACGTTACCTATATGCAGTCGGAGGCAACGAGAAGGCTACACAGCTTTCAGGTATCAATACAAAGAAGGTTTACTTCTTCGCATATACGAATATGGGATTCTTAACAGCTATTGCAGGTATCCTTACAGTAGCTCGTGCAGCATCAGCTCAGCCTACTTATGGACAGTTCTACGAAATGGATGCAATCGGTGCTTGCTTCATTGGTGGTGCCAGTGCATACGGCGGAACAGGATCTGTATTTGGAGCAATCATTGGTGCTCTTTTGATGGGTGTTATCAACCAGGGTATGTCTATTATGGGTGTTGATGCCAACTATCAGAAGGTTGTAAAAGGCCTTGTACTTCTCGCAGCGGTTATCTTTGACGTATTGTCTAAGAGAGAGAAGAAATAGGAAGGGAGGAGCGAAAAGTGAAAGACAGAATATTAAAGATAGTAAAAGAAAACACAATGCTCATTGTACTGGTCCTAGTTGTTCTCTTCTTCAATTTTAAAACTAATGGAACTATGTTGCTTCCTAGTCAGTTCAATGCGCTAATAACTCAAAATGCTTACGTTTATGTACTTGCAACTGGTATGCTTATGTGTATGCTTACCGGTGGTAACATCGATTTGTCCTGCGGCTCATTTGTTTGCTTTGTAGGTGTTATCGGTGCAAAGGTTATGGTTACAAAGGGAATGTCAACACCTGTTGGAATTCTCATCATGCTTCTCATTGGTATTGTTTATGGATGTGTGCTTGGTTATGTTATTGCATACCTTAACATTCCACCATGGATTGCAACCCTTGCCGGCTTCCTTGCACTTCGTGGATGGGGCGTAGCTTTAATGCACGGTGCATCAAATATCAGCCCACTTCCACCAGCATTCTGCAGCCTTTTCTCTGGCAAGATGAATGATCTCTTGGGAGGTCCAAGAATCGGCGGTGTTCAGTACAATATGACAAGTATTGTCATTGGACTTATTGCTTCAATTATTGTAGTTGTACTTCTTTTCAGAACTCGTGCAACAAAGATTAAGAAGGGATATGTTGCTGACTCACTTGTAACTGTAATTGTTAAGTGTGTTCTTATCGATTTCGTAATCATGCTCTTTGCTTATAAGTTCTCACTTGCAGGCGGTGTTCCATATTCACTTATTTGGGTAGCAGTAATCGTTCTTATCTACAGCTTTATTACATCTAAGACAGATGTAGGACGTTACTTCTATACAATCGGTGGTAACGCTGAGGCTACTAGACTTTCAGGTATTGATACAAAGAGAATCATGTTTATTGCATACTTAAACATGGCTATTCTTACTGTAATATCAGCATTCCTTACAATGGCTCGTTTCCAGGCTGCAAACTCTACAGCTGGTACAAACTATGAAATGGATGCCATTTCAGCTTGTGTAGTTGGTGGCGTTAGTGCATATGGTGGTTCTGGTTCAGTATTTGGCATGATTGTAGGTGCTACTCTTATCGGTGTAATCAACCTTGGTATGTCACTTATGGGAATTGATGCTAACTGGCAGAAAGTTGTTAAGGGTGTTGTACTTCTTGGAGCAGTAGTATTTGAAATTCTTAACAATAGAAAAAATGCAATAAGATAAGATTGAGATTTATTCTTTTCATTTTATTCTCTTAATTATAAGCCCGCGGATTCAAACCGCGGGCTTTCGGTTTTTATTGAAGAATGTTACTATAATTGATATGGAATATATAAAAGGATTTATTCAAAGAAAAATGGTTATATTACTTGCAGCGATTGTATTAGTATTTTTTGTTTTATTTAATGCTGGATTTTTTGGCGGAAAGGATGAGCGTATTAGAATCACCTGTGTTGGGGACAGCTTGACTTATGGAAGTGGTGTTCTGAAGACCAGGGAGCTTGATAGCTATCCTGCACAGCTTCAATCAAAGCTAGGAACATCACACGTGGTATCTAATTTTGGATTGAGGAATGCCACAGCAGCCACATCAGGAGATTTACCATATATTGATTCTGAGGAATATAAAAAATCTCTAGAATCTAACCCAGATATTGTGATTCTCATGCTTGGTACTAATGATACAAAGACTTACAACTGGAACGCGGCTGATTATAAGGAAGGTCTTAAGACATTAGTTGAATCTTATCAGCAGTTGGAGTCTAAACCTACGGTTTATCTTATGCGTAGTCCCTATTGCTATGCTAAAAATGGTGGTGAAATAGCAGAGTACGAAGTGCAGCCTAGTATAGTTTCAGGCCAGCTAGGCGAGATTATTGACACAGTGGCATCTGAAACTGGAGTAGAAGTTATTGATTTGTATACGCCAACTGTTGGTAAAGAAGATTTGTACACTGATGGAATTCACTTTAAGGCAGAGGGATACAAGATAATTGCCAATGAAGTTTATAATGTGGTGAAATAGTTTGAGCCGCATATAGAAAAAATACAAACTACATACTATTGTAGCTGTTGGCTACAATAGTATGTAGTTTTTTTGCTATTTTTAGGTGCTTAAGGTAGTGAACTACATATATTCTTTGGGCTAATAGAAAAAATATGTAGAAAATACATGGTGTGGCAGAATCCATGCATGGACTGGGGGTGAAAACTACATATTATCGATGGCCAAATGCTAATAGTATGTAGAATTGCATTGCGCACAACTCATCTGGCGCCAAAAACTACCTATTATTGGTGGTTATAGTGGAAATGTATGTAGTATAAGGAAATATGGTATTGATTTTCAGATAATATGGTGGTAAATTGGAAAAAGGTTATATATTATTAACTAATTTATATTTGGAGGAGAAATATAATGAAAAACAAAAAGGTATTAGCACTAATTCTAGCAATTGCAATGGCAGGAGCTGTTGGCACCCCTGCACTAAAAGCTGAGGCTGCAGGTTTGTCCCAGGCGGCAGATCCAAATGCTGTGGTTTATGGCAAATTATCAAAGTCTGAAATTGCGGTGCTTAAGGGGCTGTTTGATTACGACTATTATAAGTCTGAGAATCCGGAGGTTGTTGCTAGAATAGGGGATAGCTACGATAAGTTGTTTGAGCATTTTTATAAGTGTGGCATTTTTGAGGGACGTACATGTAACGCAAATTTTGACCCGGCAGCCTATGCTAGTGCATATCCAGATTTGAAGGAAAAATTCCAAAAAAATATCATTGATTATTATGTGCATTACGCAGCATTTGCTGATACAGGAGAGAGACCTCTCACAACAATTGCTGCCTGTGCAAAAGCGGGAATCACTGTAGAGACACTTGCTGGTGAAACAGTAAAGATTTCTCCTCAGGTTTATAAGCTTGCAACTGCAATGAGAACAAATGATTATATTGTAGTTGCAAAAGCTGCAAATAGTGTTTCTGGTGGTAGTTCATCAAGTGATTCTTCATCTAGTTCGTCATCAGATTCTTCATCTAGTGCAGTTGTTAAAACAGATGGTGTGACATTTTTATTAGTAGCAGGAGATGCCAGTGCATATGCTGATGCTAAGGGATTGACACCAATACGATCTGAAATTTATGGTCATAGTGAACTTACATTATTTATTATCGAAGGCGATCAAGGATATGCGGCTTATGATAATAAAGATTGGACTGGCCATGATTTTTTCAATGGCAAGACTCCAGTTTATGAGACATCAGATTATATTGCAAAAGCTAATATGTCAACAGCTGATATTGTAGCTGTATATGAGAATAAAAGCTATCAAGGAGACAGTGAGATTTCAACAGGAAGCACAAATATTTCTGGATTAACAAATGCCCCTGCTTATTCTTTTACAGGCGAATTTCAGTATACAGCTGAAAAAGAATGTGGCACTTGTTTTGATGTTAATTGGTCAGGAGTTAAAGGTAGCGTAAGTGATTCTGAGGAAGAAGCTACAGATTTTAATTTATATAACGGTGCATACGAGCTGACAGGTTATTATACAAATGATAATGGTTCACAATCACACACATTTGCAAGTGATGAGGAGCGCGACGCTTGGATTGCCAGTAACTATGCTCCAGATGTTAGGCCAGATGTTTCAATGAATGCTGATTATATTACTGGTATTGATGTGGATGGTGCAGAAGCAACTAAATACAATGTCGGCATGGACATTAAAGAAAACAATGATGGTACAATAGATGTAACTGTTGGTGTTTATAATGATGAAAACAAATTTGGATCTGTATCAACAGTTACAGTAGATCCAGATGATAGCGAAGGCCAGCAATAGTATAATGCCTGACATAATGAAATAGTTTATCAATAAACCTGTTGACATAATGTGTCAGCAGGTTTATATTTAAATCAAACATATGAACGAATGCTCATATATAAAAACGATATATTTTTTAGGAGGAAATAAATATGAAGAAGACTTACAAGATTGAAGTAGATTGTGCTAACTGTGCAAACAAGATGGAGCAGGCTGCTAAGGAGACAGCAGGAGTTGCCGATGCCACTGTAAACTTCATGGCTCTCAAAATGAACGTAGAATTTGAAGAGGGTGCTGACGTAAAGGCTGTTATGGCAGAGGTTCTTAAGAATTGCAAGAAGGTAGAGGATGACTGCGAAATATTTTTATAAGAAGTATTAGGAGTAATTGGCATGAACAAAAAGCAAAAGAAGGTTTTAGTGAGGATAATTGCAGCAGCTGTAATGATGATAGTGTTGCTTTTATTGCCTCTTAAGGAAAAGAGTCCAATAAGATTCGTGCTGTTTTTGATTCCTTATTTTACTATAGGCTACGACATTTTAAAAAAGGCCTTTAAGGGAATCATGAATAGACAGGTGTTTGATGAAAACTTCCTTATGGCGGTAGCTACAGTGGGGGCTATGGCACTTGGTGAATACACTGAGGGTGTAGCAGTTATGCTGTTTTATCAGATTGGAGAACTGTTCCAGTCATACGCTGTAGGAAAAAGCAGAAGAAACATTTCAGCACTGATGGATATCAGGCCTGATTTTGCTAATGTAATGGTTGATGGAAAGCTTGAGCAGGTTGATCCAGATGAAATTGAAATAGGCAGCGAAATAGTAGTTCAGCCTGGAGAGAAGATACCAATCGATGGTGTAGTAGTTGATGGTAATTCTACTTTGGATACAGCTGCTCTCACAGGTGAAAGTGTTCCAAGAAGCGCAAAAGCAGGAGATGATGTAATTTCTGGCTGTATAAATATGACAGGCGTTTTGACAATTCGTACCACAAAAGAATTTGGTGAATCTACAGCTTCTAAGATATTGGATTTAGTAGAGAATGCTTCTTCAAAGAAGTCAAAACCGGAGAACTTTATTTCGAAATTTGCAAGAGTATACACTCCGGTTGTATGCTACTTGGCTGTGGCTCTTGCCATATTGCCGCCAGTAATCAGATTGATTATAGGAATGGACCCATTGTGGTCGCAGTGGGTGTATAGGGCCCTTACATTTCTCGTAATCAGTTGTCCTTGCGCTTTGGTTATCAGCATTCCACTTACATTTTTTGCAGGAATCGGTGGTGCAAGCAAAGAGGGTGTGTTAGTTAAGGGTTCAAATTATTTGGATGCACTTTCTAAAGCAAAGATTGCAGTGATGGATAAAACAGGCACATTGACAGAGGGTGTATTTAAAGTAACAAAGGTGGTGTCAAATGATATTGCTGAGGATGAGTTTCTTAGTTTAACTGCCATGGCTGAGGTATATTCAAATCATCCAATTTCCAAGAGCCTTAAGGAAGCCTATGGCAAGCCAATCGATTCCAGCAGGGTATCAGATGTTCAGGAAATATCAGGACAAGGAATAAAGGCAACTGTTTCAGGCAAGCTAATTCATGTTGGAAACGAAAAGCTTATGGAGTCCATTGGCGTGAAAGCAAGTGAAATAATAGCGCCAGGCACAATTATCCATGTAGCGATTGAAGGATTGTATGCAGGATATATTTTGATATCTGACGAAATCAAAGCTTCATCAAAATCTGCTATTTCAGCAATGAAGCATTCAGGAATCAGAAGTACTGTAATGCTTACAGGCGATAGCAGGCAGGTGGCTGATATTGTAGCAAAAGACTTAGGGTTAGAGAAGGTATATTCAGAATTGTTACCTCAGGATAAGGTGACAATGGTAGAAGAATTATTAGCTGACAAAACTGCGAATGAACAATTGATTTTCGTGGGCGATGGAATCAATGATGCGCCGGTACTTTCACGAGCAGATATTGGAATCGCCATGGGAGCATTAGGGTCAGATGCGGCAATAGAAGCTGCGGATATTGTGTTAATGGATGATGATCCAAAGAAGATAGCTAAGGCTATAAATATTGCAAAAAAATGTATGAGAATCGTATATGAAAACATATACTTCGCAATAGGAATTAAGGTTGCATGTCTTATCCTTGGCGCCTTAGGCCTGGCAAATATGTGGGTTGCGATTTTTGCAGATGTAGGCGTAATGGTGATAGCTGTGCTTAATGCAATTAGAGCTTTACGAGTACATAACTTATAGGAGGATAGAATGGGAAAACATGCAGAATGCTGTGATGAGCAGTGTGTTCACACAGAGCTAGTAAATAAAGTATTAACTGAGCTCCCTGATGAGGAAGTCCTATATGATTTAGCTGAACTTTTCAAAGTATTTGGAGATAGTACAAGAGTGAGAATTCTATTTGCTCTTTTTGAATCAGAGCTATGCGTATGTGATCTTTCGGAAGCTCTTGATATGACTCAATCAGCCATATCGCATCAGCTTCAGATACTTCGTACGAACAAGCTTGTTAAAGGGCGTCGTGAAGGTAAGCAGATGTATTACAGTCTCGCCGATGAGCATGTAGTAACAATTATTGCTCAAGGATTAAATCATATATTAGAATAAAATTAGCCCAAGACTATTGAATTATGGTCTTGGGCTGTTTTACGATAAACAATACAAAAAAAGACATCACCAAGGTGATGTCTTTTAGCAGTTCCTAGCGGAATCGAACCGCTGTTTTCGCCGTGAGAGGGCGACGTCTTAACCGCTTGACCAAGGAACCATATTTGTTTCGCTGCCTCAGCAACGAAGATAATAATACAGTATAATTTTCTATAAGTCAACAACTTTTTTTATTTTTTTTTATATTGTTTTCATTCGCCATAACTATTACAAAAAAATCCTTTAAAAATCAGTATTTCGTTGCGTATTATAGGCAAAACAATTAAACTAGAAATATATTAATTTTTGAGGGATTGGGTTTAGCTTTCGGGCTGAATCTGAGAGCATGAAAGAATTTGAAGGGGGTATAAGTTATGGCTCAAACTAACATGCTGGCAATGATATTAGCCGGTGGAAGAGGCAGCAGATTGCATGAGTTGACTAATAAGGTCGCAAAGCCTGCGGTAGCTTACGGCGGTAAATATCGCATTATCGATTTCCCACTTAGCAATTGCGCTAACAGTGGTATCGATATAGTAGGAGTACTTACACAGTACGAATCTGTTTTACTTAACAGCTATGTAGCTGCAGGTGGCAGATGGGGACTAGACACAAAAGATAGTGGTGTCTTTGTCCTAACACCAAGAGAGAAGGCTGATTCTGGATTAGATGTATACAGAGGCACAGCCGACGCTATCTCACAGAACATCGATTTCATCGATGCATACGAACCAGAGTATTTACTTGTTTTATCTGGTGATCATATCTATAAAATGAATTACTCTAAGATGCTTGATTTCCACAAGCAAAATGGGGCAGATGCCACAATTGCAGTGCGTGGTGTTCCAATGAAAGAGGCTAGTCGCTTTGGTATCATGAATACTGATGACGAGCGTAGAATCATTGAGTTCGAAGAAAAGCCTGAAAAGCCAAAGAGTAATTTAGCATCTATGGGTATTTATATCTTTAATTGGAAGACAATGCGAAAGCTTCTTGTTGAGGATATGAAGAATCCTGATTCAAGTCATGATTTCGGAAATGACATTATTCCAAAGATGATTAATGCTGGCAAAAAGCTTTATGCATATGAATTCTCAGGCTACTGGAAGGATGTAGGAACTATCGATTCATTATGGGAAGCTAATATGGATCTTCTTGATAGTGACAATGAGTTAAATCTTGATGATACATCATGGAAGATTTATACAGAGGACATTGGAACAATTCCTCAGTATATTGCAGATTCAGCAAAGATTGATTGTGCATACATCAATCAGGGTGCTCATATCGGGGGTTCAGTTACAAAATCTGTAATTTTCGGTAATGTAAAGATCGCACCTAACGCCAAGGTAATCGATTCAGTGCTTATGCCTGGTTCAATCGTAGAAGAGGGTGCTACCGTTACTAGAGCGCTAGTTGCTCCAAATATCAGAATTGGCAAAAATGCGACAGTAGGCAATAAAAAGAGCGAGGAAATCCTTCTCGTGGCTAAGAACGTAAAGGGGGAGGATTAATATGGCAACTAAAGCATTTGGAATTATAAATTCTGCAGCAAACTATATAAGAGTTGAGGGCCTTCACGATTATAGACCAATCGGAGCCTTCTCATTTTTAGGAAGATTCCGCGTTATCGATTTTCCTATTTCAAATATGAGCAATAGTGGTTTAGATAGAATCCATGTGTATTTGAACTCTAGACCTCGCTCAATTGTTGAGCATATTGGCGATGGCCGTCACTATAATATCAACTCTAAGAGAGGTAACATACAGCTTCTCTTTACACAGAACAATGGCGCCAGCTCAATCTACAACACAGACATTAATTCATATCTTGAAAATCTTGAGCAGATCGAAAGAATGCCTCAGGATTATGTAGTAGTAGCACCTAGCTACATGGTATACAAGCAGGATTATCAGCAGCTTTTAAATGCACATGTAGAGTCTGGAGCTGATATCACTTTGCTATATCATAAGGTAGATCAGGCTAAAGAATATTACAGAGCATGCAATGTTGTGACTCTTAATAAGCAAAAGGGTGTTGAGTCACTTGAAAGAAACATGGGTACTGCTAAGGAAAAGAACATTAGCATGGATACCTATGTTATGTCTAAAGAAATCTTTATCGACCTGGTTAAAAAGGCTAAAAAAGAATCTTCAGCATATTCACTTGCAGATATGATTGCTATTGCTTGTGACACACTTGATGTTAGAGGATATCAGCACAAAGGATTTTTCGCAGCAATCACAAGCTTGGATGATTATTACAGAGCTAATATGGAGCTCTTAGAATATTCCACAGCAATGGATTTCTTCAAGACAGATTGGCCATTCTACACCAAGACAACAGATGCCTGCCCTACACAGTATTTCCATGGTGCATCAGTTACTCACTCAATGGTATGTAATGCAGGTCTCATCGAGGGAACTGTTGAAAATTCAATCATTGGACGTAATGTGCATATTGGTAAGGGCGCAGTTATTAAGAATTCAATTATTCTTTCTTATACAGATATAGGAGATGGCGCTCATATCGAAAATGCGGTAGTAGATAAATGGGTGAAGGTTAATAAAGTTAAGAGAATTATCTCTGAAAATCTTACCCCAGCCTATGTAAAGCGAAACGACGTATTATAAGATTATTAGTATCCCCCTGTTCATTCAGGGGGATATTTCTGTCTATACAGATAAATGGTTAGAGAAGACTTACTCGCCTTTTTTTTCAATGTATGATAAAATTGGAGCCGATGATTTATTTAGGAGGGATATAAATATGTTACCAGAGCAGTCAATTGAATTTAGATATGACACTCAGCTTCTTATTGAAGGAGAGGATCTTGATGAGGATGCAATCAACGATTACATCACTGAGAATTTTGTTGGAGACAGCTTACTTGCTGTAGGCGATGAGGAGCTTATCAAGATTCATTACCATACAAATGAGCCATGGAAGGTACTTGAGTATTGCCGTTCACTTGGCGAGATTTATGATATCGTTGTTGAAGATATGGACAGACAGGCCAGAGGTCTTCAGGGCTAGGAGATATTATGAACAATAGCTTCATCCTTAGAGGAGGTATAGCCTTTTCTAATGGAAAGAATAATATAATTACATATAGCAAGGGCTACGTTGTTTGTGTTGATGGAGTTTGTAAAGGAGCTTTTGCAGATCTTCCTGATATGTATAAAGGATTGCGTGTATATGATTATGGCAATAATCTTATCATCCCAGGTATGTCTGATTTGCATGTTCATGCTCCACAGTACACATTCCGTGGCATAGGTATGGATGAAGAGCTTTTGGAGTGGCTTAGCAGATACACTTTCCCAGAAGAAGCTAAGTATGCCAATCTTGACTATGCAATAAAGGCCTACACTTATTTCACTGAGGATTTACGTCGATGCTTCACTACCAGAGCAGTTGTTTTTGCTACACTTCACAATGAAGCTACCATAGAGCTTATGAATCAGTTGGAAAAGACTGGTGTAATCACTTACGTTGGTAAGGTTAATATGGATAGGAACGGTGGCGAGAATTTGCAGGAAGCCAGTGCTGAGCAGTCTCTTAAGGATACTGTTGCATGGCTTGATGCTATTGCCGGCAAATACAAGAACACAATGCCAATACTTACACCAAGATTCATCCCATCATGCTCAGATGAATTGATGAGAGGCATAGGAAAGCTTTCCAAAGAAAGAGGAATTCCTATTCAGTCACATCTTTCAGAAAACAAATCCGAAATTGCCTGGGTACAGGAGCTTGTTCCAGAATCCACCTGTTATGCAAATGCATACGAAATGTTTGATACTATGGGTTCAAAGGAGCTTCCAACAATTATGGCCCACTGCGTATATTCCGACCGTTTGGAGATGCAGATTCTTAAAAAGCATGGCGCGTATATTGCTCACTGTGCTGATTCAAATATGAATCTTACATCAGGAATTGCACCTATCAAAAAGTTTTTGGATGCAGGTGTTAACATCGGACTTGGTACAGATGTTGCAGCAGGTTCATCTATGAACATGCTAAAGACGATGCTTATTTCATTACAGGCTTCCAAGATGTATTATCGCCTAGTGGATACAAGCGTAAAGCCACTTACATTTGAGGAAATGTTTTATCTTGCTACTGAAGGTGGCGGAAGCTATTTTGGCAAGGTTGGTACATTCAAGGATGGTTATGATTTTGATGCTGTAGTCATTGATGATAGCAAAATGTTTTCAATGCGCGATATGTCTGTTCGAGAGAGAATAGAGCGCATGTGTTACAATGACGCAGATGTATCAATTAGAGACAAATTTGTCAAAGGAAAAAAGATTTTTAGTGCAATTATTTAGCGCTAAATCTAATGTTAAAAAGAATTGAAAAAACTGTTAAATAAAAGTGTCTAGCATTGCCTAGACACTTTTTTAGGTGTATCTTGAAAACAGATGTTTTAGACTTTAGCAGAAAAGTAAAGCCTAGTCTGGTAATGGTATTTACGATTCCTGAAAAACTGATGTTTTTTAGGAATCTATACACATTGCCTAATTTGTATCTTATATTTTTGTGTGAAAAGTCTAAAATAGGGTTTGTGTCGGGCAAATCATGTCTGCCCGGACAAGATAAAGATAAGGAGGTGTTTTTTTGACTTTAGCAGAAAAGCTTGTAGAAGAGCTAAATTGCGAAGAGGTATTTAGCCTCCATATTGGTGGTTTTGAAATCCCAATCATGGAATCAGTTGTTGTTACCTGGATCGTAATGGCAGTGCTTATTCTCTTGGCCATTTTTTTGACTACGGGACTAAAGACACAAAACATCAGTAAAAAGCAGGCTTTTGCCGAGCTTATTTATGAGAAACTAAATGCTATAGTTGGAGCAACATTAGGTGAAGAGGGAAAGGCATATACTGGTTACCTTATCACTATACTTTTGTATATTGGTTTGTCCAACGTAATAGGATTGTTTGGTTTCAAGTCACCAACTAAGGATGTTAATGTTACAGCAGCGCTTGCACTTATGAGTATTGTGTTAGTTGAAGCTGCTGGTATTTATCAGAAAGGTGTAAAGAAATGGTTACATTCATTTGTTGAGCCAGTTGCAATAGTGACACCATTCAACATTCTTGATGTATTTACACGACCATTGTCGTTATGTATGCGACTTTTTGGTAATGTACTTGGTGCCTTTGTTATCATGGAATTACTTAAGATAGTGGTTCCACCAGTTATTCCTGCTGTATTTTCATTATACTTTGATTTGTTTGATGGATTACTTCAGGCGTATGTATTTGTATTTTTAACATCATTATATTTAAAAGAAGCAATTGAGTAGGAGGAAAAATTTATGAACACTTTAATCGCAGTTGGAGCAGGTATCGCAGTAGTAACAGGTCTTGGTGCTGGTATTGGTATCGGTATTGCAACAGGTAAGGCTTGCGAAGGTATCGCACGTCAGCCAGAAGCAGAGAGCAAGATTCAGAAGAACCTTATCTTAGGTTGTGCCCTTGCCGAGGCAACAGCTATTTACGGTTTCGTTATCGCTCTTATGATTATGTTTGTATTATAATAAACACTTTCTATTTTAAATTTAAAGGATAGGTAATAGATATGATTAACGTTTCATTTTGGAGTATTCTTTGGACAGTAGTCAATCTTCTTATCCTAGTTGTAGCTTTCAGAATTTTCTTCTTTAAGCCAATTGGTAACATTATTGCCAAGCGCCAGGAAGAAGCAAATGAGATTTATGCAAAGGCTGCAGCAAAGGAGAACGAAGCTAAAGACCTTGCAACACAGTATGAGCAGAAGGTAGCTGAGGCTGAGTCAGAGAAGAAGCAGATCATTGCTGATGCAAGAAAGAGTGCTGATACTCAGTATCAGAAAATCGTTGCTGATGCAAAGAATGATGCAAAGAACATTAAAGATGCAGCAGTAGCAGAAGCTAACCAGGAAAAGAGCAAGATCATTGCTGGTGCTAAGAAAGAGATTGCTGATATCGTTGTTGATGCAACCACAAAGGTTGTTGGTAGTAAAACAGGGGCTGAAGTTGACAGTGAACTGTTTGATGAATTTTTAGATAAAGCAGGTGAATAAAAGTGACAGAGAAATCTTTAAATTACGCCCGTGATTTACAGAATCAGCCAGAGGCTATGAATTTAATGCAGACTGCCGCTTCTATACTAGAGGCTGTACCTGCCATTGGAGAGGAATTATCTGATCCTACTGTTGCTATTGCTAAAAAGCATATAGTAATCGATAGAATTTTCCCTCTAGAAATTCGTAATTTCTTAAAGCTGTTATGTGATAATGGCGATTTCGATTTATTTAATGATGTAAACACTGCTCTCAGAGAGTCTATAGAGTCGAAGACAACTACTGTAGATAAGGCTAAGTTACGTTTTGTGACAGCACCTTCAGACGAGCAGCTTGCTGGCATCAAGGCATTCCTTGCTAAAGAATTTGGTAAGGAAATCGAGGTAGAATTAATTCAGGATTCCACATTAAAGAGTGGATTTATCCTTTCAGTTGGAACTAAAGAATACGACTGGAGCGAAAAGGGTCGTATTGAACAGCTTGCTACAAAGATTAACGCAGCAGTTGGAGTTAGTGCTGTTGACGAGAGCATTCTCTCAATCTTAAAAACAAGCGTTGAAGATTTTGAACTTCAGGCTAAAGAGCAGGAAGTTGGTATCGTAAAATGGGTTGGTGATGGTATCGCAAATGTTGACGGTATTGATCATGCATTTTATGGTGAGATTGTTATCTTTGATAGTGGTGTTAAGGGTATGGTGCAGGATGTACGTCGTGACGAAATCGGCGTTATTTTGTTTGGCCGTGACACAGAAATCAAAGAAGGCTCAAAGGTTGTTCGTACAGGTAAGATGGCAGGTCTTCCAGTTGGCGATGGCTTCTTAGGCCGTATCGTTGATGCACTTGGTTCGCCACTTGACGGAAAGGGCGAAATCCCAGCAGCAGGCTTCAGACCAGTAGAGTGCCCAGCTCCAAGTATCGTTGACAGAAAATCAGTTACTCAGCCTATGGAGACTGGTATTCTTTCAATCGATTCAATGTTCCCAATCGGACGTGGACAGCGTGAGCTTATCATTGGTGATAGACAGACAGGTAAGACATCTATTGCAACTGATACAATTATCAATCAGAAGGGCAAGGATGTTGTTTGCGTATATGTTGCCATTGGTCAGAAGGCTTCAACAATTGCCAAGCTTGTAAATACACTTAAAGAAAATGGTGCAATGGATTACACAATTATTGTCAGTGCTACAGCATCTGATCCAGCACCACTTCAGTATATTGCGCCTTATGCAGGTACAGCTTTATCTGAGTATTTCATGTATTCAGGCAAGGATGTACTCATCATCTATGATGATTTGTCTAAGCATGCCGTTGCATATCGTGCTATTTCACTTTTGCTTGAGCGTTCACCAGGACGTGAAGCATACCCAGGTGATGTTTTCTATCTTCACTCAAGATTATTGGAGAGAAGTGCGCGTATTACTGAGGAAGCAGGCGGTGGTTCAATCACAGCTCTTCCAATCATTGAGACACAGGCAGGTGACCTTTCTGCATACATTCCTACAAATGTTATTTCTATTACAGATGGTCAGATTTTCCTTGAGTCTGAGTTATTCAACGCTGGTCAGCGTCCAGCCGTAAACGTTGGTCTTTCTGTATCCCGTGTTGGTGGTGCAGCTCAGACAAAGGCTATGAAAAAGGCCGCTGGTTCAATTCGTATCGACTTGGCTCAGTATCGTGAGATGGAAGTATTTACTCAGTTCTCATCTGATCTTGATGATGCAACTAAGAAGCAGCTTGCTCATGGACGTGCTCTTATGGAGCTTCTAAAGCAGCCATTAAGTAAGCCATTTTCTATGGCACAGCAGGTTATTATTCTTGTTGCAGCAAACGCTCATATCTTCAGTGATGTTGATAGTTCTTCTATCAAGAAGTTCAGAGCAGAAATGTTAGATTATTTTGCAGCAGAGCATAATGATATTATTAGTCAGCTTAACACTTCAAAGGATTTAACAGATGATTTGAAGGAAGCCATCATCGATGCTTGTGAGGAATTTAAGAAGAATCAGGAGTAAATCATGGCAAGTACAAAGGAAATCCAAAATAGAATAAATAGTATTCAGGATACCATGAAGATTACTAGAGCCATGTACATGATGTCATCAATGAAGCTTCGCAAGGCTAAGCAAAAGCTTGCAGATACAGAACCTTTCTTCATCGGCACACAAATAGGTATTGCCGAAAACCTTGCACATTTTCCAGATATCAGACATATCTATTTTGATAACCGTGTGGAGGATGAGCAGGAGACAATCAAGAAGAGAGGTATTGTAGTATTCACAGGTGATAAGGGAATGGCTGGTGCATACAATCATAATGCAATCAAGCTTGCCCAAGAGCGTGTGAAGCAGTTCTCAAAGGATGAGTACAAGCTGTTCGTTGTAGGTGAAGTTGGTCGAGCTTTCTTTGTCAGCAATGGCTACAATGTAGATGAATCATTTAGATATTCATCAAACAACCCTACAATGCACAGAGCAAGAATTATCTCAGAGTACCTTATCGATTTATACAATAAGGAAGAACTGGATAGAATTGATGTCATCTATACAAAGATGCTGAATTCTGTTTCAGAGGAAACATGTGTTGAGCGTTTACTTCCACTTAAGACACATAAGTTCCTTAAGGAGCAGGCACAAGAAATTGCCAATGATACCGAAGGAGCAAGTAAGGCAGCTAAAGAGTTGAGTGAAGGAACGAAGCACGTACACTCAATCAACAGCTACGAGCTTGAAGCTATCCAAAATGGTGGAGACTCCTGGTATCCATTTTATCCTTCACTATCAACAGTATTAGAGAGACTTGTTCATAATCATTTCACTGCATTTATTTACGGTGCTATGGTAGAATGCTCGGCTAGTGAGGAAAATGCAAGAATGATGGCAATGCAATCTGCAACAGATAACGCAGAGGCTATGCTTCATGAATTATCAATAGAATACAATAGAGTGCGTCAATCTCAGATTACTCAGGAAATTACTGAGGTCATCGGAGGAGCGAAGGCACTTAAGAGTAAGAAAGAAAAAGGTAAGAGAGGTTAATAATGTCAGAGCTAAAAGGAAAAATCGTACAGGTTTCAGGACCTGTAGTCGATGTAGAATTTAAAGATAATGACCTACCTGCCATCAGAGATGCCCTATATGTTATGGTAGGGGATGAAAAAAGAGTAATGGAGGTCAGCCAGCATATTGGACTTGGTGTTGTAAGATGCATTATGCTTGCTCCTTCTGAAGGACTTTGTAGAGATATGGAGGTTGTTGCTACAGGTAACGGTATTGAGGTACCTGTTGGCGAACAGACTCTTGGTCGTCTTTTCAATGTATTAGGTGATACATTAGATAATGGTGAGAGCCTTGAAAATGGTGAGCACTGGAGTATCCACCGTGAGCCACCTACATTTGAGGACCAGAGCCCTGTTGTTGAGATGCTTGAGACTGGTATCAAGGTTATCGATCTTCTTGCTCCTTATGCTAAGGGTGGTAAGGTCGGCCTATTCGGTGGTGCCGGCGTAGGTAAGACAGTTCTTATTCAGGAGCTTATCCACAATATCGCTACAGAGAGCGGTGGTTATTCAATATTTACTGGTGTAGGAGAGCGTTCTCGTGAGGGTAACGATCTTTGGTCAGAGATGGGTGAGTCAGGCGTTCTTGACAAGACAGCCCTAGTGTTTGGACAGATGAATGAGCCACCTGGAGCTCGTATGCGTGTTGCTGAGACAGGTCTTACAATGGCTGAGTATTTCCGTGATGTTAAGCATCAGGACGTTCTTTTGTTCATTGATAATATTTTCCGTTTCGTACAGGCTGGTTCAGAGGTTTCAGCACTTCTTGGCCGTATGCCATCAGCTGTAGGTTATCAGCCTACACTTGCTAACGACCTTGGCGAATTGCAGGAGAGAATCGCTTCTACTAAGAACGGATCAATCACATCAGTTCAGGCTGTATATGTACCAGCCGACGATTTAACTGACCCAGCTCCAGCTACAACATTCTCACACTTGGATGCAACAACAGTTCTTTCTCGTAAGATTGTTGAGCAGGGTATTTATCCAGCTGTAGATCCACTTGAGTCTACTTCACGTATTCTTGAGCCAGATGTTTTAGGCGAAGAGCACTACAATGTTGCTCGTGGAGTTCAGGAGATTCTTCAGAAATACAAGGAATTACAGGATATCATTGCAATCCTTGGTATGGAAGAGCTTTCAGATGAAGATAAGGTTACTGTTTACAGAGCGCGTAAGGTTCAGCGTTTCTTATCACAGCCTTTCTCAGTTGCAGAGAACTTTACAGGTGTTAAGGGCCAGTTTGTACCTGTACACGAGACAGTAAAGGGCTTCAAGGCAATCCTTAATGGTGAGATGGATGAGTATCCAGAGGCAGCATTTTTCAATGTAGGTACAATTGAGGATGTTAAGGCAAAAGCAGCTGCACTTGCAAAGGAGTAGCTTATGGCAACATTATATAATCTAAAAGTAACTGCATGCGACGGCGTCTTTTATGATGGGGATTGCGAAATCTTGGTTTTGCCTGGTATTGATGGACAGTTGGCTATTTTAGCTCATCATGAAACTTTCACTGGTGTAGTAGAAATAGGTGAGCTGCGTTTCAAAGATGGTGAAGGCCAGTGGCATTACGCAGTAATATCTGATGGATTGATTACCGTTTATGGGGATGGCTCAGTGAAGATACTTGCATATTCTTGTGAGCGACCAGAAGACATTGATGAATTCCGTGCACAGGAAGCTTTAGAGCGTGCCCAAGAGCAACTCCAGCAGAAACAAAGCCGCATAGAATACGAGATTTCTACCGCAAATATGGCACGTGCTATGGCACGACTTAAGAGCGTTAGTAGAGGTAAATAAATCATTAAAAAAACTGCCAATTTTTTGGCAGTTTTTTGTTGCTTTTAGAACGTCATTATGATATATTATTCTTCGTCGATGAGCCGACGTCGAGGCGGTAGATTTTAATCGAAACCTTGATAACAAGCGGGTGTGGCGGAATTGGCAGACGCGCTAGATTTAGGTTCTAGTGGGCGACCGTGCAGGTTCAAGTCCTGTCACCCGCATTATCTCACATACATCTGTATGTGAGATTTCTTTTTTTCATTTACTATCATTTCGATAGTGGTTTCAATTGTGAAATCGACTTAAAAGAAACAGAATAAGATAGAAAAAGAAGCTAACATATTTAGGTGTTAGCTTCTTTTTTGATAATTGGCATTATTTAACTGTTCGTTTAATAGCTTCGCACATGACATGATTTGCTAGAGTGCCTACAGCATCGAGTGTTGCTGAGACATCACCTAAGGACATGGCATAGATGCTGTCGCCGTCCATAGATGTGTGGATAGGGCGAATGCAGCGGGCATAACCATCGTGTGTCATGCCTGCTAGCTTGCAAAGCTGAGTTTTGTTGAATTTAGCATTGGTTAATACGATGCCGATGGTAGTGTTGGCTGCAAAATCTGTCTGTGGTGCATTAAGCATTTCATACATCATTTCTTCGCAGGAAACATCATTTAAGGCTGAGCCATCCTCGGTGCGGATGCCGGCAATCATTTTGCCAGTCTTGTAGTCATAAATATCACCAATGGCATTGGTGCATACAATTGCTCCCACCTTTAATTCTCCAATTTGTACAGCATAGCTTGCTATTCCTGTTTTGGTGCATCTTTCCATTCCAAGTAGCTTGCCTACAGTAGCGCCACAGCCTGCACCATAATCTCCAGCTTTAAAATTACCACCTGCCCCTTCGAAAGCAGCAGTGGCAGCTTTGTATCCCATTTCTTTATCAGGGTATATATTAGAAGCTTTGTATCCCAAATCAAAAATGTCTGATTGGCAGACAAGAGGCACAACAACATCCCCAACAGGGAAGCCTATACCATGTTCGGATAAATATTTCATAACACCGCCAGCGGCATCTAGGCCAAAGGCTGAACCACCACCTAATACTACAGCGTGAACAATGTCTGCAGCAGCAAGTGGGTCCATAAGTCCTGACTCGCGACTGGCAGGCCCACCACCGCGTATATCTAAACCACAAGGTGCGCTGTCAGGAGCAATGATAACTGTCACACCTGTACCAGCAGCTTCATTTTCAGCTTGTCCAATTTTGACATTCCCAATATCAGTTATATTGATTTCTTGCATAAACCTCCTCCTTATAAGCTTTTTCTTAATAATACATCATATATGAATAAATAGAAATATTTTTGAAAATGGTGTTGACAGGGATATATCACTAGTGTACTATCTATATAGTACACTAGTGAATGAGGTTAGGAGGAGTATTTATGCAATATGATTCAAAATTGCCTATTTATTTACAAGTAATTAATGCTATCAAAATGGATATCATTAATGAACGCATTAAATGTGGTCAAAAGCTGCCATCCAACCGAGAGTTAGCTGTTACATACACAATCAACCCAAACACAGCAGCCAGAGTTTATCAGGAGCTAGAACGTGAGGGTGTGTGCTTTACCAGACGTGGCATGGGCACATTTGTAACAGAAGACGAGACAATAATTAAGGACATACGAACTCAAATGGCAGATGAAGCTATTGTGGAATTCCTAAAGAAAATAAATGAACTTGGAATTTCTGTAGAAGAGGCTGTTAACATGATCAGACAAAGGGAGGAATAAGATTTATGTTAGAAAGTATACAAATCACAAAGAAATTTGTAGGAAAAACAGCAGTAGATGGTATTTCAATGCGACTAGAGCAGGGACATATTTATGCCTTACTTGGCCCAAATGGAAGTGGTAAGACCACTTGGATGAAGATGGTGTCAGGCTTGATTAAGCCTACCTCTGGTGAAATCAGATATAATGGAAATCTCATAGGTATTGGCACTAGAAAAGAAATCGCTTACATGTCAACAGAACCATATTTCTATAATTGGATGACAGTTGAAAACGTAGGTAAGTACTATCAGGATTTCTTCGATGATTTTTCAATGGATAGATACAATCTTATGATTCAGAATATGGATTTAACAGGGAAGCTCAAAGTTAAATCTCTTTCATCAGGTATGATGGCAAAGCTTAAGGTTGCAGTTACAATGGCACGCGACGCAAAGATTTATCTTCTTGATGAGCCTTTAAATGGAATCGATCTTTTAGCTAGAGATGCTGTTATGAATATGATTTTGCAGGCAGCATCAAATGATAAGACACTTATTATCTCAAGCCACCTGGTAGAAGAGCTGGAGACAGTTGTTGATAAGGCTATCTTTATTAAAGAATCACATCTTGCTGGAGTTTATGATGTGGAAGCTCTTAGAGTTTACGATAACATTTCATTGGCTGATAAATACCGTGAAGTATTTTCTAACGTAAGTATGGGAGGTGTAAGATAATGGGAAATCTTATTAAATATGAATTTAGAAAGACAATGGCTTTAAAAGGAATTATCCTTGTTATTACTGCAATTTTTGAAGCAATGTTTCTTATTGGAATTGGGGCTGATGATGAAGATATGATTGGGCTTTCAGTGGGACTATTAACCCTTGCAACATTCTTTGGTGTGTTAATCATTGGTGTTTTTGGAATCTATACACTTAGTAAGGATTTGAATACAAAACGAAGCTATATGCTTTTTATGACACCACACAGCAGCTATTCAATACTTGGCGCAAAGCTTATTGAGAATGCAACTTCCATTTTCTTAGGCGGATTGTTTTTTATTCTCCTTGCTGTTGTAGATTTTACTACATTGGCTGCACATTATGGAGAGGTTGATGAATTTTTTAGATTACTGCGAATGTTTTTTAATATAAATATAGAGACATCTGATTGGATTGTGATGGGATTGGAAACTCTTTCTTCATGGACATATGTTGTTGTCGTAGGATTTTTTGCAGTTATAGTTTGCGCAAGTTTGTTGAATGGAAGAAAGTTTAATGGGTTAATTAGCTTTTTAATCTTCATATTTATATGTATTATATTTGGAAAAATACATCATGCGTTTCTAGAGGGTATTTTTGGTGATATATTAACCTACTCTTTTGAAGCTGTTATGTTCAGCATATTCTACTACATTATGCTCTCATGCATTATGTACGTAATTTCTGCATGGATTATGGATAATAAACTGTCTGTCTAAATATAAAAAATATATTAAAAAGCAAGGTGAGATATTTACTTTGCTTTTTAATAAGTCTAAACTAACTTCAAATGGATTAGTTTAGAGGGACACATTTTACGGAGGATGAACAATTGAAGGTATTGAAAAAGTTTGGAAGCTTTTTTAAGAGAATCGGAGGTTTTCTTAAAAAGCATCTTAAGTTAGTAATTATTCTTGCGATTATTCTCGCGATTGTGCTATTTGTACGCCACAAGGTTAAGGTGGCTCAGGAAGCTATGCTTGCAGCCGCTAATGAGCCAGTTACTGCAGAAATCAAGAAGATGGATTTGCAGCAGTCGGTAGCCGTAACAGGAACACTTACTGCCAACGATACAAAGACAGTTACATCCACGATTGGAGGATCTGGAATCACTGGTATCAAGGTAGAAAAGGTTAATTATCACGAAGGTGATTATGTTGAGGCAGGCACTGTTGTAGTTGAGTTTGATGGCGATGATTACGATAGAAAGCTTGTAGAGCTTAATGCTCAGAACAATATCGATAATCTTCAGAGTGCAAAGGATATCTCTGATTATCAGCAGAAGATTGTAGATGCTCAGAAGGAAATCGACGACTTACAGAAGGACATCAACGAAGATCAGGAATGGCTTGATAAGAATGCTGTTTATTATCAGGATATAAAGGATGCCTTCGAGAATGGCCAGAAGGATGCATACAATGGTGAGACTCAAAGATATTTAGAGCAGAGTGCTATTGTTCAAGAGCGTTATGGATTTACAATCGAAAGCTATGAGGCTAAGCAAAAGGCACTTGATAAGAACAAGGACACTATCAAGACCTTGCAGGATTCTATCGCAAGCTACGAAAAGTTAATCGAAATCGGAGAGCTTAAGCAGAGCTACGCCCAGAATTATTCTCAGGTAGATGCTAAGGATGATATATACGAGAGTATGGAAAAGACACAGGTTTCAGCTCCTATTTCTGGTTATATCATTACAATGAACGTTGAAGCGGGAAATAACTATACACAGGGTAATACCGTATTTACGATAGCAGATACAAGCCAGTTTGTAGTAGAGGCAACAGTTAATGAATATGATGTAGCGAACATCAAGCAGGAATTGCCAGCAAACATCAAATTTGAAGCTACAGGAGATGAGGAATTCCCAGGAACAGTTACATTTGTTTCTGTTGCTTCAGAAGGAACAATCTCTGGTTCAAGTACAGCACCGGTATCAGGATACTCTAATACAACGTCAACAAATATGTCAGGAACTGCTACATACAAAATCAAGATTAAGCTTGATGAAAATGATGAAAGACTTAGAGTTGGTATGACAGCAAAGGCAAGTGTAGTGCTTGATTCTGTTTCTAATGTACTTGCTGTTCCTTATGATTGCGTCCAGACTGATGACAATGGCAAGACTTTTGTAACTGTCATTGAAAAAGATGGCACAAAGAAAGATATCGATGTGAAAAAAGGCCTAGAGAGCGACTATTATGTTGAAATCAGTGGTGAGGGCCTTAAGGAAGGTATGACAGTAGAGGCAATCGTAACAGATGCTCCAAGTACAGATGTTATGGATTACATCACAGACTACGAGGAGTACTAGGATATTAAGGAGGAAACAGTGGCAGATTCAAATATAATGCTTGACCTTCGCGATATCCATAAAAGCTTTTTTATTGGCACTCCAAATGAGTTTGAAGTTTTGCATGGTGTTAATTTCACGGTAAACAAAGGTGAATTTGTATCCATTGTAGGACAGTCTGGTTCAGGTAAATCCACACTGATGAATATCATCGGCGCATTGGATAGACCTACATCCGGAGAATATACTCTTGATGGAGTAGATATTGAGAAGGCAAAGGATCATGAGCTTTCAGCTCTTAGAAATAAAAAAATCGGGTTCGTATTTCAGACCTACAACCTAATAGCTCGTACAAATGCGTTGAAAAATGTGGAGCTCCCTATGATGTATGCAGGAATGGGGCGTGGAGAGAGAACGGACCGTGCAAAGATGCTTCTTGAAGAAGTTGGAATGAAAGACAGAATGCATCACAATCCCGATGAGCTTTCAGGTGGTCAGAAACAACGTGTGGCTATTGCACGTGCTATGGCAAATGACCCGGCAATTATCCTTGCTGATGAGCCTACAGGTGCGTTAGATTCGGCTACAGGTAGAATGATTATGGATATTTTCCATAAGCTTCATGAAGAGCAGGGCAAGACAATCGTACTTATTACTCACTCTCCAGAATTATCACAGGAAACAGAGCGTATTATCACTCTAAAGGATGGCGATATTATCGGTCAGGCCCAGGGACACTGGGATAAAAAAGCAGGGGAGGTGGTGTAATGTTATTTACAGAAAATGTCCTCGTTGCTTTAGCTGGTCTTAAAGCGAATATAATGCGTTCGCTTTTGACAATGCTTGGAATTATCATTGGTATAGCATCTGTTATTGCAATCATGACAGTTGGTAATTCTATCACTTTGATTGTTAACACCACCATGCAGGATCTTGGTGCAAACAACCTTGAAATGGGTGTAATGCAGAAATCTGTTGATAAAGAAACTACAGATTCTGGTGCCAGCTACGGTGCTGGATATGTTCGTGATATGACCGATCAAGATCTTATCACAGAAGACATGGTTACAGCTTTCAGACAGGAGTATCCAGATGATGTAAAATATATCATTCGACAGGAAAGTGTTGGTGATAAGGGAACTGTCTCAAGAGGAAACAAAAATGCCAATGTAAAAATAGTTGGATATAACAATGATTATTTCCATTTCAAAGATATAAAGCTTCAAGACGGCCGTCAGTTTTTGAACCAGGATTTTGAAAATCATAAAAAGGTCTGTCTTGTAACAGATAAGCTTGTTGAAAGAGTTTTTGACGGAGATAGTGATGCTGCCCTTGGTCAGGAAATCGAGGTTAATATTTCCGGAACATATTATAGCTACTATATTGTAGGTGTATATGAGTATGTTCAGGATCAATTCTCTTTTGGTGTTTCTGACAACCCAACTACAGAATTGGTTATCCCTTATGAGACTGCAAGATATCAGAATCATAACCAAAATAAGGGTGATTATTATTTCACTATAGTTACATCCGTCAATACAAATAATGACGAGTTCGCTACAAAAGTAAGAGACTTCTTCAATGTGAACTATTACGCTAGAAATGATGCCTATGAAGTTATGGTTATCAGTATGTCATCAATGATGGATTCCATGAATTCGATGATTGGAACAATCCAACTAGCGCTTTCAGTTATTGCAGGAATATCTCTTGTTGTTGGTGGTATCGGCGTTATGAACATAATGCTTGTATCTATCACAGAGCGTACCAAGGAAATCGGTACAAGAAAAGCGCTCGGTGCAACCAATGGCTCAATCAGATTGCAGTTCATTACAGAATCTGTTGTAATCTGTTTGATTGGTGGTGTAATAGGTATTGCCCTTGGTGTGGCTTTAGGCTTGCTTGCAGTTAAGCTTATGGGTTACTCAGGACTTGTATCAGTGGAAAGTATCATCATAGCTGTAGGTTTTTCTATGGCAATCGGTGTATTCTTTGGATACTATCCAGCCAATAAGGCTGCCAAGCTTAATCCTATCGATGCACTTCGATACGAGTAAAATCATCAAAATTGCTTGTTATGTGATGAGTATTTGATGGGTTATGTGAACAAAAACTGAATAATTCTGAATCCTATGTGGAATCGGTTTACTTGTAAGATAAATCCTCCTATAGTATGTAAAGTCGACGTGAGTATTACATATTATCAGGAGGATTTTATTATGTCCAAAGAGACTACGAAGGAAGAAAAAAAAGCCTGGAAAACTAAAAAGGTTTTTTGGCAAAATTGGAAGATTTATAAAGGGGCATAAACTGCTTTGTATTATTTTACTGATATTGATTGCGGTAGGTGCATTTGTTGGCAAGAAATTCTTAGTGAAGGCTAAGCCATCAGATAAAGATGAGCAGACAACTCTTACAACCGCAGTTGAGGTGATGGACTTGCAGTCATCGGTAAGTGTTACTGGAACACTTGCTGCAGGTCAGTCACAAAGCGTGACATCTACTGTCGCTACAGGTACTGAGGTTGCAGCAGTATACTATTCCGTTGGTGATTACGTTGAAGCAGGAGCGGTTGTTGTTGAGTTTGACGCTGATGACTACGCAACAAAGCTTGCGGAGCTAAATGCAAAGTACAACATCACTGATAAGAAGAACGCTAAAGAATTGCAGGATTATTTAGATGAAATAGAAGATTATCAGGAAGAGATGACAGAAATTCAGGAATGGCTGGATGAATACGAAATCTATTATCTTGATGTGAAGGATGCATATGAGAATTATCAGAAGTATCCATATTCAGATGAAAAATCCAGATATGAAACACAGGCAGCGGCTGTAAAATCTCTGTATGGATTTACTATGGAAGATTATGAATCTAAGGAGGACGAGCTAGAAGAGCTTCAAGATAAAATTGAGGAAGCTCAGTACAATTATGAGCTGGCTCAGTTGCAGCAGGAGTATGATACCACCTACACAAAGAGTGATGAGTATGAGTCGGTAACAGAAAGCCAGTCTGGAACACAGGTTGTTGCACCATTTTCTGGATATATTACAGCAATCAATGTGGAGGAAGGTAACAACTATACACAGGGTAATACCGTATTTACGATATCGAATACAGACTCTTATGTAGTTGAGGCAACAGTTGACGAGTATGATATAGCATCTCTTTCAGAAGGGCTGTCAGCGGTTGTAAAGTTCGATGCAACTGATGATGAAGAATTTACAGGTACACTTACATACGTTGCTGTCACATCTGATTCTACAACAACTTCATCCAGCTCATCATCTAACTCTAACTCGGGAGGAAGTAGTTCATCTAGCAGTTCCTCAGCAAGCTATGAAGTAAAAATCACACTTGATGATACAGACGATAGACTTAGAGTTGGTATGACTGCTAAAGCATCAGTAATCTTAGAATCTGCAGAAGGAGCATTTGCAGTTGCTTACGATTGCGTTGAAACTGATTCAGATGGAAATAGCTATGTTACAGCTGTGGATGATGAAGGAAATGAGACAAAGGTAACTGTCACACTTGGACTTGAAAGTGATTATTATGTACAGATTATAAGCGATGATTTATACGAAGGAATGCTTGTAAAAGCTACAGCTTCTAGCACAACCAAAAGCTCAGATGATTCAGCAGGAGATATGATGATGAATATGGGCGGTGGCCAAGGCGGAAACATGGGCGGCGGTCAAGGCGGCCCAGGCGGCGGTGGCCAGGGTGGCCCAGGTGGCGGATTCTAGGAGGTGTGATATGGCAGCAGGAGATATTATGTTAGATCTTCGTGATATACACAAAAGCTTTTTTATAGGTACACCTAATGAGTTCGAAGTACTTCATGGAGTTAATTTTTCAGTCCGCGAGGGTGAGTTTGTTTCAATTGTAGGTCAGTCTGGCTCAGGAAAATCTACATTGATGAACATTATTGGAGCCCTAGATAGGCCAACAAGCGGCGAATATACTTTGGACGGAGTGGATATCGAAAAAGCAAAAGATCACGAGTTATCGATTCTTAGAAATAAAAAAATCGGATTTGTTTTTCAGACTTACAATCTTATTGCCCGAACCAACGCAATCAAAAATGTTGAACTACCAATGATGTATGCAGGTGTAGGTCGTGCAGAGCGAAACGAGCGAGCAAAGATGCTATTAGAGCAAGTGGGCATGACAAACCGAATGATTCACAATCCTGATGAATTATCAGGTGGCCAGAAACAGCGTGTGGCAATTGCCAGGGCTATGGCCAATGACCCAGCAATTATACTGGCAGATGAGCCAACAGGAGCTCTAGATTCTGCCACTGGACGTTTAATAATGGACATTTTCCATAGATTGCATGAGGAGCAGGGAAAAACAATAGTTTTAATAACCCACTCCCCAGAGTTATCGCAGGAGACAGAACGCATAATTACTTTACGAGACGGCGACATCAAAGGGGAGACGGCTGGTCGCTGGGAAGAGATAAAGGAGGGACTTGCATGTTAATACTTGAAAATGTCCTTCTTGCTCTAGCCGGACTGAAGTCAAATATAATGCGTTCTCTTCTGACGATGCTTGGAATTATTATTGGTATAGCCTCAGTTATTGCAATTATGACTGTTGGTAATTCTATCACCGTAATGGTAAACACCCAGATGCAGGAGATGGGGGCTAACAACCTTACTGTAGGTGTTTCAGCTAAAAGTACCTCTGAGGAGACTACTTCATCTGGTTTGCACTTTGGAGCCGGCAACAGGCGAACCATGGATACAGATGACTATATGACAGATGATATGCTTGATTCATTTTTAGAAGAGTATGGCAGTAACGTCAAATACACCTTGCTAGAATCTTCCGTAGGTTCCGGAACAGCCATCGATGGAGATTTATATGCCTATGTTAACATCATCGGCTACAACCAGGACTACATGGATTACACTGATTTGGATATGCTTGCAGGACGTTCATTTATCGACAAGGACTATGAGAATGCCCAAAAGGTGTGTATTGTATCCGACTACTTTGTTAACAACATGTTTGATGGTGACGCCAATGCTGCTCTTGGCTCTGCAGTGGAGATAAGCATTAGTGGAAAATACTACACTTATTACATAGTAGGTGTGTATCAGTATGATGCCAGCACCTGGTCTAGCGATTCAACAGAAGATACCACTACAGATTTTTATATTCCATTTGATACAGCACGCAACCAGCTTCACACTTCAAATGAAGGCTATTCTAGCATCACCTTAGTTACTACAATCGACACAGATTCGGAAGCATTTGCCGATACAGTGGAAAGCTACTTTAACACCATGTTTTATTCAAACAACGAGGACTACGAGGTGACTGTTACAAGCATGGCCAGCATGATTGAATCAATGACTACCATGATAGGCACCATAGAACTGGCCCTTGCCATTATCGCAGGTATATCCCTTGTAGTCGGTGGTATAGGCGTTATGAACATTATGCTTGTATCTATCACAGAACGTACAAAGGAAATAGGAACCAGAAAAGCTCTTGGTGCCACAAACGGTTCAATCCGTTTGCAGTTTATTACTGAATCCGTAGTAATCTGCATAATGGGTGGCCTAATAGGCATAATCTTTGGTGTAGCTCTTGGTTCCATTGCTGCAACCTACATGGGATATTCAGCATCAGTATCTGTCATCGCCATTGTGATAGCCGTAGGCTTCTCCATGGCCATCGGAGTCTTCTTTGGATACTACCCAGCTAACAAGGCCGCAAAGCTCAACCCAATCGAAGCCCTCCGCTACGAATAAAATTGTGCCATTCACAGCTGTGTCTGTTGGGCTCCGCCCCCTCATGGATGCCGTGGCCCACCCTCACCCGTGCCAGGCTGACCGCCCACTCTTTGCGCATTGCAAGAATATTGTGTTTTTCTAATGGGCCATTTATGCATCTTTAATTTACATGTGTCTTTTGCAGGCCTGTACAATTTTGAAAAAGGTTTTTGGGTGGCGGACACACAGCTTAATACTATTTGTACTTCTTAGGCTGAAGGGGACTTGGTTGATTTTGGAGCGAGCTTAGTAACATAAAAGCAGGTTTTGCAATATATAGGTATGCGCTGCCATGGACGGCAGCGCAAGTGGTCACTTAAAACACGATGTTGAATGTGCCACGGTACCTATATATGCAAAACCTGCTTTGTCATGTTACTTAGCAAGCGGAATATGAAACCAAGTCCCCTCAGCCTGAGAAGTACATAAAAAGCTCCAGTGTCCGCCACCTGAAAAACATTTTTCAAAATGGTTCATTCCGCAACAAGACACATGTGCGATGCATAAATTTGGCCCATAAGAAAAACAGCTATATTCGCAAAATCACGCAAAGAGTGGGCGGTCAGCCTAGCACGGGTGGTGGGCCGCGGCATCCATGAGGGGGCGGGCTGTTTTATAATCGCTGTGAATGGCAACAATTTAACATTTTTTTAAGAATTTTGACCTTGCTTTTGCGAGGTCTTTTTGACATATTAGAAATAGATAGACATGTGGAGGTGAATGATGAGAAACATAAAGAATAAGCCTTGGTATTCTCTTACAGTATCGATATGTATAGGAGTTATTTTGTTTGTGGTGCTATTAAGGTTTTCTAGCGTTTTATCTGCAGTGGGAACCTTTTTGGGGTTTTTCTCAACTATATTTTTGGGCGCTATTATTGCGTATATTATTAATCCACTGGCTATGTTTTATAGACGGAAGATTTTTGGAAAGCTGAAGAATGAGAAGCTGAAGGCTACATTTGGGAATACACTAGCTTTTATGACGGTGATTGCCTTTTTGATGATGGTATTGCTTCTTGTGGTTCCACAGCTTGTGGATAGTATAAGTATGTTTGCGAAGAATTTTAATGGGTATGTAAAGAGCCTTGAAAAGACTTTGGAAATCATAGGGATGTCATCAGTTGTAGATTTAGATGATTTAATATCTTCATCTACAGAGATTCTTGATTACATGGCAACTTACGTGACAGATAATATGGGCACAATACTTTCAACTACAGCAAATATTGGCTCATCTATGGGGCATTTCTTTATAGCGCTGCTGTTGTCTATGTATTTCTTGGCAGGCAAAGATAATCTTAAGAAGGGTGGAGCAAGATTTTTAAAGGCTGTATTTAAAGAGAATTATCCAGAGGTTAGACATTTCATAAAAAGAAGTGATGAGATATTAAATTGCTATATCGTTTTTAATCTTATTGATGCCATTATTGTAGGTATCGTAAATGCGATATTCATGACGGTGATGGGAATGCCTTATGTGGGATTGGTATCCATTATCGTTGCGCTTACAAATATCATTCCAACCTTCGGACCATTTGTTGGAGGCGCAATTGGGGCATTTTTCCTATTATTGGTTGAGCCTTGGTATGCTGCAGCATTTTTGATTTTCGTATTAGTGCTTCAGACTATAGATGGCTATATTTTAAAGCCAAAGTTATTTGGAGATTCTCTTGGAGTATCAGGGCTATGGATTTTGATTGGCGTGGTAGCCTTGGGAAGTATGTTTGGTATGATAGGCGTTTTGCTTGCAATACCGGGAGTGGCTATTTTAGATATGGTTTACCATGAATATGTTTTAGCTTTTCTAGAAAGAGAAGATGTTGAAGAAGTAGAAGAAGACATAAAAAAAGAGGATTAAATCCTCTTTTTGCAAACATCATTAAGACAGCATCTGTCGCAATATGGGGCAGTGCGAGCGGTACAAATTGCACGACCATGATCCACCAGTCGATGGCATAATTCATTGCCTTCCTCTGGTGGAATTATTTTTCTAAGGGCCATTTCGACCTTCGTTGGCTCTTTTATATTGTCCACAAGTCCGATTCGATTTGATAATCTGATGGCATGAGTGTCGGTGACTATGGCAGGCAACTTAAATACATCACCTAAAATAAGATTGGCAGATTTTCTGCCTACGCCTGGTAGAGCCAGTAAATCTTCCATAGTATTTGGAACCTGACAATGATAGACATCTCTTAACATTTTCATACAGCCGACGATATCTTTCGCTTTTGACTTGCCAAGTCCACAAGGCCGCACAATAGCTTCAACCTCGTTTACATCAGCGTCAGCAATAGCTTCGATAGTGGGAAACTTTGCATAGAGCTTAGGGACAATTTCGTTGACTCTGGCGTCGGTACACTGAGCGGCAAGGCGAACAGATACTAAAAGCTTCCATGCTTCGTCGTAGTCCAATGTACAATCGCTATATGGATATTCTTTTTTTAATCTTTCAATTACGATAAGTGCTAATTCTTTTTTTCTCATGAAAGTATTATAACATGTCCGCCATGTAAAATGCCTTCCCTTTTGTCTGTATTAACTAAAATTTAGAAAGAAGAATTGGTATTGTTCGATTGAAATGATAAGTCTTCTATGGTACAATCGCATTGTTTGTGAGAATCTTTAGTATAGGAGATTTTTTATGGAAAATTATAAGTCAGAATTTATAGAGTTTATGGTGGAGGCAGATGTCCTTAAGTTTGGTGATTTCACACTAAAGTCAGGGCGTAAGTCTCCTTTTTTTATGAATGCAGGTGCCTATGTTACAGGCAGCCAGCTTATGCGCTTAGGCGAGTATTATGCTAAGGCTATCCACGAAGCATACGGAGAGGATTTCGATGTTCTTTTTGGTCCAGCATACAAGGGTATTCCACTTGCAGTTATCACAGCAGAGGCTTTTTATAAGCTTTATGGCAAGGAAGTAAAATACTGCAGCAATCGTAAGGAAGAGAAGGACCATGGAGCAGATAAGGGCTCTTTACTTGGTTACAATATTCAGTCTGGCGATAGAGTTGTTATGATTGAAGACGTGACAACATCTGGAAAGAGCATGGAAGAGACAGTGCCAATCGTTAGATCACAGGGCGATGTTACAATCGTTGGTCTTATGGTTTCGCTTAATCGCCAGGAGGTAGGTCTTTCAGGAGATACAAGCAAGACTGCTCTTGATGAAGTTGCAGATACATACGGCTTTAAGACTGGTGCAATTGTTTCCATGTCAGAGGTTGTTGAGCACCTTTACAATCGTCAGTGCCAGGGCAGAGTCGTTATCGATGATGAGATGAAGTCACGCATTGATGCTTATTATAAGGAGTACGGAGTTAAATAATGGCACGAGGACGTAAAAGAAGACGCAGTTCATATGGTAATCAGCTTAAGGCCCTGCCTATAGAGGCTATGTATGCTTCTGGGGTGTCCCTTTTTACGTTGTTTTTGCATGTGATAATAATCATTATTGCGGTTTACCTTGCAGGTGAGACACCAAAGTGGCTTGGTGGCATTGGCACCCTGGGATTTATCGCAGCGGCAGTCGCCTTGATATTCAACATCAGGCAGATGAGCACCAAGACAGAGTTTAAATATCGATTGATTTGTTTGGGAGTTAGCTCATTTGTAATGATTGTTTGGATGAGTACTCTTATTATTGGACTTGTTAGAGGATAGATTTATGAGTAAGACATTTTATCAAGAATCAGATGATATAATGGAACGCTTCGAGCTTGCTACAGAGCGAATCTCTACTATCAAAGATGATAGAGATTTGCCTGAAAAGTTACAGCAGTATTTTATAGAAGTAGCAGAGTTTATAATGACTGTTCTTTCTGTTATGAATAAGGCAATATCAGGAAGCTTAAGTGAGCGCTCACTAGAAGAGTGCGAGAGGGACAATGCAGCTATCTTTGGGATTTATGCCAAGGACAGATACGAAAAAAGCTTTTTATGTCCTACATACGCAGCTGCTCAGTTGGGACAGGAATTAGGTGGACCTTTATCTGCGGTTTTCTACGAGGTTACAGGCATTATTGCAGCGGCATTTGCAGGTCGTACAGATAGATTCACTATCTACCTGGAGCTTTTCCTTCAGATATATGGCGAGTGCCAGATGGAAGAGGAAGATAAATATCGCAGAGAAAGCATCATAGATGCTCTTTATTCGTTTAAGCATGATTATAGCCAGCTGTTTATTTCAGAGCAAGTTATAAGCATGATTGATTCAGAATATGATTTCTACAGCAATATCATCATGAAGGATGATTTGTCTGATGATAGATATATGTACAAGTATGGAATGTACATTGGCCCTAATGAAAGACAGATTGCAGCTCATCTTCGTAGCCTTCCAAAGGAAGATGTGGTAGCCATGGCTCGCACCTACGTGGATGGATATATCAAAGGGTTTGAGGTATGTGGCAAGGACATTTCCATTAAAGAGACAGTTGGAGTTGAATCACCTGTAGGCTTTGAGCTTATGACCCGTGAAGCAATTCGCTTGTTTAATGAGGCAGGGCTTTCTTGTACAGTTAGATTTGGTGGCACAACAAGCCGTAATCTTTATTCTACTGTTCCAAACAAACAGTGCTTATACGATCACAAGGACGATAGAGCATATTATTGGGATAAGGGTATGGCTGATAGAATGCTTGAAGTTCTTAAGAATACATACGAAAAACATAAAGAGCTTGCTGCTGTTTTTGGCGGCCCTGCGGTCATCGAAACATTTGGCGAGGCGCCTTTCGAGCCAGCCAATTTCGAAGCAAATGCCAAATACACTGACAAGCAGAATGAAATCAATGTTTATTATGCAAGTCAGAGTGGACAGATTACAAACGAATATATCCATGGTGAGGAGCGCAGCTTTACTATTATTGCTTATCCAATCCCAGAAATCGGCAAGGATTTCAACGAAATCTTCAATGAGACTGTAGCTGTTAACAGAATGGATTACGATTTATATAAGAACATTCAGCAGCACATTATTGATGTGCTTGACCAAGGTGAAAGTGTTCATATCACAGGCCGTGGTGATAATCATACTGATATTGTTGTAAAGCTTCATCATTTAGATGATCCAGCTCATCAGACTAATTTTGAAAATTGCGTAGCAGATGTTAACATTCCAGTTGGGGAGGTGTTTACATCACCAGTGCTTGAAGGTACAAATGGTGTGCTTCACGTGACTCAGGTCTACTTAAATGAGCTTTGCTACAAGAATCTTGAGTTAAAGTTTGAGGATGGTAAGATTGCGTCATACACATGTAGCAATTTTGAATCTGAAGAAGAGAATAAAAAATTCATATATGACAATGTATTGTTCAAGCATGACACACTTCCAATGGGTGAATTTGCAATTGGAACAAACACAAGAGCTTACGTTATGGGACAGAAGTATGGCATAGCTGACAAGCTACCTATTTTGATAGCAGAAAAGACTGGGCCACACTTTGCAGTGGGAGATACATGCTATTCTCACGCAGAAGATGTTCCAATGTATAATCCAGATGGTAAAGAATGTATAGCTAGGGATAATTCCTGCTCTATTCTTAGAAATGAAGATATCTCAAAGGCATATTTTAACTGCCATACAGATATAACCATACCTTATTATGAGCTTGGTGACATCACCGTACTTTGCGCCGATGGTCGAAAGCTACCCGTCATCGTAGATGGCAAGTTCGTGGTAGAAGGCACCGAAGAGCTTAATAAGGTATTAGAACAAGTATAAATAGCCAGTAGGTAACAAGCTATTAGGTTTCTTAAGCGGAGCTTTCCATGCGAAGCGTAGAAACACTAATGCTTGTTGCCGTAACTGGCGAGAGAACAACTAGGAGGATATGTAATGGCAAAAGTAAGTATTGTTATGGGAAGCGATAGCGACATGCCTGTAATGGCTAAAGCGGTGGAAATCCTTGAGAGATTTGGCGTGGATTATGAGATGCGAATTATCTCAGCTCATAGGGAGCCGGATATCTTTGTTGAGTATGCAAAGACTGCAAAGGACCGTGGGGTTCAGTGCATCATCGCAGGCGCAGGTAAAGCAGCACATCTTCCTGGTATGTGTGCGGCTATTTTTGAAGGGCCAGTTATTGGTATCCCTATGAAGACTAGCGATTTAGGTGGGGTGGATTCCCTTTATTCGATTGTTCAGATGCCTACAGGTGTACCTGTAGCTACAGTGGCTATTAATGGTGGAGCAAACGCAGGTATCCTTGCGGTTAAAATGCTTGCCATGACAGATTCTGCACTTGCGTCTAAATTACACGATTTCATCGTAGAGCAGAAGGAACAGGTGGAGTCTAAGGATTCACGTTTGCAGCGTGATGGTTATAAAGCGTTTTTATCATGATGTAAATATAAGAAACTCTTGCATTATTCAAGGGTTTCTTTTTATTTAATATTTAAAAAGAGCTAGCACTCGTTAAAATTGGCGAGCGCTAGCAGGGAAGTATCGCGCCGTGCAAGGAGGGGGACCCCCACGCCGGCGGGGGAGGTTCCCTTGCACGAGTGCGAGGGGTGCCCTGCGGGAGCATGAAAAATATGGATGTGCTAGCGGACTAAGGTAAAGAAAAAGGAGAGAAACATGGATTACAAGAGTTCAGGAGTGGATATTGAGGCAGGATATGAGTCAGTGGAGCTCATGAAGAAGTTTGTGAAGGGCACTATGAGACCAGAGGTTCTTGGTGGTCTTGGCGGATTTTCAGGCGCTTTTGACTTGAGCGCAATTAAGAATATGGATGAGCCAGTGCTTTTATCTGGTACAGATGGCTGCGGTACAAAGGTTAAGCTTGCATTTTTAATGGATAAGCATGACACAATCGGTATTGACGCAGTTGCAATGTGCGTAAATGACGTTGCATGTGCAGGTGGCGAGCCACTTTTCTTCCTTGATTACATTGCTTGTGGTAAGAATATCCCAGAGAAGATTGCAACAATCGTAAGTGGTGTTGCTGAGGGTTGTAAGCAGTCTGGCTGCGCCCTTGTAGGTGGTGAGACAGCAGAGCACCCAGGCCTTATGCCTGAGGAAGAGTACGATCTTGCAGGCTTTGCAGTAGGTATCGTTGATAAGAAGGACATCATCACAGGTAAGGAATTAAAGGATGGCGATGTTCTTATTGGTATGGCATCAACAGGTGTTCATTCAAATGGTTTCTCTCTTGTTCGTAAGATTTTCGAAATGACAAAGGAAAGTCTTGATACATATTATGATGAACTTGGCTGCACTCTTGGTGAGGCACTTATTGCTCCAACACGTATTTACGTTAAGGCTCTTAAGGCTGTAAAGGATGCAGGTGTACGTGTAAAGGCTTGCTCACATATTACAGGTGGCGGATTCTACGAGAATATTCCACGTATGCTTCCAGAAGGCAAGCGTGCAGTTGTAGAGAAGAACTCATACGAAGTACCAGCTATCTTCAAGCTTATGGCTAAGAAGGGTAACGTAGATGAGCAGATGATGTACAACACATACAACATGGGTCTTGGTATGATTGTTGCTGTTGATCCAGCTGACGTTGATAAGACAATGGAAGCTATGCGCTCAGCAGGCGATACACCTTACGTAGTAGGTAAGATTGTAGACGGTGAAAAGGGCGTAGACTTGGTATAATCATAAATAAGGTGACTTCTAGTTAACAATCTCAAAGTTTAATGAATGAGACATGTGGTCGAATGAATTAAGCTTTGGATTGTGGATGTAAGAAGGCGCCGCAGTTAGGAGAATAAATGAAGATTGCAGTTTGTGTGTCCGGAGGTGGTACAAACCTCCAGGCGATTATAGACAAGATTAATTCTGGCGAAATTCACAATACTGAGATTGCAGTTGTAATTGCTAATAATAAAAACGCATATGCGTTAGAGCGAGCAGCTAAAGCAGGTATTGAGGGCGTTTGCGTTAGCCCGAAGGATTATGCTTCCCGTGAAGAATTCAATAAAGCATTTTTAGAGAAGCTGGATTCTTATAATGTCGATTTGGTTGTCCTTGCTGGCTTCTTAGTTGTGATACCACCAGAGATGATTCGTAAATACGTTAATAGAATTATCAATATTCATCCATCTCTTATTCCAAGCTTTTGCGGTACAGGATATTATGGATTGAAGGTACACGAGGGCGTTCTCGCTCGTGGTGTAAAAGTCACTGGAGCCACATGTCACTTTGTGGACGAAGGCACTGACACAGGCCCAATCATCTTGCAGAAGGCAGTAGAGGTTCTTGAAGGCGACACTCCTGAAATCCTCCAGCGCCGCGTAATGGAGCAGGCTGAGTGGATAATCATGCCCCGTGCCATTGACTTAATCGCCCGTGGTTGCGTAAGCGTGGTCGAGGGCAAGGTACATATCGCTGAAAACTAAATCAATTACCACTGTGAGAAGCAAAATGTAACATACAGTGGTAAAAGAAGAGAGGTATTACCACTGTAGGAAGAAAAGCATGAAATACAGAGGTAAAATAAGGGCGACATTACCACTGTGAGAAGAGAAATGCGAAATACAGAGGTAAAAGAAGAGCAGTATTACCACTGTAGGAAGAAAAGCATGAAATACAGTGGTAAAAGAAGAGAGGTATTACCACTGTAGGAAGAAAAATGTGAAATACAGAGGTAAAAGAAGGACAGTATTACCACTGTAGGAAGAAAAATATAATATACAGAGGTAATCAAGCAAATTATTACCACTATCATGACTGTGAAAGTAGCTATGCTAGTGGTAATGGAGCAAATATTGGAGGATAAGTCATGAAAGTTTTAATAGTAGGTAGTGGCGGAAGAGAGCATGCGATAGCACTTGCTGTTTCGAGAAGCCCACAGGTAGATAAGATTTACTGTGCCCCAGGCAACGCAGGTATTGCAGAGCTTGCAGAGTGCGTAGATATCAAGGCTATGGAGTTTGATAAGCTTGTAGCTTTTGCAAAGGAAAAGGAGATTGACCTTACAGTAATTGGTATGGATGACCCACTTGTAGGTGGTGTTGTAGATAAGTTTGAGGAGGCTGGCCTTCGCTGCTTTGGCCCTAGAAAGAATGCAGCTATTATCGAAGGCTCAAAGGCTTTTTCAAAGGATTTGATGAAGAAGTACAATATCCCTACTGCAGGCTATGAGAATTTTACAGACCCGGAGGCTGCTTTAAAGTATCTTGAGACAGCCAAGTATCCAATCGTTTTAAAGGCTGATGGCCTTGCGCTTGGCAAGGGGGTACTTATTTGCGAAAACCATGAGCAGGCAGTTGCAGGTGTTGCAGAAATCATGACTGATAAGAAGTTTGGCGATGCTGGTAACACTATGGTTATCGAAGAATTCATGACAGGCCGCGAGGTTTCAGTTCTTTCTTTCGTAGATGGTAACACAGTAAAGATTATGTCATCTGCTCAGGATCATAAGCGCGCAGGTGATGGTGATACAGGTCTTAACACAGGTGGAATGGGCAACTTCTCACCATCTCCATTCTTCACAAAGGAGATAGAAGAGTTCTGTCAGAAGAATATCTTCCAGGCTACTGTAGATGCTATGAAGGCAGAGGGTAGAGAGTTTAAGGGAGTTATCTTCTTTGGTCTTATGCTTACAGAGGAAGGCCCTAAAGTGTTAGAGTACAATGCACGTTTTGGTGACCCAGAGGCACAGGTTGTACTTCCTCGTCTTGAGAATGATATTATCGATGTATTTAATGCATGTATCGATGGAACACTCGATAAGATTGATCTTAAGTTCTCTGACGAAGCATGTGTATGTGTTGTGCTTGCTTCTGATGGATATCCTGTTTCTTATGAGAAGGGATTTCCTATAACAGGATTTGAGAAGTTTAATAATAAGGATTATTATTGCTTCCACGCTGGCACAGCAAAAAATGACAAGGGTGAGATAGTTACAAACGGTGGTCGTGTTCTTGGCATTACAGCCCTTGGAAAAGATTTAGTAGAAGCTAGAGCAAAAGCTTATGAGGCTACAGAATGGATTCAGTTTGAAAACAAATATATGAGACATGATATCGCAAATGCGATATTGAAATAGTACTAATAAATATGGGGCTGTGGATTTTCCACAGCCCCTGTTTTGTCAGCAAGAAGTCATATTTATTTTTGAGTAAAGTAGCTATCTATTCCGTTGGCTATTCCGAGAGCCATTTCTGATTGATAATCGTCTGTTACAAGCTTTTCTTCGTCATTCTTGTTTGTGATTGCACCAACTTCTACGATTGCTGTAGGAACTTCGCACCAATTGATTGCAGCTTTGTCATCCATTTCTTCTACTGTGGCATCGTTTGTGTTGGTGTTTTGTGATACAGAACCAACAATAGCATCGGATAGGAGTCTGCCGTCTTTGTAGTTGCCGTAGTTGTAAGGATTATCTTCAGACTGGCATACAACTGATATACCTGGGTTTTCTTTACCACTGATTACAACAAACACATCAGCACCAGCAGTGTTTGCAATCATTGCTCTGCCGCTGTTGCTAATATCTACATCGTTAGATTCACGTGTAAGTAAAACGGTGTAGCCCTGGTCTTTTAGGATATCCTGAAGCTTAAGTGCTATCTGTAGATTGATATCATAATCTGCGCAACCAGTTTTTGCACCATTTTCACTTGTAGGTGTTTCAGCTGTTGTTTTAAATGCTCCAGGCCCTACAGGTTCCTTTCTCTTATTGGCAGTTTCTTGACCACTAGGGTCTATTACAATTATTTTGGTTGGGTCAGCTGTAGTAACTTGTTTTGCCTCAACATTCATGGTAGGGAATACCATAACCGCTAGGAGCATTGCAACTATACATTTTCTGCCCTTAAGTTTTGTTGTTTTTTTCATATGTAAATCACACTCCCTTCCCAAAAAATTATCTAAGTATATTATCGGACATTTGTGTGAAAAAATCATGTGTTTTCTGAAAATTTGTCAGAAAAATTTATTATTGATAATAAGACTTGACATACTTCATCTGTCGTAGTATATTTACTTCAACAAACGTACTACGACAGTCGTAGTACGTCAGACATAGTAAGGAGAATCAAATGGTTGAAATCAGTAGCGATGTTATTAGGGGCTACAATGATACGATTATCCTTAGTATTCTGATGAATGAACCATCATATGGTTATGAAATCTCAAAGCAGATTAAGCAGATTACAGATGGAAAATATGTAATAAAAGAAACCACTCTATATTCTGCCTTCACCAGAATGGAGAAGAATGGATACATTGAATCATTTGTGGCAAGTCAGGACTTGGAAGGTAATAGTAAAAAGCGTACTTATTACAGAATTACAGAGGCAGGGCGTGAGTTCTATAAGGCCAAATGTGCTGAATGGGAACTGACAAAGGATGTAGTTGAAAAGTTTATTAGATAGGATATCAAAGGAGAAGAAATGGAAACAATTAAGAGTTATCTGGATGCAATGTTTGCCAATATGCCAAACACAGCTGAGGTTAGAAAGGCAAAGGAAGAGCTATTTTGCATGATGAAGGATAAATATAACGATCTTATTGCTGAGGGTGAAACCGAAAATAGTGCCATTGGAACTGTTATTTCTGAATTCGGAAATTTGGATGAGCTTGCTGAGGACTTGGGTCTTGAAGAAGAGGTTAAAGAGACTCGTGAAAGAGAAAAGACAAATCCTAGCCGCTTGCTTAGTTATGGCGAGATAATGGAATATCTTGATGTGACTAAAAGCAATGGTTTGTTGGTTGGAATTGGGGTTATGCTTTGTATTATAGCAGCTGCGCCAAATATCATCATAGAAGAGATGAATTACGGGCGTACTACATCATACGGATTTGTATTGATGTTTGCATTTATTGCAGTGGCAGTTGGGTTGTTCATTTTTTCGTCATCTAGAGGTAGTGATTGGGATTTTATCAAGAAGGAGCCTTGTCAGATAGATGCCACTACAGCTGATGCAGTAAAAGAAAGAAAAAAAGATTATAAGCTGACACATGCGATTTTGATGGCAGTTGGTGTAATTCTATGTGCCTTTTCTTGGGTTCCTGCCATTGTTGCAGACCCTGATATATTTGTTGCGTTTATGCTGGCAGCTATTGGCGTTGGCGTTTTTATTCTGATTTATACCGGCACAAGAATGGGAAGTTATGAGCAGGTCCTCAAGATAAATGATAAGTCTACAATGGCTGGCACATATGGTAAAGAAGATGTGTATATCAACAAAGCTGCTACAGCCATCATGGAAGTGTATTGGACAACAGTTACCTGTATTTATCTAGTCATCAGTTTCATAACCTTTGATTGGGAAACTACATGGATTATTTGGCCTGTTGCTGGGATTCTTCACAAGATACTGAAAATCGTATTTACGAAGGAGGCTGTAGATGGAGAATAAATGTAAAAAGAAATATCAACTAATTATATGGACGATTACTCTTGTGATAGTGGTCTGTGCTCTTATATACCACTTCGGTGGAGCTTTGAATCTAGGCTCCAATGATGATCCAGTGGATATGCAAGAATTTGATTTTACTGGAGAAGATGTTAAACGCATTGTAGTAGAGCTTGATGCGGCAAATGTAGAAGTTACCTGTGGTGATAAGTTTAGCGTAAGCCATAATATTCCAGAAAAATATGCTCCAGAAATAAAAAGCGATGGCGATACACTTACAGTATCTCAAAAGAATATAAAAGCAAATATAAATCCTATTGCAAAGAACTATAAAGTAAAAATTATTGTACCAGGCGATAACTCTTTGACTGCTTTGCATGCCGAGGTTGATGCAGGTAATGTGGAGGTATCAGCTTTGAATGGTGATGCTATTAAGGCTGAGGTTGACAAAGGAAATATAATAATCTCTGATTCAGAGTTTAATAGTTCTATATTGAGTGCAGATATGGGTAACATTCAGATTGAAAGCTCTAATCTTGGAGATATGGATTATACAGTTGATATGGGAAATGTATCATTGCAAAATTCAGATGTATCATCAGGAGAGATTACTACTGATATTGGCAATATAACAATAGATGGAAACATAGATTATTTATATGCTAGTAGTGAAATTGGCAGCATCGAAATCACCACGCCAAATCCTGAAAAAGCACACTTAAAACTGGAGTGCGAGATAGGTTCTGCCTCGGTAAATGGCGAAGCCTGGAAGTAATTCGTTGAATACTAACTATGTTGCATGAAAGCATGAAGGCATAAAGGATATTAAAAAGCCCCTAGTAGGCATCAAGGTTTTATAGTTCTTGAGCGAGGCGTTCTAAGCCGAGCGGAGAACTATAAGGCTTGTAGCCGTAACTAGGGGCTTTGTGTATTTTAGATTAGCCTTCTACAGAGTAGTTAGGAGCTTCCTTTGTGATGTGAATATCATGTGGATGAGATTCCTTAAGGGATGCAGCAGAAATCTTAACGAACTTGCCACGTTCCTGAAGCTCTGGAATAGTAGGGCAACCACAGTAACCCATACCTGAACGGATACCACCGATGAGCTGGAAGATAACATCCTCTAATGAACCAGTGTAAGCAACACGTCCTTCGACACCTTCTGGAACAAGCTTCTTAGCACCTTCCTGGAAGTAACGATCCTTAGAACCGTTTTCCATAGCTGCGAGACTTCCCATTCCGCGGTAAACCTTGTACTTACGACCCTGGAATAATTCGAATGAACCAGGAGCTTCATCGCAGCCTGCGAACATTGAACCCATCATACATACTGAACCACCAGCAGCAAGAGCCTTTGTTAAGTCACCAGAGAACTTAAGACCACCATCAGCGATGATTGGAATACCGTATTCCTTAGCAACAGCGTAGCAGTCCATGATTGCAGAAATCTGAGGAACACCAATACCTGCAACTACACGAGTAGTACAGATAGAACCAGGGCCTATACCAACCTTAACTGCGTCAGCACCAGCTTCGATTAATGCCTTTGTAGCTTCGCCTGTAGCGATGTTACCAGCGATAACCTGAAGATCTGGATATGCCTGCTTAACCTTCTTAACTGCTTCGATAATATTCTTTGAATGACCGTGAGCAGAATCCATAACGATAACGTCTACCTGAGCATTTACGAGTGCTTCAACACGCTCCATCATGTTTCCTGTGATACCAACACCAGCACCGCAGAGAAGACGACCCTGGTCATCCTTTGCAGCGTTAGGGTACTTAATTTGCTTTTCGATATCTTTGATTGTGATGAGTCCCTTTAATTTGAAGTTGTCATCTACAATAGGAAGTTTCTCTTTTCTAGACTTTGCAAGCATCTGCTTTGCTTCCTCTAGAGAAATGCCTTCCTTTGCTGTGATAAGACCGTCAGATGTCATAGACTCTGAAATCTTCTTAGAAAAATCTGTTTCGAATTTGAGGTCACGATTTGTGATAATTCCAATAAGTGTACCATCTTCTTTTGTGATAGGAACACCTGAGATTCTGAACTTGCCCATGAGCTCATTTGCTTCAGCAAGTGTGTTATCTGGTCCTAAGAAAAATGGATCAGTGATAACGCCGTTTTCAGAACGCTTAACCTTGTCTACTTCTTCAGCCTGTGCTTCGATAGACATGTTCTTGTGAATAATACCAATACCACCCTGACGAGCCATAGCGATAGCCATGCGTGATTCTGTAACAGTATCCATAGCTGCACTCATCATAGGAATGTTAAGTTTAATTTTTTTAGTAAGATTTGTGTGAAGATCAATAAGATTTGGAGTTACTTCCGAATACTGAGGAACCAGTAAGACGTCGTCGAAAGTAATGCCATCACCAATAATAGTTGCCATAATGTAACCTCGCTTTCGAATTTGAATACAAAATTTAACATATTATAAGTTAGGACTGTGAACCTGTCAATGATAAGTTAGAGGGGATGGGGATTTCTTGACATTGGCAGTGGGTAAAATATAATTATAATTGTCAAAAAATGCGACAAAATAAATTATAGATAGGGGTCAATATGAAAAAGAAATTAATGACATTAGTGTTTGCACTTTCTGTTGTGGTAGCAGTAGGTGCGTTTAAGATGGATGCTAAGGCAGCTGTCTACTCTGATCCAGACGGATCTACATTCGATGCTCAGTTTTATGCAGCTACATATCCAGATGTTGCAGCAATCGTAGGTGCTGATGCAAAAGCCCTTTGCAATCATTACATTACAGCTGGTAAGGCAGAGGGGCGTTTTCCTAATGCGACAATTGCAACAGAGGCGATGAATGGAACTTATCCAGTGCCTGCAATCAAAGACCCGGCTACACAGGTGGATGATGGTATTTATAATGTGCTTGCCATCGGCAACAGTATCACAATTCATCCCGTATGCAATTACTGGTGGGGCAGTTGGGGAATGGCAGCCTCAAGTCCAGACAAGGATTATGCACATCAGGTAGCCTTAGGTCTTCAGCAGGTATATGGAAATGTTAATTTAGATGTATATCGTTCAGGTTGGGAGGGCAGTTCCAATAGAAACATGATGCTTCCTAATATGGATGAAACTCTCAAGAACAATTACGATCTTGTTGTTATTCAGCTTGGTGAGAATGTTAAGCGTATGTCTACATTTGAGGATGATTTCACTATGCTTATTAACTATGTTAGACAGAGCCAGCCAACAGCAAAAATTGTTGTTGTAGGAGATTATTGGTATGCAGCAGGAAGAGACGCTATCAAACAGCGAGTAGCAGAGAACACTGGCAGTGTCTTTGTAGACATTAGTGCTATTCGTGGAGTGGCAAAATATCGTTCAAATATTGGTGCAAAAGTTCAAGGTTATGATGGAAAGATTCATTCTGTTTATACAGGTGATGTTGCAATGCATCCAAATGATGCTGGTATGGCATATATTGCAGGCCGTGTACTTGAGTCCATACAATAGATTTTGTACTCCAAAATGAACAGAATTCACAGTTTGTTCTGTTGAAAAATATTCTCATTAGTTCTATTATAAAATTACGACATTTTGGGATAGTAATCCGGTTTATTTATGCTATCTCAGTAACTATAGATGTCATAGTTAACAAGGAGGATTTAAAAATGCCAAGAGCAAAACAGTCTATGGATGGAAACCAGGCTGCAGCACACGTAGCTTATGCGTTTACTGATGTCGCTGCTATTTACCCTATTACACCATCCAGCCCAATGGCCGATTTTGTTGACCAGTGGTCAGCAGCAGGCCTTGAAAACATTTTTGGAAATCAGGTAAAGGTTGTAGAGATGGAGTCTGAGGCAGGTGCCGCAGGTGCCGTTCACGGTTCACTTGGTGCAGGTGCACTCACAACTACATTCACAGCTTCACAGGGTCTTCTTCTTATGATCCCTAATATGTACAAGATCGCTGCAGAGCAGCTTCCTTGTGTATTCGATGTATCAGCTCGTACAGTTGCTACACAGTCACTTAACATCTTTGGTGATCACTCAGATGTTTACGCTTGTCGTCAGACAGGTTTCGCTATGTTATGCGAGACAAATCCACAGGAAGTTATGGATCTTGCTCCAGTAGCTCACCTTGCAGCTATCGAGGGTAAGGTACCTGTACTTAACTTCTTCGATGGTTTCCGTACATCACACGAAATCCAGAAGATCGAGAAGTGGGATTATGCAGATCTTAAAGAAATGGTTAACATGGATGCAATCAACGAGTTCCGTGCTCGTGCACTTAATCCAGAGCATCCTACAATGCGTGGTTCTCACGAAAACGGTGACGTTTTCTTCCAGCACAGAGAAGCATGCAATACATACTATGATAACTTCCCAGCAGTTGTTCAGAAGTACATGGACAAGGTAAATGCAAAGCTTGGTACAGATTACAAGCTTTTCAACTACTATGGTGCTGCTGATGCTGATAGAATCATCATCGCTATGGGTTCTATCAACGACGTTGCAGAAGAGGTTATTGATTACCTCAACGCACACGGCGAGAAGGTTGGTGTACTTAAGGTTCGTCTTTACAGGCCATGGTCTTCAGAGGCATTCCTTGCTGCACTTCCAAAGACAGCTAAGAAGATCGCTATCCTTGATAGAACAAAGGAGCCAGGTGCTCTTGCTGATCCTCTTTACCTTGATGTTGCTACAACACTTCGTGAAGCAGGTCTTAACGACATCGTTATCTGCGGTGGTAGATACGGTCTTGGTTCAAAGGATACTCCTCCTTCATCAGTATTCGCTGTATACAAGGAATTAGAGAAGGATGCTCCTAAGGCTAGATTTACAATCGGTATCGTTGATGATGTTACTAACCTTTCACTTCCAGAGGTTAAGCCAGCTCCTATCACTTCAGCTCCAGGTACAAAGGAGTGCAAGTTCTGGGGCCTCGGCGGTGATGGTACTGTAGGTGCTAACAAGAACTCTACAAAGATCATCGGTGATCACACAGATAAGTACATCCAGGCATACTTCCAGTATGATTCAAAGAAGACTGGTGGTGTTACAATTTCTCACTTGAGATTTGGTGACAACCCAATCAAGTCTCCTTACTATATTAACCAGGCAGACTTCGTAGCTTGCCACAACCCAGCTTACGTTACACAGGGCATGAAGATGGTTCAGGACGTTAAGCCAGGCGGAGTATTCATGATCAACTGCCAGTGGTCAGACGAAGAGCTCGAGCAGAAGCTCAACGCTGAAGCTAAGAAGTACATTGCTGATAACAACATCCAGCTCTACACAATCAATGCTATCGATAAGGCTATCGAAATTGGTATGGGTAAGAGAACAAACACAATCCTTCAGTCTGCATTCTTCAAGCTTGCTGACGTAATGCCTATCGACCAGGCTGTTGAGTACATGAAGGCAGCTGCTAAGAAGTCATACGGTAAGAAGGGTGATGACGTTGTTCAGATGAACTACAACGCTATCGACGCTGGTGTTGATGCTGTACATAAGGTAAATGTTCCAGATTCATGGAAGAACCCTACTCCAGATGCTGAGAAGCCAGCTCTTGAGGGTCGTCCAGAGGTTATTAAGATGGTTAAGAACCTCCTTGAGCCTATCTCTAAGATGGATGGAGATTCACTTCCAGTTTCTGCATTCTCAGAGAATCCAAACGGACAGTTCGAGCTTGGTGCTGCAGCTTACGAGAAGCGTGGTACAGCCGTAATGGTTCCTACATGGGATCCAGAGAAGTGTATCCAGTGTAACCAGTGTGCATTCGTATGTTCACACGCTACAATCCGTCCTTACATGCTTTCAGAGGATGAGGTTAAGGCAGCTCCAGCAAACATTAAGCTTGCTGATACAAAGCCAAAGGCTTCTGAGTTCAAGTACACAATGTCTGTATCTCCACTTGACTGTATGGGATGTGGTGAGTGTACAACTGTATGTCCAGTTGGTGCTATCACAATGGTTCCACAGGCAGACGAAGCAGATGAGCAGCCAGTATTCAACTACTTAGTAGCTAATGTTGGACGTAAGGAAGCAGCAGGTTCTGACCTTACAGTTAAGGGCTCACAGTTCAATCAGCCACTCCTTGAGTTCTCAGGATCATGTGCAGGTTGTGCTGAGACTTCATACGCAAGACTTATTACACAGCTCTTTGGTGAGCATATGTATATTTCAAACGCTACAGGATGTTCTTCAATTTGGGGTGGTCCTGCAGCTACATCACCATTCACAGTTAACAAGGATTCTAAGAAGGGTCCAGCTTGGTGTAACTCACTCTTCGAGGACAACGCACAGCACGGTTTAGGTATGGAAGTTGGACAGAAGTACCTCCGCGAGCGCGCTATCGAGTCTGCAAAGAAGGCAGCTGAGGCTGGTTCTGCAGAGCTTAAGGACGCATTTGCTAAGTTCGAAGAGACAATGAACTCTACACGTGAGAACGGTGCAGCAACAGACGTACTCGTAGCTGAGCTCGAGAAGAACGGTTCTGAGGACGCTAAGGCAGCACTTGCTCTTAAGGATTACCTCGCTAAGAAGTCTGTATGGATCTTCGGTGGTGACGGTTGGGCATACGATATCGGATTCGGTGGTCTTGATCACGTACTTGCTTCTGGTGAGAACGTTAACGTTATGGTATTCGATACAGAGATGTACTCTAACACTGGTGGACAGGCTTCTAAGGCTTCTAACATCGGTGAGGTTTGCCAGTTCGCTGCTTCAGGTAAGGAGATGTCTAAGAAGTCTCTTTCTGAGATCGCTATGTCATACGGTTATGTATATGTAGCTCAGATCGCACTTGGTGCAAACATGGCACAGGCTGTTAAGGTTCTTGCTGAGGCAGAAGCTTACAACGGACCTTCACTTATCATCGGATACGCTCCATGTGAGCTTCACGGTGTTAAGGGTGGTATGAACCACTGCCAGGATGAGATGAAGAAGGCTGTAGAGGCTGGTTACTGGAACCTCTTCTCATTCAACCCAGATGCTAAGAAGGAAGGAAAGAATCCATTCACTCTTACATCTAAGGAAGGTGACTACAGCAAGTATCAGGACTTCCTCAAGAACGAGACACGTTATGCTCGTCTTACAAAGGCATTCCCAGAGCGTGCTGATAGACTCTTCGCACTCAACGAGGAGACAGCTAAGGAGCGTTATGCTCACTTAAAGAAGTTAGTAGATCTTTATTCATAAGATTTAGCTAATATAAAAATTTAGCCACTTGGTTAAGCTATCAACTTTGAGTTTTCTCAAGGTTGAGGCCACCAAGTGGCTTTTTTATACCTATTTCTTGCATACTTGTGTCGAAACTGATAAAATATTACTAGATATTGTGGTACGAACTATATTTTTAGGGAGGATTTTATGAAGTGTCCATTTTGTGGTAGCAATGATACAAGTGTAATCGATTCAAGACCAGCGGATGACAACACAAGTATTAGACGTCGTCGTTCTTGTCCAGAATGCGGTAAGCGTTTTACTACCTATGAAAAGGTTGAGACTATTCCTTTGATTGTTATTAAAAAGGATAATAATCGTGAGCCATACGATAGAACAAAGATTGAAAAGGGTGTTCTTATCGCATGTAGAAAACGTCCTGTTTCTGCAGCGCAGATTTCAAAGGTTGTAGATGAAATCGAGACAGAAATATTTTCATTAGAGGAGAAAGAGATTCCTAGCACCAAGATTGGTGAAATCGTAATGGAACATCTTGAGACAGTTGATCCAGTTGCATATGTTAGATTTGCATCTGTTTATCGTGAGTTCAAGGATGTTAATACATTTATGGATGAATTAAAGCGGGTTTTAGATAAGTAATTTTTTTAATTGGGGAGTTAAGTATTTACTTTTTATGACGATATATATTGGAAAGTAAGTATGGAGTAATGTGTAATGAATATATCAGGTATTCGCCCAGCAGTAGGGTTTTATAATGAAAATTCAATAAGATTTAGACCGGATTTCAATCAGAAGCCAGTTGAAGAAGAAATTATTCCAAAGCTTCCAGCTGAGGATAATAATAAAGCTAAGGTTGTTTCAGATGAAGAAATTGCATCAGCTAGACAGGGACAGACATTTGGCTCATACGATTTTGCCAGTCAATACAAGCCAAGCACTGTTCATGAAATGAAGGGGGCAGATAGCGATATCAAATCTCTTGATGTTGAGAAGGCTGTTGATGAAATGAAAAAAGATTCAGCTATTCATAGATATCAGTATTTTGTTCAGAATAAGCCAAAGGTAGAGCTAGAAAGCACAGATGTTAGAGGGCCAGAGAACTTCACATTGTGATTTATTTTAGATTTTTAAGGGCGCATCAATTGATGTGTCCTTTTTATTATGTTAAAATCGAGCCTATGAGTAGAAATTTATATCCAAGAGACTATGTAGATAGTACTTATTCAATCGATTTTAAAAAACTATACGAACAGGGGTATAGAGGTGTTATATTCGATGTGGACAATACTTTGGTTCCACACAATGCACCTGCAGACGATAGAGCAATAGCTTTCTTTAAAGAGCTCAATGATATAGGCTTTCAGGCGTTGCTTTTATCTAACAATAAAGAACCTAGAGTGAAGAAATTCAAAGAAGCAGTTACCTATTGTAGCTATATATACAAGGCTGGTAAGCCGGGAAAGGCTGGCTATGAAAAAGCTATGGATCAAATGGGGACAGATGCTTCTAACACTATATTTGTTGGAGATCAGATACTTACAGATATCTGGGGCGCTAATCGTGCTGGAATTCGCTCAGTAATGGTTAAGCCAGTGTTAAAATGGCATGAGGAAATCCAAATAATCTTCAAACGCTTTTTGGAAGCGATTATTTTGTTGGGTTACAGAGTTTATACAATCTATGGAAAAGAAATAAATAAAGTACCTGTTAAATAAAAGGAGAATAAAATGAAAATTGTTATCGCAAACGATCATGCTGCAGTAGAGTTGAAAAACGAAGTAAAAGAGTACATCGAAAGCTTAGGTCACGAAGTAATCAACATCGGTACAGATTCAAATGAAAGCTGCAATTATCCAGAGTATGGCAAAAAGGCTGCACTTATGGTGGCAAACCATGAAGTAGATTTAGGTGTACTCATTTGTGGTACAGGCGTAGGAATCTCTCTTGCTGCTAATAAGGTAAAGGGAATCAGATGTGGTGTATGTTCAGAAACAACCACAGCTCGCTTGATTCGTCAGCACAACAACGCAAATATGATTGCATTTGGCGCGAGAATCGTTGGTTCTGAGTTGGCAAAGGATATTGTTAAGACATTTATAGAGTCAGAATTTCAAGGCGGAAGACATCAGATTAGAATCGATATGATTACAGCTATTGAAAATGAAGACTAATTCTGATATAATTTGTCAGTCTGCGAAGTTTGACGTAAATAAAAGACTATTTAGTCTACCTATATATATTTAGAGGAGGAATATTAGTAAATGAACGTACAGGTAGAAAATCTTGAGAAGAATATGGCAAAGCTTACAGTCACAGTTGACGCAGCTGAGCTCGAGAAGGCTATTACAAAGGCATATAACAAGCAGAAGAACAGCATTTCTGTTCCAGGTTTCCGTAAGGGAAAGGTACCACAGAACATGGTAGAAAAGATGTATGGTGCAGAGATTTTCTATGAGGACGCTGCTAATATCATTATGCAGGAGACATATCCACAGGCATATGATGAGTCAAAGCTTGATATTGTTTCTCAGCCAAAGATCGACATTACACAGCTTGAAAAGGGCAAGGATTTCATCTACACAGCAGAAGTTGCTGTTAAGCCAGAAGTTAAGCTTGGTAAGTACAAGGGCGTATCTGTAACAAAGGTTGATTCAAAGGTTACAGCTACAGAAGTTAACAACACAATTAAGGCTGAGCTTGAAAGAGATGCTCGTATGGTTTCTAAGACAGGTAAGGCTTCTAAGGGTGATACAGCAGTTATCGATTTCGAAGGCTTCATCGATGATAAGGCATTCGAAGGTGGTAAGGGTGAGAACTATGATCTTGAGCTTGGTTCAGGTTCATTCATTCCAGGTTTCGAAGATCAGCTTATCGGTCACAAGGCTGGCGAGGATGTTGATGTTGAGGTTACATTCCCAGAGAACTACCAGGCAGAGGATCTTGCTGGAAAGCCTGCAGTATTCAAGTGCCACATCCACGAAGTAAAGAGCAAGGATGTTCCAAAGCTTGATGATGAGTATGTATCAGATCACACAGATTTTGAGACAGTAGATGAGTACAAGGCTTCTGTTAAGGAACGTCTTGAGAACAATAAGAAGGCAGAAGGACGTCGCGCTCAGGAAGACGAAGCTATCGCTAAGATCGTTGAGGATTCTGAGATGGAGATTCCAGATGCAATGCTTGACTACCAGGTTGAGAACATGATTAATGATTTTGCTAACAACATGGCTCAGCAGGGACTTTCACTTCAGCAGTACATGCAGTTCACAGGTATGACAATGGATTCATTCCGTGATCAGGTTCGTCCAGATGCACTTTCACGTACACAGTCTTCACTTGTACTTGAGGCTATTGCAAAGGCTGAGAAGATCGAAGCTACAGATGCTGATGTTGATGCTAAGCTTGAGGAAATGTCTAAGCAGTATGGCATGGAGCTTGATCAGCTTAAGACACTTGTTGGCGACAACGAGAAGGATTCTATGAAGAAGGACATTGCTATCGAGAAGGCTATCGAGCTTATCATGGACAATGTTAAGGAAACAGCTAAGAAGAAGGCTACTAAGAAGGCTGCTGATGCTGAGGAATCAGCTGATGAGGAGAAGCCAGCTAAGAAGACTACAAAGAAGGCTGCTAAGAAAGAAGAAGAATAAAATAGTAAAATTTTATTAACTTTTTGTAAAATCCAAGACATAGCGACATAAAATATATATAATAAATATCGAGGTCAAACACTAGCCTGGGCGTACGCTCGGGCTTAGTGTCTATTTAACAGATACTAAATTTTGCTAACAGGAGGACAAAAATAATGGCAACAATACCTTATGTCATTGAACAGAATTCTCGCGGTGAGCGTTCTTATGATATTTATTCCAGATTATTAAAGGATCGTATTATTTTCTTAGGTGAGGAAGTTAACGAGACAACAGCATCTCTTACAGTTGCTCAGCTTCTTTTCCTTGAGTCAGAAGATCCTAGCAAAGATATTCATCTTTATATCAACAGCCCAGGCGGAAGTGTTACTGCTGGTATGGCTATCTACGACACAATGCAGTACATCAAGCCTGATGTTTCTACTATCTGTATCGGTATGGCAGCATCTATGGGTGCTTTCCTTCTTGCAGGTGGTCAGAAGGGCAAGAGATTTGCACTTCCAAATGCAGAGGTTATGATTCACCAGCCACTTGGTGGAGCAAAGGGACAGGCTACAGAAATTGAAATTGCAGCTAAGAATATCTTAAAGACAAGAGAAAGATTAAACCGTATGTTAGCTGAAAATACAGGAAAGCCATACGAGCAGGTTTGCTTAGATACAGAGCGTGATCACTGGCTTGATGCACAGGAAGCTTTAGATTACGGATTAATCGACGAAATTATTACAAAGAAAAACTAGCAGTTGTCCGATATATTAATTGTTAGGGGATTATAGATTTTAGATTTATGAGGTAATTATGGCAAGAAACGATGACAGAGTTCGCTGCTCTTTCTGCGGAAAGACACAAAATCAGGTTCGTAAGCTTATAGCAGGACCAAATGGGGCATTTATCTGCGACGAATGTGTAGACATTTGCCAGGAGATTATAGTTGAAGAATTAGAGGATTTTGAGCCAGCTGAGAATCCTGATTCAATCGAGATTAATCTTCAGAAGCCAGAGGATATGAAGGCATTCCTTGATCAGTATGTTATTGGTCAGGATGAGGCAAAGAAGGTTCTTTCTGTAGCTGTTTACAATCATTACAAGCGTATCATGGCTAATCCAGATGATATCGATGTTGAGCTTCAGAAGAGTAATGTTCTTATGCTTGGACCAACAGGTTCAGGTAAGACGCTTCTAGCACAGACATTAGCCAGAATTCTTGGTGTTCCATTTGCTATTGCAGATGCTACAACACTTACAGAGGCTGGATATGTTGGTGAAGACGTTGAAAATATCTTACTTAAGCTTATTCAGGCAGCAGAATTCGATATCAAAAAAGCAGAAATCGGTATTGTCTACATCGATGAGATAGATAAGATTACAAAGAAGTCAGAGAACGTTTCTATTACTCGTGATGTATCTGGTGAAGGTGTTCAGCAGGCCCTTCTTAAGATTATCGAGGGTACTGTAGCTAATGTGCCACCTCAGGGCGGACGTAAGCATCCACAGCAGGAGACAATTGCTATCGACACTAAGAATATCTTATTTATCTGCGGTGGTGCATTTGAAGGTCTAGAGAAAATTATTTCTCAGCGTACAGATGTTAGCCAGATTGGTTTTGGTGCAGACATAAAAGACAAAAACAATCAAAAGATAGATGATTTACTTCAGCAGGCCCTTCCTCAGGATTTCATCAAATACGGTCTTATTCCTGAGTTTATTGGTCGTGTGCCTATCAATGTTTCATTGAAGGAACTCACAGAGGACGATATGATTAGAATCCTTAGAGAGCCAAAGAACTCACTTACAAGACAGTATCAGGCTTTATTCAAGATGGATGGAGTTAAGCTTGAGTTTGAAGAGGATGCTCTTCGTGAAATCGCTAAGAAGTCTATCGAGAGAAAGACTGGCGCTAGAGGACTTAGAGCAATTGTTGAAAGTGTTATGATGGATTACATGTATCATGTACCATCAGACGAAAATATTACAGAAATCACTGTTACTAAAGAAATGGTTGATAGCAACCTTTTACTCATCGACAAGGGTGAAGACGAAAATGTTGTTGCAATCGAAGATAAGAAAGAAAAGAGCGCATAATGGTAATCAGATCTTGCAATCTTGAAACAGTATGTGGCCCTACATCCACCTTGCCTAAGAACGATTTACCTGAGGTAGCGTTCGCAGGCAAGTCCAATGTAGGAAAGTCATCTCTTATAAATGCGGTTATGAACCGCAAGGCATTAGCCAGAGTATCAGCTCAGCCGGGTAAGACTCAGACAATAAATTTCTACAATATTAATGATGAGATTTATGTGGTGGACTTGCCTGGCTACGGCTTTGCTAAAGCCTCTGAGAAAGAGCGTGAAAGATGGGGCAAAATGATAGAGACTTATCTGAACACATCTGACCAAATCAGAGCCGTGTTCCTATTAGTTGATATCAGACATAAGCCATCTGCCAATGATAAGCAGATGTTTGATTGGATGGCATACGTAGGATACGATCCAATCGTCATTGCGACCAAGGCTGATAAGATTAAGCGAAGTCAGCTTGATAAGCAGATAAAGCTTCTTCGTGAAGGACTTGGTGCAGATAAGGACACAATTATTGTTCCATTCTCATCTCAGACAAAGCAGGGCCTTGATACAATACAGGATTTTCTTGACCAGGTAATTGAAAACGAAGCCAGTTTGACAGACGTTGAGGACCTAGATTAATGAAAAATAAATTTTTATTTGTGCTACTATTGCTTACATCCATTAGTGTGATTTGCTTTTGTGGCACATTTTTTTATGTGAAAAATACAGATAAACAAAATACGGATGATTCAATCGTGGTTATGACCAGCTGTAATCCGGTATATCTTGCAACGGTTAATGTTGTTGGAGATATTGATGGTGTTACAGTGCAGAATCTTTCTCAGCCTACCACAGGGTGCCTACACGACTACACACTCACAACAGAGGACATGAAAAATCTTTCTGAGGCGGATGTGTTAGTTGTAAATGGTGGCGGCATGGAAGGCTATCTGGAAGATGTTATAGAAGCTTATCCATCTCTTACTATAATAGATACCTTTGAAAGTGTTGAAGATTCCTATCCAGTTATAATTGAAGACGAGGACGAGGCAGAAGAAAGCCATACTCACGGTGTTGAATCAGAAGAGCATCATCATGATTCAGGAGCCAACAGTCATATCTGGATGAGCGAAGCTATCTACGCAGGCCAGGTACAGGCTATAGCAGAAGGCCTTGGCCAGATTGATGCTGCTGACAAGGCAGCATACGATTCAAATGCAGCTACATTCCTTAGTGTGATGGATTCCCAGATTGATATGCAAGGATTAGATGAAGAGCTAGCTGGTACTAATGTGGCAGTTCTTCATGAGGCATTCGCATATACTGCACAATCCCTTGGAACTAATGTAGTTGCTACAATGGATCTTGATGAGGAGCGACAGGTGAGTGCAGGTGAAGTTAGTGCATTCATTGATTCTATCAATGAAAATGATGTAAAAATCGTTTTTGCAGAATATGATTATGGTCATGCCATGGGAGAGCTTATTACAGAGCAGACTGATGCTAAGGTGGTATATCTTGAGACATTAGTTCATGGTGATTATAGCGGGCTTGATTATATTACCGTACTAAATAAGAATTACGCGTTGATTAAAAATAGTTTGTAGCATATAAGTAAGATACAAGGAACATTATATGAAAAAAATTATTCCATGTGGTTTTCACTGTATAAAGTTTAATAATCTAGGTGTTTCATTTGGTGACCAAAAAGTACTTGAGAATATAAATCTTCACGTACATTGTGGACAAATGACAGCTATCATCGGCCGAAATGGGGCTGGTAAATCAACATTGATTAGAGCTATTTTAGGCGAGGTTCCATATACAGGTGAGATTCAGTTTAAAAATAAAATGAATGGTAATATGGCGAAATTGAAGATGGGGTATGTTCCACAGAGTATAAACATAGATAGAACTACACCTCTTTCTGTGTACGATTTATTTCAATCGTTTACAGGAAAATTACCTATTTTATTTAGAAATAAAAAAGAACATGCTCATATCAGCGAAGCGCTGGCAGAGTTTGATGTGGAGAGTCTTATTGATCAGCCTGTAGGTACACTTTCTGGAGGACAGCTCCAAAGAGTTCTTCTTGCTATGGCTGTTCATGATACACCGAATCTTCTTATATTAGATGAGCCGGTGTCAGGTATTGATAAAAATGGTATGGATGCTTTCTATGAGAAGATGAAATATCTCAAAGAGACACATGATCTTGCTATTATTCTTGTAAGCCATGACTTAGACTATGTATATAAATATGCAGATAATGTCATTCTTATTGATAAGACCGTTACAGCGGCAGGAAAGCCCAAAATAGTGTTTGAATCCGATGCTTTTAAGAGTGTCTTTGGAAAAGGTGCGGCAGGAGAAGTGGAGGTGAATGCAAATGTTTAGTGAAATGTTTTCATACGCCTTCATGGTCAGGGCGACTATTGCAATATTGCTGATATCGCCATTGTTTGGAATGGTAGGAACCATGATCGTTCAAAAGCGTATGGCATATTTTAGTGATGCACTTGGACATTCGGCACTTACCGGTATAGCCGCAGGTGTTATCATGGGCATCGCCAATACAACTGTATCCATGATTATCTTTGGAATATTTTTTGCACTTCTTCTTAATTATATAAGTAGAAAGGGCCTTAGCTCTTCAGATACACTTATATCTGTATTTGCAAGCTGTGCTACAGCACTTGGTCTTGCTATACTATCAAGAGGCGGTAGCTTTGCAAATTATTCCGCTATATTAGTGGGAGATATATTGTCAATCACTACAAAAGAGATTATACAGTTGATAGTACTATTTGTGGTAATATTAGTGTTCTGGTGCATTAGTATCAACAGGCTTACAGCTATAAGCATACATGCTACTCTTGCCAAGAGCCGCAGTATTTCAGTAAGAGTGATGGAGGATGCATTTGCAGTGCTTATAGCGCTTCTTGTTATGCTTAGCATTAAGTGGGTGGGGATTTTGCTTATTAATGCGTTATTGATACTTCCGGCTGCGAGCAGCCGCAACATATCGGAAAACTTCAGAGAGTACACATATCTTTCTATTATATTTAGCATTTTCTCAGGTGTAGCAGGGCTATTTGTCTCATACTTCACCGATATGGCCACTGGTCCAATGATTGTTATCATTGCCAGCGTGATTTACTTTGCTACCTATATTTATGGGAAGGATAGATAATCTATTTTCTTGGTATTTACGATTCCTCTTTTTCTGAGGAAAAACAGGAATCTATGACTTTTCCGTGAAAAACGGTTATAACTAAAAAATGATGATATAATAGGTGTTACAGGAGGGGCGAATCCTTGACTGTAGCACCTTTTTTGTAAGAATAATATTTTTTGAAAAAATTTTCAAAAAGGGGTTAAGTTTATAACAGGTCGTCCGATATAGTAGTTGTAAGGCAAAGAAGTCAAGGCTTCCACCTTGAGGGGTTGCTAGGCTCCAGTGGAGCCTGTTTAGCAGCGACCGAGCCGGGAGGCGAGACAAGCTGTCAGCGGAGCTGACTGATGAGGGTGATTGTTTACTTAATCAAAAAAAATAAAATTTTTTTTCAAATAGGGGTTAAGTTTTAAAAACATCATCCGATATACATTTTGTAAGGAAGAGATGGCCATTTAAAATTGCCTCCGGCAATGGGCCACTCAGAGTAAGTGATTTCTTACATTACATGTAAGAAATGCACATACATTTTTTGTAAGGATAAATGAAACGGAATTCATTATCCCGAGAGTTACACCAAAATCAAATATCGCTTTCGATACAGGACAAGGATGTTAAGGATCGGAATAATCAAATCAGTTTCTATTTATCTATTGTAATCGCAATAGAATTTTTTCATGCGAACCTATAACTTTATATCATTGATAGTCTTTACGGCATGTCGCGCGAGTGCTGTGTTGATTATATAGGAGCAAAAGCTCCAGTAGTAATTTTAATAACAATCAAGTGCATAAGCACTTCTCCCAAGAAAGGATTCTAGGGAGTATCTACAAGGAGGTAGAATTTATGGTAGTACAACATAACATGCAGGCAAGCAATGCTTCAAGAATGCTCAACATCACATCAGGCAATCAGGCTAAGTCGACTGAGAAACTTTCTTCTGGTTACAGAATCAACCGTGCAGCAGATGATGCAGCTGGTCTTTCAATTTCAGAAAAGATGCGTAAGCAGATTAGAGGTCTTGATCAGGCATCTACAAACGCACAGGACGGTGTTTCTTCTGTACAGACAGCTGAAGGTGCTTTAACAGAAGTTCACTCAATGCTTCAAAGAATGAATGAGCTTGCAGTACAGGCAGCTAACGGAACAAACAGTGAGTCAGATCGTTCTTCAATTCAGGACGAAATCGATCAGCTTACAACAGAAATCGATCGTGTTGCTGAGACAACAAAATTCAACGAGACATACTTACTTAAGGGCGGCAATGGTGATAAGACATATCACGTACACGCTCATGATGCAGGTCTTGTAGGAACACTTTCAGAGAACACAACAACGGCTACATTCCAGATGAAGGCTCTTTCAGTTGGTGATTCTTACACAATCGGTGGAACAGCATATAGCATCGGTGCTACAAAGGTAGAACAGGCCCTATCTGTATTAACTGGTGGAAAAGAGACTGAAGAAGTTACAAAGAACGATGCAGCTACTAAGCTTAAAGATGGTGATACAATCACAATCGATGGCAAGAGCTACACAATCGTTGGTAGTGCTAATGATGCTGATATGGAGCAGGCTAAGATTACAGCTGCTAAGGTATTTAGTCTTGCAAGCGCAGGCTCAACAATTGGATTTAATGGAAAAGAAGTTACTGTATTCTCTCAGAAAGACGTAGATGTTGACCCTAACAACAAGTCATTAATTACAGCTACAAAGGCTTATAGCATGGTTCAGTCTGAACTTAAGGCTGCATCTTCAATTGGTGCAACAGGAACAGCTGCTACAGTAGCTGATGCTGGAGCACAGAAAGTTGGAGATAGTAATAATGCAGTTACATATCACAATTTCACAATTACACGTGGTTCTGTAACAACAAAGAATGACCTTTCATTCAACCTTCATGTTGGTTCTGATGCTGACATGACAAACAAGATTGGCGTTACAATCGAAACAATGAACTCTAAGAACCTTGGTCTTGATGGTATCAACGTATCTGATGATACAGGTAAGGCTGCTACATACGCAATCGACGCTATCGCTGATGCTGTAGCAAAGGTATCTGCTCAGAGATCTGCACTCGGTGCTGTTCAGAACAGATTAGAGCACACAATCGCTAACGTAGATAACGTAGTTGAGAACACCAACGCTGCTGAGTCTCGTATCCGTGATACAGACATGGCTGATGAGATGGTTAACTACAGCAAGAATAATATTCTTCAGCAGGCAGGCCAGGCAATGCTTGCACAGGCTAACCAGTCTACACAGGGTGTACTTTCAATCCTTGGCTAATCCTACATAGGATAAGAAAGCTTTGGAACATTAAGTTAAACAATTACTATTTATTCGTTTCGCGCAGACTAGTTTAAATACTAGTGAAATCGGGACTCCTAGAGGACCTAGGAGTCCCTTATTTCAAAAACAATTCCTCGGAAATGGATTTCAGAGCGTACATACACGGATGTATAGATAAAAGAACCTCCCCGTCGGAGGTTCTTTTTCTGTGCGTTTTTTCTTGCGCAGCTCGCTTTTACGGGAGTTTTCATTGTTCTGTCAGCAAGAAGTCACGCCCACATATTTAGATTTGAATTGCCGTTTGCACTTGACAAAATTACGGATATTCCGTAATATATGTACACGAATAATGTATGAAAGTGAAATAACAATGGCAAGTAAAGATGTAGCAACAAAGAAATACATGAGAAATCCAGTGATTTTTGCTGATTTTTTCAATGGACTAATATATGGTGGAAAGCAAGTTATAGACTGGGCTACCCTTGAAGAGATAGATACTTCGATGCTATCAATTATTCCAACAGGTAATCGCAAATCAAAATCAGTGCAGAAGTTTAGGGATATCATAAAAAAGTCCATAATTATGAAGAATGATAAGATTTTTTATGCTATACTTGGGATAGAGAACCAGTCTGACATACATTACGCCATGCCAGTCAGAGATATGCTATATGATGCTCTTGGCTATATGCGCCAAGTGGAGGAAATATCAGTATTCAATAAAATAGATGGTAAATGTTCTGCGGATAGTTATTTATCTGGATTTACTAAAACTGACAAGCTCATTCCTGTAGTCACAGTTACATTGTATTGGGGAGACAAATCCTGGGATGCACCTACATCCTTACAAGAAATGCTAACAGATGTGGATGATGCTGTTAGACCATTTATCAATGATTATAATATTAATTTGTTTTCTATTATCGATTGTGAGCAGCTTCCTAGTTTTAGTACTGAATTGCGGGAATTGTTTTCAATACTTAATACTAGGAATGATAAAACTAGAATGTATGAGCTGGTTCAAACTAACAATAAATTTACGAATCTTCAAAGAGATACAGCTGAATTAATTAGGGATTTTGCATCAGTAAAATTACCAAGAAAGAATTCAGGAGGTGGTTATAACATGTGTAAAGCGGTTATGGAACTTAAACAAGAGGGCATAGATTTAGGCTTACAACAAGGAATAGAGCGAGGAATGCAGCAAGGAATAGAGCAAGGAATACAGCAAACTCACTTGAGAGATATAAAGAACATAACAAACAAACTAGGGGTGAGTATAGATGAGGCATTGAAGATACTTGAGATCCCAGAGAATGAATGGGAAAAATACAAATCAATGCTGAAATGATATTGAAAAAACATTTTGATTAAGATAAAAGTGGAGAATTAAAAGTTGGAGACAATTACAGATGATGTAAAATTACAAATATCAAATAATATAAAGAATCTTTTAAAAGAAGAAAAGAAAACCAGGCGTCAGGTCTGCTCTGACTTAGGATTCAAATACACTACATTTTGTGATTGGACAAATGGAAATACTACACCCAACTATAGAGTTTTGGAGCAATTGGGAGAATATTTTCGAGTGGAACCCTGGTGGTTCTACGAGGACTCAGATGAATTCAAAAAGAAGCGAGCAAAGGTTTTAGCTGAGTATGCTTCCAGACTAAAAGATAAGATCGCTCCTGAATTAGATATATCTACTCTCTGTATCATTAAGGGGCGAAAAGAGATAATTGACCTGTTTAAATGGCTTCGCGACAATGGCAGAGATGATGATTTAGAGGAGTTACTACAGGGGGATAATGAGTTTATAGATTCACTATTAGCTGAATATAATAAAGTGTAGGCTATGCAGTTATAAGGCTTCCAGTGGGAGGGCCTTATTTTTTTGATAATTTATTCTAAAGTTTCCAAAATCTTTTCCGATAATTGTTATAGATGGAAACAGTATACAAAATGTATTTGTTGTCCATCTGGATAGTTATTTTTCATTTATCGCGCGGAAGAATAACTAGTCCACAATAGTACCTTTACAATTTAATAAGGGTAAACTACTTTAATTTCTTCCTTGATTACACGCGGAGGTTGGTCACTCCCTTGTAATATAGATACTGGAAATAAGCCTAAAGTATGTATGTTTCCATGTCATGAAACTAAATTAATTATAAGTAATGTTATGTAAGCAACTAATGCTTCTCTCATGAATGGAATCGTGAGAGTATCTACAAGGAGGTAGAAATTATGGTAGTACAACACAATATGCAGGCAGCTAATGCTTCAAGAATGTTAGGTATAACAACAACAGCTCAGGGTAAGTCTACTGAGAAACTTTCAAGCGGATTTAGAATCAACAGAGCCGCAGATGATGCAGCAGGACTTTCAATTTCAGAGAAAATGAGAAAGCAGATTCGAGGTCTAGATCAGGCTTCAACAAATGCATCAGATGGTATTTCTTCAGTACAAACCGCCGAGGGTGCCCTTACAGAAGTACACTCTATGCTTCAACGTATGAACGAACTAGCAGTTCAGGCTGCAAACGGTACAAATAGTGAGTCAGATAGAACAGCAATCCAGAACGAGATTGACCAGCTTACTACTGAAATCGACCGTGTTGCAGAGACAACGAAGTTCAATGAGACATACTTGCTGAAGGGCGGAAATGGGGACAAGGACTACAAGGTTCATGCCCATGATGCAGGTTTAGTTGGAACTCTAACAGAGAATACAACAAAGGCAACCTTCCAGATGAAGGAGCTAAAAGTCGGAGACACATACACAATTGGTGGCACTACATATTCAATTGGTGCTTCTGATGTTGCTGAGGCACTTCAGACAATCACAGGTGATAAGAATATCTCAGATTCATCTAAATCTAGCGACAAGCTACAGAATGGTGATGCAGTTACAATTGATGGTAAGAGCTACGTAATTGTGGCAGACGGCGAGCAGGACATGGAGCAGGCAAAGATTACCTTTGCTAAAATCTTCAGCTTAGCAAGCAATGGCTCGACAATTAGCTTCAATGGATTGGAGGCAACAGTATTCTCTCAAACAGGTACTGCTGATGAATATGTGGACCCTAACAATAAGGTTTTAGTTACCGCTAAGCAAGCTTACAAGATGGTTCGTACAGAACTCATTGCAGCTTCATCTATCGGTGCAACTCAGACAAGAGCTGCTATCGATGATCCACAGCCTACTAAGGTAGAAACTGGAAGTGGCGATAACAAAGCAACCTTTATGGCGTTCACAATTACAAGAGGCAATATCATTACAAAGAATGATTTAACATTCAACTTACATGTAGGTTCCGACGCTGATATGACAAACAAGATTGGTGTAACAATCGAGACAATGAATTCTAAGAATCTTGGACTCGATGGCATCAACGTATCCGATGATACAGGCAAAGCAGCAACTTATGCTATTGACGCTATCGCCGATGCGGTTGCAAAGGTATCAGCACAAAGATCTGCACTTGGTGCGGTTCAGAACAGACTAGAGCATAGTATAGCAAATCTTGATAACGTAGTTGAAAACACAGATGCAGCTGAATCACGTATCCGTGATACAGATATGGCTGAAGAGATGGTTACATACAGCAAGAACAATATTCTTGCTCAGGCAGGCCAGTCAATGCTCGCTCAGGCAAATCAGGCTACACAGGGTGTTCTTTCAATACTTCAGTAATTAGCGTGGCCAAACGCATTAGTACAATAAGCTTCGTAAACGGCTTAGTACTATCCACAAACTTGGGGTCCTTCGGGGCCCCTTTTTTTGAAGGCAGATATAATAAATATAGTCCCCACTTGAAATATACAAATAAAGAAAGTATAATAAATTAGGATAATATTTTTATCCGACTTTATTGTTTTGCCGCTTTATAGAATGCGGCCTATAGAATAGAAGGAGCCATATGAAGAAAGTAGAAGATTATATCAGGACTATTCCAGATTTTCCAGAACCAGGTATCATGTTCCGTGACGTTACAAGCATCTTACAGGATGCAGATGGATTTCAGCTTGCAATCGATGAGATGAAGAAGATTCTTGAGAATGTTGATTGTGATGTTATTGCAGGAGCTGAGAGCCGTGGTTTTATATTCGGCGCACCACTTGCTTATGCATTACACAAGCCATTCGTTCTTATTCGTAAGAAAGGTAAGCTTCCTTGCGAGACTATCGAGATGGAGTATGAGCTTGAGTACGGCACAGCTACAATTGAGATGCACAAGGACGCTGTTAAGCCAGGTCAGAAGGTTGTTATCGTTGATGATCTTATCGCTACTGGTGGTACAATCGAAGCTGCATGCAAGCTAGTTGAACAGCTTGGCGGCGAAGTAGTTAAGATTGTATTCCTTATGGAGCTTGCAGGTCTTAATGGTCGTGAGAAGCTTGCTAAGTATGATGTAGAATCAGTTGTAACATACGAAGGTAAATAAATATAAAGGCTTTTAGGCAGTACTAAATGTGCTGCCTTTTTTATTTTTCTAGAGGTAGATATGGAACTAAAAGAAATCGCACACATCAAGACAGGTTTTACCCAAAAGTTTGGTATTCCAAGACAAAGCGGTCTTGTGGATGAAGTAGGCTATGTCATATTCGAGCCAGAATTTAGAAACCCTACATTCATTGAAGGCATCATGGATTACGACTATCTATGGCTAATCTGGGGCTTTTCCAAGAATAAGCCACTAGATGGTGGCACAGTGAGACCTCCTAGATTAGGCGGTGAAAAACACATGGGAGTATTTGCCACAAGGGCACCTTACAGGCCTAATAATATCGGGCTTTCTTCAGTGCGTCTCTTAGAAGTAAAGGATACCGACGAAGGTCAGGTGCTCATAGTAAGTGGCGTGGACATGCTAGATGGCACTCCAATATACGACATCAAGCCCTACATTCCATATGCCGATGCACACCCTGATGCTAGAGGAGGATTTACCGATAACCTTTCAAAAGGTCAGCAGGTAAAGGTGGAGTTTCCAGACCATTTGCTAAAGCGCTTACCCAATGGTTTGCAGCAGTCAGCAATACAGCTACTATCACAGGACCCTCGAGCAGCCTACGACAGAGATAAGCGCAGAGAATTTAGAGTAGCATATCATGGCTACGATATAGTATTCCTGGCAACCGAAGAAGGCTTGCTTGTCACCGACGTGATCAATTGTTACCATTCACAGTAATTTTGGAGCGCGCCCGCCCATGCAGTAGCCCTCGGGGCTTTGTGGGGGATGCATTGCATGAATATTGCGTTTTTCTAATGGGCCATTTATGCATCTTTATTTACATGTGTCTTTTGCAGGCCTGTACAATTTTGAAAAAGGTTTTTGGGTGGGCGGACACAAAACATATTATAATTTGTACTTCTTAGGCTGAGGGAAACTTGGTTGATTTTGTAGTGCGCTTAGTAAAATAAAAGCAGGTTTTGCAATATATAAGCATGCGCTGCCATGGACGGCAGCGCAAGTGGTCACTTAAAACACGATGTTGAATGTGCCACGGTGATTATATATGCAAAACCTGCTTTGTTATTTTACTTAGCAAACGGAGTATGAAACCAAGTTCCCTCAG
>NZ_KK211358.1:198846-256152 GCF_000621865.1 Pseudobutyrivibrio sp. MD2005
GGTTAATAGTAGTCCGAGAGTCCCGTTTGTAATACAAGACTCCCGTTTTGTAAGTGAAAATCTAGTTTTGTAAATGAGATTCCCACTTTGTAAATGAAAATCCCATTTTGTAAACGAGATTCCAGCTTTTTATTTTATATTTGTCCATGTTATAATTCGTTCAGCAGATTTTATGTACAAAAACAAGAGATCAATTCTCGCTCGAAACTTTTTGTATTCGGAGAATCCATCCCTGGTTCAGCAGATTTAGTTTTACTTCTGACGGCCTGTACATAAATTAAACTGTTACTTTTTGAGAAGTTTTGGCTTTAAGATTATGTTCTCGGCGGCAACCGGTGAACATCCTAGTTTCTTTAGCAAATCTTCTCCATAATAAAAGCTGAACACTTCGTATGGGCTACGGTCGTTCAGCTTTTTTCTTTTATAAGAGTTGATATGATTCATCATCAAAAAAATATCTTCCTGGGTTAGTTCATCAAAGCTTGTACCCTTTGGTAGAATTCTTCTTATCAATTCATGATTAACCTCACATGAACCTTTTTGGTAAGGGGCACTTGGGTCACAATAAAACACTCTAGTTCTAAGACAAGGGATACTTTTTCTATATTCAATCTCCTTTGGATTAGAGAATTCGCTTCCATTGTCTGTGAGTATGACAGGAAAAAGTTGATTAAATGTAGCTTTTCCCAACACTTTATCAATGGCATTTATTATTCTTATCACCGAACCTGATGTATTAGCATCTCTTAGAAATGCAAGCATTAAACTGCTCTCTACAAAATGAAGTGTTAATAAACATTTGCCACCAACCCTTCCAATAACAGTATCTAATTGTACTGTTGTTGCCTCAGGGTGTTCAGACATATATTTTAGATAATCCTGATAATTACGTCCTATCCTACAACCTCTATCAACCTTAAATTCAGCTTTTTTATATCTGGGACGATATTTTACCTTCCTTGGCAAATCAATGTTTCTAACATCAAAAAGCTGTGCGTCTACATAGTTGTATAGAGTTTTTTCACTACACATCAAGTCATCAACATTATTTAGATAGATTTGGTGCAGTGATTGGCCATTTTTAACCAACGGGCTAATTATTTCATTTATTCGAGCTATATCATCTTCATTAGACAGGATACCTGTCCTAGATTCTGAGATAATTGCATATGCTCTTTCATGCGCATCAGCTGGGTCATATAATCGCTTCATCAAAGTGCATTTATCCAGTTCCGAGCATCCATTACACACATAGGGTGGTTTACTCTTAATGGAGCAAATATCTTCTTTAAAATCTGGGCAATGTAGTGTGCATTCGGAGCATAAACTACATTTATATGCAGATTTATGAGTACAATCATTACCACATAAATCTTTGGTTTTACAAGTAGACCTATGCTTACAAGGGTTATATGGATATCCTGGTCTGCCACTTTTCTTGTCATAGGAGTACTTTTTTATTTCCTTTGCTATTGTGGTGCGGTCTTTACCTAATTGCTTACCAATCGCCCCAAAAGATGCATTGTCCTTAAGCATCTGAGCAATTATTAAACGATCTTCATATGATAAAAACTTTGACATATGGTGACTCCTTTCTAGCCGCCAGAAATCAAAGAATAACAAAAAAGAGACCAACCTTCCAGTCAGTCTCAAATATTTGTAAGAGAGAATCCATACCTCCCTCTTGCATCTCAAAATATATAGTTTTGGGAATCATCCGGGGTAAGAGGTATGGAATCTCGGATTACAATTGAGGTAACATTTTATCTCATCATCTCCAATATATTGTGATATATTGCAAGTATCCAATAAATGATTCTCTTCACTTATATCAAAATGAAATCCTCAAATGAACTCTTAATTTGAACTACCTTGAACTACCTTGAACTACCTTGAACTATACAATACCAAAATTACTGTCCCATTATATGGACTCTCAGGCTATTTTTTGATTTTTTTGATTTTTTAACTTTTATCTATTGCCTCCGCTCTTCGCGCGGCACCATCTTTGATGGTGTTAGGGCGCGTCTTCGCAAAGTGGCGAGCAGTGCTTTTTTGTACAAAAAGCTACTATCCGCTCGTTGGTGGCACATCCCCAATCCCCTTGAACAAGCTAATCGCTTGGCTACGCAATTCTTACGAATCGCTTTATTCTGCTGTTGGAATTTTCTTCAGAAATGAAAAAAGAGGGGAACCCATAAGTCTTAAACTTACAGATTCCCCATTAGAATTATCGAGTGATATTGTGTTTTCTGACACGTTCCTTCTTCTGCTCTTCATCACTTTTAAGGAACTGGTCGATATCATATTTTGCTCTTTGAATCTCCTGCATATCTTTCTTAACCTGACGATATTCACCGTACAGCTTTTTCTTTTCTGCAAGGATCTCGACATACTCTGCACTGAGATCTTTTACCTTAGGAAGCTTCTTCAGATGAAGCTCATCAAAGGCATTCTTGGCAGCCTTATGAAGCAGGATTTCCTGTCTATGCTCTTCTAGAAACTTCTTGCTATATCCGCATTTACGATAATCCGCATATACGTCTTTGGTCTTGAAGTAATCAAAGATATGTTTCTTCAAAACCTGAATCTCAGCAAGTCGCTTCTCCTTTTCTTTGATGGAAGCTGATAATTTCGTAAATCGCTCTGTTGCCGTTTTCACATTTTTCTCCAGATCATCGTAGCTTCGGATGTCATGCTGTTTCAAATATAAAACTGCCTTGGCCACCTGCTTGGTATTAAAGTTTTTGGCGAAGCGAACATAATATTTTCCTTTGCCCTGAGCCAGTTTCTTTTGAATATCAATAAGAAGGTCAAACTCATGATCTTCCTTTTTCCGTTGGTAAGTCTTTGGCTGCTTTTCGGCTTTTTCATTATCGTAGAAAGCATGCTCCATCTCACCAGCAAGAATCTTCTTAAGGTCATCTTCTGTATAACCATCACCCAGGGAACGTAGTCGAATGAACCTTTTCTGATCTTTTCCCTTTAGAGAAATATGCTTTCCACGCTTAATCTCGTATCCGGCATCTTCCAGTTTATAAAGCAGCTCATCAAAATCTTTTGCGCTGCCTTCCTTAAGAATCTGATCAATCGCATCTCTGATATCGTCTCGAAAGGATTTCTTTTCAGGATAGGTTGTTCGCTTAACACGCTCACTTGGCTTCTTCTTTTCTATGACAGACAGACCATGCTCAAGGCAGATGATATCCGATAATCTCTGCAAGGCAAGACCAACAAAAAAGAAATCTCTAAACTTATGGGTGCAATCAAGACTCGTAGAATTAAAGATGATGTGATTATGAATATGCGCCTTATCCGTATGAGTCGCTACGATAAAAGCATGATTGCCTTTGGTAAATCGCATGGCGGTTTCATAGCCTACCTGATTTGCTTCCTCCGGTGTGATTTCTCCCGGCTTAAAGGATTGCCTGATCTGATAAGCGATGATATTGCCTTTTGGGTGTCTTCCTGTCAGACGCTCATATTCTCTTTTCGAGAGCATGAATTCTTCATCAACACTCTCAGCCTGGCAGGCGTAGGAACTGATGAATTGACCATTTTCGGTCTTCTCTCCATTCTTGGCATAATCTGTTCTGTCGCTAAGAGACTTCGCTACGCTTTTACCTTTATTCTGATGCATCGTGATAAGTCTTGTAGCCGCCATACGCATTCACCTCCTTCCCTAAATCGTAGACAGGCGCTTTAGTATTTCCTTCATCACTTTCCAAAGTTCTTCCTGATGAAGTCTGATATCATCGATATCTTCTTTGTAGATACTGCCGGTTTCATTTGCTTTCTTTGCATACTGATTCATATTGGAAGATGTGATGCCAAGAAGCCTTACAGCCTCTTTGACATCACTTAAATCCATCTGGATGAGATAACCATCAATCGCCATTTTGCGAAGATAAGCACTCTCATTTAAGATGCCGATTTCTTTCTCCCTGTCACGAATCAGTTTAGCTTCCTCAGGAGTTGCAAAGAAATGAAACTGCTCCGTTCTGTTATTCATGATTACATCTCCCTGCAGGGACAAATCACAGGAGTCTTCTTCTCAGGTTCCGGTATTGGAGCCAGCTTCACTTTTTCCTGCTGCTCTTTTATCTTCTCCATCACAGAAGCCTTGGTATCTGCAATAATATCCTCCTGATCTGCCTTTTCATTGATTTCTGCAAAATCCGGCACAGGAGCTGCAGGCATATTATTGATGATTCCGTCAAATGAATTATCATTCTGCTCCACCATATCCTCGATACCACGCATATGATTTCTACTAATGGATGGACCAGCTCCGACATCCTCTATCGGATCAATGGACTCAGGAATCTGTTCCTCTACTGCATTGCCTGTGACTTCATCCCATTTTCTGATTTTTTTCATCTTTGCCATCTGGACGCTCCTTTCTTTGGATACTTTTTATACTGTTTGTACTGACGAGGTGGAAAGAGTTTATCTGCACCCTTTACAGGCTCATAGGTCTCAATCAGATCAACAATCATATCCTTGATTTCAGCCATAAAGTCTTCCGATGCAATATCCTGTTTTTCCACTTCCAGAAGTTTCTGCTCCCACTCAGCTGTCATAGATGCCGACTGAATCTGTTCCGGCATGACAGTAATAAGAGAAATTCCCTTTTCTGTTGGAACCAGATACTTTGTTTTCTTACTGCCCTGTCTTTCTACAAAACCGATACGAACCAGCTTTTCAATAGCACCGGCTCTTGTTGCTGGAGTACCAAGTCCTTTACGCTCTACCTCATCCGGCATATCTTTAGCACCGGCTGATTCCATAGCTGAAAGAAGTGAGTCTTCGGTATATCGTTTCTTAGGTGTAGTCTTTCCTTCCTTTACCTTAGGATCTCTGGCAGGAAGCTCACGACCTTCTGATAAAAGAGAAGCATCCGCTTCCAGGATTTCCAGAATGCCATGTGAACCACCATCATCTTTTTTACCAGAGTCCTCTTCCTCCTCGTCCTGCTTTTTTCCAAGAATCCAATCTTCCAATAGATGCCAGCCAGGACTTGTGATGCACTTACTCTTTGCCTTAAAAACTTCACCGGCACATTCTACTTCCAGGGCATATTCTGTAATCTCAGCCGAATCTCCAACAGAAGAAAGAAGCCTTGCGGTTACAAGACCAAGAATCTTTTGTTCACCGGATGGGATTTCTGAGTAATCAGCATCTGAAACATTTTCTGTAGGAATAATCGCGTGGTGATCTGATACTTTGCTGCTGTTTAGAACCTGCTTTGTAGAAATAGGAACCATCTTCGTATATCCGTATTTATCTTTCATCAGGCAGCAAAGACGAGCTGTACTGTCATCCATATCATCTGTTAAGTATCTGCTGTCTGTTCTTGGATAAGTAACAAGCTTCTTCTCATATAGACTCTGGGTATAGTCGAGAGTCTGCTGAGCGGTAAAGCCATAATACTTATTAGCATCCCTCTGAAGACTTGTAAGGTCATAAAGAAGTGGTGGCTTCTCAGTTTTCGTAGTGGTCTCCATTTTAGAAATTTTCGCCTTATCAGCTGCATTGATTTTCTCTACAAGTTCATCTGCCTCCTGCTTACGTTTAAAGCGTTTTGAGGTAACTGCAACACCGGATACCAGCATCTGAACGGTATAGAAGTTTTCAGGCTTAAAGCCTTTAATCTCAGCTTCACGCTCTACAATCATTGCAAGTGTAGGAGTCATAACACGTCCAACATTTAAAGTCTGACCATAAACTGTAGAAAAGAATCTTGTAGCATTTATACCTACAAGCCAGTCGGCACGTTCACGACAAAGAGCAGCTTCATAAAGATCATCATAGTCAACACTTGGACTCAAATTCTCAAAGCCTTCCTTGATTGCTTTATCTTCCATGGATGAAATCCAAAGTCTCTCAAAAGGCTTTTTACATCCTGCCTGCTTATAAACAAGACGAAAGATAAGCTCTCCTTCACGCCCTGCATCAGTTGCTTCTACAAGGCTTTCTACATCAGAACGCTTCATGAGATCCTTTAAAACCTGAAACTGCTTTTTCGTGGAAGCTGTTACCTGATATGAAAATGGCGCAGGGAAAATCGGTAAATCTTCCTTGCGCCACTTCTTGTATTTCTCATCATAATGTTCCGGGTTCGCCAACTCGATTAGATGTCCTACGCACCAGCTGACAATATAACCATTGCCTTCCAGGTAGCCATCTTTTTTCTGATTTGCTCCAATGACTTTCGCCAGGGACTGGGCTACCGAAGGCTTCTCTGCAATCACTAATTTCAAAATTACACCTCCTAATAATAAAATAAGCGCCTTGGATTTCTCCAAGACGCCCTACCAGCAATACTATTATTCTATTCCGAATTTCTTTTTCCAATTTTGTCTATCCTGTGCATACCTAACAATAGTCTGCTCAACATAGTTTCTATACAAACCACGTTTAGGATAAACAACATCGGTGTTCCAACACTCTGTGAGCTTGGTTATTATTTCATCTGAAATACTCAACTTAGGTAAACTTATTCCATTAGGTTCACTATCGTGAATCTCCCCTATCGCATTACGATTAAGCTGAAAAAGCTCACTTAACATTTCATCCATGTAAATAGAGTTTGTAGTCATTTCTTTTTTTCCTCCATAATATAAGTTGTAAGGAGTAACATCGAAAATATCTGCCAATATCATTAGATTATGAAGTGAAGGATCATGACCGTCACGATTCTGCTCATAGTTGCGAATTGTTCCTTCTGGAATATCAGAAATCTGTGCTAATTGCTTCTGAGTCATACCTCTATCTTTTCGTAATCTCTTTAAATTTTCAGCAAATAATTCCATGTCCCTACCTCCAAATTAATTATGGCATGGTCTTATTATAAATCATATGCGCAAAAGCGCGTAGTCGGAATATTTATTTCATATAGCGACTTCCTCCTTCCTCTTTGCTGCCTTAGCTTTTTTAGGTTTAGCATCTTTTGTCTTCTCCTTCAGTTTCTTGGATACAGACTCACTTTTCTCAACCCCTTCAAGTTCAGGCAAAATCTTTGCAATTTCATCTGCTGCCTTTACAACCAGAGGATGTCCTGCCAGATCAGGAAGGATATCTTTCATCTCCTGCATATTCAATCTGTTGCCAACAACAAGGTCATATTCATTAGCAAGAAGCTGATCATCATTAATGACAAAACCGATGGTCTTTACACCATTCATCCTGTCAGACGGAATAGAGTTATAAATATCTACTGCCTGCTGCAAGGTTAGGTTCTCATGGAATTCACCCATGGAATGAAACTCACCACACTCAGCTACATAGAAACTGATAGGTTCCTTCTCAGCTGTAAGCTCCAGCACCTTCTCATCAATCTTCGTAATGAGATCAGCTGCTGCCTCACGAATCGTATTAAGCGACTCTTTTAATTCAGGAGTCTCTTTTCCCTGAGACCAAGTTGCCACATAAGCAAAACTGTAATCAGAAGTATCAATGCCATAATGCTGACACACGGTATAGGCAACGCTCTCAGCTTCAACCTCTTTGCTGTTTTTGGACTGCTTGTTATCTTTCTGGGCTTCCAGGTTATGAAGCTTGGCGTGAGCCATTTCATGAATTGCAGTCTTTACTGTCTGAATCTCACTCATGCCTTTATTGATAGCAATGCGATTATCTTCAACATGAAAATATCCCTTGGCACCGGACTTGATATCCTCAAATCCGATAGGTACAGGACTTGCTGCATTGATTGCTTCAAAGAATGTCTGATATCCTTCCACACTTCCGGTAAGCTCATCTACACCGATGGATGGAAGTGGTTCACCTTCTGTCTGAGAGATATCAAAAGTACTCACAGGCTTAAATGCCGTAAGATTGATCTCCACTTTCTCCTTTACAGCTTCGCCATCTTTATCAAGAATGACTTTGCCGGCCTCATCAAGTTTTTCCTGTTCTTTTTCCAACTTAAAAGGAGCCGGAGCAAGGATACGGATTCCCTTCTCACCCTTCTTTACAAAGCGTCCCATCTTCTTCCATCCGGTATAGGATTGAACAAGCGTTGCGTCAGGCTTTTGCATCATAATGAGGATATTGTTATTCACCGAGTAATGCGGAAACTTCGCCATGGTATCCAGTAGGTTTTGAAACTGCTCTGAGCCAAAGACATCCTGCACACCCTTTTCCAGCTTCTCTGTAATATCCTTCATTTCAGCTTTTCGCTGCTCAGCTGCCTTCTCAGGATCAAAATTTGTGGTTTTACCCATTCTCCCTCACCTCCTTCTTGTACTGATTCAGTTTCCTGGTAAGAGACTTTTCCTTTTCGATTTTTCTACGTTTCTCATGCTTGGCTTTCAGCTGTTCCAAGCCGTCTACGTAACCCATATATCTTGATTTTCTTGCCATAATCTGCCCTCCAAAACAAACCAGGGCAGCCCTTTTGGACTGCCCCATGTAATCAATTATTCAATTACTCATCCTCTTCAGAATCAGACTCTTCCGGTATATCTTCCTCAGCCTCAGGAACTTCTTCATCGGGTTCCTCTTCTGCATTCTCAAGATAATCATCTTCTTCATCCTCAAGGTAATCTTCATCAGGATCAGGTGATGCCTGTGCCTTCTTAGGCTTCTTTTCCTTCAAATACTTAAATCCCATGTATCCACCTGCACCGAGGAAAATAATAAGTGCCACAATAGCTGCAGGACCAATAGATGGTTTCTTCTTTTCTTCCTTTACCTCTGGCTCCGTTTCAGTCGAAGGCTCCTCTATCGTCTCCTTAGCATCATCTTCCTTTTCCGCACTTTCCAGAGATTCCTGAAGCGCTTTCTGCTCATCCTCATCCATTAGTGACAAGAGATCTGCTTCATCTACCATATTCAAGAAATGAACGGTTTCTGTGCCGTTATCATCACGATCAATGATGATATAGAAGTAATTCCCTTTCTTGGTAACAACAGTGATAAACTGCTTGCCCCCAGCTTCTACCGAACCATAATCATCTACCAGAGTAAGATTTCCATCCGGTGTAAGAGGCCCCATCTTCTCCTCTTCCTTTTCCTCAGGTTCTGCAGGCTTTTCTTCACCCTGACAGATAGAAATGTCCTCTTTGCATACAGGGCACTCTTCATTTACGCAGTCCTCTGTGCATTTCGTCTCACAGGTACATTCCGCTTCCGGACCTGTATGCGCAAAAGCTGTCATGGGAGTCATCCCAATAAAAAGAGCCATGGCACCAACCACAGCTCCTGTAAGTCGCTTATTCAATTTAGTAATCTTCATCCTCTGATTCCTCCTTATTATCATCACTGTCATCATCTCCATAGATGGATGACGTTGCTTCAGTAGTTGTGGGTTCCGTCTTATTCTCTGCTGTTGGAACAGAAAGCTGTCCGGATGCTGCAAGCTGTAAAAGCTTTGCCACCTCTTCCGGAGAAAGTTTAAGTGCACCAACATCAGATAAGATCTGACTGGCCTCTGCTTCCTTTAATTTTGCCTGAGCTGCTTTTAAGCGCTCATTGGCTTCATCTCTACGCTTTTCACAGCGCCTGACTTCTTCACGAAGCTTATCTAATTTCTCAAACATGCCATTTCCTCCTAGTTCTTGATTCTTCCAAATGTATAAAAGTGATTTTGCCAATAGTTGGTATTGATGGATGTGTACTGAATCGGATTGCCGCAATGAATCATCATGCCATTACCAACATAGATTCCTACATGGCTGGCTCCTGCCGTATCATAGGTTCCCTGGAAGAAAATAAGATCTCCAGGTTTCGCATCCTGTTTTGAAACCCTAGTACAGCAATTATTCAGAAGTCCATCAGCAGTCTGTCTACCATAGCTCCAGCCATTACCACAGTGATTGATGACGTAACTTACAAAACCTGAACAGTCAAAGCTGGTACTCGGGCTGCTTCCTCCCCACACATATGGATATCCAAGATACTTTTCTGCCTCTCGAATCATATTGGCGAATCTGGTATCTGTAAGAGCTTCCGGTGGAATATCATAGTCCTGATAATCGCCCGGATCGGGATTGGAATAAGGATCACCCTCAAAGAGATAAGCCTTGTTGCCTCTTGTTTCTAACAGAAGCTCATAACGGCTCATCTGATCCTCAGTCAGTCCCATATTTCTTACAACAGAATCCATAGTGTTGTTGGTAAGGGTTGTCACAAGTACATGCCAGTCATACTCAACTTCCACCGTATAAGTGTAGGAATGAACATTCCCATTCTCATCTGTATAATGACCGGTTCTTCTTTCTGTTCTGGTTTTCTTTTCAATGACTTCCCTGGTCGTAAGCTTATACTGTGCATTGAAGATTTCTGTAAGCTTAGCTTCCACTTCTGCCTGCGTATAATCTTCATACAGTACTGTCAAAAGAGCTGCCAGCTGATAAGGATTATGATTGATTTCAGCCAGGTTATAACGGTATTCATCATATCCAGGATGTGTTGTAGGGATGTTATTTACCTGCGTCTGCAGGTCTGACTCCTTGCTCTTATAATCCTGCTCTACAGCCTTAATATCATCGTCATCCGCTGTGTAGGAAGTAGCTACTGTAGTATCACTAAAGGAACCCAGCATTCCTCCTGCAAGACCAGCACTGCCGGAAAGCATCAGAATCAGAATAAGAATCACAAGTGCCATGATAATTACTAATGGATTATCCATGATCTTCTCACGAATCCATTCAGCAAATCTGCCAACCAGGTCTTCTGCCTTATCGACAAATTTCTTTGAAATGCTTCCAACCTGATTAGCAGCTTCTTTCTGTGATTTCTTATAGGCAGCTCTCTGGAATTCCTTTTTCATGTAATTCTTTTGAACTGCCTTTGTGGATGTGGTCTCCTCAGCGCCCTTTTTGACATCCTTCTGAAGTTTCTTAGAATACCGGCTCTGATGAAGTGTTCTTGCTGTATTTTCAGCAGTCGCTGTAGTCTTATTCAAAGCCTCTGTACCCACATTCTGATCTTCATTCGTTTTGTCAATCTGACGATGAACAGATACATTTTCAGCTACCTCACGGCGGATTTTGTGTCGCCCCTGAACCTGAAGCTTTTTAATCTTTTTCTTTTCCTCTGCAGTAAGCTCCAGGTCCTTTTTCCCATGACGGAACTTCTTTCCATAAGCCTTTTTAGCAGAGGTTTCACTTTTCAGCTTCTCACCCTGGCTTTTTTGTCTGTACCTGCCGGAGGCCCTCTTCTTATGTCTTTCCTTCGAAAATTTCTTCTCTTCATTCATTTACATCTCCTCCTGAGTCTGTGCCACCTCATCAAGCTTGGTGGTCATGATACGATAGAGTTCCAGATCCTTAGGGAAGCGATCCACAAACGGAAGGATGACATTGCCATAAAACAAAAGCCCTTCACCTTCTCCCGAATGTGTTACATACGAGAGCTGATGAGGGCTGATATTCAACTGCTTGGCAAGGATAGCTCGATCTCCTACCGCCTGATTCAACATATAAATAAAATCAGAGTTCTCAAAGATGTTCTCAACTTCCTTAGAAGCAAGTAAGTCCTTTACGTTCTGAGTGATACCAGTAGGAATACCACCCCACTTTCTAAAACGCTTCCAAATTTCTACGGTATAAGCTGCTGTCTGCTCTTCACGAAGAAGAAGGTGCATCTCATCCATGTAGTATCTGGTAGACTTTCCCTGACTTCTGTTCTCTGTAACTCTACCCCAGACCTGATCCTGAACAACCAGCATTCCGATTTTCTTAAGCTGCTTTCCAAGATCTTTGATGTCATAGCAGACAAGTCTGTTGGTGATATCTACGTTAGTTCTGTGATTAAACACATTCAAAGAACCGGTAACATAGATTTCAAGAGCAGTTGCTACATTCTTAGCTTCCGGCTCATCTTGCTTCAAGAGAGCATTGTAAAGATCCTCAAGAAGAGGCATATTCTCAGGAATAGGATTCAGGAAGTACTGCTGATAAATCTGATGAATACAACGATCAATGACAGTCTTCTCAACAGGCTTAAGTCCTTCCTTTCCACCGACAATAAGCTCACACAAAGACAGGATAAAATCTGCCTTAAGAGCAATCGGATTATCATCATCGGAATAGTTCATATTGATATCCATCGGATTGATGTACTGACTGCTGGTAGGGCTAATCTTAATAACCTGACCTCCAAACCTTTTTACCAGAGCACTGTACTCTGACTCAGGATCTGAGATGATAACATCATCATCTGTAACAAGAAACGCATTTGCAATTTCTCTTTTTGCAGAGAACGATTTACCTGCACCGGGAGTACCAAGGATAAGACCGTTAGGGTTCTTAAGCTTCTTTCTGTCAACCATAATCAGGTTATTAGAAAGAGCATTCAGACCATAATATAAAGCCTCATCTCCTGCCTGGAATAATTCCTGCGTTGTAAATGGAACGAAAATAGCTGTGGAGCTTGTAGTCATACCACGCTGGATCTCAATCTCGTTGTAAGCAAGAGGAAGAGAACTCATAAGTCCCTGCTCCTGCTGAAAATTAAGTCTTACCAGATTGCAGTTATGCTTCTGAGCAATTGAGTTTGCCTGGAATACATTGTTCTCAAGCTCCTGCTCTGTCTTTCCGGTATTGAGTACCAGGAATGTCAAAAGAAACATACGCTCATTCTGACTCTGCAATTCCTTTAAAAGTGCTTTCGCATCCTTACCATAGGTTGCAAGGTCTGATGGAATAATATCCATATCATAACCGGCTCTTACAGCCTTCTTCTGCTCCTCGATCTTGCTTCGATCAAGTTCTGTGATGGTATGCTTTACCGTCTTAATCGCCTCTGTCTGATCTACCGACTGCACATGCATGGTTACAATCTGACTGGACTCCATACCAAGGAAATCTGCAAGCATCCTATCTGAGATATCAGAAGCTGTAATGCTTAAGAAACTCATGGCTCCATAGAGATTTCCCATTTGGAATAATCTGCCATTCTTAAAATTGAGTCCTGCAGGTGCAACAAAGTCTTTTACAGAAAGGCCGCTTCCCACAAGCCATTTCCAGTCGAAGAAGAACTTCTCATCATCTCCCATATGAAACTGCTGGTGAATCAGCTCTAAGCGTTCTGCACCGTTTAGTGTGTTTGCCTGAACACCAAGTCTCTTGAAGTTGTTAAGAAGATCCATCTCGATATGAATAAGTCTCGGTTTTGCTGCTTTCATGGACTCTGCATGAATACCAAAGGATAAATACTTGGTCTTGGTAAGACCGTTGTTACCAGCTTCCATCTGACGTTTTAACATGCCGGTATACTCATCCCTGACTTCATTAAAGCCATCGTTCTGATGTGGTATGGCAATGGACTTTTCAAACTTCTCAGCATCCGTAGCCATGTTCATGAAGCTGAGTTCAAAGTGAACCGAGCTGTCAAAGAAATTCAGGAAGCTACACCACTCCTCAAAAATCTCTGTCTGATCTTCCTGCTGAGCCAGTTGATAATTGATATCCTGAAACTGAATCGTCTTTGTATAATAATCGCTGCCTATTCTGCAAATGCCATCCTTAAACATCCTGTCAAAAGGAATGCTCTGCTGAGCTGTTCTGGGAACGCCATCATTTCTCTGCGCTTCTTTGATGACGGCTCTTACTCTTTTCTGATCCGCCCTCGATAAGCCTTGCGGCATTACGATGTCTCTTTTTTTCGCTTTCAGAAACAATTTTTTCTACCTCCTTCTCTGCTTTCTCCTGCCTCATCAGGGCAGCGTAATAATTATCTGTTTTGTAAGGCCGGATTTTCGGCCTGATAAATGTTGCCTGAATAAAGTGATGCAAGAATACCTCAAGCGGCTGTCCATTCTTTTCATACATTGCAAAGAAAAACAGCGGCATCATTACAATCATCATGCCCATAGCTGCAAAGGTTGAGTTTCCAATCTTTTTCAAAAGAAAAAATGTGGGAACACCAATAGCTGCAGCTATCACAAAACAGATGAGCTGACGTTTGGTGAGGTTAAATGCCACTTTACTCTTTACCTTCGTGAGATCACGAGGCACCGGAATATAAGATGCCATTTCTTTTCCTCCTTAATGTGCGTGGAATACAGATTTTGCAATAGAACCTGTCTTAAACAAGGTGAATGCAAGAAGTAATGTGATACCAAGGACATTCCACAAAGAGCCCATGATATCCGATGAAAATGAAACTGTCTGAACCAGGGCTGCATAGATTGCTACGCATACCATGATTAAGAATCCCTGGAAACCAAGAGCAAAAAGGGATCTCAAATAGTTCTGTCCAATCATGCTCTGTTCTCTATTGCCAAAAGTCGCAAAAGGAATCGGAGCAAGGCTAATGGTCAAATAGATTTCTATCATTCGTCCATAGACAATAGCCCAGATCAGAATCGATAAAATCTCGAATAAGAACTTCACAGCAAAGGACTGTAGGAATATGCCAAATAGCGGTCCCACATCCATTGCTTCCAATGTGGTTTGCATGGTTGCCAGAGTTGAACCGTCCACTGCGGTGCTTCCGGCGATAAGTGATCCTGATTGACTGACCACATATTGTGCTACGTCAAAGACTGCCATGGTGATATTAAAGGTATTTGTAATCAGCGTTACTGCAACAAAGGTCTTGAATACCCACTTGAAAAAGATCCAGGTTTCAAAGTTTGCCAGATTGTTGTGAGCAATGACCAGCTGTATCAGCTCATAGCAGGCAATAAACGTAAGAATAATTCCTGCTATGGGTAGAATCACATTCTCCGACAGGTTCCTGATCAGGTTATAAACCGTAGGCTGGAACTGGTCCGGAGTCTGTGCTACTTGTGCTGTTACTTCTCCAATCTTCTGATTCAAAGTTGAAAATGTAGATGTGAGATTATCCATAATTCCACCTACCAGCATGTCTTTGAGCCAATCAGTCAGTTTTTCTAACAAACTTTCCAACGATTGCCTCCTTTCTCAGGGAAGGACAGCTTGTTACACTGCCCCTCCTGATTTTTGTTAGTGATAGGCCGGATTAGAAAAGTCCGGAAAGAAGTGGAACAAGTGTAGTACCGATGAGTGCAACACCACCACCGGCCATGAGCTGCTTCATGCCCTGAGACTTAGCTCCAGGGTTGTCATTGCCGTAACCCTCCATGAGGTTTACAACACCCCAAATTCCAAGACCTGCACCAAGTGCGATAACAAGTGTCTGAAGTACGCCTACTGCTGAGTTGAAAAATGCCATAATAAAATCCTCCTTGTGATTAAAAAAATTGATTGTTTGTAGTTGCGGGCATTAAAAAAGAGCCATGGCTGATCAGGCCGTGACTCTCGTTAATTACCCTTGTGAAAAGTTCCATATTCAGTTGTAAGCCGGATGTCTTCTGCAGTGACTTTTCCGGCACAGCGCTGCATTAATTAACGCGGAATCTTCCGCTATACTCCTCTTCAGGAGTAAATACGGCGGCAGGTTATGACTCCTGCTTTACAATCACCCTTGGGCTACGCCGCAATTTTTTATAAAATAGTTACCATTGAATCAATTGGATTTCTTTTTTTATCGCTAGATACACCTTTGAAATCGCTAGCGCGAAATCCCAAATCCAGGAAACAAATAGGATAGATGTTTTCTGGCAAATCAAAAACATTCTGTGTTTTAAGAACATCATTCACTCCAGCCCAACATGTATCCAATCCTATATCTGTTGCTGCCAGCATCATATGTGTTGCTGCAATAACACCATCTGTCAAATAGCTATTTCCACCCTGAAAATTACTTGCAGCATTTTTATCGGAACATACTAGAATTACCATCGGTGCTCCATAACGGCATGGATGAACACTGTCCATCTTCTGAAGAGCTTCTCCACTTTTTAGTATATACACTCGTTGTGGTTGTTTATTAAAAGCTGTTGGTGCTAAGCGCCCTGCTTCCAGAATATATTTCACTTGATCTTCTGTTGGCTTTGTATCGCTATACTTACGAACAGACTCTCTCTTCTGAATAACTTTATTAAATTCCATATCTATAATCTCCTTTGCTACATTGATTCTGTTATTTAAAAGATATGGTAGTTACTCAAAAAATCCAAAACTCCACAGTAACATAGCAAATTTCATGAATCTCATTCCTCCAGCGAATATATTAAATATAAGTTAAATAACTCATCCTCAATTATACGGGATGAATTTTAAAAATGTCAGTGAAAAATTTCTTCTCTTATACTCCATTAGCCTAGGCATCGTTAAATACTTCGTATTCATCATTTGGATGAAGGACAAGCTTTCTGTTTAGATACTTCTCAATATCGAACCAGTTCTTCTTGTCATAATCTGCTGTCAGCGGATAGTTTGGATGCTTCGTCAGGTCATACTTATCTGAAAGAAAAGGTCTTACGCCTCTCACCTGCACGATACATTTACTGCCATCCATAACAGCAAGCTCATCCATGCTCATCAGCTCTTTACCGAGTTTCTGATAATTCATGTTGTAGGACTCCTGGGAGCCCTTGGTGTTTCCTGTGGTGTACATATCAATAGTTTCCTTGCCAAGAATCTCTGTAAGATCCTTAAGCGTTGTCTTCTCAGTTCCACCAAGGAAGATTTGTGAATCCATGTTACCGATAATAGTATCAGCATTATCTTTGTAGATTGCCTTAAGCTGTGACTTTGCCTGAAGCACTAGGCAGGCACTAATCTCACGGGAGCGGATGGTTGCAACCAGCTTCTCCAGGTTAGGGATCTGTCCGATATTGGCACACTCATCTACAAGGCACCGTACATGAACCGGAAGCCTTCCACCGTAAACATCATCAGCTTTCTCACAAAGGAGATTAAACAGCTGCGTATACACCATGGATATCAGGAAATTAAAAGTGGCGTCCGTATCTGACATAATCAGAAACAACGCTGTCTTCTTATCACCGATAGTATCCAGTTGTAATTCATCATAAGCTGTAATCTCTCGAAGTTCCTTGATATCGAATGGAGCCAGTCTGGCACCACAGCTTACAAGGATTGACTTAGCTGTCTTTCCAGCTGCCAATTTGTATTTCTTATATTGGCGAACTGCAAAATGATTTGGATCTTTTTCTTCCAGCTCATCAAAGAGCATATCGACTGCGTTTTTGAACTCCTCATCATCTTCTCTGACTTCCATCGCGTTGATCATTTCAAGAAGTGTTGTGAAGTTCTGTTCCTCTATCGGAGCCTCATAATGGATGTAGCCTATAAGCGCTGAATACAGCAATTTTTCGGCCTTTTCCCAGAATTCATCACCGCCTTTTCCTTCACCTTTGGTGTTAGCTATCAGCGTAGTTACAAGCTTTAGGATATCCTTCTCACTATGAATATAAGCGAAAGGATTGTAATGCATACTCTTGTTAAAGTTGATGGTATTGAAGATTTTAATTCGATACCCCTTTTTCAAAAGTGCATTGCCACATTCAAGAACCACGCTTCCCTTTGGATCAGTTACTACAAACGAACAAGGGTAATCCTTACTGTCACACTGCAGCAAGTTTGGTTTAATAAAAAAGCGTGTTTTACCTGAGCCGGAACCACCTACAACCAGCACATTCTTATTTCTTGCGTACTTTGGCTGTGATGGTCTGGAACTTAGTGTAATCTGCTCCGTCTGGGACAGAATCACATTATTCTTCGGATCAGGATCTTTGAAAGGTTCTATGTCGGAGGGCTTCCCCCATCTAGCTGAACCATATTCTGAGCCATGCCGAAATTTCTTAGCATTCTTTCCCTTTAGATAAACTGCAAGTCTTAGTGCTGCTCCACACGCTGCGCCAACAAGCATATCAAAGGGATGTAAACTAGGAAGCGGATTCGTAAATGCGTTTTGAAATCCACCTCCGATAATAAGCCCCTGAAGCTTTTCTGAAGCATTTATCCCGTCTGCTATGCGCCAGGCCTCCCCTAAATTGGTAGCAAACAGGCCTATTGCAACATAAGGGATATTCAGGATAATCTTCTTTTTTAATTTCTGATTCATCGTGTCTGCTCCTTCCTCTTCTCTACTACCTTGCGAGGTATAGAAGCAACCTTTTCCTTAAGTTTCTTAAGCTTACCAAGTACGCTCTCCTTTGCACCTTTTTCTTTTCCAAGGGTTCTCTTGGTGTAATCTGCTACCAGATCAGAGATAGCATCTGCATCCTGAGCCTTGAAAAAGATCTTATACGTACCAGCTTCTTTGTCTTTTACCACTGCATAATCAACTCCGTACTTCTTGGCAAGGCGATTAAACAAATGGATATCTTCTCCATCCAGCTCTATCTTCTGAGCACCTTTGCCCTGCTTGATGAGCTTTTTCACCGGCATCTTACCGGTCTTAACCTTTTCCTTCCCGAAGTACTTTTTATCATGCCTATGACGCAAATAAGCTTTTAGAACATTAAGTAACAACCTGGCTGTTGGCTTAACACCTTTTTCCACCATGAAATGGAGCGACTTGGCTGATAGTTCTTCATTAACCACGAATTATCGCCTCCCTTCTATTTGGGCCAGTCATAGTCCAATAACTCCATCTAAGGTTGTAACAATAACCTTGGACTTTCTGGCTATTGCGATATCATCCTTCACTTCCTCATTCTGCTTATTACCACAGATAACAAGGAATCTTGCTCTACGAAGCAGATCCTCTGACATCTCCTTGAATCTCTTATGAGCTTCTGTATCCTCAGCTGAAAAGATTCCATCAAAAGCAAGGATAGGGCAAAGGGGAAGATATCCTTCCTTTACCAGTTCCTGACAGTATTTCTTAGCATCCTCTTTTGCTACAACCGGATTCTTATTCCATGCTGCAGTAACATAAGCTCTCGGTATTGTTCTACTCATGATTTTCCTCCCTTAATCAACACGCATTGCAGAAAAGCAAGCGTCTCCTGCCTTCAAAGTATCCATCTGTGCCATAGCAACCTCTAAGAGATCACCAATCTCATCATCAGGAATAGCCTTAAGCACGTTCCCAGCTCTTTGAAAAATAAGCACGCTGCCAACTAAATACTCTTCACCCTCTGCCTTAAAAAGCTTATCTTTGTTGTAAACAGCAATATAATCTGACTTTCCAAGGTGAGTCCCTGCCCCACAAGTAGCCATCTGATCAAGGATTGTCTCTGCTTCCTTCATAGAAATCTGTCTGATTTTACCGTTGGTTCCAAGAATCACAGCATGAGCATCTGGCCTGGATACATCTGTCTCCGGTACTTTAATTCCATCCTTAATAGGATCAAGCTGAATATCAATTGTAATCTGTTCCATTGTCATTCCTCCTTAGATTTTTCCTGTCGCCATGTCATGCTGGACCAGCGACTGATAATAGTTGTTAATCGTAATTGGCGCATTATAAAGTGCTGCCACTATGTATTTCTTCACATTGCGAACCTTTGTAGTCTTGTCCTTCATACTGTCCATTACAAACTGGATATGGCTGCTATCCAGCTTCATGAATCTGCTTTTCACTACATTAATAGGCTTTTTATCCCCGGATATAGTGATAAACTTCTGATTGCTGCACAGCACATCCAGGATTATGTCAAAAATCTCATCTATCTCTTCTACTCCATATGGGTAGTGCTCTTTGAGTATCTCTATATCCAGTGACTGGTATAAATATTGTCTGTATAGCTCCCTCTCATCTTCTCTGCTCTTAGATAAGATAAGATTAGTATTACTACACTCAGTATTATTTAACTCAGTATTATTAGGTGGTGATTCTCGACATTCCGGGCTGGTGATTTTCACTACACCGGTATGGTGATTTTCACCACTCTGGACTGGTGATTCCTGAAGCAGGATAAAGTTCTTCACATAGATCCTGTCAGGTTTACAAAGTCCCTGCTTAACTCTTTCGATAAGTCCATAACTCTCAAGCTCCTTTAAAAGCTTTAAAGCCTTCTGACTCGCACAATGCAAATCCTCCTGAATACTGACAAGTGTGTAATAGACATACACTCTGCCCTCGTCATCAATCCAATGATTCTTTTTGGAAAGGGATACCCGATTCAGAAATAGTCCATACAGAACCTTGGCATCCGTAGAAAGCTTTGCAAACTTTTCATCCTTAAAGAGAACCTGAGGAATCCTATAGAAGGCAAACTGCTCAGACTCTTCCTCATGAAAATAGCCAAAGTCCATACCACACCTCTTTAGGCATTACCTGTAGCAACACTGTTACTTCTGCTGTCAGCAACAAGCTTCTGATAGCAGGGAAAGCAAAACGTTCTGCCATTACCATAAGGACAAGGATGACTGCAATTGCAAGGTGTAACTGGACCAAGCTTAGGTGCAACACTGTGTGGCACCCTTGAAATGCCATTTTTGTTAAAGTTCTTCTGAACTCTCATATGTTTCTTACTCATCTTAGATATCTCCTTTCACCATCGAAAAAGGCCTCCCTGAAATTAGGGAAGCCTCTCTCTTACTTATTGATGGAGCTTATAAAGAAGTCTCATGCTTCTTGGTTGCAGCCTTTGTTGCTGCATCCTTAGCCGGATCTTTCTTTGCAATCTCCTGTTTCTTTTCTTTTAGATCTCCAAGGACGGAATCTTTATCAACAGCCTCGTGTTCAGCCTCACGCTGACGTTCCTCATACTTATCAGCTAGCTCAAAAATATGATTCTGGCTGTCGTAATGATAAACGTGATCTGTAAGCTGATCTGCAGGTTCTACCTGAGTAGCATTGACCTCTTTGACCATATTTTCCAGCTCCTTGGCTGTAATCTGGCCATTGTCCTTCACAAGCAAAACCTCATGGATACTGCTTGGGAGAACGAAGAAGTCACCGCCCATCTTCTGAGCTGCATCCTCCATGAAATTCGGATATGCGATAACACCGGCTCCATGAATCTTATCCGGAACTGTAGCAACAAACATCTGCTCATCTTCCGGTGCAACCTCAGGAATCATGCCAGGCGCAAGCTCACTCATCACTTCAGACATACCTCTGATCTCAGATGGTCTAATCTCTGGTGCATTCTCCATTGCATCAGCGCGAAGCTGCTCTTTGGTAATGCCATACTGATCAAGCAACTGATTGGTAACAAGGATTGTTCCATTGCCGGAATCTGTCTGATCAAGCACAAAGCGATAAACAACAGCCATATCCTCCATTCTTTCATGAGGTACGCTCTCTAGAAGTTCCGCATTCTTCTCTGCAGAAACCACTTCCATAGAAAGCTTGCTCTTCATCTGCTCATAATCAGAAAGCGACTCCAGATCGACCTGAGGGGATTCACGGAATCCTTTCTCCACTGCATCAGCAAAATGCTCTGCAATCTCAGGGATTGGTGTACCATTCTCATAAGCAGCAAATGCTTTCTCAACGCTGATGTTCACTCCAATGGAACTGTCTACAGGTCTTACTGTGATAGCATCATAGCTGTCATTCATCTTATCTACTCTACGAGCAGTAAGTTCAACGTCAGCTCCTCTAACAGCAAGTTCAGCCTTTAAAGCATCCTGGAAACCTTCTTTGAAACGTTCATAATCCATATTCAATTTTCTCCTTTTCTTTGACAGTTTTAATAGAAACACCGGCGCGCGCTTTCCGGTTTCGGATAACAAAAAAAGCGCCACACACGACCTTGAGGGTTTGGTCATGTGGACGCTTAAATCTGCTTCCTATTCTTCTGCAAAAGAAAAACAAGTGAGTGGCTTTTGTTTACCTCTCACTTGTCTATGATAATAATAGCACCGTTAAATCTATAAGAAAAGTGCTAATGTCGGTCGAGACGAGACAAAACGAGTCAAAACGAGACAATGTCGGTCATACCATTAAATTCTTCCTAAAAGTTCCTTTAATCCAAGTAATCCTTCCTCTCCCCAAAGAGTTAATGCCTGAGGAATCACTGCAACAACAATACCCACAAGAAGCCCCTGCCATCCAAGAGATATATCTCCATTAATAAATGAGCAAATGCCACCAATTACAAAGAACGCCCCTATTAATCCACATGCAATATTTGCAAAACCACCAATAAAGCCAATAGCAAGCATAAGCAAGGTAAGTGCCGCCTGAACTGGCAATAAAGCAATTTTAAGGATAAATCTTAATATCATTCCAATACCATATAATACTGTCATCATAGGTTCCCCCTTTCCTTCTCCATCTGTACTTTATAAGCAATTAATCGGAGCACATATTCCGGAGCCTGGGCATTTCCAAGTTCCCAGTCCTGTAAAGTTCTATAAGGAATTCCAAGGTATTCAGCAAACTCCTTCTTATTCATTCCAGTCTGGCTTCTAATATACGCAAAGGCGCTTGCATACATTCTCTTTTTCTGATCAGCATCGACCTTCTTCTTTTCAGTCTTCTCAACTAAAATTCCACCAGCGATACCATCTAGTTTTAAATCCATATCTGACATAGTGCACCTCCTATATACGGGCTCCGTATATCTTCCTACCTTTATTATATATACGGTCTCCGTATATGTCAATGTAAAAAAATACCCGCAAAGCAGGTGCAATCTGCAATGCGGGTTCTAAAACAATCCCATTCTGTTAATAATATCATTGTTTCTCATCCAATTTTTTCTTTCCATAGCTCTTAGGAAAATATTCCTTACCGAGTTGCCAAATATACTTGTCTATTTCTTTGAGATTATACTGATTAAGGCCATAAAATGACCTGAATTCAATTAGTATTCCTTTAAACTTTGTGTAATCCTTCAAATCTTGATTTTTGAATGATGCAAACTTATCTCGATTCCTAAAATAGCACAATACCTTTTCTACATAGCTATCATAAATAGGAAAATCAAGTGGCCTATGATGACTACAATACTTGGTTGCAAATGAGTAGAAGTTCTTTTCAACGTTGTTAATAGTAACTCTTTGTATATCAGCAACCAGCGAAATATCGCCAGTCTTAAGTCGTTCATCAATACCTAATGATAAAATGTGCTTTGCCACTGGAAACACTGAGAAAATATTTGTGCTATAAAAATCATTTAATGCTGCAACCTTCAATAAAATGCTAGACATATCATTGTTTTCAGGACATAGTTCAAAGAATAGTCTATCAAGAGCATCTTCCTGAAGATGATAATTTTCTAGTCTATTCCATGCGTGGAGATAGTACTCTACCTGCTCTACAGAAGGATTTGGAACATCAATTTTTACTTTTTTCATCTTCCGTTCTACCACCTTTGATAATCATTATGACATATTTAATTATACTATTAGTTAATTCAAATCTCACCTTTATAATATAAAAATACCCGCAAAGCAGGTACAATCTGCAATGCGGGCATTCCGTTGTTTAAAACACTATAATGCTACTTCTTACTCTTCCCAAATATCGCAATCCTCGATATCAGCATCGATATAATCTTCACCAGCAAGCATCAATGTTTCTCTTCCTGCATTCCAGTTTTCGAGCCATGAATCATACTCATCCTGGGCTTCCTGCTCTGTTTCAAAATCTTCATCAACAAGTTCTGATGAACCATCGCTAAAATGAATTTCTAATTTCCATGCCATAATGAACACCTCCTTATACAAGTGAAAACTTACAATTACAGTTGATTAAATAATCGCATTGTCGTATCTGGTCCCTTGTTTCCTTTTTGTGTCTTTACCGCGCTTCCAACAAAGGAGTTAGTCGAAACCCTTACCGTATAAAGCTTTTCTTCGAAAAGAGGAACCGCCTTATCATTGATTACACAACTTGCAACTTTTACGTCATCATCAATGAGATTAACTATCGTCTTTCCTGTATTTATTACCGAATCGACTAGAATCACATTTTTAGTAGTTGGCCGCTTAAACTCGCCCTGTTTGGGATCATATACCTCAAATTTGCATCCCAACTTAAAATAAATCCCCTGCGCAAAGAATATTCCGCCCCTAAGTAAAGCAACAACAGTTGTATCAGCTGGGTCTAAATCAATATTCTCTGCTAATAGTTCTCCAAGTCGAATATGAGCTTTTGCAAGCTCAGGTCCTGAAATTCCTGAATCCGATTTCGTAATAGCAATTAATTCTTCCACTTCTTTAGTTTTATTAAGTTCGAACAATATCAACACCTCCTAAATCCTTTCCTTTTAAGGATCTACTAATTGTTCCGTCTTCTTTAGGAATAAGATAACCAACATCCGCTTTTTTCAACATATAATAGTCGTTCATTCCATCTCCATAAGCTATTACAGTTTTTCCTGCCTCTTGGAGCTTCTTTGTAATAAAGAATTTTGTTTCAGCTGACATTTCTATTCCAGCGAAAAATGGAACGCCCAGATAATCCGCTATAAACCGCCATACACGCTCATGACCTGATGTAAGTATAAAAGAATCCTTATTTAAGGCTTTACACACTTTTTCATTTAAACCTACAGGCAATTCTTTCAAATCTTCAAAGCTATATGATTTAAACTCTTCTGCCTGCCTCCATGATTGAAATCCTGTATAAAAATTACCATCATATATATGCGTAGTATATCCAAATACTGCATGTGAACTATCTTCTTTAGTAATTGTCTTGTCTCCATCCAAAAGAGTTATCACTTCTGAATCTGTGGAGTTCAAAATTTTTTCTACACAATCTGCCGCTAACCGTTTGCAACTAAAACCCTTTACAATAGCTTTTATGAATTCCACAACTTCTGTTACATCTGTAAAATAGTTATCCTTTGGATTGTCTATTACATAAAAATCTTTATTACTCTTGTGACAGTAATCACGTAGGCTTTCAATTTCATTAATTTGCCATTTTTCTATATCATAAGATAAGTATTTCTTGTTCTTATCTGATTCTCTCATTCGCTTTATAAGTACATCTGGTGAAATATAAAGGTAAAGAATAACATCGTATAGCTGTCCATCCATATCAGTAAAAGCGACTTTATCACCAAATGCATAGTGACCATCCATAATGAATGATTCTACACGTAATAGTCTTTTAGCTAACTCTTCACGAGCCATGTTTTTACCATGATTATCTTCTGAATCAAAAGTAGGACATATTTCGCGCAAAAGAACACTGCCCGACATAACTTCTAGAAAATCTACTTTATCCAAAATATAAGTTTTTCCAGCAGTTGGCATACCATATAATCCGATTCTCATAGCGACTCCTTATAACAATAATTTCTGTCAAAATCTAACGATATCTTTTCTAATTCTTCAAATGTCATATCGCTTTTTCCAACAGGAGGTAAGTCAATACAATTACCACAGAAATAAACATACCCATTAGCAAAAAAATAGTTATTTGTTCCGGCGCCACACTGTCCACCGTACATTGTACAATCAAGCCCGCCTCTTCTTACTTCTAGTGTCTTTTCAGCACGTTCTAAAAAATCACGGTATTCTTGCAGAGAGATTCCATATCTACCTATCATTCTCGAAAAGGTCACTCGCACTCCAAATGGCTTGAAAAAGTTTATAACCTTATCCGCATTTAACAAACTATCCTCTCCCACAGTCGCATTAAATGTAGGATAATGTCCGGTCACACGTTTGTATTCCGCAACATTGTGCATAGCCTTGTCAAAAGAGTTACCGCGATTCTTGTCATGTAGTTCCTTATAACCATCTATGGAAAAACCAACATTCACATTATGATTATCAAGGAATCTCCAATCCTCATCACTCAAAGGCACCGTTCCGTTGGTAATTGTATAAATACTTATATTAGGATAATTCTCTAGATAAGTGATATAAGACTTAAGTTTAGGCCAGTCTAATAATCCTTCACCATTTCCTACAAAGCCTATCTTAAAGTTTCCCTTGGCATAGGCTTTAACATTATCCAAGATCTTAAACACATCCATATCCGCATCATCCAAGATGCCTTTTTCATGAAAGTGGCAATACTTACATCCCAAATTGCAGCGATTATTGATGGATATACAAATCCTATTAATCATTGCCATCACTCTCTTTCAATAAATCAATTAATTTTCTATTTCCTTTGTCATATGCATAATCAAGCGCTGTCTTCTTATCAAGAAAAGAAAGGATATTTTTATCCGCGCCATGCTGCAAGAGATATTCAACAATAGATACATCCTCCTTGTTGAAAATCGCTTTCATCAATGCTGTAAACCCGTTCTTTTTATCCTGCTGATTCACATATGCCCCATTTTCAACTAAAAGCTTCACCAAATTCAAATGGCCATGCCATGCCGCAATCATCAGTGGCATATTGAAAAGGTTTGTCTCGCTCTGAGATGGCTCATTTACATTGGCACCATTCTGAATTAAAATGTTTGCAAACTTTTCAGCATCTCGTTCATTTTGCATCTGCATCGTATGTGAAATTGGTGGCAAGTAATGCTTCTTATGATCAACTGCATTTACATCAATACGGTCTAATGAAAGTAAATAGTTAACCATTGCTTCATCTTTATTGATTAATGCTTGAATTAGCGGCGTGTATCCCGATCTAGAATCAATAGCATTAACATTTATGCTCTTCCCCTTCTTTTTAATAAGTTCTTTCGCTGATTCCAAATCACGTTTTAATACTGCCACAAAGAATCTCTGTGATAATGCTTCATTAAAGCCATCTTTTTCAGCAAAAATCTTGCTATATTGGTTAGAACCAATAATCTTCAAATTAACCAAGCCCTTAGTATTCTTAAGACTAAAGTCTTTATCATTTGTCAAAAGATACACTGTATTAGCGGACTCTTGCTCAGCAAGCTTAATTGCAATATCAAGAATCTTATCATCATTGCTTCCATCGAAATCTGAATTCGTATGAATATCTAACTTATCAGACTTTTTCTTACTAATGATATCTTCACACAAAGAAGCATTTCTACGTTCCTTTTCCCTACCATGATCCTTTTGGTAATTCAGTTCTTCGATAACTGGTATAGGAATGTACACCAAATCACAGTCTTTTAAAAGCACACCTAACATTTCAGGCCTATTCAAAAGAATATTAGTATCAACCACTACAATATTCTTATTCTTTACATCAATCAGCTCATTAATGTTAATGTTGGTTATCTGTGCTAATTTTACTAAAACGTCAAAACTAGGCGCCTGTGAACCGTTTTCGATAAAACTAAGTGTAGTACGACTGATTCCTAATTCTTTAGCAAACGCATCCTGCTTAATGCCAGCATCATCTCTATAATTTATAATCTTTTGTCCTAATGCGATAAGTCTCTGATCTGGTGTATTCATACCTTTACCTCCAATTTGCCTTGAGTTATTTAAACTTCAAATTCAGGTGTGATATTTGATTCTTCATCAAGTACCTCATTCATCTTCTCAACAAGTACCTGTTCTGCATCCTTAGCCTGTTCAGCTGTTACTTTCTTCTTTTTAAAGTGCTTAATTGCCTTGGCTCCCAAATATAAGCAGCCAGCTCCGACAACAATCACCCCATCAATGATTAACTGCTCTTTTCTGCCTTCCTGAAAAGAATGATCTTTTACAATCTGAAGGTACTTTTCTGGTCCTCCAAATTCCTTTGCGGTGTGTGCAAGATTTGCATAATCCCAATCCTTAGCCATTGTACGTTCCTCCTTATGCTAACTGTAAGTTTTTAAATAGATCGCCCATTGTAAAGCAAAGTGAATCGCTGCTTTCACTGTGAGCACTTTCAAAGTAACTATTAAGTTTTAATTCTGGCTCCAACATCATTTTGGCAAATAGTTTTGCTGTATTTTCAGCATCAACTAATCCATCATGTTCGTGACCCTCCTGGATAATATCTGCAGCAATAAGAGCTTCTGATAATCTGAAGATTCTTTCTTCTTCTAATCTTTCTGAAAACATCTTCTGACAATCAATCCAAGTGGCTAATATAGATTCAAGTCTTTCATCTTCAATCAGCTTTGCCTCAGCCTCTTTCTGAATCTGCTTAAGATCGTTGTCACTCCAGGATACAACAAAAGCATCTTCCGGAATCCAAGCTATAAATGCCTTCATTGCTTCTCTCATTGTTGGCGCACTTTTCAAATCTTTTGAAGTAATTCCAGTGAGATTAGTAATAAACCAATCCAATGATCCAAACTCTGGTCTTACATATGTATTGAATTCATCAACCACTTCGTACTTTTCATTTAAAAGCACTGCACCTATTTGGATGGTTTCGTTCGCTCCATGAAATTCCTTTTTTCTGTTTGAATAAGGTACTTTACACATTTCAAGATCAACAACTACATATTGGTTCATATAATCATCTCCTCTTAATCTGATTTATAAGTGCGCTCCTTATGTTTTATATTTTAACATCACTGTGCTATAAGTAAATAGCTATGTTTAATTTGTTTAACATCCTTTACACTGTTTAAAATCCTAACATAAGAAAACCGGTAGGCTTTTACCCCTACCGGCCATCAAGCAAATTATCCAGTTTTAAAGCAATCCTTCAACCTTACGCTTTATTACCCAATAAACATCTTCGACCTCTCGATCAGATAGTTTTTCAAGTAGCTTAAGGAAAGAACTATATTTGGCAGTTAATCTCTGCTCATCACCAGCTTCTGTAAATTCAACAAAAAGCAATTCTCTCACATCTACATTATAAATACGAGAAAACTGAGCAAGCTCATCTGCAGATATACTTCTCTTACCTGCTTCCATCTCACTAATCGCTCTCTTTGCAACATTCATAAGATTAGCAGCCTCATCCTGGGATAATCCTTTCTTCACACGTGCTTCTTTAAGCTTTTTACCCGTAAATTCAGACATTTTTAACCTCCTTCAAAGTTCCGATTTTCGGAACAAACATCAAAATGGTCCATTTTTCGTGTTACGATTTTCGGAACAAAAACTCCAAAAATCTGGTCGAATGTAGTCAGCAAAAAATGTATGAAGTACTCCGGCAGCTTAATTGATTTTATTCTTGTGTAAAAAAAATATAGGGTGCCTAAAGTAGACACCCTATACTAGAAATAGCTTAATTACAAGCTTTTCGGGAAATCTGAACCCGTTTTTCTTATGATAAATCTTTGAAGATTGTCTCATAAAATCCTTCGAGATTTCAAAAGTTCCCAAAAAACAACTGGTCTCGCTTACTGACGTGACTCGGCGATAGCTGCCTGTGCTGCTGCAAGTCTAGCGATAGGTACTCTAAATGGAGAGCATGATACATAGTCAAGACCAATCTTGTGGCAGAACTCTACTGAAGATGGATCTCCACCGTGCTCACCGCAGATACCTACGTGAAGGTTTGGATTTACTGGCTTACCAAGCTTAATAGCTGTCTCCATAAGCTTACCAACACCTGTCTGATCAAGCTTAGCAAATGGATCGTTCTCGAAGATCTTTGTATCATAGTAAGCATTTAAGAACTTACCAGCATCATCACGAGAGAATCCGAATGTCATCTGTGTAAGATCGTTTGTACCGAAGCAGAAGAAGTCAGCTTCCTTAGCGATTTCATCAGCTGTAAGAGCTGCACGTGGAATCTCGATCATTGTACCTACTTCGTACTCAAGCTTAGCGCCTGCTGCAGCGATTTCAGCATCAGCTGTCTCTACAACTACCTGCTTAACATACTTAAGCTCCTTAACCTCACATACAAGTGGAATCATGATTTCAGGCTTAACATTCCAATCTGGATGAGCCTTCTGTACTTCAAGTGCTGCACGGATAACAGCCTTTGTCTGCATCTTAGCAATTGAAGGATATGTAACTGCAAGACGGCATCCTCTGTGACCCATCATTGGGTTGAACTCGTGGAGTGACTCGCAGATGTTTCTGATTTCCTCTACTGACTTGTTCTTAGCCTTTGCAAGCTTCTCGATATCAGCATCCTCTGTAGGAACGAATTCGTGAAGAGGTGGATCAAGGAATCTGATTGTAACTGGGCAACCCTCAAGTGCTTCGTAAAGAGCCTTGAAGTCTCCCTGCTGGTAAGGAAGAATCTTATCAAGAGCAACTTCTCTCTCTTCCTCTGTATCTGAGCAGATCATCTCACGGAATGCTGCAATTCTGTCAGCCTCGAAGAACATGTGCTCTGTACGGCAAAGACCGATACCTTCTGCACCAAGCTCTCTAGCCTTCTTAGCATCAGCTGGAGTATCTGCATTTGTACGAACCTTAAGTGTTCTGAACTCGTCAGCCCAAGCCATTACACGGCCGAACTCACCAGCGATTGTAGCATCAACTGTTGGGATGATACCAGCATAGATGTTACCTGTTGTACCATCGATAGAGATTTCAGAACCCTCTGTAAATGTAGTGCCTGCAAGAGTGAACTTCTTGTTCTCCTCATCCATAGCGATCTCTCCGCAACCAGATACACAGCATGTACCCATACCACGAGCAACAACGGCAGCGTGTGATGTCATACCACCACGAACTGTAAGGATACCCTGAGCAGCCTTCATACCTGTGATATCTTCTGGAGATGTCTCAAGACGTACAAGAACTACCTTCTCTCCTCTAGCAGCCCATGCCTCAGCATCGTCTGCTGTAAATACAACCTTACCACATGCAGCACCTGGAGAAGCGCCAAGACCCTTACCAAGTGGAGTTGCAGCCTTAAGAGCAGCAGCCTCGAACTGTGGGTGAAGAAGTGTGTCAAGGTTACGTGGGTCGATCATTGCTACAGCCTCTTCTGGAGTCTTGTGTCCCTCATCAACAAGGTCGCAAGCAATCTTAAGAGCAGCTGGAGCTGTTCTCTTACCGTTACGGCACTGGAGCATGTAAAGCTTCTTGTTCTCTACTGTGAACTCCATATCCTGCATATCATGGTAGTGATTCTCAAGTGTCTCACATACCTTGATGAACTCTGCGTATGCCTCTGGGAATTCCTGCTCCATCTGAGCGATTGGCATTGGTGTACGAACACCAGCAACTACGTCCTCGCCCTGTGCGTTGATAAGGAACTCACCCATAAGCTTGTTCTCGCCTGTAGCTGGGTCACGAGTGAATGCAACACCAGTACCAGACTCATTATTTAAGTTACCGAATACCATAGGCATTACGTTAACTGCTGTACCCCATGAATAAGGGATATCGTTGTCTCTTCTGTAAACGTTTGCACGAGGGTTGTCCCATGAACGGAATACAGCCTCGATAGCAAGCTTTAACTGCTCTACTGGATCTGAAGGGAAATCTGTACCGAGCTGATTCTTGTACTCTGCCTTGAACTGCTCTGCAAGTTCCTTAAGGTCAGCAGCTGTAAGATCTACGTCAAACTTAACACCCTTCTTTTCCTTCATCTCATCGATGAGCTGCTCGAAGTACTTCTTACCTACTTCCATAACTACATCTGAGAACATCTGGATAAATCTTCTGTATGAATCATATACGAAACGCTCGAAAGCTGGATCTGGATTACCAGCGATCATTGCATTAACTACTTCATCGTTAAGACCAAGGTTAAGGATTGTATCCATCATACCAGGCATTGATGCACGTGCACCTGAACGAACTGATACTAAAAGTGGATTCTTAAGATCGCCGAACTTCTTGCCGTTGATCTCTTCCATTTTCTTTACCCCATCCATAGCCTGAGCCATGATTTCGTCATTTATTTTACGTCCATCCTCGTAGTACTGAGTACAAGCCTCTGTTGTGATTGTAAATCCCTGTGGTACAGGAAGTCCTATGCTTGTCATCTCAGCGAGGTTAGCACCCTTTCCTCCGAGAAGGTTACGCATTGTCATGTCGCCTTCGCTGAACATGTAAACCCATTTGTTAGCCATTACAAAATCCTCCTAAAAATAAAACATTAATCTCTGAACTGTCATAAAATTTACGGGGTTTCCTGACAGTCCTCTATCATTTAAACACACTTTGTATCCCTTTTCAAACAAAACCGCCTGACAGAAATGTAGAAAAATAGCAGAGTTTTTTGTGTAATATTTCACAAAAAACTCTGCCGAAAACACTTGATTTTTCAGACTATATTATGTAGTCCTCACTTGTGGCATATAAGGCATATTTATGTTGACTGTCTATTGCAAATTCAAGCTTATTTCTATCATTTATGACTTCCTTTATTCTGTAAACAAGCTTCTTGTAGTCCTTTGCATCAAATCGATTTTCAGTAGATGTATATGCAACTTTATGCAAAGTTTCATTAAATCCAAGAATAAGTTGATTATGCAAGAAGGCTTTTCGAAGCGCATTAACTATTTCCCCTTCATGATTGATATCCAAATAAAAATCACATTCCATAAACAGCCTATCTAATGTTGGCATTTTGATATTTGGATACATTATCACATTTTCATACTTCTCATGAGAAAGAAGCTTCGCTGACATCTCGGTGATAGCTGTCACATGGAACTTAACCTCTGGAAGAGCTTCCACCAATTCCTTTAGCTTTTCAACATTTTCTGTGTTGGTACAGATAAGTGCCGATGGCCTTCCGGCATTTTTCTTCTTAAATGAATAAATATATCCAAGCTCTTTCAGCTTATCTGCTGGAGCATTCAATCGCTTCAGCTTCTCAAAGGATGCGTGATTTTGAACAACCACTTTCTCACACCTAGTGGATTTACCTTCAAAAATCATGGCCATATTTGATGGAATCTCATCTCCAGTCTTCTCCTGCCAAAACAGAACATCCTTTTTTTCACCATCCTTTTCAGGCAATGCATTGGATACAAAAAACGGAACTGAAAGAGAATTAAAAAAGATTCGTTTTCCTTCCCACTTTCTTTCTAAGATATAATACTTAACAAACTCAGTTCTGTTCTTAAACACAAGTATTTTGCCATCTTTATTTAATACAATGTCGCCAGTGACAAAGTTTTCTACTATAACCTCCTGCCCATTTGCATTAAAGTAGCTCTTGCTAACCCTTTGAGATTTTTTATTGAAAATTGTCCTTGCATAGCAACATCCATATTTATTGTAGTGGTCAGAGGCTTTTACCTCGCCATCCTCATCAATCCAGTCAACTACCCTCACAAGCCTGTTGTTCTTTGGTTCAGCATAAAAGATACGGCCACGTTCCTTCCCTTTATCATGGATGCTTCCGCTACTGTTTGTTCCACGGATTTCCCAAAATTCAGGTACTTGTATCTGATTGAAATATAGAGGTTTACCTTTCGAAGCCTTCGATTTTTTGAAATCTCCCAGGAAATACTCAAAAACATTTTCTACTGAAGAAGGCAAAAAGCCATCATCATTTATAACTGCAGCCTTCACTTTATAATCAGCATTTTGAAATGAAGTCAACAAATCCTGACTTTCCATATTGAAATAATCAAATAACAATACTATATCGTTTCGATTAGATTTTTCCATTTTGCCTCCACTTCACTTGCCAAATATTTCTCAGCTTTACTGTAGGAATACTCGTGCATCTTCTCTAAATCATCTTCCGTGAATAGCTTTTTAATAGCAGCCACCATTGATTTTTGACGTTTAGACTTTATCATTCCAGTACTGTACTCAAGCTTATAGCCATTTTTTCCATGGTCTATAAATGTCTTATTGCCGTATCTGACATCAAATCCAATAATAGGAAGTCCTGAGCCAATAGCCTCCATTAGAGTCAGGCCAAAGCCCTCGCTCGTTGACCCTGATAGATAAACCTCATATTTTTTGTAAACATCTGTCAGGTCATGTTGCCCCATTAACCGTATATACGAATCAGCCTTATGCTTTTTTATTTGTTCCTTTAAATCCTTTTCGGCTCCACCCTTTCCATAGATATCAAGGCTGATATCAGGAATGGTTTTGTGCGCTTCTACAACAGCATCCACAAGCCAATCCACATGCTTTTCCGTAGCAAGTCGAGATGCAGTAATTAGCGAATGAGGCTTTCGCTCTCCCCCATCCTTCTTAAGCTCTGAAAGTGCACCTACCGGTATTGTATATACCTTAGGCTGCACGCCCACATACTTTTCAAATTGCTCTAGTAAAAGCTTTCGCTGTTCCTCGGTTGCTGTTATATAAAATGCAATGTGCTTATACATTGAGAATGAGTATTCGTAATAATTGTTCCAAAGAATATTATTATCGTCAGTTGCACCCTCGCTAAAATGATCCGCATGAATTACAATTCCAACCTTAGCATCATTTGCATTTTCCAGGATTGCCTGTCCCTGACCAGTAGCGCGGTCAATTATTACCACATCATCAGAAGTTAGATTCAGCTTTTCTGTCATGTAGCCTATCAATTCTTCCTTTGAACAGATTAATCTATCAGGGAATTTATACATTACATTGTCATCGTCATTTATTTCTTCATAGGCGAGACTGCCGTCCCTGTTGAAAAATCTTCGATGGTATAAATGAGCCTTGCCATCAAGTGGTGCATAGTACTCTGAAAAAACTCTGCCACTCATATAGTAGTCTTTTCTAATGAGTTTTCCCCTGGATACGATTTCCACTCGATGTACATAATCAGAATCCGTATTTACGAAGTAAACTCTGTAGAAATTATTTTCACCTTCGAAAATAAGCTTTCCAATAAGACCATCCCTGTCAGATGAAACTATAGGCGAAGACACAGTGGCTTTCAAATCCTCCAATGTGAAGCTAACAGACTCTGGTACATAGTCAGTAAAAAATGTATAAAGCCATATTATCTCATCATCCTCAAAGCCAATGTTTCTTGTCATGTCGATAAGATTATCTCTTGGGAACATGTCAGTAAAAATAAACTTAGCTTTATGACCGATATTTCTAAGCACTTTTGCTCTGTAAGCTTGAGCATACTCAACTCCCGAACTGGCCCAGCCAATACCCAAATTGAAATTATAGATCATAAGACCTCCCGTTGCGCATATCCTATGGAAGAATGATATGCAGCCTATTTTTCTTGTCCATGCTTACTTCCGAAAGTAACACATTTCTAATAATATTTCGTTTGATGGTTTGCTCCATCTTTCTAAATGACTCTAAAGCCTCTGATTGATATTCATACAAAAGATTTCTCTGGGCACTGCTTCGACCAGAAACCGCAGGCTGAAGCTGCTGCAGATAATCTACCTGTTCGATCCATGCATCATCAATGGCAGATAAAGCCGAAACCCTGACAAAATCATTCATACCATTTTCAGAATCAATAGCTTTTTTCTTTTCCTCAAAAGACTGCTCCGCCCTGGACATAATATACGCTTTGATTCTTGATTTATTCCTAAGATTCAGATATGTAGTGTCCTTCTCCATCCTATAGGAAATATTATCCAGTATGTATCGATTCAATTCAGACACTGTCAGATTCTTATTTTCCTTAAGAAAGATATCTACATTCTCCTCGGCAATCTTAAACAGCTTTTCCTTTTCAACTGTTCCACCATCCAAAAGCATATCACGGGTATCGTACATAAGCTTTCTTTCCAGCTGAAGTACGATATCGTAATCTTTGGAGGTCTTTCGATTGGTACTACCTACCTCCTCGTTTATCTTTTGAGCATTGTTAACAATTTTCTTGATTCTTCTATCACTGATTCTACGCTTGCCATCTATATACTTTTTCAGCTTTTCTGGGTCGGTGCCTTTCTCAACAATATCATCCTCAAGAGAGACGATAAATCGGCTGTACCCCGGGTCTCCCTGTCTTCCAGCACGTCCTCTGGCCTGGCGCTCATCACGGATATTGAGCATTCGTCCTACGCCGATTACAGCAAGGCCTCCAAGCTCTTTAACTCCAGGTCCCAGCTTAATATCTGTACCACGACCTGCCATTGATGTAGCAACTGTCATAGCTCCCATCTGGCCAGCTTCTTTGATAATTTCAGCCTCCCAGAAAGCGTTATTGGCATTCAAAACTGAATGAGGAATTCCCTCTTGCACTAGCATATGAGATATGATTTCTGTATCCGAAATCATGGTTGTAACAATAAGTACAGGCTGTCCCAGTTCATGTTTCATCACTGCCAGCTTAATAGCTGCCTCAAACTGCTTATGTGAATCGCTGAAATACCAGTCTGGTAAATCCACTCGCTGAATTGGATTATTAGTAGGAATAACCACTACCTTTTTTCCGTACACTTCATAGAGCTCATCCTTGGCATCGTAGATAGTTCCGCTCATCCCAGCCATCTTAGGGAACATTGAGAAGAAATTCTGATAAGTTATCGACGCCATGGAACGGTTTTCCTGAGTGATTTCCACATGCTCCTTGCACTCTATAGCCTGGTGCTGACCACCTCTAAGCTTAACACCCTTTAGCATTCTACCTGAGCTGGCATCGATAAGTGCTACCTCACCAGCCTCGGAAATCATATATTCCGTTCCTTTCTCTATAATCTTGTGCGCTCTAAGAGCTAATACTAGATGTCTGTATATCTCGAAATATTTTGGAGCAAAAATGTTTTTGATTCCAAAATACTGCTCCGCGTACTCTAATCCCTTTTCAGTAAACCATACATTTTTCTCTTCTACCTCGTAATCCTCATCCTCTTTTAAGGTTCTTACGAAAAAGTCTGCCGATTCATAAAGATTAGACTGGACTCTTGGGGCTCCCGAAATTACAAGAGGCGTGCTGGCACTGTCCAAAAGCACCGAATCTGCCTCATCAATAATGATATAGTTAAATGGCCTAAGGAATCTGTCTTTAGCAGACTTAACCAGATTATTAATAAGATAATCAAATCCTAAAGCTGAGTGAGTCGTATATACGATATCAGAATCATAAATGGCCTTCTTCTCATCGTTTTCAAATCTGTCATCCTCATCTCGCTTTACACCAGCCTGAATAGATAGGCCCATAAACATATAAGCTGGTCCCATCTCTTCCGCATCTCTTAGGGCAAGGTACTCATTATTTGTTACAAGGATAGCCCCCTTGCCTGTAAGTCCGTTAAGATACATAGGAAGTGTCGCAGTAAGAGTCTTTCCTTCGCCAGTGTTCATCTCTGCAAGATAGCCTTGGTGCAAAGCAATTCCAGCCATTATCTGCACATCAAAAGGATACATGCCAAGGACCCTTTTATCAGCCTCACACATTGCAGCAAATGCCTCTGGAAGAATTTTATCCAAGGATTCCCCTTTATCAAATCTCTCCCTAAACTGGATGGTTAGCCCCTTTAATTCATCATCCGAAAGCTGCGCCATCTCCTCCTTATGAGACTTTACTTTATTCAATTCTCTTTTGAGTTTCTTTACAATCCCCTTAGTCTTCACTGTCTATTTCCTCAATTGTAATTGAATGATATGTAAATTCCGTCATACCTGCATTAATAAGCTGCATTTTATAGCTGTAGGTTTTCAGCGGACAGCTAAAATCTGCTTCCACCCCTCTAATAGTAAAATCTCCTGCTTCTCGTTCGTATCTATCCAAAAATACAAGCCTTATAAGATAACCTTTGTTATTTGGTGTCTCAACATTTATCTTTATATGATATTTACTCTCGCCATCTATGATAGGCAAAGTCGGCTCTATTCTTTGAGCCTGATAATTTGTCATGGAATACCACTCCTTAATAACCGTGCCAGGCGGCATAAGCTCATTTTTGAAGTGAACATTATTTCTAGCCTTGTATTCTATCTCGGAACCATACAAATATGTATCCGAGCTATATTCATTCCAATAAATATTCCAACTAACTTTTTCCATAATCACCCTTATCCTTCAAGTGCATTTCGCACCATTTCCCACTTTTCCAGTAGATGCCTTGTGGTATATTTCTGACTGATTTCGTATGAATATACCTTGGCCTGATTCCAGTTAGCAAGACTACCTAAGAAGTAATCAAGTGCGTATGGTATACGGTCAAATTCCTTTAAAACAAAGCCATTATAACCATTTTGCATATACTGGGTTTCTCTTCGAACAATCTGAGGAATAGCAGAACTTATACAGTTAATCTGCAAATAAAGATCAGGATTATGTCGCATATCAATCATAATTCTCTGCTCTCTAATACACTTACTAACCGAAAGCTCATCCACGCACTGTTCAACGAAAAACCTTACAGGAATAATTTCCTCTTCCTCTTCATCTATTTCATTTTCTGCCGTTTCATCTTCCTTTTCTTCAGGAATAACAATTCTTCTATCCCCTCCATTTTCTTCAACAATATCAGCAATCTTGTTCAAAAGATTGTTAGGTAAATCATATGCTGCATTTCTTGTGAAGATATGAATCATGGCATTTTCGTTTTGATTTAAATAATCTGTAAGGGCAATGATTAGCGCCTTGAATCTATCATCTGGCATACCATCTATTGGTACTAAAATCTTCTGTACTGTAAGCTGTTCACTGATACCAAAGTCCATTCTTGAATCGTATGGTGATATATCGATGATGTTTTCTATCTCCTCACCCATTTCTCTTTTTAGATAGCGAGTGGTAGCTTCTGAATCAGTGATGATATATCCAGCCTTTTTTACTATAGGCTTGCCCTCTTCATGGTCTTTGATTCTATATCTATCACCATAAAATGATAGAATACACTTCTTAGTATTTAGAAGCTTTTCAATGGCTACTGCATTGAGCTGATGCATGGCAACGCAATATATATCATCCCCCTCATTTGCCTGAAGATGAGCCATAAGAACTTCCATAATTACATCTGTAAGGCTGCTATAAATAAGCTCTTTAAAATATCCGAGGGTTACTTCACCCTTCGCTGAAATAAAATATGTGTTGGAGTTAGCGTTAATTTCAACGGCACCTGTTTCAGCATATACACGCATTTTAGTGATGCCCTTTTCAGTAAGATAATCCGTATATGCGATAGTTCCATTATTGTAAATCTCTGTTGCAGATACAAAGCCCCTGTCATCATATATGTTTCTACGGCTCAGTACTCCCTGCTTAAACATACTTACTTCAATCGGATTTCCCGCCTCACCAAAATTAATCTGGGCATACTTGGCATTTTCTAAATATGCTATAACCACAAATGGTGTATAGACAAACTCTATATGTTCTGGCCAATCTAAATTATGAAAAGAAAAAACTGAAACCTTCTTTCTGCTGACCTCCTGAATAGCATCAAAACAAGACCAGTAAGGAGCGTGAAAAACTCCCTGGCGGTGAAGAAAGTGTCTGAAATTTGGAGTGTGGCTCAAAAGAAGAATTTTAAAATCAGTCTTGCCACTTCGATGAAACATCTGCACCTGCTTTACTGTGTCATCAAATTCTGTGTGCATTCTTCTTGTATGCCAGCTCTGTTCAAGCTCTTTCCACGTATTCTTTTGATACCACGCTGGAATAAAATATAACATGTCATTCTCCTAAGCTTTATAAAAATGGAATGTACGCATCATAATCCTTAACCGCCCTAAACTCACGGTAAAGATTACAATTGATACTAGCCATTGCAATCATTATTGATGGCAAACTCATTACCTCCTGTGGCACATATCCCTTAAGCTGAAGCACCAGAGGAAGTCCAATAAATAAGCTCATAAATGTAGCCGAAAACAGTGATACAAAAAATACTCGAGCACCTATGTATCTTCTTGTTCTCTTACCTGCTCTAAGTCCAGTAATACTATCTCCCGCCTTCTGTAAATTCTCAGCAAGATTCTTTGGACTGATAAAAACAAATGAAAAAATTATAGTAATTGCATAAAGAACTACTACATAAACTCCGATTCCCAGCGGGTGGGTTGTATCCATGTTTTGAACAGCCCATTCCAGCTTCTTATCCTGCGGAAATAGTGTAGACAAGCCTATTGTGATATATACAGGCAGCATGAAAAATGCCGATGAAAACATTACCGGCATCATTCCAATTGGATTTAACTTGATTGGAATATAATTTTTATCAGAATAGATATTATGAATTGATATTCGTTGCATCGGAATCCGATATTCAGAATTCTCAAAAATGATAGTGAAAAATAATGCAACAAGACCAACCACACCAATGATTTTGATTTCTTCAAAATCTCTGGATTTAACAGTTCTTACAACGCTATCCAAAATGTTGACATAAATAAGAATAGTCTGACCTCCCACTCCGTATTTACCATTTCTAGTAGCAAGCCAAAGAATCAAAAAAGCTCCTGTAATCATCTGCAAACCAGATATGAATCTTGCTAAAATAAGCTCTATGCCACCCTGATAAATATAAAGTGTTGAACCCGTTGTAAAATATGCCTGGACTGTTGCCCAAATAAGCATAAGCGCAAGTGTAGCTTGGGTAATCTTTTTAGGTGAAGTGTGGGCCTTGCTATCAGCACTTTTAAATGCTACCGCCACTTGCACAAAAAGCATCGAAAACATAAATGGAGATATACCAAGAGCCAGGATAGATGTTTTGTACCTATCTCCACCTATGGTCTGCATTATTAAATCATCTGTATGCCCCCTAAACGTCTCATAAGCAACCAAATCAACTCCATAAAGGGGCAACTCACGTCCTGCTAGATAGATTGCCATTATTATGAAGGTAAATATTAGTTTTTGAAATAATGTCTTTGGAAAGAAATGTTTTGCCATATATGTGCTCTTCCTCGTTAGTAATAATCAAGCTAATTTCTTTTGCAGTAAAAACTTCTCCGTTATTATTCTAATTTTACTACATTGCAAAGCCTTTTTGAATAAACAACTGTGTGAATTTTCTAAATATTCTACCTGCTATACCAAAAGAAAGGGCAGCCAAGCTGCCCTAAATCTTTTATTTAGTTGAAGGTCTATTACTTCTCTTCTTTGTCGATGTCTCTCTTGGTCTTAAAGAATGTTATCGCTCCAATAATAAGACCTGTGAACCAGAAGAAGAAGCGCTTCTTTTCTACAGTGTTATCTGTAACTTTAATACCCTTAGCTACCTCAGCATCTTCAATCTTAACTGCACCGATATCTTCAGTCGCGTCTACTGATTCTCTCTCAATAACACCTGCAGTAGTTACATTGTCTTCCTCATGGATAACGTTTAGAGGAACATCCTCATCACCGATTGCTCTGATTTCTACACCACCATCATTAAGTGCTACCTGAGCCTGTGCAGGTGCTGTATTACCTGTAGATGTATCTCCTGATGATTGATTATTATCTGCTGTTGTAGTTGTTGTAGTTGTGCTTGCTGTTGTAGTAGTTGCTATCTCAGTAGTAGCTGCTGTTTGAGTAGTAGCTGCTGTCTCAGTAGTAGCTGCGGTCTCTGTTGTTTCTGCTGTATTAGTAGTTTCGCTAACCTCTGTTGAATCAGCCACTGGTGCTTCTGATCCTGGTGCTTCCGTTTCAGGCTCTACATCTGGAGCAGGTCCTGCTGGAATGATATCATCAAGTATATCTAATCCAATATCTTCGCCTGCGATTGGAGCTGCATCTGATGCACTCTCTCCATCAGATCCCTGATTCTGATTCTGTGCCTCAGCCTCTGACATACTAGTAGATAAGCTTGCTGCGCTTTCACTTGCAGCTGTACTTGCTGCTGTGCTAGCTACCGTACTTGCCTCTGCACTTGAAGCCAATGAAGCTGCTCTTTCTTCTGCTGCTGCCAATGAATCTGTTAAGCTTGCGCTTGCAAAATCAGCCAATTCACTAGCTTTACCCTTAAGTTCATCAACAGTCTTTCCTAATTGATCTATTCCATCAATAAAGCCTTTATATGTTGCAAGATCACTTAAGAACTGATTTCTTGTATACCACTCTTTACCTTTGTTCTTGGTGTAATCTTTTGCATCTTCAAAAGCATCTCTTTGAACATAGTCAAAAGACTGTCCCCAAACTGTCTGTTTTTTATATTTGTCACTATATACTGGTTTTTTTTCAACTACATTAATGCCGAAGACTTTATCATAAGAATCTTCTGAATATGTTTTCTGGCCTTTATAAATTGACTCTCCATTATTCTCGCATGTAACATAGTCGAAATATCTTTCCTTATACTCTCCATCCTTGATGTATTTAACAACGAAATGATTGTTATAATAATCCTTCTGATAGAATTGATAGAAAACGTCATCAATACGACTTCCATCTACCTCACCATCTAATAAGAATTTAAGCTTAATCATCTCGATTGCAAGGTTTCTACCAACATCATCGTTATAGAAGTTATTACCATTAAGATTCTTCTTATTAGCTTTAGCAGTATCTAATGCTGCATTAACAGTTTTCAATGCTTCGTTTGCATCTTTAACTTTATCAGCAACACCATCTTTAGAATATGCTGATTCCTCAAATGCCTTTGACTCAGCTTCAAGATCTGCTTCGTTTGCAATGATAGCCTCAGATAAGCTTGTACTTGTGCTTTCCATGCTAAGAGACTGAGACTCTGATGTAGATGCAAGCAACTCCTCTTCTTCAGATAATGATGCAGCTGCTGATTCTGAAAGCTCCTCATCTGTAAGAGTAGGTGCTTCAGACTGAGTTTCTGCTGGCTCCTGTGGCACTTCTGCATCTGTTGGTGCAGGTGCTGTTGCCATCAATACCCGTGGTGCTGCCATTAACTTTCGATTTGTTGCAACCTCTTCAGGCTGTTCCTGTGGTGTCTCGATAGCTGCTGGCTGCTCTGCTACTGGCTCCTGTGGTGTCTCTACAGCTGCTGGCTGCTCTACTGCTGGTTCCTGTGGTGTCTCTACACCTGCTGGCTGCTCTACTGCTGGTTCCTGTGGTGTCTCTACACCTACTGGCTGCTCTGCTACTGGCTCCTGTGGAAGCTCTGTAACTGGTGTCCCCTGCTCTACAGGTGTGCCAAGACCTAAATCCTGAGCTACTTCCTGTCCAGTCTGCTGAGTTGTTTCCATAGCGACTTCCTGATTAGGTGTTGTGTCTGCTGGTGCCTCATAGTCAATGAAAACTTCTCCTGCTTCCGAACTAGTTTCCTCTACAGTTTCAGCATAAACTAAATCTGCCTCTCCTAATATTGAAGCTCCACCTACTGTTGCTCCGGTGATTGCTACCCCTTTTAAAATTGTATTAATCTTCTTTGCCATAATACTGCTCCCCTTTTTCGTTATAAATTATACCCTTTTTATATTTTCTACATTTATTATATTGATAATTTATGAACAAATTATGTTTTTTGTGAATATTTCTTGCCTAAATCATACAACTTCTTGCCAATTTCAACAACTTTTTCGTCTCATTTTCTACATTCTGCCCATTATTATCTCTCTTTACATATATATCGGCCGATTTGTCGCATTTCTCACTTTCAGCACTCCCGCTATTCACTGCGCCCCCAATGTGCATTGTGGCTCACGCTGTTTGGGCGTGTGGCCCCCATTGAACATTGCATGAATATTTGGTTTTTCTAATGGGCAATTTAGGCATGCTTATTTACATGTGTCTTTTGCAGGCCTGTACAATTTTGAAAAATGTTTTTTGGTTGGCGGACACACAGCATATTATTATTTGTACTTCTTAGACTGAAGGGGACTTGGTTGATTTTGGAGCGCGCTTAGTAACATAAAAGCAGGTTTTGCAATATATAGGTATGCGCTGCCATGGACGGCAGCGCAAGTGGTCACTTAAAACACGATGTTGAATGTGCCACGGTACCTATATATGCAAAACCTGCTTTGTTATGTTACTTAGCAAGCGTAATATGAAACCAAGTCCCCTCAGTCTGAGAAGTACATTAAAACCTAAAGTGTCCGCCAACAAAAGTCCTCAACGTTCGAAGTCGTCCTTGAGGACGCGGTCGTATTGGCCCTTGAACCAGGCGGCAATTCCTGCGGTGTTGTCGTTGTGGCGGCCATGCAATCCTTTTCCGTATACTTGGACGCCGGCAGAGTTTAGTTCGGATAAGAGTTTGTTGTAGGCTGTGTCGTCGTAATCATCCTCAAACATGTAAGAAACTATGAATTTGGTGTGGCTAAAATCGGTGTTTCTGACTTTGTTCCAGAATCTGTCATTGAGGGAATCTATGGCCTTTTTGTCCATGCCACCGCCATAGTGGTGAAGTAAATCAAGGGATGTAGGAAATCCCTTTGGTCGATTCAGCCTTTCATTGGCTGCTATGTCTCCTAAGCTGGCTAAAGGTTTTCCAAGAATAAGAGCATGTGGTTTCAAATCACATCCATAGTACATGGAGCCAATTGTACCCATCGATATTCCAGATAGGATTAGCTGGTCAGGATAAAAGCCAAGCTTGTTTAGATGGGAGTCTATAACTTGCACCATTAAGTCTTCAAATTCCTGATCACCTTGGTAGAAGCCACCACCTTCAAAGCGCTGCTCAGCAATTAAAAGGAATGGACAGCCCATTTTGCGCATCATCCAGTATCCTTCAAAGCCTTCCTGTGTTTTGTAGCCGGAAAAATAAACTGCAAGAGGAGGCTTCATATCCCCTGGATCAAAGTAGGAGAATATCTCTTCTCTTTTTGATGTTACATGCCTTTCACCTCCCACGAGAAATACACCTTCCCCGCGGCGAGAAAATCTATCGTGTAAAGCTATAATATCAAGCTTTCCTGTTCCTGCTGCATTTAATGATACAAAAACCGGGCCACGCCCTTTGGTTCCTTCAACTATTACAGTGTCATTTAAATCTTCTTCGGAAAACTCCCATGTGTCTAGTACTTCAGCAAGGGAGCCATTTACAAATTGCTTAACAGATAATGATATATTTATGCCAGGATCCTTTTTGTACTCAAGCCAAAACTCAATTGCCTGTCCTTTATTTATAGGAATGTTGCCTCGCCAGAATGCAATCTGATTCAGTTCACTGCCATAGTCTCCCTCAAGGGATACGCTGTACTGCCCATTCCACTTGATTGAACCTCTAAAGCCTTGAGCTATTCCAATGTTTGCAGGCTTAAACTTTTCTCCGTATGGTACTGCAAAATAATTTCTAGCATCATTGTCGATGAAACTCTGAATCTCCTCGGCCTTTAAAATCTTTCCAATTCGCCGCTCAAATAATGCATTTGTGACATCATCCATCTCAAAACTGTCAACCACAAATAACGAATAAGCATAAGATAGAGAAAAGACTATTTTCGCCTCGGCCTCTGTCAGGTTTCGCTCCAAGACTACTATTTCATATACCTGTTTTTCTTTCTTAATCTCTTCTGGACAAAATACTATTTTGATTGTTTCAGGAATAACATATTTCCTGCTCCAATCCTCTTCACCTATTTGATATATCCTTATTTTATCCATACCGTCTCCCCACTGATACAAAATAGCCCAGCCAGTATCTACCAGCCAGGCTAATTACTTTTTAATTAATGAATGCGTTCCTCAGGCTTTAATCCTAAAGGCTTATCAAGCAATGAAAATGCCGAAGCTAAAGGAACCAAGTATAGGGCCTTTGATAACTGAAGATATGAACCAAACTCATATCCCTGAAGGGCTATTACAATTATGCCAACGATAATAATTCCAAGCCAGATGCATAAGTCTAAAATGTTCTCGCCCATCAATGTCTTAATTATCATTACTACCACAAATAGGCCTACAAAAGCAATCCAAGGACTGCCACAAACAGTCTTAAGACCTTCGCCAAAAGAACCGATTGCTTTCATGTTTTGGTAAACAACCTGATTGAGGAAGCCCTCTCCATTCTTGAAATACCATAGATAGATTCCCATTGGAACTGCAACTGTAAGTATTCCCTCTATTATAGAGAACCAGAATGATTTGTACTGCTTGCCTTCTGTGCCATCAACTTTGAATTTTACTGCAAAGAATATAATAAGCACTACCCAAAGCCAAACATAAGCAGGCTGTAGGAAAAGTACCAGGCCTAAGTCAATAGCTAAAAGATATGCATGGTGAGATAAAAATCCTGACTTAAGCTGTCTTGAAATATGATAGCCGGTTAAGGTTACTATGAAGAACATAATCTCTTCCGCTCCTGCATGAGTAAGAGCGCCCCAGCCAAATATTGAAAGGAAAGCTGCTGAAATAAGAGCAAATATTTCAGAAGTGTAAAGCTTTGCTGTTTTATATAGGAATAATACAGTAAAGAAATCTAATACAGCTTCCATAGCAAACTGAAATGTATGAGTGTCTGTAGGGAGGAATCCAATTCCGTAGAATTCGTATACTACAGGTCCATAAATTCCATCTACTTCAACATAAGCCAAATAGCCTTCTCTGACAGAACGGGCAATATCTAAAATCTCATTCTGAACAGCTGTAAATTCATTTTGCATAAAAGGATTGAATGGGCTCGATAATAACACGATAAATGTTATAACCGCAACAGCTAAAAACTCCAAACACCTTTTTAGTTTAATATTCATAATGCACCCCCTACGATGTTAGTCACCTTTTACTAATGATATCACATTCAATCAATCAATTGGGTACAAAATCGTGACTATTCTATGAAATATTATCTCAAACAGCTTAACATATTCTTCTTTTCATACCATGACAAATCCCGAAAAAATGGAGCCAACCAAATGGTTGACTCCATCTATATCTACTTTATGGTTAATTTGAGGTTAGGTTTTTATTCTCCTCAGATATTACTAATCATTCTTATTATCTTTCCATTTAATAGATGTCACGATAACAAGTATGATTGCAAGAATTCCAATTAATGTAAGGATAATTGCATATCTCATTATGTTACTCATAAACTCTTCTTCAGCAGTAATACCCTTTGCCACTTCTTCGTCTTCGATATCGATGACATCCTGTGGTCCTGTAGGTGTATTGGCATCTTCTATAGATTCGCCATTCTGATCTTCATTTCCTCCGCCAGCGTTTCCGCCGCCTTCAGCCTGGCCTCCCTGGCCACCACCTGCAGCTCTGTTATTGATTGTTCCCTGCTGACGTGGACCAGAAACTGTCTGATATACATATTCTGGTGAGCCCTGTACAGTAGTAACAGTTGTTCCATCTGATATGTTCTCAGTTTCTGTTCTGGTTTCGTTTATGACTCCACCACCGCCTGTACCTTTAGTGTATACAAACTCAAATGCCTGGTTTGCTTTAACACTCTTGCAATGCAAGTTATAAGCATTTGGTGTATAACCGCTTACATATCTATAAGGAATGTAAATCTCTTCACCTTCTGCTGCATAGAATGTTTCAGTCTCAAGCAACTTAGTACCAGCTGTGTCCTTGTAGCTAACTGTGTAAGGAACTACAGCTCCAACACCGTAAGCTATAACATAAGAATCATCCTTTGTAACTGCAAATGCAGATTTGGTTGGTGCTGCATCTGCTCCGCTTCGTCTAATTCCCTTTACATAATACTTTGAATAGGAATCATCTGAAGCAGTAATCTTAACAATACTCTTAGGATTGATTACGATTTCATCATTATATGCAAGGCCCGAAATTGTAATGACCGTTTTGTCAGATGAAATCTTTACAACTGCGCCCTCACTCGAAACCGAAAGTCCTGAACTCCAATCAGTTGTAAAGCTTGCATTTTCTTCTCCAGTTCCGCCAAGCACGATATTGATTTTATATGTGTAATCAGCCTTAGCTATAATTGGATTTGCAATCATGAAGCTAAGCATAAACACTATCATCAGGAATGAGCAACCGATTCTTTTAATATTTTTCATATCAGGCTACCTCCTCCCTCTGCTTTTTGGAAATGATAAAGTAAAGTGCTATTAAAATAATTCCTGTTAACATTGCAGCTGTGCACAAAACTAAAGGTAAAAGCGAATCTCCAGTAATTGGATTTGCAAGTGGTGTTGCAGGTTCTTCGATGTAAACCACCTGTGTTCCACCTGGTGTTGTGTACACTACCTTGCTGCCTCCGCCAGTGTGATTTGTAACTTTATTAACTGTAGTGTTCTTTACAGTTTCCTCTTCAACCTTCTCTGCTCCAAATCTCACATCAAGAGTAGCCAGCTTTGCCATGTATGAATTATCCTGAGAGTTACCATCTAAGGATATCTCTATTGTTACTGTACCAGGATTCTTTTTATCTGGATCTGATGCAAGCTTGCCAATATTGAAGTATGCTCCACTTCCATCGCCTGCCTGTCCTTGGACCTGCTTAAGACCAGCTACCACATCATTGTCACCACCGATTGTCTCGCTATCGTAGATGACTGTTTCAGTACCATTTATTGTGTATGCCAACTTGTATGAATAGGCACCGCCTGCTGCATTCGAGCTTCCGCCTCCAATGCTTTTTTCTTCAAGTGAATTAATGATATCTGTGCTTAAGTAAAACTCTGCTGCATCTTTTGTAGCGTTGTAGTAATTTACCTTAAACACTATTGTGTCGCCAGGCATTGTACTGGTAATTGTAGATTTTGATACGTCATAGGTTGAGTCAAATCCACTTCCGTTGTAGGTTACATCCCATCCAACTGACTGTGTAGCAGCTTCAGCTTTTCCTTTTACTCCCATGAACCCAGTTGCTATCAGCATCAGAGCAAGGGCTGTATATAATATTTTTTTCTTCATCTCTTGCTCCTTTCTACTACTGAGCAGATACTCCGTTTACCTCAACAATATTTCCATCATCTACTGCATCACATGTAGCTCTTACTCCCCAGGCTGCATATATTGCATCTGCCCCATTATGAGTTTGAACTGCATCAGCCTGTAGTTCGATGTATACCTTTTCTTCATTGTAGAGATATATGTTTTCTACATAACTTGCAATTTCAGGAGAATCTGCATCCACCGGTACCACTTCAACATACTTTGTAATCTTATTGTCTATTTTGATGCCTGTGATGAAATCTACTCCGTTACCGCATCCCAAAGGAGATGTCAGGTAGTAAACTTCCTGTTCTTTTGTAGATTCATCCTCGTTTAAATACCAGCCATCAGCTACATAAATCTTAATCAGCTCAGGATCAAGATTTGTTTGCTTTCCATCATTGAACCAGCTTTTTCTAACTACAACTCTTACATATTCACTGTAGCCAGTTGTTTGATTTGAGTTATTAACAACCCTTACATTTTCTGCGTATTTCTTTCCAATTTTAAAGCTGGTATCATTTGCAACTGCTGAAAAACTTAAAGGCGTTTCCTCATCAATTGATTGATACTCTCCATCAACTTCTTCCATTAAGTCGATTGAAAGCTCTGCGGTAGAAAAGTTTACTCGCTCAATCTTGCTTTGATAGACCATTGCAGCTCTTGTTGCGCCTGCTGTGGATGCACCAATTATTAAGATTCCAACTGCCAGTAAAATCAGAGGGCTTTTTATTTTATTTTTCATATTCGTTCCCTCCTATCTACTGGTTTGTATCGGTCTGAGTTGATACTGCGCTATCCCAATCTGCAAATGGATTGCCAGCTTCATCATACTCAACCTTGGTTGCTTCCTGCACGATAACCACATTGAAATCTGTCAGCTCTCCATTATCAATCTTAAGATTAAGCTTACTGGTCGTTTCTCCAACAGCTACTATCGGACTGTAATAATAGTAACCATCGCCTCCCTTTGTCCAGCCAGAGGAATCTTGCATCGTAACAGTTATACCATCTGGAATGATTGCTGCAGCTCTAACGAACACATCGTAGTCTCCAGTATTGGTGATAGCAATTGTCTTAATCATGTTTTCAACATTATCCTCCATAGGAGTAAGTTCGCTATCCCCCAGCTTCACTTCAAGCATTCCTTCCGTTGAAACCGTATCTGTAAAATATGCTATGGCTGGCTTTACAGCAATTCCACTAATTAATATTAGTGCCATCGCTATTAGAACTAAACGCTTCTTCATACGCTACCTCCATCTTTCATTAGCGTGGTTCCATTGTTCCACGCCAAACTGGAACACCATCTTCTTCCTCAAATATATTTTCAGCGCTTATGCCGCCAACATTAAGTCTGTTATCATAATCGTTTTCAAAAGTTACTTCTGCTCTTTCCTCTTCAAGTTCATCAGCTACTATATATGCTTCTTTAGATGCCTCTGAAACTAACTTGTAGCTTGCTCCTGTATATACTTCAGTAACTGTTACTGTTGAATCTGCTGGAATGTTATGAATTGTTCTGGTACGTGTCTCTGGTCCATACATATCTATCGTATATACGTTACTGAATACCGTCTCTTCATCCCTTACTGCAGTTACCTTATATACAAATGCTGCAGTTCCTAAAGATGTATTAAATGTATCAAGAGTCTTTGTAATATCTATGCTTCCATATAGAGGTTCTTCCTCTGCTTTAAGAGTAAAGGTGCTTTCATAATTCCAAGTGTCATCACCAGCACCAGATTGGATGAATGTACTGGTAGGAGCAAATACTACATAAGATGTAAAGGTGTACGCATATCTTTTATCTGATATAGCAAGTGGCTTATAGAGATAAATTCCTGCACCGTTTTCAATCACTTTACTTCCAAGGTTAGTTTCGCTTCTGTCGATAGTAATCACATCATTTGTGCTCATGCCTTCTGTAGCTACCAGTGCTGGATTAACTATTTTATCTTTAATGTCATCCACTGTTGGTTTCTTATCTAGAACCGTAAGATCAATGTCTTTTCCTTCAAAGCTTGCTGTAAGGCTAGGTGTTCCAGATTCATCAAGTGTAGCGATCTTATATAATTCGATTGTAACAGTGCCCTTAAACTGAGTTGCGAACACTGATGTATCATCACTTGAAACCTGGGCCACGATTGTCACTGGTTTATCAATCTCAACCCTTGGGGCTGCATTGATTTTGTGTATTCCTACACTTGCCATTATGAGTATTGCAATTGATAAAAATATGAAGTTCCTTTTTACTATATTGATGTTTTTCACTGGCGACTCCCTTCCAAGCCCTCGGCTAAAAACTTATACCCACAGTACCTAGGAAAAAGCACTTATTAAATGCCCTTTCCTGGGTGCTGTTCCCTCTGGCACCTTCCTTGTGCCAGAGGGTTCACCCTTTTTTTACTTAACAGATTTATTCTTCTTATTTGAGAAGTACAAACCTGCTGCTAAGCTCATTAACAATACTCCACATCCTGTGAAAGCTGCTGTACCAGAACCACCAGTATATGGAAGTGTTGAAACTGTTGAATCATGCATAACAGCTAATGCTATCTGCTCGTTATCTGCCATTCTTTCTTGCCAAACTACTGTAACATCATTTGGATTTACCTTGTATCCAGGAGGAGCGATTACTTCGTGGAATGCATAAGTCTTATTATCTGCATCGAAACCTTCTACTGTAGCTGTTCCTACATCTTCACCGTCATCGGCTGTTACAATGTAGCAAGCTTCTGTAATTTTATCAGACCATCCTGATAGCTTTCCATCTGTAATAATTGCATATTTTCCATCGCTATTAACTACTACAAATGTAGCTCCTGCAAGTGCTTTAGGATTAGTAGAGCCTGCTTCATTCATCTTTGTAATCTTAAGCTTACCAGTGTAAGATGTTACCTTTGTTCCTGGCTTGTTGTTTATAGATGCAGTATTCTCAACGACTGTTCCTGTAACTATTGCTGTGTACTTCAGTGTAACTGTCTGGTTTGCATATAGATTATCCTGTGCTGGATTAGTACTATTAACTATCAGGTATGATAAATCAATAGTCATTGTATTATTTACAGGTTTAATCTCTAACTTTCTCTGATTTCCAAGTGAAACTGTTACTTCCACCTTATTGTTACCATTAAGCTTAAATACACCACCTGTAAGTTCATCATTGATTACGAGTGTTGTTTGGCTTCCATATGGAGAATATGGAACTGTAGTTGCAACTGTGTATTCAATCTCGTCACCAATCTGTACAAACTTGTTTGACTCTGCCATTGTTTTGCTTACAGTTTCTGGTGTCTTCTTTGCCTTAATTGTTGTATCAACTAAGCCTTTATTATCACCTGTCTGCTCATCAAAACCAATGTATGCAAGCATTAGATTGTATGTATAGCCTACTTGGCTACCTTTGATTACATAAAGACCAGCAGATGTAACTGTCATTGGATTGTTATTAAATGGTGTTGCAATACTTACATTTGCATCTTTGATTGCTGCAGCTCTTACAGATTCGCTAGCAGCTATGTAACCCTCAATCTGTGATTGTTCATCATTTCCAAATGATGCAAACAATGTCCTATAATCATCAACAATATCCCAGCCAGTTCTTGTTGTTGGATCTGCTACAATTACCTGCTCGTAATATAAAGTAGCTCCTTCAGCTCCAAGTACTGTAATTTTTGCACTCTTTTGAGTGTCAGCTGCTGAAACTGTGATAGTCATTCCTATGGCCATTATGAGCATCAGCATGAGTGCCAAAATCCCTTTCATTCTCCTCATAGCTTTTACCTCCTACTTTGCAAAACCCCTTTGTTTTCTTTTATTTCTATAGAATAGATATGACGATGTTAGCATCATAGCAATTCCAAGTAATGTGGTTTTGTAGATACCATCTCCACCTGTTTCTGGAAGTGTGTATAAGCTTAGGTTCAAGAATTCAAATGTGTATGTGAATTCTTTTCCGTTTCTTACTGGTGTCACTTCATATGTACCTTTGCTTACACCATCTTCAAACTTTTCAACTGTAGGAACATTTTCATTTGAAACTGTTATAATCCAGTATTCGCTACTAGCCATATGTCCCGAAGGGGCTTTTGTTTCAGTAAGTTTGTAGGTCTTGTTTGTAGCTATCTTTTCATTTTCAGCTAAGTTCCAAACTACTAAACCGTCTGTTGCACCACTCTGTACACTTTGTCCTGTGTAAGACTTACCATCTGCTGCATCTGTAACTTCCTCAAGTGCGAACTCTGCTCCATTTAGCTTTATTCCCTCTCCATCAACCTTGAAGATTTCCCATACATTTTTGAAATGTACCTGAACAACCGGATGTTTGAATGGGATTGGCTTTCTTTCGCCATCATAAGTACGAGTAACCTCTGCATGACTATTTGATCTAAATCCCTCACAGCCTGATGATGTCCATTTTTCCTCTGGTACGGTCTTGTTATCTGTTTCATCATCACCGATTGCGTTGTAACCACTTGCTATATATGTTTCGTATGCATAATCGCTTGGGATGACATTGAATACAACATAGTAATCATAAGTTGGATTCAGTTCATAGTCGTTAGGAAAATCTAGTGTCATTACTCCATCTGCATAAGTAGCTGTTAGCTGATATGTATTTCCTCCGTCAACCACATCAAATGTTGCCGCCTTTGTCATCACACCGTTTTCGTCTATGTAACCATTTTCATACGTAGATGTCTGCCAAACATCTACACCATCAATAGTTAGACCGATGTAGAACTCTGAATCAGGCTCAATTGTTACATATTCACTTAATGTATCTGTTATTATTACATCGCTGGCTTTATGTTCAGTAATTGTTTCTGTGAAATCTGATGTAGCTGTTGTCATAACCTTTCCAGCAAAGTCTTTAAACAGATTAACTATCTGACTTGATTGAACTTCAACTACTGTTGCATCACTTGTTTTAACTTGACCAGCTATTCTTTCAAGAATTTGTTTAGCTGTAAGGTTATCACCATGAACCATAAACTTTGAGCTACCAAAATCTACGCCGATTGCATAGAATGCGTCACAGGTAATTGTTCCAGCTACCTGAATAGCTTTATCATATGCAGTTATATCGAATTTACTTTTTTCGCCCTGATTATCGCCGTAAGCGGTAGGTTCACCATCTGTTAAGAATAAAACTATCTTCTTAGCATCTGATCTCGCTGTACCTAATTGAGTATTAGCAAGTCTAAGAGCTGCTTCGTAGTTTGTAGCACCACTTGCAGAAACATCATCAATATTCAAGCTGTCACTGGTAATCCAGTTATTTGTCTTTAAGCTTGCTGTACCACCAAATGTAACAATCTTCCAACGTGAATCTACACCTTTTTTTGTCTTGAAAATATCAGCCAGAATTTTTACAGCCTCTTTTGTATGAGCCATTCTACTGTTACTGTCCATGGAACCAGATTTATCAATAATAAGCACGATATCCACTTTTGTAGGTTCCATTGTGCTGGTATATTCGCCATTGAAGATAATATCTGATTCTTGATAATAAGGTGGTGTATACTTTAGTGCCAACTGATAATCGTCAGTGCTCTCATTATATTTGATGTATTTGTATACTTTTTCAGGCTGCTCATCGCTAGTAGTATGCACTGTCAAATAATTCTTATATATAACATCTGTAAGTACTCCTGGCGTAACAGAAACCTGAACTGTTCTAGGATCATCAACGCCTTGAACTACTGTTTCCTTTACTTCACCATTAACAATTACTTCTGTACGGAACTGATCTAATGTGTAAGCTCCGCCTTCGGCTACACCTATTTCTGAAATCTTATAATTTCCATCTAATGAAGCATCGTCTCCAAAGTATGCGCTTTCTCCTGTCTTTAATAAGAACTTGCCTGAACCATCTGTATGATAAGGAGTTCTTCCAATAAAGTACTTCACATTAGACATTGGAGTTCCGCTTTCATTCGTTAATACGAATTCATATTGTGTCTCGTCATCGGCACCAGCATCTCCTGTTGCCTTCTTTGTAATACTAAGATCTGCATCTCTCTCGTAGATGAAGGAAATAAGTACATGAGTCATGTTCTCTTGCTTAGACTGCATCCTTATTTTTGCTATCTCATCATTGCCATTAAGGATGTGCATATACTTGTAATAGCCAGTATTTCTGCCTGAATTTACTTGAGAGAATGTCAGTTTATCAACCTCATGGTCAACTCCGTTGTCATCTCTATATAATGCCTTTAAATATCTATAGCCATCAATCTCTCTTGTTCCAAATCTATCTTTTAATATTATGTCGTTTGGATGAACATCATTTTCTGAATCTGTTAAGTATGCTATTTCTTCATCCTCAACTGTAAACTCTACAAGTTCCTCATCAGTCTGAGTATAGAATGCTGTAACAATCTTTATATATCTGGTATAATTATTACTCGTCCATTTGATTACATAAGTAGAGAATGTATCGCTAGTAAATTCCGCCTGTGTGATTGCACTTTGTGAATCAAGTGATAAATCTGCTTTTCCCTGCTCTGAGAGATTTTCAAGATCATCATAATCCTCTTTGAAGTGAATCATTTCTACTTCTGTTTCAGCATCTTCGTCTTCTCCAATTGAATCAGGAAGCACTGCATTTTTATATTCCATTGTGACTGTTACATCACCATCTGGCTCAACTTCTTCATTTGTATCGATATCAACAAATGAAATATCGTATGCCAGGAATCCATACTCATCAGCTTCATTCATCTTTGTCTCTTCATTTAATTTGTCTTCAATCTGCTGATAAGCATCCTTTGTATCATCATCGTCAGCCTTGATTGGCTTAACCTTTAAATCTGCATTTTCTGGAATTGCTCCAGAAACTGTAACGATTACTTCATCATCTTCATAAATGAGAATAGGTTCGTTAGGTCTCTTATATTTACACTTAATACAAATGCCATCTTCATCGAATTCACAGCTTTCTGTGTATGCTTCGAATTCTTCACACTTGCCACATTTAACTGTATGTGTTCCGTCCTCGTTTGGCACGTATACTAATTCATGCTCACAAGCTGCAACAGCTTCTTCTTTTGCTAATAATTCCTTTTCAAGCTTTTCTAATTCTTCAAGTTCCTCTGGTGTTAATTCTTCACCATTTGCCTTCTTCTCTGAAAGCTCTTTATATCTTAATTCCTGCTCTGATAATTCTGTGTCATCTGTCTCCTGCTCTTTTAACATCTCATCAACAACACCAAGAAGTTCGTCTGTTAATTTGTCTTCCTCTGTTCCCTCGATTGTTGGATCAGTTGCTGGCTCTTGATTATCATCTGTAGGATTAGATATAATATTATCATTTGGAAGATTAGAATCGGCTACCGGCTCTCCACCTTCAAGTGTGGCAGGATCAGATACATCGTTGTTATCAGATGTAGCTGCTGGCTCTGTTGTAGGCTCTGCTGCTGGCTCAGCTGCTGGTTCTGATGCCGGCTCTGCTGCTGGCTCTGAAGCCGGTTCTGATGCTGGTTCTGATGCTGGTTCTGATGTTGATTCCGATGCTTCTTCTGATACCGTTGGCTCAGAAGAATCTCCTCCATCCTCTGCATCAGCAAAAGCACTAGCTGACATTGATAGATATAATGCAACTATTAAACTGAATGATATGATTCTATTAAGTAAAAGATTTCTTTTCATACGATTCTTCCTCACTAAAAACTGACTACAGAGACTGAATAGTTACGTTTAATAACTATTTGTAAGTGTATGTTAACATGCGTTGAGTGATAATTCTACCATTTGGCAGAAAGTGTCAGAATATTGGCAAGAACGTATTTAATTGTTTATACTATTTGTGAATAAAATGTGAACCAATGCACTTCATAACTTTTTGCACACCTGTTGCTTTATGGCACAAAAAAGGAAGCTCATTCGAGCTTCCTTTGATATTTATGACTTCTTGCTGACAGAACAATGAAATTGTCAGCAAGAATCCTGCTTTGCAGGACATGAAAATAGATAAATCTATTTTCATGGTATTTACGATTCCTGAAAAACTGATGTTTTTCAAGAATCTATACTAATAACTCATGCTTGGGGCCTGGCGTATTAGTACGAACTACATATTCTTGTTGCCATTCTTGATAAAATATGTTGTTTTTCTAATATTTCCATGCGGTAAAACTAGCAAACAACATATTATCAATATAATAAGCTTGAAAATATGTAGAATTACATATCACATGATTGTCTTTTATCAAAAATTGCACCGTAAACCACATACTTTCATATGATTAATTCTAATAATATGTAGAATTAGATTGTGCGCAATTCAACTATCGCTAAAAACCACATATTCTCAGTGTTTTCTTTTATTCAGTATGTAGTTTCTACACAATCAACCTAATTCAACATCAAAGATAGCTGCATGGAGCCATGCAGCTATCTTCTAATATAAATATTTAATTCACGCGACTTTAAGATTTAGTCCTCTGAATCATCATACTCTTTTTCTGTAATTCTTCTCTTGTCCATAGCCTTCTTGCCAGCTATTGCGCTGATGATGATTAAGATCCAATACCACCAAGCTCTTCCTCCAAGAATACCTCTTGTTGCTGCAAGTGGTGTCTCCTCGTCATCAATTGTAAGAAGATTTCCAGTTGGAGAAGTGATATCTTCACCTTCATCTAATCTTACTGCAAGAGGAACCTGCTCGTCTGCAATGCTTGTTCCACCAAATCCATTTCTTGCTCCATCACCAATCTCATTGAATGAAGTAACTGTAATTGTTGCATTCTCATCTGCCACTTCATTAAATGAAGAAGTATTTGTAGATGTTGTTGGTGCCACAGCATTTGAAGTGCTTGCTGATGATCCTGAGCTTGAGCCACCATTTCCAGAGTTGTCGCCTGTATTGCTTGTAGCTGCTGCACTGCTAGCAGACTCTGAAGCACTTGTGCTTGCTGATGTGCTTGCACTTGTTGATGCACTCTCACTTACTGATGTACTAAGTGACTGGCTTGCTCTTTCTGATGCACTGATGCTCATGCTCTCTGACAAGCTAAGGCTTACTGAAAGTGACATGCTAGAGCTAACTGACTCAGAAATGCTCTGGCTTACTGAAGCACTTGTTGAAAGTGAAGCTGATGTCGATGCACTTGTTGACTCACTCAAACTTGCTGATGTGCTCTCAGAAAGTGAAACACTTGTGCTTTCGCTTATTGATGCACTTTCGCTATTTGATACTGATGTACTTGTGCTCTGGCTTACACTTGTTGATGCACTTTCACTATTTGATGC
>NZ_KK211358.1:257759-278756 GCF_000621865.1 Pseudobutyrivibrio sp. MD2005
GCTTGTTGATGCACTTTCGCTGCTTGATGCAGATGTACTTGCTGATGTCGATGCGCTGTCTGACATGCTAGCACTTGTTGATGTACTTGCACTATCTGACATACTTGCGCTCTGGCTTGCGCTTGTTGATGCACTCTCACTTGCTTCTGTTGAGGCGCTATCGCTTGCGCTTGTTGACGCACTCTCACTTGCTTCTGTTGAGGCGCTATCGCTTGCGCTTGTCGATGCACTTTCACTTGCTTCTGTTGAGGCGCTATCGCTGGCACTTGTTGATGCACTCTCACTTGCTTCTGTTGAAGCACTGTCGCTGGCGCTTGTTGACGCACTTTCACTTGCTTCTGTTGAAGCACTGTCGCTGGCACTTGTTGATGCACTCTCACTATTTGATACTGATGTGCTTGTGCTCTGGCTTGTGCTTGTTGATGCGCTCTCGCTGCTTGATGCTGATGTGCTTGCACTCTGGCTTGCGCTTGTTGATGCACTCTCACTATTTGATACTGATGTGCTTGTGCTCTGGCTTGTGCTTGTTGATGCACTTTCGCTGCTTGATGCAGATGTACTTGCTGATGTCGATGCGCTGGCTGACTAGCTGGCACTTGTTGATGCACTTTCACTTGCTTCTGTTGATGCGCTGTCGCTGGCGCTTGTTGACGCACTCTCACTTGCTTCTGTTGAGGCACTATCGCTGGCACTTGTTGATGCACTTTCGCTTGCTTCTGTTGAAGCACTGTCGCTGGCGCTTGTTGACGCACTCTCACTTGCTTCTGTTGAGGCACTGTCGCTGGCACTTGTTGATGCACTCTCGCTATTTGATGCACTTGTACTTGCACTCTGGCTTGCGCTTGTGGATGCACTTGCACTCTGGCTTCCAGAAACTGATGCACTTATTGATTCACTAACTCTTGCACTCTCACTTGCACTATTAGAAAGAGATTCACTGATAGACTGTGAGCGTGAATCTGACGCACTTGTGCTCTCTGATAATGAGTCGCTTCTTGACTCTGATGAGCTATCTGATGTGCTTGCGCTCTCTGATAATGAATCACTTCTTACACTTGATTCACTGTCTGATGTACTTGCACTCTCTGATAATGAATCACTTCTTACCTGAGACTCTGATTCTGAAGCTTGTGCACTCTCTGAAAGTGAATCGCTTCTAATCTGTGACTCTGAAGCTGATCCTTCTTGACTTGCACTTACTGAATTCTCCCAAGATGTAGACTGAGATGTAACTACACTTGCTGAATCTGATGTAGATGCCACATCGCTTCTCTGCTCATGATATTCATCTCTACCCTTGTTAAAATCATCTAATGTAAAGTAGTTGTAACCCTTTACTCCAAAGTTACCATCCTTAACATCACCTGCATAGTTATGGTAAACTTCTGAGCCATCACCTTTTCTAGCAACAAACTTAGGGTTGAATGTTGTAGTTGTAGATGATGCACTTGCAGCTGTGTAAAGTGTGATTGACTGTGCCTGCGCTGCACCTGCATTTTCGTCTTCATATGCAGTAAGGACATAAGTTCCATCACCCTTGTTTACAATATCTGCAGTCTGGTAATAATATGTCTTTCCACCAATCTCAATTGCTGTATATTTGCTAGTACTGCAAACTCCAGTTTTTACAGATTTCTTTACAATATTTAATTCATTTCCATCTTTATCAACTAATGATGATACATAAACATTTCCATATGCATCTTGGCAAAGAGCTCCTACTGAACTGCTATCGCTATTCTCATTATTTCTAACTAATGATCTAAATGAATCATTGTGGTCACAGTAATATGCCTGGTATGTTCCAAGATCATAGTATTTCACACCATTAGATGCCTTGTAAGCATTACAGCAATCCTGTCTTACGGCTGTTAATGTGCACTCATTTGAAGCATTTGTCTCTGTAATAGAAAATGTTCCATCTGCATTAAGGACTACTTCTGCATCTGTCTCTTCACCATTAATATAGTAAATACACTTTGTAGACTCTGTTCCGTCTGCCTCTGTTGTTGTCTCATACTTCCATGTAAGGATGTTTCCATTGTTATCTGAGTACTGAACAGTCTTCTTTACAACCATGATTCCATCAACAACATATGGATTATCATGCTGAGCGCCATTATCTGGGCTGTCATAGAAACCTGGAACTAATGCGTTTCCATTACCATCAACTGTTACATAGTCAAAGTAAGCGTACTTTGTCTCACCTGTAGAATCAAGATATGTAACTTTAACACTATTAAAGCTGTAGTTGCTTGAATCCCAATCGCTGTATAAAATCTCACCAACATAACCTTCCTGATAGAAAGCATACTGAATAAGAAGATTTGCTAGCTTATCGCCATATCCATAGTAGTTATTTGATCTACCATCATGGTTCAAGTACTGGCGATTATCCTTAGCTACCTGCTGTGCTTGCTCAAGCTCAGCCTTTGCTTCTTCGATCTGCTTCATTAAATCTTCAAGATAGTCATCCTCTAATCCAGCCTCTGAGAATGAATCTGATGTAGACTCACGTACCTGTTCTGCTTCAGACATAGCTGTTGAAAGGCTAGCAGCTTCACTTGCGTTAGCCTCTGAATTAGCAGCTGATGTGCTAGCAATATCTTCATTCTCTGAGCTGAGTGACTCCTGAGCTGATGTTGATGTAGATGAAATTCCTGAATCTTCTGCTGAAAGTGAATCACTTGTTGATTCTGAAGTAGATGAAATTCCTGAATCCTCTGCTGAAAGTGAATCTTTTGAAGATTCAGATGTAGATGATATTCCTGAATCCTCTGCTGAAAGTGAATCACTTGCAGCTTCAGATGCCTGGAATTCTTCTGACATTAAAGTAGATTCGGATGCCTGTGCTGAATCTGATGCAGCCTGTGCCTCATCATCAGTTGTATTATCAAGAGTCGCTGTAATGTTTGTTTCTTCTGTTGCAGTAGCCTTTGACTCACCTAAAAATGCTGTTTCGTCATTCTGCTCTTCTGTTGTCTCAACAACCTCTGCCTCTTCATGAGAAGTTTCTACTGTAGTCTCAACAACTTCCTGTGCCTGCTCCTGGGCAACTTCAACAGTGATTTCGCCCTGTGCAGCCTCAGCAGCTTCTTCCTCACCAAGCTCTGCAGCATATGCCAAATTGGCATCACCAAGCATTGAAGCTCCACCAACTGAAGCTCCTGTAATTGCAACTCCTTTTAATAAACTCTCAATCTTCTTCTTAGACATCCCTGTACTCCTTTTTATACAAAAACATTACAATTCTTTATCAATCTAAGTTTGTATTGTTATTCTATCACGCAATTTTTAAAATTAAATAGATTTTTATAACAGTTTCTGCCAAAAAAGGTACGTTTGTGCCAAATTACTTAAATTACACTTTAATTAGTCGATAGAGTTTCCACTAAAACCCCATGTACAGTGAATCTCATACCTGTAGTTGAACAGGTAGAGAGTGTCACTACTTTATCACTAGATGTCACATTTGGGATATCAGTTTCCTGACCCATATATGATTTCTTTAACAACTCACTAATATAATCCCCAAATTCTTCTGAATCTGAATAAGGTACTGCATACACCCAAGATGCAGCCTCAGTATCAAAATATGAGAAAATCTCATAACGCATCTTTGCGTCTTCAGTGATTATTTGGAAATACTTATGTTCATTAATATAGTTCTCGTCTGACTTGTAGTACTTAAGTGTGCCAAACATAGATAGGTTTCTCATGTTGTGGCCATATATTATATTATGACTATCAGAAAAATCTGGTAGATTGTATCCTTCAAGGAAAATGGAGCCTGCAGTTGCATGCTCGTGATCTATCGTTGTACGAAGATAGGCTTCATCATCTCCAGAATACATAATAGGATAGCTTACATCTGTTCCTTCTATATATAGCCATCCTGCAACATCAGGGTTGATTTGCTGCAATGCTGCAATATCAACATCTACAGTATCCTCCCAGCCAATTTCCTCTTCTACAACAGGCTCAACATACTCTTCGTTCAAAGATGCATAAAGAGTGTTGGATTTGCTGTATCCCATAAAGATATACATAAATCCCCCAAGTGATCCCATAACTATTACAAGACCTAGTGCCAGAATCATCTTAGGATTTATTCTTCCTGTTGCAGTCTTTTTTGTAGATTTTTCTTCATCTTCGGCTGGCTTACGCTTTTTCTCTCCTGCGTTAGATAGAATTATACCTATAATGAGAAGTAATCCTGCTCCGATTTTGCCGGCTGTGTCACTAAACATCGCTGCAACATTGCCAATGAATGGAAAATACGCTACAACCTTTCCTATTACATTAGTGTAAGCAACTGGTGTAAAATCTTCTCCTTCATTCGCATCACCTTTTGTTGTAATCAACATGTCATCAGCATCAATATTTGTAATTCGATGAGTGACCACGCTAGCTCCTGCATTAAATGCAATGACATCGCCTTCTTGAAGCTCTATAAAATTTACAGGCTTTACATAGACAATGGAGCCAACTGATAAAGTAGGCTCCATCGATCCTGATATAACGTTGTATGCTTGCATTCCCAAAAGCTTAGGTAGTGCTAATGGTGTAGCTGCAACGATTAAAATTACAATAATAATATATCCTATAAACCCTAATATTTTTGAACCCATACTAGTTAAGTTTTTTCCTCTCGTATTTTTCTTTTAAAGTAGCTCCTATAGTTATAATAACAATCATTCCGCCAAATACAACCATTACTACGACAGAACGCTTATATCTCGCAAAGTCAGCTTCACTTTTTAGTCCAAGTGGAACCTTTTCATCAGAAATGTCAACAGTTGACTCCTCTGAATCAGCCACTTGCTCTTGCTTCTGTTCTGGTTCAGACTTAACATTTGCCTCTTTTGCATAGATAGATTGACTAAGCAATAAGCACATACATAATGCAATTATACATTTCTTTAAACTCCGTCTAATCATAGTTGTTTACTCCCTGAAAGAATGATGTTAGATACATTATTCTTCTACATTAGTGTAACATATTTTGTTTAATAATCACAAAAAATGGCAAGTTATAACCTAAATTGGCAAAAAATAACGTAATTATTTGTTATTTTTCGAAAGTTCACAGTTATGAAAAATATTTACTGTATAATATTTTAGAATCTATGTAAAAGGCTCTATATCCTTAGAAAGATAAATAGGAAATAGAAATGTTAAAGAACAATCTTAAGAAATTACTATTAGTATATATCATTATTATCGCTGGTATTCTAATATGTCAGCTCTGTTATCGCGCTTATACAAATTTCCAAATCAATGCAAATCATAAAAAAGTAGAAGAGATACTTGAGCACAGGTTAAAGTTCTCATGGGAAGAACGCGAAGCCATGCTTAAAGATATTAATGCTTTAATAAATAGTGGCAAGGTTTCTCCGGAAGATATGGGCCGCCTTTACGAAAAAGCTGGAATCATCTATATGAGTAGCGGTGAAACGACTACCTATTACAAATATCTTGGCTATGCCCTCTACTATTTAAAAAACAGTTCGGAAACTGATTTTACAATAAATGTATATCTGGATTTGGCCAACTTTTATATAAATAATTATGATTATGATTCCGCAAGTTCCATGATCGAAGCAGCCAGAGAGCTACGACCATTTGAAGAAATTGAAAATCCTCAAATAAGAAGTTACGCATACAGAATTCAAGGTATTAACTCATTTTTAAAATATAACTACAACGATGCAGAAACATATTTGAATGAGTCAATAAGGGTTCTTGATGAAGATGGTACCGAATCCTACAAAGAAGAATATACAGCCATGAGTGATGTATGGCTAGCACGTATATACGAAGAGACCGGACGCTTACCAAAGTGCAAAGAAAAACTCGATAAATGGGAAGATAATTACATGTTCACTACAGATATATATAGAAACATATATCTCCGCGATTTTATCATTCCATATTATCAAGCTAAATGTTATTACCTATGTGCCGAAAACATAAAAGAACGCAATGCCCCTAGCAGTATGGATACTGAAGCTCGCGCACAAGCAGTAATTGTATTCTTAAGAGATTTTATGAAACTTTGTGAAGAAAACAATTATGAAAAAGCCGAGCTTTATACACTACTTAAGATTCAAAAAGAGTATCCTACTAAAAACCAAGAAATACAAAGTGAATTAACATATGTATGCAACAGATTGTACGATACATTATTCAAACAGCAAAACCTTACATACTCCAACGTTGTTGGAAGCATTATAGATGATGCAAATAATGAACTTGCTATCAACAATACGAATCATCTCAAGCAAATACAAAAAATAAAAATTCGTATTACTATTGGTGCTATATTTAGCTTTATAATTGCATTCCTTATTCTTTTACTTAACGCCAGCCGTTTCGATGGATTAACAAAACTCCTAAATCGAAAATCCTTTGATTTTGAGCTAAGTAGAATGAAACATTCAAAGCAGGAATATGGAATAATCATGATAGACATCGATAACTTTAAAACTATCAATGATACTTATGGACATCCCGAAGGGGATATCGTCCTTTGGCGATTAGGTCAGCTGATAACAAAAGAAACCACCTCAGATATTAAAGCATATCGATACGGCGGTGAAGAATTTGTAATTATGATTAACAGCAATGCTATAGCTTATCTTAATGCAATTGCCGAAAGATTGCGTAACAGTATGGCTCAACAGGAATGGGACTTCGCTCCAGATGTTAAGCTAACCCTTAGCATAGGCACAGCAAAAGGCCGAGGAAATGATGATGTTGTAAAAGCTGCCGACAACAACCTATACAAAGCAAAAGCAAATGGAAAAAATCAGGTTGTTACTGACGCAAGATAAAATCAAAATTCAGAAAAAAGCAGGTCGCCTAAGACCTGCTTTTTTTCTCTTAATTATCTCTATTCTCTTTATTCTCTACCCTAGCAATTTCAGCCTTGCGCTTTTTCTGAGCTGTGATAAGCGCTATAAGAATTACGATAAGTGCAACGATTGCAAGAATGATTCCGATAATCATGTTACGAACAAATGCATCCTTTGGCTCTTTGTCGCCGCCAGCCTTTGCAACTTCTTCATCATCGATATCGATTACATCACGTGGTGTGTTATCATCTGCGATGTTTGTCTCATCTGCACCTTCATTGTCGCCTGCAGCACCTTGATCAGCATTTCCACCGTTACCTGCGTTTCCGCCGTTACCAGCATTTCCTGCATTACCATTTCCAGCTGCTGCTCTATTATCTACTGTACCACCCTGCTGTGTAGTTCCGTTGTTTACTGTAGTAGTGCTTGTTGTTGTACCAGTGCTTGTTGTTGAAGATGATGTACCACCATCTACATACTGATACTCATAAGTATAATCTGTTCCACCATCTACTGTTTCAGTCTTCTCATCTGTAACAGTCTTTTCGTTTATAATTACAGTAACCTCACCTGGTGAATATACAAATTTGAAAACTGTATCTTTCTTAAGTCCCTTAGATGCTGTCTTGTAATAAGCATCTGGTCTGTATCCATTGATATGTCTACTTGGTACGAAAATTACCTCGCCCTCAGCAGCATATAATGTGTCATCTGGAAGTAACTTATTATCTTCCTTATCAACATAACTTACTGTGTAAGGGATTGTAGCACCTACACCATAAGCAGCTACATATGTCTCATCTCCTGTTACCTGAAGTGAAACATTCTTTTCAGCGTCCATGGCTACTAAATCGTCAGCGCCTGCAACTCTAAGACCCTTTACATAGTAGTGAGTCATGTTTGCTTCATCTTCTGTGTAAGCTACTTTGATCAATGAATCAACATCTACTGGAATTGTATCATTGTATGCTAATCCGGAAATGATTAGCTGATTCTTTAGTTCCTTACCATCAGTTTTTCTAACTACTGGATACTCAACTGTGAAGCCTGCACCTCTTAAACTGTCAACTGCTGCTGTATCAAAGAAAGCATCAGCATTATTTCCAAGATTAATCTTGATTCTGTAGGTGTAGCTTGCTTCTGCAGTGATTGGTGTTGTCATAAACACGCTAAGCGCAAATACAAATGTTAGGATTAAGCCTAAGGCTTTATTAAAGCGTTTCATATCTAGGCTACCTCCTCTTTCTGTTCTTTAGTCATTCTAAAGTACCAAACAATTAGTAACAATCCAATAAATAATGCTGTGCCGCAAGCTACAAGTGGAATGATTGAATCACCTGTTCTTGGGTTTGCACCGCTGATTGCTGTACCACCATCAAGTGGAACTGCATCATCGTTGATGATTACAACTGGAGTTCCACCACCAACTGTATTAGTAACTCTTTTTACAATTGTTCCGCTACCATGTTCTGTGACAGTGTTAACCTTTGTCTCTGTCTTTGTAACTGTTTCTTCTTTAATGATATCCTGTACAGCCTCTGAGCTAGGCTCTGCCCCAAACTTGATTTCAAGCTGAGCAAGTGTTGCCATGTATGCGTTGTTCTGTGAGTTACCATCTAATGCAATAGAGATTGTAACCTTTCCAGAAGCACCAGCTGCAAGTGTTCCAAGTGCGAAATAAGCACCTTCACCACTATCAACCTGATCCAAACCGATTACATCAGTAGCATCACCACCGACTGTCTCACTATCAAAGATAGGCTCTGTAGATTCTGATGAAATAATCTTGTATGAGTAAGCACCACCTGTTGCATCAGCGCCTTCCTCTAAAGATTTGATAATATCAGCACTCATATAGAAATCAGCGTTTTCTGATGTGCCGTTAACATAATCTACTATAAACTCAATAGTATCGCCTGGCATGGCGTTTGTAAGCTTTGCTTTATCAGCACTGTATGTAGAATCAAAACTTTTACCATTATAAGTAACAGTCCATTCAACCTTCTCTGTTTCAGCATTAGCTTCCATGTTAAAGCTTGTAAATCCTGCAATCGCTACAGCGAGAGCAAGTGCAATGTTTAAAATTTTCTTTTTCATGTCTTACTCTCCCTTAGTCTATAGCTAATCCATTTAATGAAGTAATAACTCCACTTTCGTTTACAGTTGTATCAATACCCCATGCTCCAAGCATTGCTTCTTCAGCATTGTGAGCCTGAACAGCATCAACTCTAACTTCTACAAAGAATGATTCACCATTGTACTTATACTCGTTAATGATGGTTCCCTTAATACTAGGATCATCACCCTTCTTTTGTACAGTAGTTACATAATTCATTATCTTATCGTTAATCTTAATTGTCTTTAAGAAATCGATAGCATTTTCTTCACCGTATGCAACTGGTGCTTTGTAATAATATACCTTGCCTTCAGCAGTCTCTTCTGAAGTATCTTCGATCCAACCATCAGCTACAGGTAATTCAATCATCTCTGGATCAAGAGTGGTGTTCTTTGTACCATCCTCATTTGCCCAGCTTTTTCTGATTGATATTCTCACGTACTCATCATACTTACCTGATGAAGTATTTACGATTCTTACATTTTCATTGTACTTCTGTCCGATGTGGAAATCTGATGATGAAATATCAGTAAACTTAAGTGTATCCTTTCCGTCTACGCTTACATATTTACCATCCTGCATCTCCTGTAAATCAACAGAAAGTGCTGCTGTTGTAAAATCAACTGCTTCAGCATTTGTCTGATATGTCATGGCTGCTCTTGTTGCACCAACACCGCTGGCACCAACCAAAACCAAACCAGCTGCTAAAACTATTAGTGGGTATTTAACTTGTCTCTTCATTATTCATTGCCCTCCCCACTATTATTGTTATCTGGTGTTTCTGTAGGAGCAGTTCCCTCACCAGCACCTTGATTTTCAGTAGATTCTGTTGTTACATCAACTGCTTCATCTGATTCAACAATGATTTTATCTTCCCAGTTTGACTTAGTAGTTCCATCTTCGTTATAGAATACTCTAGTTGCTTCCTGGATGATAACAATGTTAAATCCATTGCTTGCAATTGAAGCATCTTTAACAGATATATCTAGCTTAATCTCTTTTGAGCTAGAATTATCAGTGCCCTTCTTAGTAACGATATCCTTGTAATAGTAATATCCGTCACCGCCATCAGACCATCCATTATTCTTAGAATCCTCTGTTAAGCTAACATCGAAGTTGCTACCATAAACAGCCTTTACTCTAACAAATACATCATAATCACCTGTGTTGGAAACTGTGATGATTTTTGTCATTCCTTCAACATGCTCATCAGGAATAATTTTTGAATCTCCAAGATGAAGCTCAATCTTTCCTGTAGCTTCCTGTGTGTCTGTGAAATATGCCATTGCTGGCTTAATGCTTGCTGCTCCAATAACTACGAGAGCGGCTGCCACTAATAAATACTTTTTATATTTCATTATTGTCCCTCACTCTCCTGATTATTGTTAGTAATGTTTGATCCATCAAATTCGAATTCAGTATCTGAAAGCTCATCGTTGCTCTTTACAAAGTGGTTTTCAATTCCAAGGCCGCCTTCGATAAGTCTTTCATCGTAATCATTAACGAAATCTAATTCCTGAGTCTCATCAGCAATGATTGTAACACCTGCATTTTCTGCATCGACTACTGGAACTGCTATGTTGGTGTAGCTTGCGCCAGAATATACTTCCTTGACCTTGCAAACAGCTCCGGCTGGAATCTTTTCAACAACAACTGACTTAGTTGTAGCAGAATCAAAGTTTAATGTATATACATTGCTGAATACTAACTTATCATCCTTTGTTGCCTCAACTTCAAATACAAAGCTTGCTGTACCAAGTGACTCATTGAATGTGTTAAGTGTCTTGTTAATCTGAAGCTTTCCGTATCTAACCTTTGCCTCTGGCTTAAGGATAATATCTACATCATATTCCCAAGCATCGCTTGCCGAGTTATCAGCAACTATGCTTCCATCTTCCCCAACCTTTGTAGAAGTAATGTACTTGCTTGTAGGAACAGATACTAATGAATACTTAAATGTGTAATCATAGTAATCATCCTGTGTAGGCTGTGGAACAAAAAGATATAAGCCTTTATCCATAGGTGCTGTAGCGCTAGACATATCAGAAAGATCAAAGCTAACAGAACTACTTGGTTTTTCAGGTGTTTCCGTACCAAGCTTAAAATACTTATACGCTTCACCTGCAACTGCATCTAAGTCTTCAGCCTTTACATCTGATCCTGAAAGCTTACTTAAATCAACAACTGCATTGTCATAATTGCCTCCAGCATCTACATCGGCTACCTTGTAAAATCTAACTGTTACATAGCCCTTATAGCTCGAAAATGGATTTGTTGAAGTGCTGCCATTCTGAACTGATACAGATACGGTGCACTGTTTTGTCTCATCAATCTTTCCCGCTGCCTTAGCCTGATACACCCCAAATCCTGATACAGCCACAACAGCTGCAAGTGCAAGTGCTATTAGATTTTTCTTTTTAAATCCTAACATTTTCACTGATTTCTCCCTTCGGATTTCTCATTACTTCTTTTAAATAGTTTTCTTATTATCATTATTAAAACCAGTGCTAGAGCAAATCCAGCAATGCCAATAGCCAAATAGTAATTCTTTACGGTTTCTACAACAGCTTCTGTTCCCTTAGGTGGCTCATCTTCACCGAGATATTCGGTTCTGACGCCTCTTACCAAAAGTCTGTGTGTGTTCACACCGTATGGTGTACAAGTAAAGAGTGTTACATAATCCTTGCCCTCTTCCACTTTCATGGCATTTGAGAGTGACTCGATATCATCTGCTTCAATACTTTTGTATACCGTGTCTACTTCGTAAGCAAGTGTATCATCCAAAACATGGATGTAAAACTTATCTCCGACCTCAAGCTGGTCGATGTTGGTAAAAAGCTCTGCACTAGGCAAACCTCTATGACCAACTATAACTGAATGTGTACTTGGACCTCCGATTGGAAGTGCTGTACCATTCATATGTCCTAATGCTGTCTGAATGTACTCATCAAAAGTTCCATGCATGATTGACAGCTTAAGATTTATCTTTGGAATGGACAAATAGCCCATAATCCCGTCATTATTAACATTTAAAACTGAGTAATACTCAGAGTTCAAAAACTCCTCTGTAGGAGTAACTGCGTTGCCATCTGCATTAGCCCCAAATACATCTGTGCCGATTGCATTTTCGGTAATCTGCGCATTAAACGCCTTCGCTTTCTCCCACTCTTCAGAATAATCCTCCACAGTCATCTCATTAAGAGAACTTTCGTAATCATTAATAAGAGTGCTCTGCACGTAGGTATTCCACTCATTTGAGATGGTAGGATATGAAAGCAATCCAAAACCTGCAACGAATAATAAAATTATGAATAATTTGACAACCTTCTGTTTCACGCTACTGTTCCTTTGTATTTTTCTTTTTATCTATCAAATACAATACTAAGATGAACGCGCCAACAATGGCTAGGCCAACAATTACCCAAAGCAAGTAATTTGTGTGAAGGCTGACTGCTCCAAATGTAGGAGTCTCAGCATCTGCTAGTAGCTCTGGTGTATACTCTACTCTGTGACCTCTAACCATAAGTCGCTGTGTGTTGACACCGTATGGTGTACATGTGATCAATGTACATAAGTCCTGACCTTCTTCAACTGCAAGAAGTGAAGTGTCATCAGGCTCAACCACATCTATGTGATCAACTTCATAAGCATAGTATTCACCCATAATTATAACAAAGAAATCGTCTCCAATCTCTACTTTATCCAAATCTGTAAAAAGTGATGCTGAAGGCAATCCTCTGTGTGCCGAAAGAACTGAATGTGTATTCTCACCACCAACTGGAAGTGAAGAACCTTCCAAATGTCCAACACCGATCTGTAAAACTTCATCATTTGTTGTATGGAAGATTGGGAGCTTTACATTGATTGATGGAATTTGGATGTAACCCATGATTCCATCACCATTAGCATTTAAAATGCTCATGTAATTCTCATCAGTTCCATTTGCTTCTGCCTCTGCAAATGAATCAGGTAAGATGCTTGGAAGTAATTCTTCATTGTATTCATAAGCTCTATCAAGCTCTGAACTTACATCAAGTGAACCTTCTTCGATTGCTGTAGAAACAGACTCTGCATAGTTATTTACTAGTGTTGCCTGTACATGATTGTTCCATGTATTTGCTACAAGTGGGTACACCAGCAAGGACAAACCAGCAAGCATCATAGCGCCAATTGCTATTAATTTATAATTATTCTTAAAAAATGTTTTCATAAGCTTGCTGTCCTCTCCTTGATGTTGTACCCAGCGGATTTCTCCGCTGGGCAATACATCAAAATTTTATAAATCGTTTTTAATTAGTTCTTTGCAGTCTTCTTTGAAGCAAAGTAAAGAGCTGAAGCGATAGCCATGATAGCTACACCAAGAACTGTGAACATTGTTGTTCCCATACCACCTGTGAATGGAAGCTTAATAAGTGTTGAATCTACTACTGAAACTGTTTCTGAAACACTTGCCTCTGCTGGTGTTATTGTCTTAGCTTCAATATTTTCATTAATAGAATATCCAGCAGGAGCTTCTTTCTCAGTAAACTGATATGTTCCTTCATCAAGACCTACTACCTTAATGATACCTTCCTCGTCAGTAACGAGCTCAGTATTCTGGCTTGTCTCATCATATACATATGCATTCTTTGTCTCATCGAAAGTAAATGTAAGGACTTTATCCTCAGTAGCTGGTGCTGTCTCTGTTGCAGCTGACCCCTTCTTTGTAAGAGTAAACTTAGCCCCCTTAAGCTTCTTGCCATCTGTGCCAGTCTTTGTAAGAGTGATGTCACCTTCAAAACCTTCTACTCTATATGTACCTGTTTCATCATTATCATTTGTAGAATATGTAACCTCATTTACATAGTTATCTGGGCTAGTTACTGTAGCCTTATAAGTAATTGTAAGTGTATCACCAACATTATCATTGATGAAAGCATCATTTTTCTCATCATATACAATATCTGTTAAGTCAAGTGCAAACTTATTAGCTGTAGCTGTAGCTTTGAATTTATATTCCTTCTCAGTGTTAGCATACTTAACAGTTGCTGAAACTCCATCTAAGCTAGAAAGGTTTGTTGTATAATCATAAATAACAAACTTATTTGCATAGCTTGGAATTGACTTTGTAATTGTAAATGTAACTTCCTCTCCAGCGTGAACAAACTGATCATTTGCCTCTTTCTTTAAATCACTATTTGTTCCTTTTGCAGTAATTTCCTTTGAAGCTGCAACATAGTTACCCTTATCATCTCTTGAAATTGCCACTGCAACCATTGGACTGTATGTTGCATCCTTGCTTGTTGCAACTATATAGTACACACCAGCCTCAAGACCAGTAAATGAAACTGATTTTTTTGATGCTGTCTGCTCAGGCTTAGCAGCACTAGGCTTAGCAGTCTCAAATGCAGACTTTAAAGCAGAAACCTGTGTTGATGTCATTTCAATAGTTGTAACGTCAACAGCATTTGCATCTGAATATTCAACTGTATATGCATCCTTAGCCCATGCTTGTTTTACAACTGTGTTGTTTTCATCAATTGTTGCAACTGTATAAATGTTAACTGTTGCTCCGTCTTTTAGTCCATTAATTGTTACTGTTGCTGACTCTTCGGCAAAAGCTACTGTGCTCATTGCCATCATCATTACCATTGCAAGTGCAAGGCAAATGATTTTCTTGAATTTCTTCATTTTTCTTCTTTTCTCCTTTTTTATTTGTTTTTATTATTTTTGTTTTTATATAACAACAGCGCCCCCGCAATCATTAGCAAGATACCGCCGATTGTATAAACGTAAACTCCGCTTCCACCTGTTTTTGGAAGTGTGTAAGCTACCTCATCAAATGCCTCAAATGCTGCATTTGCTGCTGTATTTAGAACTACAGTTGTATCTTTTTCATCTGCTTTTAACAAATAGCCAGGACTTATTTCATCCACAGACTTGCCATCATCATCGAAAAAGTATCCTCCATCACAAGTTATAACACTAAATTGAATGTTAGATAAAGAAACTGTGCTATTAGATTCATTGTCTTTCTTCGAAATATTCATCGTGTAGTAACTTGGCCAAGATTCATATGTTCTACTAATTTCAATTTCAAATTCTTCATCACTCTTAGCATAGCCATTTGGTGCTTGTATCTCTTTTACGGTATATTTTCCAACTCCAAGCTTGTCAAGTATCATTAAGCCACTATAATCCACTCCATCGATTGAATACTTAGTAGACTCTTCTGACCGACTTACTTCTTTTCCATTTTCATCATATACAGCGTATACAGCTCCATTTAAACCAGCGAATGTCGTTCCTCCAATCTTCTTGGCAAATATTCCAGCATCAACAACATTAATCTTTATCTTACCCGTTCTAGTAAATTCACTCTGAGTCGTTCCAACCGCTTCAATATCGTCATATGTATCTGGGATATACTTAATTCCGAATTCACAATAATATAGGTTATCACCTGTAGTCTCCTTTGAAAGAAGACTTGTTTTCTTCATTTCAGAAACATCTAATATGTTGATTGTTCCAACGTAATCAGTTCCCGGATATCGATAGCGTATAGTTCCATCATCGTTTATCGTAATACTGCTACTTGTAAATACATTATCAATAGAATGAACCGTTCCATTGTTGTCAGTGTATGTACATATCAAATCTGATAACAATGCAATTAATTGACCCTTATATTCTTCACTAGAAATCTCAAATGTATCATTTAACAAAATAGTTGTTTCTGCATCTGAGAGTTCAAAATCTAATAATTTAACATTTGCTCTTGGCTGAGGAAATGGCTTAAAATCACCATCTTCAGTAATGACTCCTGAATAAGAGCCATTAGTTGTAATAGCATTACCGCCTAAGAAATCCTCTTTTGCTTTAACTAAAAACTTTGATTCAAATCCTGGCAAATCATTCATTTTAAAGTTTATATAAACATTTGACCAAGTAATTTTTTGGAGTCCATCTTCAATGCTTATTACACCATTTACAGAAACTTCATTACCAGAAGCATTTATTGTGGTTGCTGTAATCTTTTCACCATCTTTATAGCTTACATATTCTCCAGAACTGTTTTTATATACCAGTTCAAATCTATTATCAATTTCATCAACTACAGTTCCATAGCCACCTTCATAGATGTCTTTCAATACCTCATTAAATGCATCAGAAATATTGCTCATATCTGAAACAGATTGAATGTACTTATAGTTTCCATCTGTTATATTTGTTTCTCCTGTAATACTTTTTGCAAAGTTTGACATCTTAGTACTATCAGCATCATTATTGTCATATTTTACAAAATATATTTTTGAAGCACAGCCATAATTTTTATACTCGGTGTTTTCATAATTATTCCAGGTTTTCGAAACATTTGTAGCATTTCTTAAATCTTCTGCCGCGTTAATTGCCGCATCTGCCACTTTATCGTCAAACTCTGTATGTGTTGTCGGAACACCATCTGTGAATAGAATTACATTATTATTATAATTATCCGTTCTGGAGTTACCATTAAGTACATCTGAAATAACTTTTTCCAACCCCAAATCCATTCTTGTAGCACCAGTTGCCGTTAACCCAGATATTGTAGCTTTTATTGTCTCAACGTTACGTTCAGAGCACTCTGTTAGACCAAGCTTAACTTCAGCTGAATCTCCAAAGGTAACTATTGCCACTCTACTATTCGTTCCAGATAAACTAGTTACCAAAGACGAAGCAGCATTTTTCATAGATTCAAGTCTATCATTAGATTCATAGTATGAATAAGTGAACTTATTTGGTACTTTCGCACTACCTACTTCAACCCATTCATCATATTTGCTACTATATTTTCCCCAAGCATCATAATCTCCACTATAGAAATAATAATAGCCATCACTACCTTGCAGCCACGTTAGCCAATATTTGTTATTTCCAACCACATCGTTTTTGCTAATGGTCTTTGTTTTGCTTGTTTGTGCCATTGAGCCAGAAGTATCTAATACTAAAACAATATCTTGTTTGTCGCCCTCAATTGCCTTAGTAATCGAAGCTTGTAAATCAATTTCATATACACGGCTCTCCCAGTCACTAACTTCTGCAGTCTTATTGACTTCAACTGTTCCAGCTGATGAAGATTTTTTCTCATTTTTGATTAAATAGCTACCATCAATATATTCTTGATTACTTCCCTCTATCGTATATTTAGATCCACCATTACCATCAGATTCTACATTTACGTACCATGCTTCAGTTGGTAACTTGTATCCGTCAGCAGACTTGGTCTCTGTAAGAATATATATGCCTTGCTTAATACCATCTGTTACATTACCGTTTTCATCTCTTGTCTTTGAAAATGATACAAGTCCCGTTGAATCGGATGTCACAGTCGAATTTTCTTCTTCATCAAGTACAGTTAATGTTCCATCTGATGAAACAAGGGTAAATTCTACTCCTGTTAATCCTTTAGAAGTATCATCAGAATCTACTTTCCTGAATTCAAGTGGGTTTACTGGCTCGGCAGTTTTATCAACAACAGGCATGTTGAACTTAATCTTACAGTTACTCTTTCCTGATCCTCGTTCAAGATAGTAGACCTGTAGGGTATGTTCACCATTATTTAAAATTGCACTTTTATCAAAAATGGTTGCATTGCCGTCTTTTGCCTTATACATATTAAAGGATGTGCCATACTTTGAAGAAGAGCTATTGTAAATGCCGCTTACAGTACATTCACCCGTTTGGAAATTAATTGTTCCACTTACTACTCCGTGGATTCCGCCTAAGTCGAGCACTAATTTACCATCAACATAAACCCATACATCATCATCGCCAGAAAACTCAAATACGCATGGCTCCCCTTCATTAGTTCCCGTTTTAGTCATGTTGAATTTCTGGGTAAAATGCATTCCAAAGTGATCTTCACCAAATGGCCAAAACCCTTTATCATTAGAATCAGTCGCAGTAACTACACCTGTCTGTTCATCAAATTTAGCAGAAGATGTCGCACTGTCAAAAACATAGTAGCCATCTTCCGTTTGGAATGGGAACGATACATTATAATATGCCTTTGTATACCAATTATTATTATAGCCACTACCATAAGTATAGGTAGCAGTATTATAGTCATATTCACTACTTCTATTTGCAACCGTGAAATATCCTGGTGTTCCATACTTGCTGAATTTAATCATTCCGTTGGAATCAAGTTCATCATCAGCCAGCCCTTGATATGCTCTACCAGGGCTTGAATGGTCATTATTCCAGTCTTTGTCACCAGAACCACCATAATTCATAAGTAAATATTGATTCGAATTATTATTCTTTGCAACATAATTAATCATCGATAAACCGGAATTGCCATAATAATTTGTGTCATTGTATTGAAACAAATCAACTTTAAACGGACATGATTCTACATATACATCAATATAATATACTTTTTTACTATCTTTATAATTATCTAAGGTTGCACTGAACTCCGAATAATCTTCTTTTGTAGTTAATTTATCCTTTTCATATTTTGGAAGCGTGGCAGTCTTAACTTCATTTAGCCTATATGATGCCGCTCCTCCAGTAACAGAAAACGTTACTGTTTTATCACTTTTAGTAGAAAAAAAGTATGCATATCCCGACTCTTCCTTTAGTTCTCCATCGACATATACCCTTACCTGAACTACTCGACCATCACTAGTAAAATTTGAAATATCATTTAACGTTTTCCAGCTATGATTATTACTCTTATCAATAATATTAATATAATTACTGGTATAAATCGCATCAGATGAATCACCATTCACAGCAATAATATATGTAGAAAAGTGATTAGTCGTCATTTCTACTGAACTATCATCAGACTTTACATCCTCCATCTTATCAACCGACGCATCCTCATAATGATAAACTTCTGTTGTTAAAGTCTCATCATCAAGTCCATCTATTGAAAGATTTGTGAATTCAACCTTCACATCACCTTCTGGTTCAACTATATTGCCAGCTTTATCAATAAGATTTATATCATATGCCACAAAATCAATAACATCTATAGCATCGCCTGTTTCATTGTTAAGCGCCTCTGCCATATCATTGTACTGGCTCTCATCTGATTCTTCAGTAATTTCATCAACCGTAACTTTGATAGCTCCATTAAGAACAGATTTACTTGCTGTAATTTTAACAAGACTATCTTCATCTGAAAGTGTTATCTCTTCTTCCTTCTCATATTCACAGAACTTGCATTTTCCATCTTCATCGAATTCGCATTTTTCTGTTTCCTCATGAGCTTCGCCATCTTCATCTGTCCATGACTTGATGTGAGTGCCATCTCCGTTTGACTTATAAGAATAAGAAGTTTCTTCTTCGCTTTCCTTTTCGGTAAGCTCTTTCTCTTCTTTGGCTTTCTCTTCCTCAGCCTTCTCTTTCTTATTTTTATCTGTCTGCTCTTCGGAAGCTTTCTCATCAGAAGTCTTTTCTGTTTCTTCCTTATTTACTTTTTCTTCAGACTTGGAATCTTTCTCATCTGATTTAGATTCATCAGATGCTTGATCTTGATTCTTAGAATCATCAGATTCATTCTCCCTTGAGGTAGCTGTGTCATCATTGCTTGCCGACTCCCCTTCAGCTGTATCAACTGCCTCCTCTGATGTTTCTTCTACTATAGTCTCCGCTGACGCCGACTCTGAAGCATCAACAGCATATACACTTGCTGGTGACGAAACAAAAAGCGCTAACGCAAGACCTAAAGACATTATTCTGTTAAGCATAGGATTTTTTCTCATTTTGCAATGCTCCCTTATTTATAGGTGATGTGAACTTTATGTAATGATAATGTGTTCACTCTGTGTCCGACTGTTATATTAATGTATAGAGTTTCCATTTAAAAGAGGTGTGGCAGGAAGTGCAAATTTTTGGCAAGAAAAAACACCAAGTGTCATTACTTGGTGCTAAAACGTTATTTTTCTGCCTTTATTGTAACTGAAGTATATATGTATAATACACATATATACATTTCAGTCGTCAAATCTTACCTCACAGAAAACCCATTGTTTTTAACTTAGTTTCCAAACAAACTATTACATAATATACCCTAATCGGCCCCTAGTCAAAGCATTGTGCTAAAGTAATTTTCTAACATCGCTCTAACCTTCTTAATATTTAAAGGTTCTTTACTAGTTTCATAGCTTATAAGCAACTTACTGCCTAAAAAATATCCATTTTCAATGTATTCATTTATCTTATCCAGATTCTTCGCCAGATACTCTTCGTTATCTATCATCCCCAAGTGTTCCAAGTACACTTCACTTCTATCTCGCATATCTAGCAGGGTAAAATCTGGCGACACTGTTCTATAGTTTCCTAGTCGAAGAGGTTTTTCATATAAATAAGGAATGTTATATTCATCTAGTATGTTTGAAATAAGTACCTCCGACTTGGAGCGCATCTTAATCCCCTTTGAATTCTCCACCTTAAGATTCTCTGGGTAGGTAGTGTTATGCACATACTCCTGAGAAAGCCATTGCTTAATGTATTCTTCATCAGAAAGGCAAACTTTATTAACCAGCGCAGCTTTCTCCTTAACCATCTTTTCTGCTACCTGCTCTATATTTTCACTATTATATACAGAACTTAAGCTATTTAATATAACAATTTCCTTTTCCGCAGCAGCAATCGTTTTCAAATCATATTCTTTTTGCGCCAGCTGAATAGCAAGCCCCAAATCTGCTTTCTTTATATATGTTCCATTAAAATCATCAACGCTATCTCTTTTAAAATACTGTATTTTATTCCTACATTTCGCAGTTCTCAACAATCCCCCTGGCGCCTCCGCCAAATCAATTCTTTTAGCATCGATAATACTTTCCAGTTCTTTTTCACGCTTACACACCAGCTTCTTTATTAATTTGTAATTAGTCAATATATTTCTATTCCTCCTTAATCATAACTCCTGACTATATATTTATTAGTTCCTTCTAATTATATAGTTTGCATTCCACCTCAGCGACTATATGATTGCCACTTTCTTGCTCTTCATATAGTCACCTCTGCCTTTTGTGACTATATCTACTC
>NZ_KK211358.1:279046-318389 GCF_000621865.1 Pseudobutyrivibrio sp. MD2005
TATAGTCACCTCTGCCTTTTGTGACTATATCTACTCGCTTTCCAGCTTTTCATATAGTCGCACCTCTCCTCTTGTGACTATATGATTGCCACTTCATGCTCTTCATATAGTCTCCTCTGCCTTTTGTGACTATATCTTTTCACTTTCTAGCTTTTCATATAGTCGCACCTCTCCTCTTAAGACTATATGATTTCCGTCTTAATACCTTTATATAGTCATCGTCTAAGAATGCGACTATAGATTTGCAAGTATCCCGCTTATATATAGTCAACACATTATTGGCAACAGCATTAGATGAGTAGCATTAACTCTCTAAAGCCCCATCTATTATATTGTCATACTCTAATAATGAAATAATGCCCCTTGCACCTAGGGCATGAGCCTGCGAACCAGGCTCAAATGAATTGTAAAAATTATTCGTGTGTTATATTAACATGTTCCGCTTGTTTTGTCCACAAAAATATAACGGCTAGCCAATGGCATAAAAAAAGACACACATTTTGCCCAAGCAAAATATGTGCCATTTACGGATTCAACTAGCCTCTGATGGCTAGTTGAATCCTACTACCTTCTGAGCAATCTTGTAAGCTGTGATGGAGATTGCGCGTCCACTGCGGCCTGGAAGGTTGGTGGTTGCACACATGAATCCATAACGAAGCTTTCTATATAAATAGTAGTCATGCTCTTTAATATAGTTCCAAAGATCACGGCGCTTTTGCTGATGCTCTGTTGTGCCGCTCTTCATTAGAAGTACTGTAGAGATAACAGTAATCATCTCAAGATAGTTGAACATGTACTTCTTTACATGATCATTTTTAATATTCTTGTAGTCATATGCTTCTAGCATAAGCTTGTTAACTTTAATCTGCTGGTCGATGCGGCCAATCATAACCTTTTCATTAACAGACTGATCTTCTCTTCCTATATAATAATGATAGAAGTCTACATCTAAGTAGTAGATATTCTTAACATAAGGAAGTGGATAGAATACATAAAGGTTATCCACATAGAATGTATGCTTAGGAAGCTCCAAGCCACAATCTCTAAGAAGCTTAGTACGATAGATAACTGAATGCATCAGTATGTACTGGCCCTTTCTAAAGTGCTTTGTATCATCCCATCCAAAATATTGATTAACAGGAAGGTTTGAATAAGACATAACCTTTTTGTGGTGTGCCCCTTCCTTATCATATACAAAGTTTGAAATAAGCATGTCCAGCTGCTTGCTGTGTTCTACTGAATTACGAAGAACATTTAAAATCTTGTCGTAAGCCTCTTCATCTACCCAGTCGTCAGAATCGACAACCTTGAAGAATAGGCCTGTGGCATTTTTAAGGCCTGTGTTGACAGCCTGGCCATGTCCACCGTTTTCCTGATGAACTGCCTTTATAATAGAAGGATGCTCTGCTGCAAGTCTATCTGCTATTTCCGCTGTGTTATCCTTAACAGATCCGTCGTCAACAATGATGATTTCAACATCCTCGCCGCCGTGTAACAATGTCTCTACGCAATGTTCCATATAATCTGCAGAATTGTAACATGGTACTGCAAATGATAATAGTTTCATATTTAACATCTCCTCACCTAAATTCGCTTTAATGATTTTAACAAATCACTCTTCTTTGTTCAACTAGCCACAGATTATTCACGTAAATGTTATAACATATCTCTACAGGAAAATTTTTATTAGAATAGGTAACCACTATGACTAAAGAAATTGATGGATATGTTTGGGATTTACCCCTAGGCTGTGTAACTGAAACTGATATATTCACCGATAAAGATGTACTATTATGCCCTCGCATGACAATAATAGACTCAGCCCAGATGGAGCTTCTTTCCCATTACAAGGGAAAGATTCACGCGGTCGTTTCTTACACAGCAACAGAAGAAGAAACCAATCAAGGCGATATAGAGCCTGATGAAGATGCTTCCATTGGTTTCGAAGATTCTTTCAAGCACTATGCTGCTGAAACCCTAGAAGCAATTTTTACCAATATAAGCGATGTAAAAAGCTTGACTGCTGGAGCCAGGGAGATTGGCGAACAGGTATATTCTGTCATTGACGCTTCCAAAGAGCTCTTCATCAACTTGGCAAAGCTTAAGGTAAGTGATGAGTACACCTACAAGCATTCTGTTGATGTTGGAACTATGGCTGCCGTACTTGCAAGAAAAATAGGCGAAAACAGTAAATTCATCCACGACATTACAATAGCAGGCCTTTTGCACGATGTTGGTAAGGAAAAGATTCCTAGCGCCATCATAAATAAGCCAGCTAGACTCTCTCCCGAAGAATTTGAAATCATAAAAACTCATCCAGTCCATGGCTATAATATACTGATTAATTCTGCCGATGTCTCAGAAGATATGCGCCAAGGTATTTTAAACCATCATGAGAACTATGATGGCACCGGCTATCCGCGTGGCTTGTCCGCTGATAAGATTGGAAAGATGGGCCAGATACTTGCTATAGTAGATGTTTATGACGCTTTAGTTACAAAGCGTTCATATAAGACAGCAAAGACTCCTGCCCAGGCCATTGAAATAATGTTTACTATGAGCAATAAGTTTAACTTGGACTATTTCAAGTCTTTCCTTTCTGTTATAAACGCCTATCCGAATGGCTCACATGTGTTGCTTAGTGACGGTGAAAAGGCAATCGTCCTTAGACAAAACAGCGCTTACCCGCTAAGGCCTATTATAAAAATTGAATCCACTGGACAAGTCGTTAACCTAGCTTCTGATGCTGGCTATCTATCAACTGTTATTGTTAGTTCTAGTGAATAAAAAACAAGAGAGTTTTGCATTGCAAAACTCTCTTTTATTCTCCACATTCGCACACAAGCAGATACCCACATTCTAAAGAAATAGTTGCGTTAGTATCCACAATTTCATTGCTAACTGTTAATGTATTAAAGCCTTCCAGCTTCGCATTTTTAAGAGGATATTTAAAACCTTCCATGGTGACAACAGCCGATCCGTAATACGGAAATACGGATACGTATTTACCATATTGCTCGTCCTTTTTTATAACAAGCTTCATGCCTGCGCCAATCATCTGAAGACGATTAGTCTCATCCACCAGGTACACCTTTCTGCCCTCTTTTAGGCCCATACCAAGCAATGCTATATTGCCCAGGCTGTGGTCTACTCTTCCACCTAAGGCTCCTAGTATTGTGATGTCTCCCTCAGTGTTGTCAAATGCATATCTCAGAGCAGCCTCTATATCAGTGTCATCTTTGATTGGATTTAGCTTTATTATTTTGCCACTGCAGGCCGGTTCAGGTTCCCCCTGGCTTGCCGAATCAAAATCACCAATAATCACATCCGGCTTTGCCCCAGCTGCAATCACATGCTCATATCCTTTATCGCAGGCAATGATAAAGCGTGCCTCTGAGCTTTCAGAAATTACATTCTTCAAAAACTCTATATCCTTTATCATCGCCCCAACAATAAATGTTATCATTTCATTTTCTCCAGAAGTGCCTCGGTATTTGCCTTAACATCTCCTTCAAACACTGCAGAACCTGCAACTATGATATTAGCTCCTGCTTCCAAAGCCGAATCAATAGTATCCTTATTTATTCCGCCATCAACCTCAATATCAATATCAAGCTGCTTCGCATTTACGAAGTTTCTAAGTTCACGTACTTTATCTAAAGTGTAAGGAATAAGCTTTTGTCCACCAAAGCCAGGGTTAACAGTCATAATAAGAACCATATCAACCTTATCAAGCACATGGATGATATTTGCAATAGGTGTAGCTGGATTAATTGCAACACCCGCCTTCACTCCACAGCTCTTGATTTGATCGATTGTAGCATCTAAATGAGTGCAAGCCTCAGCATGAACAGTGATAATATCAGCCCCTGCTTCAGCAAACTTTTCAATATATCTTTCTGGATTAACAATCATCAAATGAACATCTAATACTCTGTTAGTGTATTTACGCATGCTCTTGAGAACTGGAAATCCAAAGCTGATACTTGGTACATACATTCCGTCCATCACATCAAAATGTACATACTTGGCTCCTGCCTTATCGATTAACTCTAACTGCTCCTTAATAATGCCAAAATCAGCAGAAAGAACTGATGGTGCCAAACATTTTTCCATAAGATTTACCTATATTTATTATTCCTTTCATTTAACATTTCGCCATAAATCTGCAAGTAGTTCTCGTATCGACTTGCTGCTATTTCTCCCGCCTCAACTGCGTCTTTAACGCCGCATTTCGGCTCTTTATCGTGGGCACAGCCTGTAAACTTACAATTAAGTGCCGGCTCCACAAATTCAGGGAACAAAGTATATAAATCAGTGAGTTCCACCTTTGGTACAAACAAAGAAGAAAATCCTGGTGTATCCATAATAAATGTATCACCGCCCAGGTGTAATAGCTCTGAGTGTCTTGTGGTATGTTTGCCTCGCCCAATCTTTTCAGAAACCTCGCCAGTCTCCATATGCTGATCTTCTGTAAGAAGATTTACAATTGAACTTTTACCAACACCAGATGGGCCTGCCACGGTGGTTGTTTTTCCCCGTAAAATTGATTTGAGTTCTTCTAGACCTAAATTGTTTTTGGCAGAACAAAAAATCACTCGATATCCTGCCGCTTCATAGGTGCGTCGCATTTGCTCTTCAAATCCTTCATCTGCCAAATCATCCTTATTAAAGCAAATGGTGATTGGCAACTCCTGCTCTTCCATCATACAAAGGAATCTATCCAAAAGATTAAGATTTGGTTCAGGATTCTTAGTAGCAAAAATGAGCAATGCCTGATCCACATTAGCCACCGCAGGCCTGATCAATTCAGACTTGCGTGGCAGTAGCTTTACTACATTGCCCGTTTTATTATCTTCGGAGATGATGTCTATCTCCACATCATCCCCGACCAATGGTTTAACTTTTTCTTTTCTAAATACGCCCTTCGCCTTACATTCATAAATGCCTTTGTCATCAACGTAGACATAATAGAATCCGGCGATGCCTTTAACTATCTTTCCTGTCATAGATTAATTTGCTGTTCCTGCAATTGTCTGTGTCTGAGCCTGCTCTGCGATAGGTGTAGCGCCATCCTCAGCTAATGGTGTAAGAGTAATTGTAAGTGTATCCTTTGAAACATCAGAGATGTTTATTGCTCCATTAGCTGGAATTGTACCTGATTTATTAAGCTCAGCAATTGCATATGTACATGCACCAGGGAATGGATTTGTTACAGTGTAGCTGTATGTAGCTTGCTTTGCCCCCTTGCTGATAACAAGACTGATTGTTGAATTTGTCTTAACAACCTCGCCTGCTGCAATCGACTGGCTGATTACCTGACCTGAAGGGACTGTATCAGAGTAATCCTGAGTGGTGCTTGTTACAACGATTTTTGCCTTATCAAGTACTGTTGTAGCCTCAGCCTGTGTCAATCCTACAACTGTAGGAACTGTGACTGTATCACCATCTGTTTCAGCAGCATCTGTCTCTGTTGTGTCCTTATTTGTAGTAGAGCTGCTGTCAGAACCAGATGAGCTAGAGCTTGATGATGAGCTTGAACTACTTGAATCATCTGATGAGCTTGAGCTGTCTGATGACTCCTCTTCGCCTGCAACTGTAAGTCTAAGTGTATCGTTTAATGAGAATTCATCACCCTCTTTTGTAGACTGTGACATTACAACGCCATCTTCGTAATCATCGCTATCTTCGTAAGAAACCATAATATCGTCTTCTTCAAGACCAAGCTCTGTAAGCTGTTCCTTAGCAGAATCAAGCTCTGTTCCAACCACATTAATCATGGTAACTTTCTTTGCACTAAAATTAAATAATCCGAACATATTGCCAAGAATAGCAACAACAATGATTACAATTAAGATACCTGCTGCAATTCCTGCAATAGTAATGATTCTATCCATACGAGAATCATCTTCTTCATCCTCGTCATCGTCATAGTATTCATCGTCGTAATAGTCGTCATCATACTCTTCTTCGTCTTCGTATTCATCGTCGAAGATAAGAGCCTGGGCAGCTTTCTTTGTGATAGAAGCCTCATCCTCCTGAGCTACCTTTGAAATAACCTGAGTCTTTCCAAGATCAGATTCAACTATTGTAACGAAATCTTCATTAGGGCTAACAAGCGCTCTCTTTAAATCCATGAGCATATCAGAGATAGTAGCATATCTTCTATCTGTTGATTTCATTGTTGCCTTAAGGATAATCTTTTCAAGTGAAATAGGAAGATCTGGAGCGTAAGCGCTAGGTGCAACCATTTCCTCCTGCAAATGCTGAATGGCAATTGCTACAGTGTTATCTCCATCGAAAGGCACACGGCCTGTAACCATTTCGTACATTACGATACCAAGTGAATAGATATCACTCTTGCCATCAACGAAACCGTTTCTAGCCTGCTCTGGTGAAGAATAATGAACAGAACCCATTACATCAGCATGGATTGTGTTTGAGCTGGCAGCTCTGGCAATACCAAAATCAGTAACCTTAACCTTTCCCTCTGTGGAAATAATGATATTCTGTGGCTTAATATCACGGTGGATTATGCCCTTTTGGTGAGCAGCCTCAATACCACGACCAACCTGAATTGCAATAGAGATAGCTTCCTTGAAATTAAGCTGCCCCTTCTTTTCGATATAAGTTTTAAGAGTGATTCCCTCAACATATTCCATAACGATGTAGTACATTCCGTTTTCAGAACCTACATCATAGATATTAACGATATTTGGATGTTCCAAACCTGCTGCTGACTGTGCCTCTGTTCTGAACTTTGCTACGAATGTGGCATCCTCAGAAAACTCTGGCTTAAGAATCTTGATGGCAACTTCACGGCCTAAAATGTGATCCTTTGCTCTGTAAACATCAGACATTCCGCCTGAACCAACTTTATCAATAACCTCGTATCTATCCGCTATAAAAACGCCTTGTGTAATCATGTATTCTCCTTTATTCTAAACTTTCGATTATAATCACTGAAACATTATCTTTACCGCCGTGAGCATTTGCCAGACTCACAAGCTTGTTAGCCCTATTGGCAATAGTATCCTGGCTAACTAAAACATCGAATATCTCATTATCATCTAACATATTTGTAAGACCATCAGAACAAATTAAGATATGCTCATCACCATTAATCGAAACGTCAAAATAATCCGCAACAATGGTGTCCTCTGCGCCAATGGCTCTGGTAATCATATTTTTACGCTTGTCGTATTTAGCATCTAAAGCATCTAACTCGCCATTACGAACAAGCTCTGCTACTACAGAGTGGTCCTTTGTAACCTGCTTGATTTTTGTAGAAGTAGCTACGTAAAGCCTGCTGTCACCCACGTTTGCAACATAGAGGTGCCCTGCAAACACAGTAGCAAGCACTAAAGTGGTACCCATGCCAGCCTTAGTTGGATCTGTCTTCGCTTCTAAGTGTATTCTATTGTTGGCAATTTGGATTGCTCTTTCGAAAATTCGTACTGTCTCAAGTTCGGTGGAATTCTTAATCTCATCAACAAGAATCTCGACGCATTTTGCAGATGCATAATCACCTGCCAGCTCTCCGCCCATGCCGTCTGCGACTATGTACAAATTTGGCAATTTACCAATTTGGGTGTCTGAAGAAAATACAGAGTCTTGATTAACTCTCCTCTTCACTCCCACATCAGTCTTTTCATAGCTTATCATTAATTAGTCCCTTTCGAAGCGTCTATGTGTCGCTTTCTCAATTGTCCACAGGCCCCGTCTATGTCGCGACCCATTTCCCTTCTAATAGTAGCATTATTCACGTATTTTTCAATCTTTTTTTGGAATGCGAAGGCTCTATCCTGGCTTGGACTTACAAAGTCTCGCTCCTTGATTGGATTGACCGGAATAAGATTTACATGACAATTTAGCTTGCCAATCAACTGTCCTAATTCCTCGGCATCCACATCCCTATCATTTACACCTCCAACAAGAGAGTATTCAAAAGTGATTCGACGTCCTGTCTTGTTAAAATAGTATTCACAGGCATCAATCAATTCGTGAATGTCATATTTATTAGCTATTGGCATAAGTTCAGCTCGCTTCTGTTGATTTGGAGCATGGAGAGATATTGCAAGCGTAATTGTCAAATCCTCCTCTGCCAATTGTCTGATACGTGGAACTATACCACATGTACTAACAGTAATATTTCTCTGGGAAATATTTAATCCATTTTCATCTGATAAAAGCCTTACGAACTTAACTATATTATCATAGTTGTCCATTGGCTCTCCTGTGCCCATTACAACCACATTTGAAACACGCTCGCCTGTATCTTTTTGAATGGCATAAATCTGTCCAAGCATCTCTGATGGAGTAAGATTTCTCACCCATCCATCTAATGTAGATGCACAGAATCTGCATCCCATTTTGCAGCCTACCTGGGAACTGATACACACAGAATTGCCATGCTTGTAGCTCATCCAAACGCTTTCAACCATCTCACCATCGAATAACTCAAAAAGATATTTTCTTGTGCCATCGATTTTAGATACCTGCAAATTGATTTGTTGAAGTGGATGATAGTTACAAGTATCGCTAAGCTTTTGCTTAAGTGACTTAGGAAGATTTTTCATCTCTTCATAATCTGCTGCAAGATGCTTATGAATCCATTCGTACAACTGCTTTGCGCGAAACTTTGGCTCTCCTAAATCATTAGTGACAAAATCTGTCAGCTCTATTAAGTTAAGTGATCTAACATCAATTAATTCTTTTTCATTACACATATATAAAATCCGTCGTGATCCTTATCAGGCAATAATTGCTCACTATTTTCCATCTTAAACTCTGGATGTGATGACAAAAAGTTGTTTACCTGATTTTCATTTTCATCCTTATTAATGGTGCATGTGCTATAGCATAACACCCCACCGCTTTTAACATATCTACAAACCGTATCAAGAATCTTTGCCTGAAGTGCAACAAGCTCATCTAAAGATTCCTTTGTTTGATTATATTTGATATCCGGCTTTTTTCGGATTATACCAAGACCTGAACAAGGTAAATCCGCAATTACCACATCATACTTGTTTTCTGAATTCTCGTCAAATTCTGTGGCGTCCCACTTTTCTGCTTTTATATTATCTGCCTTGGTTCTAAGGATGTTTTCATTTATGATTGCAACCTTTGCATCTGTCAAATCCCTAGCCAAAACCTGCCCGTTATTTGCTATTTCAGCTGCATGTAGTGCCTTGCCTCCTGGAGCAGCACACACATCTATTATATGATCTTCTGACTTGATGCAAGCCTTGTAGGCCACCAGCTGTGAAGAATAATCCTGAACATAAAACAGACCATCTTTAAACTGCGGTATCGCATTTACGGAATCAAAATTTGAAATATATAATGCACTTGGAATGCTATCGCATATACGAACTGTAATACCTTGCTTTTCTAAGCAGGACTTTAATTCACCTCTGCTGACTTTGCTAAGATTGACTCTTATGCACAAATCTTCCTGGACTAAAAAGCCCTTTAAGATTTCTTCCGCCTGTTCCTTTCCATAATCGCCAGTCCATTTTTCAACAATCCACTGAGGCATTGAATACTCTGTGCTAAGGCTTGTGAATTTAACAGTATCCTTTTGTCTAGAAGTGTTTCTAAGGACGCCATTTACAAAGCCTGACAATCCAGAAAACCCTTTCTTCTTAGCAAGCTTTACATATTCATTACAGGTAGCCGAATCAGGCACTGAATCCATATAAAAGATTTCGTAAGCCCCCATTCGCATGATGGTACGAATCACAGGCTTCATCTTTTTTACCTTTGTTTTTGAAAAGCTATCTATTATAAAATCAAGCTGCAGCTTTCTTTCTACCACTCCATTAACTAGGCGTGTTAAAAAGGCACGCTCGCTCTTTTCAAGATAACCATACTTATCTAAAACAGCCTTGAGATAGATATGAGAAAACTGACCATGCTCCAATATCTCAATCAATGTTTCAAGAGCAATTGCTCTCACATTAGTCTTATTACTCTCTACCATTTACAAACCTCGTACCAGCCTCAAGCTGATATCCTCTCAGAAAATCTGAAACTGCCATGCGCTTTTTTCCTTCCAGCTGAAGCTCATTAATCTCAAGAGCTTTTTCACCGCATGCTATCGTAAATACGTTTTTATTTACATCGATAACTGTTCCTGCTTCACCTGACTTTTCTACAACAGTTGCTTTCCAAATCTTAAGCTGCTTGCCATTTACAAAAGTAAATGCAGATGGCCATGGATTAAGTCCTCTGATCAATCTTTCGATTTCTACTGCAGGCTTTGTCCAATCAATATTGCCCATATCCTTGCTAATCATACCAACGTGAGTAGCTTGGGATTCATCCTGAGGAACCGGTGTGATTTCACCTCTATCAAGAGCTTCAATAGTCTTAACAGCAAGCTTTCCACCGTCAATAGCAAGCTTATCAAAAAGGCTTCCACCTGTCTCATCAGCCGCAAGCTCTATCTCAGATTTAAGAAGCATATCTCCATCATCAAGACCTGGTCCCATAAGCATTGTAGTGTTACCAGAAACCTTTTCTCCATTGATAACAGCCCACTGAATAGGTGCTGCTCCACGATACTTTGGAAGAAGTGAGCCATGGACATTTACACATCCAAGGCGAGGCATATCAAGAATTACCTTTGGTAAAATCTGTCCGAAGGCTGCCACAACAAAAACATCTGCTTCGTATTTACGAAGATATTCTACTGATTCCTCTGCTCTGATTTTTACTGGCTGGAACACTTCGATGCCATGCTCTAAAGCAAACTCCTTCACAGGTGTAGGCTGAAGCTTTCCGCTACGTCCCTTTGGCTTATCTGGCTGAGACACTACTAAAATTATCTCATGCCCTGCCTCATATATTGCTTTTAATGTCTCCACCGCAAAATCCGGTGTACCCATGAAAACTACTTTCATTTATATTAATCCTTTCATTTTTACGCACAAAAATAAAGCGTCCTCGACGTTACATCTAGTGTAACATTTTAGGACGCTTTTGTCATTCTTACTCGTTACCATTCACAGTTGCCATAAGGTTGGGACGCCCTCAACCCTGGCAGGGCCTCCACTATATACATGGCGCATTGCAAGAATATTGCGTTTTTCTAATGGGCCATTTATGCATCTTTATTTACATGTGTCTTTTGCAGGCCTGTACAATTTTGAAAAAGGTTTTTAGTTGGCGGACACACAACATAGTGGAAAGTGTACTTCTTAGACTGAGGGAAACTTGGTTGATTTTGGAGCGAGCCTAGTAAAATAAAAGCAGGTTTTGCAATATATAAGCATGCGCTGCCATGGACGGCAGCGCAAGTGGTCACTTAAAACACGATGTTGAATGTGCCACGGTGATTATATATGCAAAACCTGCTTTGTTATTTTACTTAGCAAACGGAGTATGAAACCAAGTTCCCTCAGTCTGAGAAGTACATTAAAAACTTAAGTGTCCGTCACCTAAAAAACATTTTTCAAAATGGTTCATTCCGCAACAAGACACATGTGCGATGCATAAAATTGGCCCATAAGAAAAACAGCAATATTCGCAAAATCACGCCATGTGTATAGTGGAGGCCCCTGCAGGGTTGAGGGCGTCTCTTCAAAACAAACTGTGAATGGTAACTCTTACTCAACTACCTTTATGTAACTGCTAACACAATAAAGTACCTGGCCGTTGTATTCCACCCTGGACCAACCATAGTCATTATTGACACCGGTTCTAACTGCAGTTTCGCCTGCACTAAGTGTAGCAACCACCTGAGAATCCTCATCAGTAACACTTGGCTTTGATCTTAGGTTCACAAGCTCTTTAGCAGTGATTGTCTCGTTTACATCTGTAAATTTTGTTTTAAAGCCGCTTGTTGGCATTTCCTGGGCTGTTTCGGTTTGAGCAGGCGCTGAATCAGTCTGAGCTGCTGCACTCAAATCTGTTGTTAGATAGCTTGAAACTGCATAATATGTAGCCCCGTCATACACCACTCTCGACCATCCACTTGAACTTGTTCCTGTGCGAGTTGCAGTCTGACCATTTTGTAGCGTCTGCTTTACTGTACTATCAGAACCCTGGCTCGGCTTATCCCTTAGATTGGTCTTGCTCTTTGCTGTAACAGTTTCGTTAACTTCTGTAAAGTTCATCAGAGCTTCCACATCGGCAGTTACTTCTTCACGCTCTGAGGAATCCTTTGCACTTTCTGTGCCTACATAACCAAAATATGCTACGTCTACATCAACCTTGCCGCCGACACCTGGCACTGTTCCCTGATTTGAATACTGCCACATATCACACTTCACACCTGCCGATGGCGCTGTTCCTAGATTAGAAGTATCCTGATTATACCAGGCCATCCAAATCTTATATTTTGAAGATATTGTAGACGTGTTCCACTTGGCATCATTTACCATTTCATTTTTAGATGCATAAAAAATTGGAGTGTATCCCTTATTTTTTATTTCATCCAAAAATGCCACAGCAATGTTACTTCTCTCATCTTTTGTAAGATTGTATTGACGGCTTGTGCTATTTTCAAAGCCTTCGCAATTGTAGCCCACAGGATAGGTAATTGCGTACTTTGCAATGTAACTAGCAACCCAGTCAGCCTCTTCTACAGCCTCATCCTTGCTGACAGCTGTGGAAAAGAAATATGCACCAACCTTGATTCCATTTTTCTCGGCCTCCTGCATATTATACTTGGCATTGCTGTCTGCCTTTATCTCTCCTGTGGTGGAATCCCTGTAACCCACACGAACCATAGCGTAGTTTATGCCTGCCCCTGCAACCTGAGACCAATCAATGGTCCCCTGAAATCGGGATACGTCTATTCCATATGTAACCTGAGATGTTTCTCCAGGATTAGTAGCCTTCACGACCTCAACTACATTCACAACTGCGCCAGTTTCTTTTGTAGCACTAGCCTCAGGATCAGATGCACTTTCTGCATCATCTGTAGTATTTTCAGTATCAGTCTCCTCCGGCATTACTACCTCTATTTTGGCATCCTCATCCTTTACCTCTTCTACCTTGGCACTTTCTGTGGTTTGATTAGAGTCTCCAGCCTTTGAAGTAACCTTCTTTGCTACTAGAACTATGCTTGTAGTCAAAACTGCAATCAAAACACAGGCGCCCGCGCCAAATATAATCCTGCGCCTAATCAGCTGCCTTCTTTTCTTAGCCTTTCGCGCCCTGCGCCTTGCCATTCTCTCATCATCATCATCGTTATTCATATCATTCACCCTTAATTTTAATACTCACTATTGCCATTATAGTCTATTTACAATTATATTCAAACCTTGCATTAGTTGCAGTTTGCGACTATTTACGGCATTTATCGCAAATACTTGCAAAAAAGCAGGTTCTGCTCTATTGCAAAACCTGCTTTATCTTTAATCTTATTTATTCTTCTTCCTCGTATTCTTCCATGAGGTCTTCTACATTGTAAAGCTCACCTTCGACTTTTTCAGTATAGATGTGACCATCAAGATGATCGATTTCGTGTAGAAGCGCGCGAGCCATAAGGCCTTCACCTTCTACGATGTATTCTTCCATGTCCTCGTTTAAGGCTTTTACCTTAGCGTAGTTTGGACGTGTAACCTGTCCAGTCTTGCCAGGAACTGAAAGACATCCTTCGTTGCCTGTCTGCTCGCCAGATGTCTCAAGAACCTCTGGGTTTATAAGAGTAACAGGACCCTCGCCTATATCGATAACGCAGATACGGCGAAGTACACCAACCTGAGGTGCAGCAAGGCCTACGCCATCAGCATCATACATAGTTTCATACATATCCTCAATCAATGTCTTAAGTCTAGGTGTAAGCTCCTTAACAGGCTTGCAAACCTTAAGTAGAACATCGTCTTTTCCATACTCTCTAATTTCTAATAATGCCATTTTAAAATCCTTTCTAATATCAATACTATAATGTATTAATAGGGTCAAAATCAAACCAGGTTGTAGTGCTGCGATATTGCTTCTGCTCTAACAAAAACTTATCAATCGCATCTTTAACCTTTACTAGTCTATCATATTCGTCAGCTTTTACATAGATGACTCTTCGATATATGTCTTTTAATTTGCCAATATATGCATCCTCTGGCCCCATAACAATTATATCGGAATCCGTCTTCTTTATTATAGCAGCTAAAGTATCTGCTTGTCCCACTGCATCATCATATTTTTCGCTACTAACCTGTATTCCAAGGATGTGGGAACAAGGTGGATAAGCTAATAATCTGCGATATGCATATTCCTGCTTGAAAAAGCTGTCGTAATCCTGATTAGCAGAAGTAACTACTGCATAATTCTCAGGCTGATATGTCTGGATAACGGCGACTCCAGGCTCGCTGCCTCTGCCTGCTCGTCCCACAGCCTGTGTAAGAAGCTGAAATGTGCGCTCACCACTGTGATAATCACTCTCGTTAAGGGAGATATCTGCCGCAATGATTCCAACAAGAGTTACGTTAGCAAAATCGTGGCCCTTTACTATCATCTGCGTACCAATAAGCACATCTGCCTCATGGGCTGCAAATGCTGATAAGATTTCCTCGTGACCATTTTTTCCAGATGTGGTATCGGCATCCATTCTAAGAACCCTGACACCAGGAAATGTTTCTTTTACAAGCTCTTCTAAGCGTTGTGTTCCCGCTTTAAAACTGCCGATATATTTGCTTCCGCAGCTTGGGCAAGTCTTGGCGGCCCTAGTAGTAAATCCACAGTAATGGCACTTCATAACTCCGCCATTATGAAGGTGTAACGCCACATCACAGTGCGGACATTTTAGCACATGTCCACAAGCTCTGCAGGAAACAAATCCCATCAGTCCACGTCTATTCAAAAACAGCATAATCTGCTGATGCTTGCTAATTCTATCTGCCATCAGCTCTTTCAGCCTGCGGCTTAGCATTGAACGATTGCCGGATTGGAGTTCTTCCCTTAAATCCACTATCTCGCAATCTGCCATCTGCGCCCCCATAGCTCTGTTGTGAAGCGTGATAAGCTGATACTCTCCTGCCCTGGCCCTGCTATATGCCTCTAAGCTTGGGGTTGCGGACCCTAAAATCACTGTGGCACCAGTGAGCTTTGCTCTATAAACTGCAGTCTCTCTAGCATGGTATCTAGGAACAACCTCAGATTTGTAGCTAGGCTCATGCTCCTCATCAATGATGATGAGCCCCAGATTTGCAAATGGTGTAAAGAGCGCAGAGCGAGGCCCCACCATAATGCTAATCTCACCAGATTTAGCCCTTTCAAACTGATCAAATCGCTCTCCTAGAGACATTCTACTATTCAATATGCTGACCTTATCACCAAAGCGTGTGTAGAATCGCATAACAGTCTGGTAAGTAAGGGCGATTTCAGGAATGAGCACAATCACCTGCTGTCCCATGTTAATCACATGCTCCATGACATCCATGTAGACTTCCGTCTTGCCCGAGCCTGTGACACCATGGATTAGATAGGTCTTGTGACGCCCTGTGTCTATATCAGCCTTAATAGTCTCCGCTGCAGCCTCCTGCTCCTCATTAAGCACGATATGCTTCGGTGTAGCTGCCCCCTGAATATGAGGATTTCTAAATGTTCGAACAGAATCAATTTTGATGATTCCCTTTGATTCTAAATCCCTGATATTCGCTGTTGGAATCTGAAGCTTTTTAGTAGCAAGCTCCCAATCAAGCACATCCACTTCTAAAAGTTCCCTAAGCAAACGTTCTTTTCCTATGGCATGACGCTTGTTTGTAAGAAGCTCATTGAGCTCGATTCTGGCTTGTTCCAGGGATATTGCAAGACTGATTTCTTTTTTGAGCTTTTCGTTTTCCCTCTTTTTGATAGGGATGACCGTCTTTAGAGCCTGATTCATCGTGCTTCCATAATTGCGTTTCAAAAATGCTGCCAAAGAAATAAGCTGAGACTCTATAGCGATGCTATCCTTTACAACTCTCGCAATAGGCTTCAGCTTTGTGACATCAAACCCCGGTTTATCATGCAATCCCACAACGTATCCTGTGATGGCACGATTGCCAGCGCCGAAAGGTATCACAACCTGCACACCTTCGGTAACCGACTCCTCCAGCTCCGATGGAACAATATATTCAAATGTTTTATCCAATCTCTCATGAGATATGTCAATTATTATATCAGCGTATTTCATGAAAAATATTTTAGCATAAAAGGGTTCCTTTTTGTAATCAATGTGGTAAAATGAATTGATTTTAACAAAATAACAGTTTTATCAGGGAGGATACCTATGCGTCATCTAATGAGCCCTCTAGATTTTTCTAGAGAGGAGCTAGAGCAGCTTATGGACCTGGCCGATGATATTAAAAATCATCCAGATAATTACTCTGAAAAGTGCCACGGCAAAAAGCTCGCTACATGCTTCTACGAACCAAGCACACGTACACGACTATCTTTTGAGGCTGCCATGCTTAATCTTGGTGGTTCAGTACTTGGTTTCTCTTCAGCTGATTCTTCTTCAGCAGCCAAAGGCGAAAGTGTTTCTGACACCATTCGCGTCATTTCTTCTTACGCAGATATTTGCGCTATGCGTCATCCAAAAGAAGGCGCTCCACTTGTTGCTTCGCAACGTTCACTTATTCCAGTTATTAACGCCGGTGATGGCGGTCATCAACATCCCACTCAAACACTTACAGATTTATTTACTATTCGTTCTTTACGTGGCGAAATCAAAGATCTTACAATTGGACTTTGCGGTGATTTGAAGTTTGGTCGTACCGTCCACTCGTTAATTAATGCACTCGTTCGCTATCCAGGCATCAAATTCGTGCTTATCTCACCAGAGGAATTAAGAGTTCCTGAATATATCCGCGAAGATGTATTAGAAAAAAAAGGTTACGAATACAAAGAGGTTGATTCACTGGATGATGTAATGGGCGAGCTCGACATTCTTTACATGACTCGTGTACAGAAAGAACGTTTCTTCAACGAAGAAGACTACATCAGATTAAAAGACTTCTTCATCCTGACTCCAGAGAAAATGCAACTTGCAAAGAAAGATATGATGGTGCTACATCCACTTCCAAGAGTTAACGAAATCTCTGTCGATGTAGATGAGGACCCTCGAGCAATGTATTTTACTCAGGCAAAATATGGAGTATTTATCAGAATGGCACTGATTCTTACTCTTCTAGAACTGGTATAAGGAGGAACAAACATGTTAAATATCAGTGGCATCCACGAGGGATTCGTACTTGACCACATTAAGGCCGGCGAATCTATGACTATATATAACAACCTTCATTTAGGCGAACTTGGCAGCGACTGCACAATCGCCATGATTATGAATGCAAAATCTAATAAAATGGGTAGAAAAGATATTATAAAAATCGAATGCCCAATAGAAAGAGTTGACTTAGATATACTCGGCTTTATCGATCACAATATCACATGTAATATTGTAAAAGCCGACGCTATCGTTGAAAAAAGACAATTACGCCTCCCTAAGGAAATAAAAAATGTAATTAAATGCAAAAATCCACGATGCATAAGCACCGTGGAGCAGGAGCTTGATCAGGTATTCATCCTCACAGATGAAGAAAACGAAGTATATCGTTGCAAATACTGCGAAGAGAAATACACTGGTACAAAATAACTATAGCCTAGTTACGACTATACGACTATATAATAAGCCGCCATGTGACCTACATGACGGCTTTTTCTTTACCTAAGTATTTCTAGTATATTCTTTCGATATACGATTATTTATTTGAACGTCTCCAGATATGCATCTTCTCTGCTTCTGCAATAAGCTCATCTCTGAAATCTGGGTGTGCAATAGAGATAATAGCCTCTGCACGCTGCCAAGCAGAAAGTCCCTTAAGACAAACTTTACCATACTCTGTAACAAGATAATGTGTGTTTGCACGAGTATCTGTAACGATTGAACCTTCAGCAAGTGTAGGACGGATACGGCTCTTAACTGTGCCATCCTTTGTTGTAAATGTAGATGAGAGACATACAAAGCTCTTACCACCGTTTGAAAGGTAAGCACCAAGTACGAAATCAAGCTGTCCGCCTGCTCCTGAAATGTGCTTTGTACCTGCTGATTCAGCATTAATCTGACCAAATAAATCAACGTCTACAGCATTGTTGATAGAAATGAAATTATCAAGTGCTGAAATCTGACGAATATCATTTGTATAATCAACTGGAGCACTCATAAGCTCTGGATTCTCATCCATGTAATCGTACATCTTCTTTGTACCAGCACCGAAAGCGTATGTCTGACGGAAACGATCGATGTTCTTCTTTGCACCAGTAATCTTGCCAGCCTTTGCAATATCAACAAAAGCATCAACGTACATTTCTGTATGAACACCAAGATCCTTAAGGTCTGACTCTGCAATCATAGCACCAACTGTGTTTGGCATACCGCCAATACCAAGCTGTAAGCATGCACCGTTTGGAATCTCCTCTACGATAAGCTTTGCAACTGCCTTATCTACATCTGTAGGAGCTCCGCCTGCGCCCATCTCTGAGATAGCTGGATTGCTTCCCTCAACAATAGCATCAACCTTTGAAATATGAACGCCTTCCTCAAAACCACCAAGGCAACGAGGCATGTTCTCATTGACCTCAACGATGATGTGCTTTGACTTCTCTACTGCTGCCATAAGGTGTGAAGCGTTAGGACCAAAGTTGAAGTATCCATGATTATCCATTGTTGTAGTCTGAATCATAAGAACATCATTTGGCTCAATATGCTCACGGTAATATCTAGGAAGCTCGGAATATCTGATTGGTGCATAGTAAGAGCAACCTCTTGCAATAAGCTTTCTTTCAATACCACCCATGTGCCATGAGTTCCAGCAGAAATGCTCTCCTGCATCCTCTCTCTCAAAGATAGCTGGAAGCTTCATTAAGATACCACCACGTACCTTAACATCAGTAAGCTCGTCTGTGCGAGCTGCAAGTGCTTTATCTAAAGCATCAGGTGTACCTGTACACCAGCCATAATCTACCCAGTCTCCACTCTTTACTACCTTAACAGCCTCTGCTGCTGTAGTAAGTTTTTTCTTGTACTCAGCTTGAAAATCCATATTAACCTCCGCTCGTTAAAAAATTATCAATTGCATACATTGTACCACTTATTGCTCTAAGCTTCAATTGTTTTCATCTTCTTCCGAGATATCCGCCTCTTCAGAGTTTTCAGCTTCCTCAGAACTCTCATCTTCTTCAGCGTTCTCGGCTTGCTCAGATTTCTCATCTTCCCCTGACTCTAGTTCTAAAGGATCCTCCATATCTTCAGGATTAGCGTCTTTGAAGATTTCTTCGTAAATACCATACCCTTCAAGAGTATCACCATTCTCAAACAATTTATAATAATCATCAGGTATAGATGTTTCAGGCTCGTAATCTTCAATCGCTTTATCTATCACATCCCATCGCTTTTTAGACTGCTCATAAGAATGATATTCTTCGTCCTTTGCAGCTAAATAAGAAAGGATTCCCATAATCAGCACCAACATAAACTTAATAATAGCAACCATTTTCTCGCCATCAGTCATAGCTTCGAATCTACCCATAAATCTATTTGTTTTACGAGGCTTGCTTGGGGTTGGCACCTGTCTGGTTGTTCTTTGTGGGGTTGGTTCATCCTGAAATATCGTAGGCCTATTGTATTCTATCTTGTTTCTTTCAATTCTAGCTTTTTCTTGCGCTATTAATGCTTCCTGTTTTGTTATATATATCTGCTTTAATACAGCAACAAGCTTGCGCTGGGCTATTTCTTTGCCTGGCTCAACAAGTACCTGCTCCTCTATTTGGGTACTTTTCTCTTTTTGGGTATCTTGCTCTTTTTGGTACTCTTGGTCTACTGGGGCATATGTTTGCGCTGGCGCAGGCACATTAACTGGCTCGCCCCAATTAATGCTACCGGTCACCCCTGTACTATAATTAACCAGAGCCCCACAGTTAAGACACATTATATGGCCATTTTCAATTTCTTTTCCGCAATTTTTACAAATCATTATGTTCATTCCAATTATAGTTTTTAGGTTTTTGATTTTCCTCAGAAAATCAAGAACCGGACAAAGACCAATATTTTCTGCAAGAAAATATTGCTTGGCAAAGCCAAGTTCTTGTGGGCTTTTTCCTTAAGTAGCCCACAAGAAGTCATAATCAGTATTATTATACACAACTATTTATTAAATCATTAGTCAATATTGGCTAATCTTAAAATCATTTTCCATTTATCTTAGCCACCGCTTAACCCATTAGGCTAATCTATTTCTATTTTAGCTGGTTTATTAGCCGCACCTGTTCCAATTCGGCTAATCTATTTCATTTACTCCTACCCGATTAGCCACTACTGCTCCTCTCTGGCTAATCTATTTCACTTACTCCTGCCTGATTAGCCACTACCTCTCCTCTTTGGCTAATCTATTTCACTTACTCCTCCACGATTAGCCATCACCTCTCCACTTTGGCTAATCTATTTCACTTATTCCTCCCCGATTAGCCACACCTTCTACAATTCGGCTAATCTATTACACTTACTCCTCCCCGATTAGCCATCACCTCTCCTCTCTGGCTAATCCTTTTCAAATTCCAGCCCACGATTAGCCACACCCCTACGGTTCTACAAGTTTTATTGTTTTTTAATAATTAACTCTACCTTAAAGTGTTATACTATAATTAATAAACATATCATCAGGAGGTAAGACTATGGCAAAACAAGAAATTGAAGTAGCTGGTGCTAAGAGGCAAATTAAGATTACCCCTTTTGAGCATCGCACAAAATATCATGAGACTGATTACCATGGCGTGATTCATACATCCAATTATATCAACTGGATTGAAGATGCCAGAATGAATTTAATGGAACAGATGGGACTTTCTTTTAAGCAAATGCTTGAAATGGAAATTAGCTCACCAATCATATCTCATTCTATTGAATATAGAAGTAGTGTTAAGTTTGATGAGACTGTAGTGATAGATACAAAGCTTATTTCTTACGATGGGCATGAGATGGAAGTTGCTTATCGTATATACGATAAAGCTACTGGCGAAGACCGCGCCATCGCAAGAACAAGCCACTGCTTTGTGAACAAATCCGGAGCACCTATTTCTATGAAGCGTGCTTATCCAGAACTTGATACGAAATTCTTTGAATTTAAATAACCTTAAGAAAATTAGGAACCTTTGCAGCCAGTACAACAGTGCTGGCTGCTTTTATATTATCATCGCTATCGTCGAAGAAAATATGAGCACCAAAGGCTTTTAAAACTGCTGTCTTATCCATACCTCCTAAGAAGTGCGCTTCATCAATCCTGACGCCCCAATCCCTAAAAGTGCGGATAACTCTTTCGTGAGCAGGTGCACATCTTGCTGTAACAATAGCTGTCCTAATTGGGGACTGAGCAACATCATCAAACTGGCCCTGCAACTCAGAAATAACAGAAAGCAGATTAGCAAAAGGCCCTCTCTTCAAAGGCACTAGAGCATGACTTAATTCATGTTCTCCAAAAGCTTCCAAGCCCTCCCTCCTGAAAATCAACTCAGACTCATTATTGAATAATACACAATCCCCATCAAATGCGATTCGTATTTGCGATATACCATCCTTTGCCGATTCCGGCGATGCTAATACCGTAGCTGCTGCAATGCCTCCCATCGTAGCCCTGGCTACATCCTCCTCATTAGCAGATAAATACAAATCAATATTATAGGCAGATAGATATGGCACAATTGATGCGCCTGTAGTAAGTGCTGCCCTCGAAATATCTAATTCATAAGATGAAATAGAATTAAAAATCCTAAGCGAGCTATCTGCAGAATTTTGGCTCATAACAATGACCTCAACCACTGGCTCATCGTACAAATCATTAAGAGCCAAAAATGCCTGAATCAAGCCAAAAGCTGGTCCCTTTTTCAAAGGTTCATGTTCATGCTCCACCATATATCTAACATAGCTATCCGCTCCCTCATTTACAAAAATTTCATTCTCATAATCCAAATCAAATAATGCTCTGGTAGAAATACCAATTGTAAGCTTTATACTAGTCATAAAAAACACCTCCCTCGTTAGCTTACCCAAAGCCTAACACAGGAAGGTGTCCATAAATATTCTCTCCCATCGCATTTAAAGGCAGCTTAAAGGCAAATTTGAATTGTCCGATTATAACTCAACAAAATAATTGATTTCCTTCTCCAAAAGACGAAATACATTAGCAACCAAATATCCATCTGCAATTGCGTGATTAAGTCGAACTGTTACAGGCATAACAAGTCTACCGTTTTCCTCTCTGTATTTTCCCCAATTGATAATAGGAGCAAAGAATAAATGTCCATCAGGCAATTCAATATTAAGCGAGTCATATGAAAGCCATGATATATAAGATGCATCAAACCAGTTTGGATGATTTGCCATGTCTAAACCATATTCACGAGTCTTCTTCGCTTCCTCAACATCATTTAAAGCACCAGTGTAAAACTTTTTATATTCCTCAAAATACTCTGTATATACCGGCGTACAGGTTTCCGTATCTTCATGGAAAACATACTGTGTTGGATTGATCACGTCATAGCAGATCAGCTCATCTGTCTGCCAAAGGTATCCCATTCTGTAGTCTTCACGTGAATTCATAACCTTTGAAAGAATATACAGGAAATTGACATAAAACTTCGTTCCTGTGTTCTTTGAATGTGTGACGAGCTCTGTTACGTCTATTCTCGACGTTATCGAGGTTGAGCACTTGCAATCTTCCGTAAAGTGGCGAAATACGCCTTTACGATAATATGTCTCTTTGTCAATTACTTTATAATTCATTTTCTTCACCCTTACAAACTTGAATTGTTAAACTCTATATTTCTTTTCTATAAAAATGTAGGAAATAATTATAGCAATCACAAGCAAAAAAGCTCCTAATACTATAACTGTAAAAACAGGAGAATTCTGCTCACAAAATAGAAATGGTAACCCCAAAAACTCAAGTAACAATGCAAATACAAACCATAGGATTGCCACTGCTTTATTATACTTCTTAATGTCAGTAACAGTTGGAGGCTTAGCAAAAGTAAAAAATCCTACAGGTTCTTTTGCGCGTAAGCAAGAAATACCGATAACGACAAAAATAAAAGAAACAACAGTCCAGATAATAAATCCAATTATCATATTTTTCCCCCTACAAGCTCCGATTTGTTAATTTAAATCACCTTATAAGCTTATCACATCTCATATTTAAAAAAGAAAATATTTTTAAAAAAATTAAGGTTATAAGCTTATAGGTTAAAATTCACCGCTTACTGAAGATATTATTAATAAAACCATTGAAGCTTACCTGCTAGACAAAAAGGTATGACTTCTTGCTGACAGAACAATGAAATTGTCAGCAAGAATCCTGCTTTGCAGGACATGAAAATAGATAAATCTATTTTCATGGTATTTACGATTCCTGAAAAACTGATGTTTTTCAAGAATCTATAACCATCTACTATTTTTGCTCTTAGTTATACCTTGTTCGCTTCAATATAATGTCTCATCGCCCGCCAAAAGGTATAACCTGACATAAAACCCCACTCTGGTTATACCTTTTTGACTTCTAAATAATGTCTCATCGCCCGCCAAAAGGTATAACCTGACATAAAATCCCATTCTGGTTATACCTTTTTGACTTCAACATAGTGTCCTATAGCTCACCAAAAGGTATAACCACCTCCCATATCAGCCCATGATTATACCTTCAAAGAAAAAATGAGGGTCCGAAGACCCTCTATACTAAATAAACCTGTTTGCAGAATTCTTTAATACAAGCTACGATTTGTTTAATACATATATTCTAATTATTTCTGCAGACAAAATAAAGCCCACTTATTTGTGAGCTTTACTTTTAGTCCTTATTTAACTGTGAATGGTAACGTGTCATCTACCCCTTAGAGCCAATTTCCATCAAGAGATTGATTAGCTCGATGTCGGATTCCTGAACCCTAAGGTTGGTTTCAATCTTTTCGCCAGAAGGGTCTGTGATTGAAAGTTCAATGACTGAGCCTGGGGTCATCGCTTTTCCTTTGGCTGCTCCTAAAAATGGAATCAGCTTTGGATGATTGGAATTGAATTTTTCTGCTGCACCTCTGATTTTAAATAGATCTGCTGGATTAAATGCCATAATACTCTCCATTCCGCCAGTTGATATTCAACAGGCTATTAAATCAAATATTTTCGGAGTAACTTGCGTAGCTCCTCTTCTTTTATAGGTTTTTCAATGTAATCATCAAAACCTAGTTTTTCGTACTCTTCTCTTGCACCAACCACTGCATTGGCTGTCTGCATGATAAGCGGTGTCTCCCGATTTGGATTGTCCGGTAAAGCTTCGATAAGAGATTTTAGTTCTATACCGTCCATTCCAGGCATCAGGTGATCAACAAATATCATATCATATTTTATCTTTTTAATCTTCTCTAATGCTTCATTGCCGCTAATTGCAGTGTCTACGTTAATATCTGTGTTATTTAAAAGCATTGTAAACACTCGTAAATTGATAGCAACATCGTCAACTACGAGAATCTTTCCAATGATGTCAAATACTTCGTTTCGGTCTGCCACACGTCGATCTCCATTTGGTCCCATAGAGAATGTGCCGCATGGCTCAATAGAGCGTATTTCTTGAGGAATAACTACCGTAAATACGGTACCCTTTCCCAGCTCTGATTCAACCTTAATAGTGCCTCCCATAAGATCAACTAATTGCTTTGTAATAGTGAGTCCAAGTCCAGTGCCTTCGATACGTCCATGAGAGAACTCGCCTACTCTGCTAAATGAATCAAACAGATAAGGGATGTTTTCCTTTGCAACGCCGATGCCTGTATCACTGACACTGATAATAAGAAGTAAACGTCCTTCTGATATCTTTCCTTGAACAGATAGTGTGATTCGTCCTTCAGGTGTGTACTTTACGGCGTTGGTAAGAAGATTTGTGATGATTTGAATCATCCTTTCTTTGTCGCCTCTAAGCTCGGCTGGTAGCACATCACTCATGTCTACCTCAAAAGCAAGGCGATTAGCCTTTGCTCTAGGCCTTACCATAGCGTAGCACTCACGAATCATATCGATTATTTCATAATCAGATTCCACCAGCTCTATCTTGCCAGCATTTACCTTAGCCAAATCAAGCACTTCATTTACTATACTGAGCAGATAGTTTCCTGCACCATTTACATCTCTGGCATAGTCTAAGATATTTTCATCTCTGCTCTCGCGAAGGATCATTTTATTCATTCCAAGAATGGCATTGATAGGTGTACGCATTTCATGAGACATTCGCCTTAAGAATGCTGTACTTGCCTCCTGAGCTTGAACTGCTGCATACATATCTCGCTCCATGGTTCTTACATTTTTGAGAGCTCTGATATATGACATGGTAATCATAAATAGCAGGCCGAGTAAGATAATCCTTCTATCGATTGAGGTAGGTCTGGTTCGGTAAGCAACTATCTGTATAATAGCCGCCACAAATACACCAAATATTCCGACCATCTCTGTCCAAATTTCTTTTATATGTCCTTGGATAAAATCACTGACTACCGCGATTATAAAGATAATCATGGTTAGGATTATACCTGCAAATGCAAATACAAGAATTCCACTTAAATCAGTGTTATTGAAAAACTGAAGAATCAGCCCTATGAATGCAACAAATAACTCAAGCACTGATGCAATCATATATAATTCCCTGTATCGCCCATCCTGCAATCTGTCAAAATACATAGCCATAATAAATGGCATCATCATCAGACTTAGGTAAGTGATATATGAAATAAGTGAAAAGTTTGGTGCTATAAACTGTCTGGTAGGCGACTCGGCTAACGCCCAAAGTCCAGCGCACATAACGCCCCACCCTGAAAAAAACAACGGTAGTGTCTTGTTGTAGGAAAGCTTTACAAGAACACCGATAATAAAGGCCATCAGTCCAAGAAAAATAACGGTTCCTGTTAGTAGTAGCGGTATCTTTTCTCTTTCAAATAGGCTTTGGGTAATTCCCGCCTGTGTTCCAATAGAAACTTTGTCCACCACGCCGGCATAATTGTTGTTTCCTATCCATTCAACTGTTAATGTTTTTCCTTCATCGGATTGATAGATAGGGATAAACATTAATGCCCCTGGACTATTATCTCCAAATAATCTGGTTTCATCTGTTGAGTAACTATATCTAAACTCATCATCAACATAAACATATATATCCTGTTTTTCAGAATCAAATGAAACATACATTACAGGCTCATCAATATGTTCTATCTTCTTTTCGATGATTAGCTCTTCTGCTCTTGAAAGCTCGTATTTTCCTGGAATGGTAATATCCTCATAAGTGCCATCTGGACATAGCCGTCTCCAGCCATCGCTATAATCTGCCACACTAAAATCAGTGTAGGTTCGCTCATCAGGAAGATTGTTTTCTCCCCAAAGCATCATACCAATCATGAACAGATATATGATAATTCCAATGACGATAATAATCTGATATACGAATCTGCTTGTGTTGTGCATAACATCCCCCATTATTTAACTATTAACTACCGTTATTTTAATATTTAATAGGGTTCAAAACAACAAATTACGAAAAACGTCACAGAATTTTAAATATTACTTATTATACTTATTGAAAGAAGTTTGTGGAGTAATGTTTAGGAGGTAGTTATGGCTAGTACAGAACAGATTGCACTCGAGTACTATAACAAAGGTCTAGAACTTGTACAGGCAAACAGCCTGGAGCTAGGTATCGATAATCTCAACATGGCTCGAAGTATTTACGAAGAAATAGGCGACAAGACTCACTACATTCTATCGCTGCGTGGGCTTGCTATTGCATACGGCATCATGGGCTACGACAGTAAAATGCTTTACAAATGCCTCTCTGCCTTTGATTATATTGATAAAAATGGAATCAAAGGTGCAAAGCACTTTTTCTATACTACCATCTGCAATCGTTATATGCTTCTTGGCGATTATGACGGAGCAATCAGTTATGGCAAAATGGCATTGCAGGATTTAGAAGAATATGGCACTGAATTTGACAATTCACCTCATGCCTATCTTGTTGTGTTCCTCAATCTGGCTTATTCATACCTACACACACATCGTTACTCCGATGCAGAGGCTTATCTAAAACGAGCTACTGAAATATCTCAAAAGAATGATATGCATCATCATGATTTGAGTCTTTCTGTTTTGTATGCTAATCTCCACTATCACATGGGTGACAACCAGTACGTTTACGACCACATCGATGAGCTGGTTACATTTATAAAAAGCTCCAAGATTACGGTTCAGGATTATGTTGAAGATTTAAAGCTTCTTATAGAGACATTCTGTGGAATGGGTGAATTCAAACGCGCGGAAGCCGTTGTACTTAGCATGGATTCCTCAGCAACTATTTCAAATGATATCCACATGAAGCTACAAGCCTCAAAGCTCTATATGCTTGTGTACAGTAAGAGTGGCGAAACTGAAAAGTATCATGAGGCCTGCGTTAGATTTGCAGAAGATACCATCGAAGTTTCAAATACAGAAGCGGCAAGACATCTAATTGAGATGGACACTGAAATCGCATTGTCTATTGCAGATACCCCAGGCGAATTGATATAGTTTCATATATGGAGGAATAACTGCTAGTTCTGCTAGCAGTTTTATTTTGAATAATGAAGAAAAAAATAATAATTGTATTTATAATCTTTTTTGCCATTATCATATTTATCAAGGCTCAGCTTACCTACAATCCATCTGTTAGGATTCTAGCCTCGGTCATAGATTTTTCTGAATCCACGCTAAAAGATCCAGAGTACCTGGCTTACGGAATCGATTTAAAAGATTTATTCGATAACTATACCAATGCGGATATACGATATTCTGGTTCTACATCTATAAAAAAGGTCAAGGGGTTCCCTTACTCAATCAGCGGCTCCATCCGCGGTGAGCGTTCTTCTTCCCAAAAGAAGTTTTCTTGCAAAGCCAATCTGGATGTGCTGGTTTTACAGGTAGGCGAGCTGGATGTATATGCAGATAACGATACCATTTATCTTGTTGCGCCTCTCCTTGGCGGCATTTCATACGGTTTTGACACTAATAACGACTTATTCACAGAGGCTCCTCAGCTAAAATACGATATCAACAGAGAATGGTTCCATAACAACAAGCGAAATATTTATAATTTCGTTAACAGCATCAAAATTGAAGCCACAGGCGAGACTTTTGTTGATGAAGACGGCACAGAGGCTAGTGAATTTGCAATAACAGTCCCAGAAGGCGAAGGCGATTTCATTTGGGATTTGCTTGGAATGGATGCACCAGATCATGATATTAATTGCTCTGTTTTCCTGGATAAGCACAATCATGCCAGAAAGCTTGTGTTTGATTTATCTTATAGAACCAAGGGTGCTTATATTTCAGTTTATGGAGACAACCTTAGCACTTTGGAACTTTATCGTCCTCTTCCAGATGATGAATATGTAACTGCCACAATAAAACGCAATGGAGATACACTTTACACCAACTCATTTACAAACAACCTTAGCTACTACGCTTCTAATGGTGATGTATACACAATCGATTCCGGAATGCTTCTAAACTACAGCGAATCCGGCATCAGTATGGAAGCCACCAATATAGTTGTCGCAAGAAACGATGATACTTTGGCGGAGGGGTACGTAAAAGGCAAGATTTCCACCGTAGACGATATGGGTGATGTCTTTGAAGATGCAAAAGCGGATTTATCAAATGTAAAAGTCATTGATTGGAACACAATAAAAAATGACACCGCCGCATTCATCGACGATGTCATTTCTAAAGCTCGTGAAAATGTAGATTTATTTAGCTTCTAGCTAGTGCTAATCATTAGCCTGGAAGCTTCCCAAAATCTTATAAAGTAAATTATAAAGCTGTGATGATTCTTCAGGCGAAAGCTGAACACATTGCCCCATTTTAGCAGGTATTTGACATGCCTGCTTTTTTAATTCCAATCCTTCATCAGTCAAAGTGATAATAAGATTACGCTCATCATCCTTTGAGCGACTACGCTTAACATAGCCCTTCTGCTCAAGCTTCTTAAGAACAGGTGTAAGTGTACCTGAATCAAGAAATAGCTTATCGCCAAGTGCCTTAACTGTAATCTCCTTCTCTTCCCAAATCACCATCATAGCAATGTATTGAGTGTAAGTAAGATCTATTGGATCAAGATATGGCTTATATCTTTTTACAATCTCCTTAGAACAAGCATACAGCGGAAAGCATAGCTGATTTGAAATTTTTAAGCAATCGTATTTATCGCCCATTTCATTCACCTCATTAATTATTATAGATTCTTAGATACGAAATCAGAAAGTGCCTCTTTTGGAACAAATCCAACATTCATATCAACTTTTTCCCCATCCTTTAAAACAACGATGGCAGGTATGTTCATTATACCATATTCTCTTGCTAAATCTGGATTATCATCTGTATCAATACTGTAGAAATTAGCCTTGTCGCCTAACTCCTCTGATACCTCTTCCAAAACTGGTGCAAGCATCTTGCATGGACCACACCAAGTTGCGTTGAAATCTAATACTGAAACCCCTGACTTATCAAGTGCCTTAAATTCATCCTGATTAATTTTCTTTACCATAGTATAACTCCTTTCAATTTAAATCAACTCTTAATTAGTTTTGTGCTTTCTTAAGTTCTGCAAGATATGAAACAGCTGAAAGCGCTGCCACATTTCCCTCTCCTGCAGCCTTGATATACTGATATGGTGCACCAGTGATATCGCCGCATGCAAATAATCCTTTGATATTGGTAGCCATTGAACGATCTACACCGATGTGATTACCATCCATCTGAAGACCTGGCACCAACTGGGATGGTGCAATCTGCTGTCTTAAGATAAAGATTCCGTCTGCTTTAAATGTGCCTTTATCTGTTTCAAGTGTTGCCACACCATCATTATAAGCGATAGATGATGGCTTTACATCAACCGATACTTCGATGTTGCCACCTAAATTTCCAGCATAATCATACTGAGGTAAATAATAAACCTTTTCAGCACGCTCTGCTAAAAACTCTGCTTCCTCCTCATCCTCAGCGTCATATGCCACAATGATTGCTGTTCTGCCCTTATAAAGAGCTGCATCACATGTTGCGCAGTAGCTAACGCCGCGGCCAAGATTTTCCATCTCACCAGCAAATGGCTTCATAGCGCTCATTCCAGCTGCCACGATTACAGAGCTGGCCTCGTAATCGCCTCCGTGGCACTGAATCGCAAAATACTGTCCCATGGAATAAACTGCATTGACTTTATCTTCTGTGATTTCTATACCCATGCCCTTAGCATGATCCAAAAATGCCTTGGCCATATCCTCGCCAGAAACATTTGGAAGTCCCAAGTAATTTTGAATTGTATGGGCCTTTGACACCTTATCTGAAGAACCCTTATTACCAAGTAATAGAACAGACTTATTTCTAACTTTTGCTGTAATAGCTGCCTCTAATCCAGCAGGTCCTGTTCCTATAACTGCAATATCATATCTTTCCATTTTATACCTCCTGCTACAAAAACTACTAACAGGCCTATTAATAAAACTAATCTCTTAGGATGATTAAATTGTACACAATCTAATTGCCTTTGTCAACATCTTTTTTCTTAATCTCAAATTAATCGTTACCATCCACTGCCGTGGTGTCTTTAGGCCGCCCTCCACCTGCCTTCACCTGCCACCGCCTACCGGCACACAAGGCACATTGCATGAATATTGCGCTTTTCTAATGGACCATTCATGCATCTTTTATTTACATGTGTCTTTTGCAGGCCTGTACAATTTTGAAAAATGTTTTTGGTTGGCGGACACACAGCATTGTATAAATTGTACTTCTTAGACTGAAGGGGACTTGGTTGATTTTGGAGCGCGCTTAGTAACATAAAAGCAGGTTTTGCAATATATAGGTATGCGCTGCCATGGACGGCAGCGCAAGTGGTCACTTAAAACACGATGTTGAATGTGCCACGGTACCTATATATGCAAAACCTGCTTTGTCATGTTACTTAGCAAGCGTAATATGAAACCAAGTCCCCTCAGCCTGAGAAGTACATTAAAACCTAAAGTGTCCGCCACCTAAAAAACATTTTTCAAAATGGTTCATTCCGCAACAAGACACATGTGCGATGCATAAATTGGTCCATAAGAAAAAGCAGCAATATTCGCAAAATCGTGCCTTGTGTGCCGGTAGGCGGTGGCAGGCTAAGGCAGGTGGAGGGCGGCCCCATAATATAAACTGTGGATGGTAACGCCCCTATCACCGCAAGAAAAAAGCCCTAAGCTTTTAGCTTAGGGCCGTATAATTGATTTATTGTTGTAGCATCTTGTTTACTAGGTTTTCCTGACTTTCCATCTGATTCTTAAAAGTCATGTTTTGTGCTTGTCTAACCACAGAGCTGTTCTTCATTTTTGTAACAGATTCTGCAAAATCTGCATCCTCAGCTCTTGACTGGGCTGCTGTGAGATTCTCAGCTGTAGTGTTATTGATGTTGTAAGCAGCTGAAAGTCCGTTGGTTTCGGCACCTATCTGACTACGCATAGAAGAAAGCTTTGAATAAGTCTCGTCTAATGCATCGGTAGATATTTTATTAGGGTCGCCAGATATATCAAAGTTTTCAAGTCCAGCCATTGCTGATTTAGCATCGGCCTCTGTGATCGCAGTACTAGATGTTCCAGTGTAGATATTTATATCACCTGTTGTTCCATCTAGCAGGTTCTTACCATTGTAGCTGGCCTGGTTGATTGTTTGATTTATTGTAGCAACAGTCTGCTTATTTGCCTCCTGTAAAACAGCTCTGTCACTCTCTGAATATAATCCATTCATGGCACGAACTGTGTTCTGCTCCATATCTCCAAGGGAATCCGCAATATTAGCAAGAGCTCCATCAGCAATATTTGCTGCGTCAATTCCATAAGAAATATTATTGCTTCCAGTCTTGAGGCTCTTAACCTCCTCAGCAATCTTCTGACTGATAGCCATAACTGCTGCATCATCTGCTGCTGTATTCACTTTTTTGCCACTGGAAAGCTCTCTAGCAGATTTCTTCTGCTGCTCTTCAGTTGACTTCATGTGATTGATATTTTTTTGATACTGCGATGTGTTTAAGTTGGATTGAATTTTCATACTACCACTCCAATCTCTTGTTACAAAGAAAAACCAAATTCCGATTTGTACAATAATTATAACATCACATCAATCAAAAGTCATGTGAACAATTTGTTTTCAATTTTCCGGTTCGTGGACTGAACCATAAAGCTCTAAGTTCTTTTCCTGCCTAGCAATTTCGTCATTGTAACGATTTATTACGGTAGTCCAATACTCATTAAGAGCCTTTTCATCTCTTCTATCCGGCACATTATACTCTTCAGAAAGAATCGTTCCAAAGTACTGAGAAAGCTTTTCGGCACCAGCGAGATTTAGGTGTAAGCCTCCATCATATGTATCTGTGCTCCAGTCGATTCCGATTTCATCCTGGGCTTCAAGGAAATTAATATAAGTAAGATTATTCTCCTTGGCAAACTCTGAAATCTGCTCATCCCATTCATCATACCAGTAAGGATAAAGTGTAGGAGCCTTTACCAAAATAAGCTCTACGTCATTTTCCTTACAAAGCTGTGTAAGCTTTTCTAAATAGTAGTATGAATTATCTCCAAACTGATAATCTGGAAGCGGACGGCCCTCAGGAACATCCTCTGCCGCCTTGACATCCACGCGCATATAGTAGCCATTGAAAGAAACCTTATCACGATGGAACAGATATTTAAAATCATCAGAATTCAAATCGCTCCATCTAGAATGGTATCTTAATATAGGGAAAAGATACTCAATAAACTTCTCGTCATCGGTCATTGAGGCATTGATGGAATCAACCTTGCTCTTTGACCATTTCATACCATCCAAAGTCATTCTATTATAAGCTTCGTTCTGTGGCTCATTGTATTTCATTGAAAGCACATTAAACACAATGATGTCAGGCTTTTCTGTTTTAATTGTCTCCTCTGCAAGGTAATATGACTGCCAGATTAACTGCTGGGCGCTACCTCTGATGTAAGAGTTGATTCCGAAATTCTCCCATAGATAAACAGGCGAAATGTTTTCGTATAATTCACAGTCACCTATGAAAACCACATTGTGATCAGTAGGGTCATCATAATACTCTTGTATCATTGCGCCTTCTAGGATTCCCGACATATATTTAGGTTCTAGAAGCTTTGTTGCAAGCCCAAGCCCTGACAAACAAATCGCTATTATTAAAATAACTATAATAATTTTTTTGTACATTTTAACTCCAACTAGAATTGATTATAAATAAACTGGCTTGCTGAATAGCCGATTCCGTATGCGCCAAAGATAAGTGTCACCATAAATAATCCGTACCAGATTACAAAGCGAACTGGTGCTTTAAGAGTTGCGATTTTACCGCGGACGCTTCCGGTACGCTGCACTAAGCTGACAGCTACTAGCACAAGCATTCCTATAAATACAACCAGGTAATCACATTCTGTAAGCCCCATTTCAATAAATGCATCTATCTTCAGCTGGGAAAGACTTGATTTGCTGAATATGCTTCCAAACATTTTGAATGTAAGAGGCACATCCCTATAGCAATCAAACATACGAAGGCTAGACATAATAAGTGTGGTCCGAACAACCTGGAATAATCTCCAACCAAATGTTCCTGCCACATGCACCTTAGAATGGAACCATCTGTAAAATGGTTCAAGCTCTTGGGAAATCATGATAACTACAAAGTTGCCAAGTCCCCATACAATAAAGTTCCAGCTGGCACCATGCCAAATACCTGTAGTAAACCAAACGATAAAACTTGAAAGATAAACAGGCACTCGCTTGCCTAAATTGTTGCCCAGCTTTGCTCTGCTCTTCTTTGAAAGCTTCATCATAAACTGGCTAGCGCTGATAGGATAAAAGATGTAATCTGTAAACCATGTACCCATGGTAATATGCCATCTATTCCAATACTCTTTGATGTTCTTTGAAAAATATGGGCGAATAAAGTTTTCTGTAACTTTGATTCCCATTGTCTCTGCCACACCAATAGTAATATCGATTCCCCCAGTGAAATCTGCATAAAGCTCTAAGGCGTAAAACATGGCACCGGCAAATGCATAGAAACCGTTGTAGGTATTTGTATCTTCAATAATTGCTTTAACAGCAACCAGAATTCTATCTGCTATAACCAGCTTTTTAAAGAATCCCCAAAGGATTCTCTCTAGTCCAAATGATACTGTACGCCAGTCAAATCTATGCTCCTCGTAAAGAGTGGCACTTAAATCTGAATAGCGGCTGATAGGTCCCTGAACTAACTGTGGGAAGAATGATACGAATAATGCAAATTTGAATAGATTATCCTGAGCCTCATGCTTGCCATTAAAAACATCTATAAGATATCCCATAGACTGGAAGGTATAGAACGAAATTCCCATTGGAATAATCAATTGTACAAATGATATTCCATCAGCCCTTCCAAAAGTTGATAACAGAGAGTTGATATTTGCTATGGTAAAATTAGTGTATTTTGTCACAGCAAGAATACCTAAATTAAAAAGCAGACATGCCAGAAAAATCTTTTTCTCTGCCGCATGCTCCTTTGCCTTAAGGCTCTTTCTCTCCTCTTTTTCATACTCCTTTTTATGCTCTTTAAACCAAACATCAAAAGATTTCTTTTTATCGGAAATCTTTTTTGCCGCCAAAAATGTGGTAGCCGATGTTATGGCAATAAAGATTAGATATCTTGGGTCAGCGATAAAATAGAATACGTAGGACGCCAGCAGCAAAAACTGCCACTGGAAGCGTCCAGGCAATAAATAATATATCGCAAATACGATAATCAAAAAACCTATAAATCCATATGAAGTAAATAACATTAATTAGTCCTCGTCATCTAACTTAGCTTTGATGAGTGCATAAATTGTCTCTGCTGATGCAAAATTCTCTGGTGTAAGCTCTGCTGCACCAATTGTCACATCAAACTCCTCATTAATCTCCGAAATAAGTGACACAATATCAAATGAATCCAAAATTCCGCCTGTCACCAAATCCTTTGCAGTGGCAAAATCCACCTCTGGATGTAAATCTCCTAAAATCTCTAATAACTGTTCCATATTCTTTCCTCCTTATATTTCGTAGCGGCCTCCAAGTTTTACGTACTCCCGTAGGGCACCCGTACTTGCGTTCGCCCAGGTTATGTAGCCGCTTAATCTATACAGTATAAATCTTTGATGAGCTGGTAGGCATCAAGCTCTAAGAACTCTCAAGCGGAGCTTTCTATGCGAAGCGGAGAGTCCTTAGGCTTGTAGCCGTAACCAGCGGACTAGGTTTCCTCGTACATCTTGGCGAGGCGCACGCGGTCAATCTTTCCGTTGGCTGTGAATGGCATAGCCTCAAGGCGGTTGACCTTGTTTGGTAGCATGTAGCGTGGCAGCTTGGTTTTGAGCGCCTTGATAAGGTCGCCTTCTGTGATGTCGCCCACGTAGTAGAGTACAATCTTGCCTTGTTCTTTGGCGTAGATGCACCCTGAGAGCTTGATTTCGGGTACAAGGTTTACATTGGCTTCAATTTCACCTAGTTCGATGCGGTGTCCCATGTGCTTGATTTGAAAATCCTTACGTGAGTGGAAAACAAGCTCACCGTATTCGTTGATGTGACCAATGTCGCCTGTGCGATAAATGATTTCCGGGTAGGCTGTGTTTAGTGGATTTTGCACATAGGCTTCTTTTGTCTTTTCTGGATTGTTGTAGTAGCCAAGTGTAACAGATGTTCCACGAATACAGATTTCGCCCTGTTCCCCATCCTTTGCCAAAGTGTTATCTTCCTTGAGAAGAAGAATCTCTGTATTTTTAAATGGGAATCCCACAGGAATCACTTCATCATCTGCAAATTCTCTCTCTACTGGATAATAGCAACACATTCCTGTGCCTTCAGTAGGTCCATATAGATTAAAGAATTTGGCCTCTGGACAGGCTGCCTTCCATAATCTGAACTGTTTTATAGGAAATACTTCGCTACCAAAAGCAATTGTGCGCAGTGTGTGTGGCACAACTGTATCAAATGTAGCAAATGCACTTATCATAGTAAGAGCTGATACAACCCAGCAAACAGTGTTGATGTTATGCTCGTTGATGTATTCCACAAGCTTTATTGGGAACATAAAATATGAATGTGGAATCAAGTATGTTGTGGCACCAAATTTCAGTGTAGGATAAAGCTCCTTTAGACAGGCATCAAAGTAAAGTGGTGTCTGATTTCCAAAGATTGTATCCTCATTAAAGCCAAGTGTTTCTGAAAGCTGTTCGATGTAATCTATTACCGAACGGTGGCAGGCACACACTCCCTTTGGCACACCTGTTGAGCCTGAAGTAAACACGATGTAGATTGGATCTGTATCAATAGCGTGCTTTCTAACATCCGCTAAAGCCTTCTCATCGCTCTTCGTATTTACGATATCACTGAATAATACCACATCAGCTTTATAGTCAAAGTTATTTGCAATCTCTATTGTTGAGTCATCGCAGATTATAACCTTTGGCTTGCAATTATCTAAAATAAGATTGATACGTGTTGCTGGCATCTCGCTGTCGATTGGCACGTAATAGCAACCAGCATTAATTACACCAAAGAATGTTGCAATGGTGTTAGGACTCTTCTTCATAAATACGATAACTGGCTCTTTTTTGCAGCCTCGCTCTAAAAGATTAGTTCCCACTGAATCCATGATGTTTTTCACATCTGAAAAAGTAAGCTGTACCTCGTCATCCGCATATGCGATTTTGTCTGGTACACGTTTTAGACTTTCGTCTATGTAATCTAGTACATTGTTTTGCATGTCACACCTCTATTTTGTAATTAGATTATCGAACTCTGGACGTAATTTTGCGCATTTCTTAACGCAATCCTGAGCCAAAACATCTATTATATCAAGCACCTTTTCACCAACGTCATGATCTCTTTTGACGATGGAAAGCTCTGTGCATCCAAGAATTATCACTTCTGCCCCAGCCTCTAGAAGCTGACTTTTGACAAGTTCAAATTCCTTCATATCTACTGGCTTGCCCGCCTTTACATCATCATAGATGATAGACATAACAAGCTTTTGACATTCTACGTCCGGATAAACGCATGTAATATCATAATCCTTTAAAACAGAATCAAACAAATGCATGGACGCCGTTCCATCTGTAGCCATAATTCCTACTTTGGATATGCCCTCAGCCGACAGATAAGCCGCCGTCTCCTTGATTCCATTGCTCACAGGCACAAATACTGCATCCGCAATTTGATCATGAAAATAGTGAGCAGTGATACACGGCATGGCGATATAATCTACATTATCTCGCTCCAGCTTATTGGCAAGCTCCACTATCTTAGGGAGTGGGCTTTTCTTGCTCTTTCCAAGTATGTAGCCTGTCCTGTCTGGTATGGATGGCACATTGTATATAACCATTTCTATATTGTCTTGATCAGTGGCTGCGTCTGTCATTTCGATGATACGACGCATGAAATATGCTGTGGCCATAGGCCCCAAGCCACCGATTATTCCTAATCTTTTCATCCCCATTATTGCTCCTGGTCGTCATTAAAATATGTGTAAATCTCTCTATCATAGTTGTGAGAATGATAATGCATATCAGAGTAAGCCATCAGCTCCTCGTCAGTAAGATAAAATCCCTTAAAGGTTTTATCCACACGTGGTGTTGTATCAAAATGTCTCCAGCCCTCACCACAATCAATCACGTTCCAATAGTGATGACGTGTTGCCGTAGGAATAATTTCGATATCTTCGTTCTTAATGCCTGCTCTTGTAAGCAGTGCTTTGCTGACTGCAAAATAGTTATAGCAATCGCCATGTCGATTCTTAAGTCCATCGTAAGCACCCTTTAGCCAGTCGCCTCTGTCGGTGCTTTCGCTATACCCCATATGCCCCTGTATCCAAACATAAATAGCATGCGCCTTATCATAATCAGACATATCATCTGTAATGATTTCATCAAGAACCTCATCCGCCAGAGCAAATACCTCATCCTCTGTATAGAGCTGCTCAATAACAGTAATTACGCCTTCCTTTAAATCCATATTTCCCATGGAATCGGTAGCTGTATAAATCACTGTATACTCTCCTGGTTCATTAAGATTGACCTGACTGCTATCAACCTGCACCTCTAAATCTGTATCTATGTTATCTGTAACAACCACACCGTTTTTAAAGCTTACAGATTCACCTACATATACAGTCTTATCAAGCTGTCCCTCTATTACTGGTGGAACAATATCATACTCTTCCACCAGATGCAGCACCGTATCAGCCTCTGTACGATTCCCCGAAGCATCCTCTGCCACAATAGTAACTGGAATATCACCATAATTATCAAAGCTGATACCCGTGCCAAAATAGACATTTACTTCCCCTGACAAATCGCTGACTTCATCAATGAAATCCTTAACTGCAGGGATTTCTTCTTTTGTGCGGGTAAGCTCATGAACCTTTAATTCTGGAGCTGTGGTATCATCCACCTCCAAAGTACACTCATATGTGTATCCATCAGACTGAATCCCCACAGTATATACCCCAGCATGCTCTGTTGAAATCACAGTGCCAGGTGTAAACTCCGCCGACTTATTGCTATTCCTTAGAAAATCTGCCGCAGTAACACTTCCGCCGAGCTCCACCACACAATTTGAATACACTCTATTTGAATAATCATAATAAAAATAGGCTCCCACACCTGCGCAGACTACGACAACGGCTGCGCATATAGGTATGATAAGCCTACTACGTTTTTTATTTTTTCTCTTTTTCTTATTTCTCTTATATTTGACTTCGTTTTCCATAATAACATCTTCTCCAGAGTGAACTCACTCGAAGATAATTTTATCAATCATGGCCCAGGTAGTCAAATTATTCAGGCATTTGTTACCATTCACAGTTTACATATACTAATAGCCCCGCCCATGCAGTAGCCCTCGGGGCTTTGTGGGGGATGCAATTTTGCGAATATTGCTGTTTTTCTTATGGGCCCAATTTATGCATCGCACATGTGTCTTGTTGCGGAATGAACCATTTTGAAAAATGTTTTTTATGGGGGCGGACACTTAAGTTTTAAATGTACTTCTCAGGCTGAGGGAACTTGGTTTCATACTCCGTTTGCTAAGTAAAATAACAAAGCAGGTTTTGCATATATAATCACCGTGGCACATTCAACATCGTGTTTTAAGTGACCACTTGCGCTGCCGTCCATGGCAGCGCATGCTTATATATTGCAAAACCTGCTTTTATTTTACTAAGCGCACTACAAAATCAACCAAGTTTCCCTCAGCCTAAGAAGTACA
>NZ_KK211359.1:0-154316 GCF_000621865.1 Pseudobutyrivibrio sp. MD2005
ATACCGATTGCTCCACCATTATACAGCTAAGCAACAAGATGGATAATTCCTTACTGGCTGTAAGGGGTATTAACCATAAATATATTGTAGTAGAAAGTATCAATCATTTATTGGTGCTTTCTTTTTTTGAAATCATCCCCTAGGCATCCCCATGTGTTTGGTGGGGTGACCTATTCATCACATCAATTAAACAAACAGACGCCCATTGCTACCGAGTAGTGGGATTCACGTCATTCCTTTACCGTTAGGTCTTAGCAGGTGAAGGAATGGCGTATTTCTTTTTCATGAAAAACTGTCGGTTCCACAGGTCATATGTGTTATTCTTATTGTAGTTGGAATTGCAGGACTAAAGATTCTTGCAAAAGAATGAGAATAAAAGGGAGCAATATGACAGAAGAGATTTTTGACATCGTAGATGAAAATGGGCAGCCTACAGGCGAGACAGTGACCAGATCAAAGGCACACGCTGAAGGCATTAGACATAGAACTGCTCACATATGGGTGGTTCGTGAAAATGGTGATAAGACAGATGTTCTTTTACAGAAGAGAGCTATGAATAAGGATTCTTTTCCTGGCAGATACGACACTTCATCAGCTGGACATATTCAGGCTGGGGATGCGCCATTGGAATCTGCAGTTAGAGAACTATCTGAGGAGCTTGGTATTCAGGCGGATCCGGATGATTTGAAATTTGCAGGAACATTTCCAATTCAGTATGAAAAGGAATTCCATGGCAAGCCATTCAGGGACAATGAAATTGCATTCGTCTATGTCTATGATGAGGAAGTAGGAATCGATAACCTTACCATCCAAAAGGAAGAGCTGGACAGTGTAGAGTGGTTCGACCTAGAGGAAGTGTATCAGGCATGCCAGCCACCAAGGGATGAGAAGTTCTGCGTTCCTATGGGCGGATTGGAGATAGTTCGTAAATACGGTAAGATAAGTAGAGGCTAATAATCATTATAAAGAGAGGAGGATTACAACTATGAGTAGAAAAGATTTTGGGGCTAAGCCATTGAGCTATCCACAGCCAGTATGGATTATTGCAACTTACGATGAGAATGGTGTTCCTAACGCTATGAATGCAGCTTGGGGCGGCATTAGTGAATCTAATGAAGTTTCTATTTGCCTATCTGTTGGACATAAGACTTGCAAGAATTTTGAGAAGACTGGAGCTTTCACAATCAGCATGGCTGACGCAGATCATGTGGCAGCATGTGATTATGTAGGTATTGCTTCCGGAAATAAGGATGAGGATAAATTTGCCAAAGCTGGATTTACAGCTGCAAAGAGTGCCAATGTAAATGCACCTATTATCAATGAACTTGCTGTTTGTGTGGAATGCAGGGTAAAGAACTTTGACCACGACAGCTGCATCTTAAAGGGTGAGATTGTTAATGTAAGTGTTGATGAATCAGCTCTTACAGATGGCAAAGTAGATGTTAGCAAGGTTAAGCCTATCACATTTGATCCATTTAATAATGCGTATCTTGTTGTTGGTGAGAAGGTTGGCGATGCATGGAGCAGTGGAAAGAGTTTGATGTAATGAAGAAGATATGCCACTCTTTTATTCCTGGTATTTAGCAGGTGGAGGAGTGGCTTATTTTTTAACATAAAGACTAATTAAGTAGAATCCAAGTAAAATCAAGGCTTTAAGCTGTCCAGTATAGAGAAATTAGAGAAAATTAATTATCTTGAAAAATTGTTGAAGTACATGTATTATAAAAGTGAAAAGTATAGTTTCAAATATGTGAGGTTGAGCTATGATATATGATTACATAATTGAAAATTATAAAACAGGCGATCCAATTTTTCTTGATGAGCTACCTACAAAATCAAAGGATTACCTTAGGCAAGAGATGAAAAAGTTGGTGGACGAGGGTAAGCTTGAAAGATTATATAATGGTGTTTACTATCGTTCATATATCACAATATTAGGTACTAAAGGGAAGATATCTGTTGATAGATTTATCGAAAAGAAATATTTATGTAGAAAAGGTAAGGTTTCTGGATATATCACTGGTCTTCAGCTAGTTAACAAATATGGATTTACTACACAAAATGCAGCTGTTATTGAGGTTTGTAGCAATGAGGCAACAACTAAGCAACGTAAAATAGATATTGATGGAAATTCAGTTATTATTTATAAGCCGGTTGTAGAAATAAATGATACAAATAAAGCTGCTTTACAGTTCTTAGATTTTATGACAGTTATTGATAAGTATAGTGAAATCTCTGGTATTGAGTATAGAAATAAACTTATTAGATTTGTTGAGAATATAAACTTGGATTTTAATCAAGTTAAAAAATATATTTCTTACTATCCTGATAAGGTTTATAAGAATATTTATAATGGAGGCTTGATGGGTGAGCTGGTATAAAAACTTTAAAGAAGAATGGCAAAAGATAATTGAGACGGTTGCTAGGGAAGCAAATAGAACAACACAGATGATTGAGAAAGATACAATTCAATCGATGTTTCTTAGGGAATTGTCAAAAGTAGATTTACCATTTGTATTTAAGGGTGGAACATCAGATTCTTGCAAAAGAATGAGTATAAAAAGGAGTAATATGACATAAGATTGCTCGAGGATGCTAATAATAGGGGGTGACCGTTTATGAGTTCTTTATTTGAGGATTTAAAGGAAGGTTTACAAGAAGCTATTGATTTTGAAAAAGGAAAAATGAAACAATATATTGTAGATGCATTTACAAATACACCTTTTGCAGGTAATCCAGCTGCAGTTTGCGTTATGGATAGCTGGCCATCAGAAGAATCAATGATGAAGCTGGCAATGGAAAATAATCTATCAGAAACAGCATTTATTGTTAAGGAAGAGCAGGGGTATCACTTGCGTTGGTTTACACCAGGTTCAGAGGTAGAACTCTGTGGGCACGCAACTCTTGCATCTTCATTTGTAATCCTTAATTATTTCGATAAGGATTCGGACAAAGTCGAGTTTAATACTCTCAGTGGAAAGCTTATTGTAACAAGAAACGGCAATCTTTTAGAAATGAATTTTCCTACTTATGAACAGAAGGAAATCCCGGTTACGGATGAAATGGAAGAGGCTTATGGCGAGCGGCCAATAAAGGCACTTCTTGGACCAGACCTTCTGTGTATTTTTGAATCAGAAAATCAGATAAAAAATATGAACCCAGATCAGATGAAGCTTTCAAAGCTTCCAGGTCGTGGACAGAATGCCACAGCAAGAGGAAAAGATGTAGACTGTGTTTCGAGATCATTCTTCCCTAAACTACTTGTTGCGGAAGATCCAGTGTGTGGATCTGCTCATTGTCAGATAGCGGCATATTGGTCAGAGGTATTGAACAAAAAGGAAATTAGAGCGTATCAGGCTTCAAAGCGCGGTGGGTATTTATATTGCAAGCTAGAGGATAATAATCGCATCGCAATTAGTGGAGAAGCTACGTTGGTTGCCATTTCGGAAATTGTAGCTACACTATAAATTAGACAGTACTTTACGGAGTAAAATATCAAAATAATGAAAACAGTAAAAGTTGTAGCAGCAGTAATATGTGATTCCATTGAAGAAAAGAATAAGATTTTTGCAACCGCAAGAGGGTATGGCGACTACAAAGGTGGCTGGGAATTCCCTGGTGGCAAAGTAGAAGAAGGGGAAACTTCTGAGCAAGCTCTTGTGAGAGAAATACAGGAAGAGCTTGCTACGCATATAGAAGTGGGGCCATTTATCGATACTGTCGAATACGATTATCCTACATTTCATCTTTCGATGGATTGCTTCTACTGTGAAGTGAGGGACGGAAATCTGGAGCTAAAAGAAGCTGAGGCTGCCAAGTGGTTAACTACAGACACCATTGATGATGTAGATTGGCTGCCAGCTGATGTTACGCTTATTGATAGAATTAAGAGGGATATGCAGAAGTGATGCATGGCAGTTATCTGCTAAAGAATAAACCTAAAGAGGACTGAATTGACTAGGAAGGAGTGGGGTAGGTGTACATAAATTTCAGAAGACATTATCTTTCAAAGGCAATTTGTATATCAGCCATCGCAGGGTTAGCTGGGCAAGTTTTAAATGCTTTTTCCCGAATTATATTTAACTCCAATCCTTTAAGGCCTGATATGTTAAATAATAGCTTCTTTGGCGTTAGTATTATTATTCAGCTGATAGTGGTGCTTTTAATATTTTTGGTATTTCTTCATTACATTCGAAAAATAAAACAGGCAATATACGTAATTGACGAGGATGATTTGGATGAAGTAGCTATGCTGCAGAAGAAATATATTCCAAATACAATTTCTACACTTAAAGGGGAAGCCATATACCAGCTGCTTGAGATTTGGGCTGTTATACTGATTTTTGTTCAGATTATTTCATTGGTTTCTAATTATGAGTATAAGAGATTCATTAGCGGTTTATATGAACTTTTACCCGTCTACTCAGCGGATAATGCAGTGACATTTGCAGAAATCTATAATTACACCCACGGGTTTAAATATATTGGAATGTTTTCTGCGATTATAATTGGGATATTTGTTACCGCTGTTTTTCTACAAGATCGCTTCTTGAAAATACTAGCCACTGTAATCACATTTATTTTTATTTTGGCTTTTATGGTATTTCAAATGGTGACTTTTGAAACACAGATTAAAATTATAAGCATTGTATGGACGGCTGTCATATATCATGGGTTGGAAACCCTTGGCCTGTTTGCATTTTCATTGTATTTGGCAAAGCATTACAGGGGACTGTGATCTTACACTATCAGATGATGAATGGGGTTAAGTAAGATAAATGTAGAGGGAGAATTGGAGTAACTTCAAAGCTTGATGAGAGACAAAACGTTATTAAAAAATAAATATATAGTGTGCTTTTTAGCTATAGTGTGCTGCCTTTTGTGGGGTAGCGCATTCCCTAGTATCAAGATAGGCTATAGGATGTTCGATGTGGAATCTTCGGATGCCATGTCACAGATTCTATTTGCAGGAATAAGATTTTTGCTTGCAGGGATACTTGCAATTATATTTGGCAGTATACTGCAGCGAAAAGTTCTGATGCCAAGGAAAGATACATTGGGAATGGTTTTTAAGCTTAGCATTTTTCAAACTATTCTTCAGTACTTTTTCTTTTACATGGGTCTTGCTCATGCATCTGGAGTAAAGTCTTCTATTATCAATGGAATGAGCACTTTCTTTGCGATATTGCTTGCATGTCTTGTAAGAAAACAGGAGCATTTAACGCGAGAGAAAGTAATAGGATGCTTTTTAGGTGCCATAGGTGTAATTACAGTTAGTCTGGCTGGTGGAAGTATAGATGGCGGCTTTTCTATAAATGGAGAGGGATTTATTCTTATTGCATCTATTTCCTATGCCATATCATCTGTTTTAATCAAGGAATATTCAGTTGTTGAAAATCCTGTAACCCTCAGTGGGTATCAATTTGTCATCGGCGGAGCAATTATGATTTTGATTGGTTTCATTGCCGGTGGTCGACTTCATCTGACTTCATATGCGTGGCTTCTTCTTATAGTTTATATGGCTTTGATTTCGTCAGTTGCATATTCTATATGGGGGATACTTTTAAAATATAATCCGGTGTCTTCGGTAACTATATATGGATTTACAAATCCTATTTTTGGAGCATTATTATCGGCTCTATTTTTAGGAGAGTGGAAAACAATTACTATCCGATATTTAGTAGCATTGGTGCTGGTAAGTTTGGGAATATACATTGTAAATATGGAAAAAGGTAATAACAAATTTACTCATATTGACAAAAGATATCAAACTTAATAATATATACCTAGTAATTCAGTAGGAAATAAAGCAGATGATGGAATGATGTCATCTGCTTGTTTCCTGTTAATAAGAGGTATTTATGTTAAATCAGTTTTCAAGAACAGAGCTCCTTCTTGGCCAAGAAGCCATGGAGCAGTTACAGAATAAGAGAGTTGCAATTTTCGGAATAGGCGGCGTAGGCGGTTATGTATGCGAAGCCCTTGTTCGTACAGGAATCGGTCATTTTGATTTGATTGATGATGATAAAGTTTGTCTTACAAATCTTAACAGACAGATTATTGCCACTCGTTCCACAGTTGGAAAGCACAAGGTAGATGTGATGAAAGAGCGTATGCTCGATATCAATCCAAAGGCTGATATTACAGTGCATAAGTGCTTTTTCCTTCCAGAAAATGCAGATGATTTTGATTTCAAATCCTACGATTATGTAGTAGATGCTGTAGATACAGTTACAGCCAAAATAGAGATTATCATGAGATGTAAGAGGGATGATGTACCTGTAATCAGTTGCATGGGTGCAGGCAACAAGCTTGATCCTAGCCGATTCAGAGTTGCAGACATTTACAAGACCACCATGTGTCCTCTTGCAAAAGTGATGCGTCGTGAGATGAAAAAGCGTGGAGTAAAGAAGCTAAAGGTTGTATTTTCTGATGAAAAGCCAACCCGTCCTATTGAGGATATGGCAATCAGCTGCAGAACAAATTGTATCTGTCCACCAGGTGCAGAGCACAAATGCACAGAGCGTAGAGATATTCCTGGATCTATCGCTTTTACACCAGCTGTAGCAGGCCTTGTGCTTGCCAGCGAAGTCATAAAGGATTTGTCTGATGGATTTGGAAGAGGATTATAAAGACAGCGAGGCTTTATTGCCTCGCTGTTTTCTAAACAATATCCCCTAGCACTTCCCCAAGAGAGAGTACTGCATTTCTTACACATTCAGGGCATTCGCAGAGTACCTGACCACTGCTGATTCCCTTTAAGTCTTTACAAATAGTAGCGCCGCATTTGTCGTTGAATTTGGCTACGATTTCTTTGGAATATCTAGGTGTGCCAGCACCGTCTGTTATCATTCCGGCAGTCATTACTGCGCCGATTAGGGCACCGCAGGTGCTTTCCATGCAGCCCATGCCTGCTGCAAAGCCAGCGGCAAGTTTAGATAGCTCTTCTGGAGCAATATCAATCTTGTCTTCAAATACTTTTAGCACTGACTGTGTGCAGTTGCACTGACCAGTTGCTTTTAAATTCGCTGCAAGAGCAGCTCTTTCTTCTAATGTCATATCAGACTCCTTTTACTTACTGTTTTTGTGTTCCTTTATTTTACATATGCCTTGAGTCATTGTGCCCATAGGGCAGAATGTGCACCAGGTTCTTTCTTTATATAGTACCATGACTATTAATCCAATCAAAGTGGAGGTGAGCATCAGGCTGTAAAAACCAAATGAGAATTGTGCGACCCAATCCGGGAAAATGCTTCCGGAGTACGCCCATTGCCATGGCAGCTTGAAAGTCCAAAATAGTTTGATAGCTTTGCGAAGCTCTGCGGCTCCGGAGAATACCAGATAGGTTTGAAAAATCATAGTTCCAAACATAGTGAGGAAGAATGCTAAAAAGCCGTATCTAAACCATTTAGAAGCAAGCCATCTTGGGGCAGGTTTCTTGCAAGAACATCCCAAGTTTCTTCCTAATACCCAAAACAGCTGGCCGCGGCCACACATATTATTGCAGAACCATTTATTGCCGCCGACGATTGCAAAAATTAGTGGAAGAATAAAATCAATCATGCCGAGCCATGCGAATAATATGTTGAAAAATCCAAGGGCAAAATAAATAATGCTCCAAATCCATAAATAATTATACCAGTGATTTCGTTTTGTCTTTGCCATGTTAGCCCCTTTCTTTCAATTCAATTGCTTCTGCGGGGCAGGCCTTTTTACATAGCCCGCAGCCTACACATATATCTTCATTCACCATGGCGTAGCAACCATTATGAATCCTAATTGCTTCTCTTGGACATTCCAAGGCACATACACCGCAGGCAACGCATATATTCTTATTTACATTTGCAAGTTTTTTTGCCATATCAAATTCCTTTTACATTTTATTTTTGTCTGCTAGCTTGACATACATCTGTAAGATATGTTTATTATAGGTGGTACGAAAAATATATCAAGTACGCAAGAAATATTAACCTAGTAAGGAAAAACTGACTATGAAAAAAGAACCATTATGTGAAGAAATCGCTGGCGAGGGCTGCGGTTTAAAGAAAGTATTGAATATCGTTGGTGGCAAATGGAAGATAATGATTCTATGTGTCATTGATAATAATGAAATTGCAAGGTATGGAGATTTGAGGCGCTCTGTTTATGGCATCACTAACACTATGCTGGCTCAATCACTTAAAGACTTAGAGGCAGATGGGCTGGTTTGCCGCACACAATACGATGAAATGCCGGTTAGAGTAGAATACACACTCACAGAAAAGGCCAAAAGCTTGATTCCCATTTTGCTACAGCTAAAAAAATGGGGAGAAGAGAATCTGTAATTCCATTAAATGCAAAATTCGACAAGAAATGAGCAACAAGAAAAAATGATTTTCCATGGCCCTAAAATACAATTGTTTTAGTAATCAAAAATAGGAGAATCATTATGAATTTAGACAAGAAAAGATGGATAGTCCTTTTTGCTGGATGTTTCATCAATCTATGCTTAGGCTCAATCTACGCCTGGAGCGTATTTTCATCTGCAATGGCAGATTATTTCAATGCATCACTTGGTATGAACGTTACACCTGGTGACCTGGCTATCGTATATACGATAGCAAACTCAGTGGGACCTATCACTATGATTTCAGGTGGTTGGTTCAATGATAAATTTGGCCCAAAGAAGGTCATTCTTGTAGGCGGAATTATGTGGGGGCTTGGAATGTTCCTTTCAGGATTTGCTACAAGTATAGGATTCTTAATTGTGACCTACGGAATTGTTGGAGGTCTTGGTCTTGGTATGGCTTATGGTAGCACAATTTCTACTTGTGTTAAGTTCTTCCCTGATAAGAGAGGACTTATTGGTGGTGTGACCACAGCAGTTTATGGAATGAGTTCAGTTATTCTTCCTCCAATTGTAACAAAGGTTGTTGCTAGCTCAGATGCCACATTTGCTTTTAAAGCAGTAGGTATTGTGTTCCTTGTTCTTATTGCTGTATCCTGCATGTTTTTAGAGCAGTGCCCAGAGGGATACAAACCAGCAGGATGGGAGACAACTATGGCAGCAGGTGGTGCAGCACCTAAGAATCTTGATTGGAAGGGAATGCTTGCGACACCTGTTTTCTATATCATGTTATTCCTTTTAACTTGTGGAGCTTTTACAGGAATGATGGTTATCTCACAAGCATCATCAGTGGCTCAAAATATGATAGGCATGACACCAGCTGCTGCAGGTATAGCGGTTTCTGTCCTTGCTCTATTCAATGCACTTGGTAGAATTGGCGCAGGAACACTTTCTGACAAGATTGGAAGAATCAATACTCTTATGGTAGCATGTATTCTTGCTGTAGCAGGATTATTGTGCCTTTTCAATGCGGGAGCAGGTCAGGTTGGAATGTTTTATATAGGACTTTCAATTGTAGGTGTCAGCTTTGGTTCATTCATGGGAGTTTACCCAGGCTTTACAGCAGATCAGTTTGGTCCAAAGAACAATTCTGTAAACTATGGAATTATGTTCATCGGATTTGCCCTTGCAGGATATTTTGGCCCACAGATTATGAGAAACACATTTGCCAACACTGGCTCATATGACAAGGCATTTCTTATTGCCTGTGTATTCTCTATCGTTGGTATAATGCTTGCCAATGCATACAGATTTCACACTAAAAAGAAGTCTTTGGATTAGATATTTAATCTGAAATATTGAGATTTTTGAAAGCCATTGTGATAAAATCATAAATGGCATCGGGGTGTGGCTCAGGTGGTAGAGCGCTACATTCGGGATGTAGAGGCCGCGCGTTCGAATCGCGTCACTCCGATTGAAGAAGAGTGGTACCTTTTGTACCGCTCTTTTTGTATGCCTTATAAATTAGATTTTACCTGTTGCCTCCAAAAAATTACCTCTTGTCCCAAAATGTTGAGATTATAACTAGGTTATGTAAAATATAATCATAAGGAGGCGCCAATAGTTATGAGAATAAACATTGACGTAGATAATTCGCTGAAAGAGGATAGAGTAACTATTCATTGTCGTGAGATAACAGAAGAAATATTAGAGCTGCAGCGTCTGTTATCAACACAGATAAGTATAGGTCAAAAAATATCTGCCAGCATTGATGATGTGGAGTATTACTTGGATTTGAAATCCATTATCTTCATGGAGTCAGATGGTAATTATATATCCATTCATACGGCGAACAATATTTACAGAAAAAGGCAAAAGTTATATGAATTGGAAGAAATTCTACCAAGAAGTTTTATTAGAGTTTCTAAATCAACAATTGTTAACACTGATTTAATTGTCTCAATAAAAAAGAATATCACTGGTGCTAGCGAAGTGAGTTTTAAAGGGTCTACCAAGCGGGCCTATGCATCAAGAAATTACATAAAATTATTAATTGAAATAATGGAAGAGAAGAGGTTAAAAAGATGAAAGAAAATAATTATAAAAATATACTTAGAGGGGTAATAGTAATTGCGTTTGCAGTATGTTTATTACTGGATAATATTGGAATGTTTCCTAATTTGCCACTTGTGAAAATTGGTATTCTTTTAATTTTGTTTTATGTTTTTGCTGAAGCATTAAAAAAATTAAGCTTTGTTGGAATGACATTTCCCATTGGGCTTGCCGCATGTTTGTTTACAACTGAACTTGGAATAAAAAACGCATCTATAGCAGTTATCATTTTGGTATCTGTATTAGTTGGAGTTGGCTTAGAACTGATTTTTTCCAAGCCAAAAGAAAAGAAAAATCATTTTGAGAGGACAACTACATCATATTCTGAAGGAGAGGGCACATTTGATGTAGATAACAATATGGGGGCTAGAACAGAGTATATTCAGGTAAAGAATATTCGTCGTGGTAAAATAGATAATGCTCTTGGAAAAATGACTGTATATTTAAATGGTTCAACTGTAGATCCCGATGGTGGTTTCATCGATATGGATAATGGCTTAGGTAAGCTTGTTGTTTATATTCCAAAGGAATTAAGAGTATCATTTGTTACAGATAATGGTTTAGGTAAAGTAAATATTCACGGTGAATCATCACATGATGAATCATTACCACTGTTAACAATTAAATTGGATAATGGACTAGGAGAAGTAGATATTTATTTTGAGTAAAGTAAATATATTACTATTTTAAGGAGAAGTTGATTGTTATGATAAATATATTTGCTGATAACACATTAAATATTGATGAATACAAGCCAGATAGCAGAGGTGTGGAAGCAGCCAAGAGGATATTTAAGATAGACAGGATTTGCATTATTGCAATGGTATTAAGTGAGATTCTTGCATACTATATTATGGTCAGCAGAAATTTCTTTGAGCTGTATTGTGTTTCGAAAGCCATTATTTATGTGGGGCTTTTTGTGTTATTGATATGGGCAGAAGTGATAATTCTGAATAGAAATATCACAATGCGAAAGGTGAGCGGATTATCTGATCAAGAGAAGTTCGACTTCAATTATTATTGCTTGTATAAAAAGAAAAATATGAGCATTTGGGCTAGGAATAATTATTTGGTGGCTTTAGCAATTAATTGTGCCCTGATGGGTTTAAAGGAAAAATGTAAGGATGCATTATCACTTATATCATACGAGTATAAGCCGCCAATTCTAAATGTATTAAACGAATGGATTGAGTCAGAGGATGCTGTTATTGATAGAGCAAAAGTTGGTCCTAAGAAAAGGATAATCAATCCAATATGCTTTGCGCCACTGTTTTTAGTTTTGGATATTGGTGTGCTGACAGCATGTATTGATTATAATATCCTGCTGGCTCATGGCGCCACAAAGACCTTTATAGCAGCAATGGGCTATATACAATCCGTAGCTTTTGTGGTGCTTGGTGCGTGGATTGCTGTAATGCTTATTGTGCAAACAGGTAAAAATACCACATTTGCTATTTTATTTAAGCTTAAAGCCACAGCGAAGATTATTATTGGAATAGTTGTTTTGTTGCTTTCTACTTATTCGGTAATTACCAATGAAGCATTACGCTATGGCCTTGAACTAGATAAAGATGATGTAACGGATATATCTACAGTGGAAGATAATTTAGATGATTCGCTAGAAGATTACGACGATTATTATGAAGATGAATCTTTGTATGAAGAATATAAGGCAGATTATGAGGAGGCTTATCCTGAGGAGGAATATCCAGAGGAATCAGCTGATTATGAGCTTGATATCATGAATAAAATGATTATCCTGTGCAATTATCTTCAAAAAAATGGAGTGATTGATGATTTTTCTGTCGAGCTTGGGTATAATGCCAAAGGACGAGTCAAAGGAACAGTGGCTCAGGATGATGATTATATCTATGTCTTATATGACAATGGAACCAAAAAGGATAAGCATGGAAATGACTGTATCGAGCTTGTTTTAGAGGCAGAGCCTCTTGATGAAAATGGCAATTCTTTGGGCCAGTCAGAAGCATCACTTAAGGGATTTTATTTAGTAGATCTAGAGTCCGGAGAGGTTACTGACGAACACAAGACACACTGGTAGAAAAGAATTAGAGAGTAGTAATGGAATCGGTTAAACACTTTATTAAAAATGAAATAGTGCTGTGTATAGCATTTCTTGTAGCTCTTTGCTCTTGCTTTATTATAAAGCCGGGCAAAGAGTATCTTACGTATATAGACTTTAGAACACTCAGCATCCTTTTGATGCTGATGATTACAATGGCAGGCTTTCAAAGGCTAAATGTATTTAGACAGATAGGTGAGATACTGGTGGCAAAAAGTAAATCCATCAGAGGTGTGGTGCTTATTCTTATAGGGCTTTGCTTTTTCTCAAGCATGTTCATTACAAATGATGTGGCACTTTTGACATTTGTGCCATTTTCAATCATCACCTTATCAATATCAAATCGAAGAGATTTGTACATAAAGGTAATTGTGCTTGAGACACTTGCTGCAAATCTTGGTAGTATGCTGACACCTCTTGGCAATCCTCAAAATTTGTATTTATATTCACTGGCAGATATGGGGCTTGGCTCTTTTATAAAGCTGATGTTGCCATATAGCATATGTGCAGCTGTGCTTTTGATTTTAAGTGTTGTGATTTTTGTAAAGAGGGCACCAGCAGTTCTTTCTGGTGATAATAAGAGCGTCTTTAAGCGCACTGCAAGGGATAAAAGAATGCTTTTAATGTATGTATTCACATTTATCCTGGCACTGCTTGTAGTAAGCCGTCTTGTGCCTTATTACATCGGAATGGCAATCGAGCTTGTGATAGTTATTGTCTTTGATAGAAGGATACTTAGAAAGCCAGATTATTCATTGCTTCTTACATTTATCTTTTTATTTATATTTATTGGAAACGTAAAAAGGATTCCTGAGGTAAGCGCTTTCTTAGAATCGCTTATACGAATTAATGAAGTGTTGGTATCTATTGTGCTTAGCCAGTTTATCAGCAACGTGCCTGCGGCTATCCTTTGCTCAGGCTTTACAAAAGATATCCCAAAGATAATCGTAGGAACAAATCTTGGTGGTATGGGAACACTGATTGCATCTATGGCATCCCTCATATCATTTAAGCAGTATTCGTATATAGATGGAGCCAGTAGCAAAAAGTACATACTTGAGTTTACTGTGTTCAATATAGTTTATTTAATAATAATGCTTTTATTTAGTTTTATATTGTAGAAGATTGATTACATAAGAGGAGCGTTTTATGAAGACAGCGTTAATAACAGGGGCTACATCAGGAATTGGCCTTGAGTTTGCAAGACAGCTTGCTAAAGAAGGCTACAGACTTATAGTTACAGGAAGACGTGAGGAGCGTCTTAAGGAACTGGAAGAAGAGGTGGATGTGCCTGTTAGGATAATCCCGGGAGATCTTAGTAAAAAGAAGTCATGCTTTGCTTTACTAGAGAAGCTTGAGGATGAAAAGATAGATGTATTTATAAATAATGCAGGCTTTGGTTTGGCCGGAGCATTTGTGGAGACAGATATTGATAGAGAAATCTCTATGATAAAGGTCAACGACATAGCTATGCATATTTTATTCAAGGGTATTCTTAAAAAGATGGTAGCAGAGGATGAGGGACGCATACTTAATGTGGCATCATCTGCAGGTCTTTTACCAGCAGGCCCTTATATGGCCACCTACTATGCCAGCAAGGCCTATGTGACAAGCCTGACCCGTGCAGTGGCTGTGGAGCTAAAGCAGGCAGGCTCAAAGGTAAAGGTATCGGCTCTTTGCCCAGGCCCGGTTGATACAGAGTTTAATCAAAATGCAGACGTTGTGTTTGCCTTAAAGGGGATTACTCCTGAAAAGTGCGTTGCAGCAGCATTAAATGGCATGAAGAAAGGACGCACCATTATAGTGCCAGGATTTATGATGAGCGTCGTGATGGCTGCTCAGCGTTTGACACCAATGCCACTTCTTGTAAGGATTACAGGACGTCAGCAAAAGAAGAAACTGGGTTAGTGCAGCAGGGAGACATTATGAGAATACTTATTACAAATGATGATGGAATAGAATCAGACGGAATAATTCGCTTGGCCAAAGCGGCCAGGGAATTTGGTGAAGTATGGGTGGTGGCGCCTAAGACTCAAAGAAGTGCAGCGAGCCACAGCATTACACTTCACAATACAATCGATATATATCCATGTAAGGATTTTCCGGTAGAGGGTGTTAAGGCATACTATTGCAGCGGCACCCCTGGAGATTGTGTAAGAGTGGGTGGCCTTAATGTTATGCCCGAAAAGCCTGATTTAGTTCTTTCAGGTATCAACTTCGGCTATAATGTGGCATCTGATATTCAGTATTCAGCCACAGCAGGCGCAGCATTTGAAGCTGCATTTCAAGGTTATCATGCCATAGCCCTTTCAGAGGAAGCCTGTGACTGTCATGAGGTGACAGATAAATACATAAGCCAGATACTAAAGGAGCTTATTGATACACCATTGGCACCAGGTATGATTCACAATGTTAATTTTCCTGGATGCAGCCTATCAGAGTGCAAGGGCATCCTATACGACAGAACAGTATCCCGTGGAATGGTTTTTAGAGATACCTATGATGTGGTTGAAAAGCTTGAGGATAATGGCGTTCGTTATATGGTAAAAGGAGAGTATAACGAGGATAATGAGCCAGGCACCGATTTCAGAGCTATCACAGATAAATATGTTTCTGTGGGAGTAGTTAATAATATAGGCTTTTAATGGTTGCTTTTTTCTGAAAATGGGTATATCATACATATGCTTTAAACTTAATAGGACAGTTCGTTTGTACCATCCTGTCCCTAAACAAAACCAGGACTAATTATCATTAGATTATTAGACTGTAGGTATGCCATCTACAGTCTTTTCTTTTGTGTAATTTCAGGTCCTGTTTCAGGAGGAATTCAATGTATTATTTAACTGCAGAGGCGTCATTTGACGGAGCCCATTTTTTGGCAGGCTACCAGGGTAAATGTTCTAATTTGCATGGTCATAGATGGAGAGTGCTGGTGAAGATTAAAGCTGAAGAGCTTCAAGAGAGTGGTCAGCAGCGAGGAATGGTTGTTGATTTTGGCGATGTAAAGGATGCTCTCAAGAAGGAAACAGATTTCTTTGATCACACTTTTATATATGAGGAAGGCTCACTTAAGGAAACTACAGTAGCTGCTCTTAAGGATGAGGATTTTCTTATGAGAGTTGTAGATTTCAGACCTACAGCAGAAAACTTTTCAAAATACTTTTTCGATAAGTTTGAAGAGTATGGATTTAATGTAGCAGAGGTGACAGTTTACGAGACTCCAAATAACTGTGCCAGCTATAGCAGGTAGGTGAGGATATGTCAGTATTTAATGTAGTAGAGAAATTCGTTAGCATAAATGGCGAAGGGCAGCACGCTGGAGAGCTTGCAGTATTTATTCGCCTTAGAGGCTGCAACCTTTGCTGTAGCTATTGTGATACCAGATGGGCTTGTACATCTGATGCACCAGCGACAGAAATGACTGAGGATGAGATTGTTCAGTATGTATTATCAACAGGGGTGAAGCGCGTTACCCTTACAGGTGGTGAGCCTCTTTTAGCTGATAACATAATGGACCTTTTGAAGGCCTTTGCAGCAGAGGATTTAAAAATTGAAATAGAAACTAATGGTAGTGTGGATATTCATGAATTTACAAAGATAGATAATCCACCAGCTTTTACACTTGATTACAAGCTTGCAGGCTCAGGCATGGAAGACAAAATGAATCTTACTAATTTTGATTGTCTTACATCAAAGGACACAGTAAAATTCGTATGCTCCAATGTGAATGAGCTTGATAAGGTTTGTGAGATAGTAGATAGATATCGTATATCCGATAAATGCACATGCTTAATCAGTCCTGTATTTGGAAAGATTGAGCCAGCGGATATGGTTGATTACATGATAAACCACAACAGAAATGATATTAGGCTTCAGTTACAGCTACACAAATTTATTTGGGATCCAAATAAGCGCGGAGTGTAGTGAGAAAGGAATAATATGGCTATCAACAAAGAACTTATAAAAGAAAGCATTAGAAATATTATTATTGCTCTTGGGGATGATCCTGAAAGGGCTGGCCTTAAGGATACTCCAGATAGAGTTGCTCGCATGTACGAGGAAGTATTTGAGGGTATGAATTACACAAATGATGAAATTGCTGATATGTTCAACAAGACATTCGACGAGGATTATTATGATGAAACCTCTCAGGATTTAGTTGTTGTAAAAGACATCGAGGTATTTTCTTATTGCGAGCATCATCTTGCCCTTATGTACGATATGAAGGTCAGCGTTGCTTATATTCCAAACGGAAAAGTAATCGGACTTTCTAAAATCGCAAGAATCGCTGATATGGTTGCAAAGCGTCTACAGCTTCAGGAGAGAATTGGCAACGATATTGCAGAGGTTATCCAGAAGGTAACAGGCTCAGAGGATGTGGCTGTATTTATTGAGGCAAGCCACAGCTGCATGACAGCCAGAGGTATCAAAAATGCCAGTGCCAAAACTCATACACAGACACTTAGAGGTAGATTCAAAACAGATAGAGATTTGTTAAGTAGATTACTGTAGGAGAATAAAATGAAAGCATTAGTTTTAGTTAGCGGTGGCTTAGACAGCACTACATGTCTGGCTCTTGCTGTAAAAGAATATGGTAGTGAGAATGTAATTGGATTGTCTATTTTTTACGGACAGCGCCATGATAAGGAAATCAAGGCTGCAGATGCAGTTTGCGAACACTATAAGGTAGAGCATATTACACTTGATTTATCTACTATGTTTCAGTTTAGTGATTGCACATTACTTCAGCATTCCGATGGAGAGATTCCAGAGGAGGATTATGCATCACAGCTTGAAAAGACAGATGGCAAGCCTGTAAGCACTTATGTGCCATTTAGAAACGGATTGTTTTTATCAAGTGCAGCAGCTATCGCTCTTTCAAAGGGCTGCTCAAAGATTTACTATGGAGCACATGCGGACGATGCAGCAGGCAACGCATATCCAGATTGCTCAAGCGATTTCAATAATGCCATGAACAAGGCTATCTATGAGGGAAGTGGAAAGCAGCTTGAAATAGAAGCTCCTTTCATCGGTCTTAATAAAGCGGGAGTTGTAAAGCTTGGTCTTGAGCTTAATGTGCCATACGAGCTTACATGGAGCTGCTACGAAGGTCACGATAAGGCTTGCGGAAGATGTGGCACATGCATCGATAGAATGAAAGCATTTGAGATTAACGGTACAAAAGACCCAATCAGTTACGAGGAATAAGGAGAAATAAAATGGCAGATAGAAAAGAAGAAGGAACACTTACACTTTTAGGAAATAAAAACAACGTATATCCAGATAATTATGCACCAGAGATGCTTCAGACATTCTTAAACAAGCATCCTGAAAATGACTATTTTGTAAAGTTCAACTGTCCAGAGTTTACATCACTTTGTCCAATCACAGGTCAGCCTGATTTTGCAAATATCATCATTTCTTATGTACCAGGTGAGAAGATGGTAGAGAGCAAGTCATTAAAGCTTTATTTATTCAGCTTTAGAAACCATGGTGATTTCCATGAGGATTGTGTAAACATCATCATGAAGGATTTGATTAAGCTTATGGATCCTAAATACATCGAGGTTTGGGGCAAGTTCACTCCTAGAGGAGGAATCTCAATCGACCCATATTGCAACTATGGCAAGCCAGGTACAAAGTGGGAAGATGTTGCATGGCAGAGACTCACAAACCATGACATGTATCCTGAAAAAGTAGATAACAGATAAAGAATTTTAAAACTGGTTTACCAAACGGGACTTCTTTGTTATAATTAATCTAGTTTTTCTTAGGCATTTAGGAGGCAGATATGGCAGAAAGTAAAAATTTTGTGATAAATGTTAATGGAGATGATTGCGTTAATATCTCTGAAGAGGTAGTAGGAATCATTGCTGGACTTGGTGCAGTTGAAGTTGATGGTGTAGAGTCATTAGTTGGAAATCTTACATCTGAAAGCATTTCAAAGGCTGGTCAGGGAAAGCTTGCTAAGGCAATTAGAGTTGTAGATAACGAGCCAGGTAAGATCATAGTTCGCATGGCTATTAATATGAAATATGGTTACGAAATTCCAAAGGTTAGTGGAATGGTTCAGGAAAAGGTTAAGTCAGCAGTTGAGACAATGACAGGCCTTGAAGTTACAGCTGTTGATGTACGTATTGCAACAGTTTCAGTTGCTTCTACTAACTAACTCACAATTGTTTATTTTTTATGCATGATAATGTATAATTATGGGGTGCTATTTAACGTAGCACCCTTAATTAGTCTTAATCAATAGATTTTTAGGAGTAGTATTTATGAATAGACATGAAATCAGAAAAGAAGTATTCAAGGCTGTATTTATGAATGAGTTTTATGACTCAGACGATATGAGCGGTGTTATCGGCACTTTCCTTGAAGGCAGAGACAATGCTGAGGAAGAAGACTTAGCTAAGAACAACAAGACTGCCGAGGACGAAGAATACATCAAGACAAAGGCAGAGGATATTAGCAGTAAGATTACAGAAATCGATGCACTTATTAATAAGTCTGTTGATGGCTGGAAGACTACACGTATGGCTAAGGTAGATCTTACACTTATCCGTCTTGCTTTATACGAAATCAAATACGAGAATATTCCAGTGGGAGTTGCCATTAATGAGGCTGTTACTTTAGCAGATGAATTTGGCTCAGACAGCTCAGCTGGATTTGTTAATGGAGCACTTGCGAAGTTAGTCTAATGAACAAAAATGTATATAGTGTATCACAGGTAAATACATATATTGAGCGTATGTTTGCCGATGATTTTATGCTTGGAAACCTTTCCCTTAGTGGGGAGGTTTCTAATTGCAAATACAATCATACAGGGCACATTTATTTTACTCTTAAGGATGAAAAGAGTGCCATTTCCTGTGTGATGTTTGCTGGTAAGCGTCCAAAGGGCCTTAAGTTTCAGATGAAGGACGGAGATAAGGTCGTTGTTACTGGATACGTGGGCATCTACGCAGTTGCTGGTAAGTATCAGGTGTACGCTAGTGAAATAGAGCTTGCCGGTGTAGGTGATTTGTACCAGAGGTTTGAGGCGCTTAAGCAGGAGTTGGAAGAAAGGGGCATGTTCGACCCTATGTATAAAAAGCCACTTCCAACACATGCCATGAAAATCGGTATCATCACTGCATCTACAGGAGCAGCTGTTCACGATATCATTCGTGTTTCCAAGACCAGAAATCCTTTTGTGCAGCTTATCCTTTATCCTGCGCAGGTACAGGGAGAGGCAGCAGCCCCTTCTATTATTTCCGGTATTAATTGTCTGGATGCAATGGGGCTTGATGTGATTATCGTAGGTCGAGGCGGTGGTTCCATAGAGGATTTATGGGCTTTCAACGAGGAAGCTGTGGCAAAGGCAATCTTTAATTGCGAGACACCAATCATTTCTGCTGTGGGCCATGAGACAGATTTTACCATTGCAGATTTCGTGGCAGATAAAAGAGCGGCTACACCTTCACAGGCGGCAGAGCTTGCTAATTTTGTTTACGACGATTTTTACCGAACAATCGAAAGATACTCGGATAAGTTGAATAGAGGGCTTGATTACAAAATCAACAACCTCACAACACAGCTTGAAAATTACAAGCTCAGGCTTAATGCACTTCGTCCAGAGAACAAAATCAAATCAAACGAAGAGAAGCTGAAAATGCTTTATCAACGAATAGATAGTTTGATGCATTCGAAGCTTGAAAGATACGAAAACAGACTGATAGCAATATCCGGCAGACTGGATGGTCTATCACCTGCTAAAAAGCTTTCTACAGGATTTGGTTATGTTACAGATGCTAGTGGTAAGCGGGTAGATTCAGTTCAACAATTAAGTGTTGGTGATGATATCGTCCTTAGAATTAAGGATGGCGTAATCAATAGTCAGGTTACAGGTCTCACCAGCAATTAACAGGAGATAAAATGGAAGAAAACAAGACAAATACAATCGAAGAAAGCTTTGAAGCACTTGAAGAGATTATCACAAAGCTTGAATCGCCAGATGTTACTTTAGATGAATCATTCGCTTTGTACAAAAGCGGAATGGAAGAGCTACAGAGTGCAAATGCTAAAATAGAACAGACCAAGAAAGCTGTTATGGCTATTGCGAAAGACGGCGGACTTGAGGTGTTTGAAGAGGAAGAATAAATGGGAACTGATGTAAAGAGCCAGCTTGCTGAAAGAGCAGCAGAGGCTGAAAAAATAGTTGCAGGTTTTCTACCTGAAGTTACTGGAATGCAGAGCACCATTTTCGAGGCTATGGAATATAGCATTATGGCAGGTGGCAAACGCCTTCGTCCAGTATTAATGAATGAGACATTCAAGCTTTTTGATGGCAAGGGTGAAGCAATCAATTATTTCATGGCAGCCATCGAAATGATTCATACATATTCTTTGGTTCACGACGATTTGCCAGCCATGGATAATGACATGCTCCGTCGCGGCAAGCCTACCACTCACGCAAAGTTTGGCGATGCGATGGGAGTGCTTGCAGGAGATGCACTTTTAAATTTTGCATTTGAGACGGCAATATCAGCTTTTGAAGCAAAAGATGCAGATGTGAGCAGAATAAAAGTCGCACTTCAGATTCTGTCTAAGAAGGCTGGCGTCTTTGGTATGATAGGCGGTCAGGTTGTTGATGTGGAATCTGAAAAGAAGCAGCTTGAAATCACTGAAGAAAAGATTGATTTCATATACGAGCTAAAGACTGGCGCATTGATTGAAGCTGCAATGGAGATAGGTGCAGTACTTGCCGGGGCTTCAGATGAGCAAATTGCCACAATCGAAGCAATCGCTTCTAAAATTGGCATGGCCTTTCAGATTCAGGATGACATCCTTGATATCGAAGGTGACGAGGCAGTGCTTGGCAAGCCAATCGGCTCAGATGAGCGCAACGAAAAAGCTACTTACGTGACATTTGCAGGAATAGAAAAATCAAAAGAAGAGGTAAAACGTCTCACAGACGAAGCAATAGATATGCTAAGCAAGCTTCCTTATGAAAATGCTTTCCTTAAGGATTTATTAGCTTATCTCGTTTACAGAGACAATTAGTAATTATGGTTCTTGATAAGATAAAGCAGCCAAATGATATAAAGAATCTTACAAAGGAGGAGATTGAAGCTCTTCCAGCTGAGATTCGCACATTTTTAATTGATCACCTGTCTAAAACGGGTGGTCATTTAGCATCTAATCTTGGTACAGTAGAGCTTACAATCGCCCTACATTTACTTTTAGATTTTCCTAAGGATAAGCTAGTGTGGGATGTAGGCCATCAGGCTTATACACACAAGATTCTTACTGGAAGAGCAGATGAGTTCGATCATCTTCGCCAGTACGGAGGCCTCAGTGGTTTCCCTAAGAGAGCAGAGAGCGACTGTGATAGCTTTGATACTGGTCACAGCTCAACATCTTTATCTGCGGCATTAGGATATTGCATGGCCCGTGATTTATCTGGAGATGATTACAAAGTGGCTGCGGTTATTGGTGATGGTGCCCTTACAGGCGGCCTTGCTTACGAGGCTTTGAATAATGCATCACGCCTTAAGAAATCTAATTTTCTTATTATTTTAAATGATAACGAAATGTCTATTTCAAAGAATGTTGGTGGTATGTCTACCAACCTTGAAAGACTTCGTACAAGCTCTAAGTATGTTGGGCTTAAGAATAACGTGCTTAATTCTCTTGAATCCTGGCCAAATGGCGAGAAAATCATCAGAAAGATTCGTAGCACTAAAAATGGAATAAAGTCCCTCATGGTGCCTAATATGGTCTTTGAGGACTTAGGAATAATGTATCTTGGTCCTGTTGATGGACACAACATCAAGGCTATGCTTGAGACATTCAAGATGGCTATCAATATCGATGGCCCGGTGCTTGTCCATGTTATTACTAAAAAGGGTAACGGATACGAGCCAGCTGAGCGTCATCCATCACGTTTCCACGGTACAGATATATTTGAAATCGAAACAGGACTTCCAAAGCGAAATCCAAATCCAGGCTATACAGATGTATTCTCTACAGTAATGCGAAAGATGGGAGATAGAAATCCTGAGGTTGTTGCCATTACAGCTGCTATGGCAGAAGGGGCCGGTCTCAAGCGATTTAGAAATATGTTCCCAGACAGGTTCTTTGATGTAGGTATTGCAGAGGAGCATGCTGTTACATTTGCGGCAGGTCTGGCTTTAGGTGGTCGCACACCTGTGTTTGCTGTGTACTCATCATTCTTGCAGCGTGCATACGATCAAATCCTAGAGGACGTTTGCTTGCAGAACCTTCATGTTGTTTTTGCAATAGATAGAGCTGGTCTTGTAGGTGCAGATGGAAGCACACACCAGGGAATATTTGATGTGTCATTCCTCACATCAATGCCAAACATGACTGTTATGGCTCCTAAGAACAAATGGGAGCTTTCAGATATGATGAAATACGCAGTAGGCGAGCACAAAGGGCCAATAGCAATCAGATATCCTAGAGGCGAGGCTTACTGTGGCCTGAAGGAGCAACGTGCTCCAATTGAGCTTGGCAAGGCCGAGGAAATAAAATCAGGCTCAAAGGTAATGCTATTAGCATTGGGCTCTATGGTAAAGAAGGCCGAAGAAGTAGAGGCGCTTCTTCAGGAAAAGGGAATCGATGCTGGTATTTGTAATGCAAGATTTGCAAAGCCTCTTGATAAAGCTTACCTGGATGGCATCAAGAATCAATACGATATGATTGTCACCATGGAAGAAAACGTTGTGACAGGTGGTTTTGGCGAGCATGTTCAGGCATATCTTTATGATAATGGCTTTAAGGGCAAGGTTCTTAAGATTGCTGTACCAGACGAGTTTGTCAGACACGGAAGTGTTACTTTATTGTTTAAGGAGCTCAAGATGGATGCAGAGTCCATTGCAGAGCGAGTATTAAAAGCTTTAGGAAATTAATATGAAAGAAAGACTAGACATTGTATTAGTAGATAGGGGATTTGCTCCATCACGTGAAAAGGCCAAAACCATGATTATGGAAGGCAATGTTTTTGTAAAAGGAAATCGCGAGGATAAAGCAGGTACCAAAATCGACGTAGACGCAGATATAGAAATCCACGGCCAGCAGCTTAAGTATGTAAGCCGCGGTGGTCTTAAGCTTGAAAAGGCTATGACACATTTCGATATCAGCCTTGAAAACAAGGTATGTATGGATATCGGCGCATCCACAGGCGGATTTACAGATTGCATGCTTCAAAACGGAGCATCAAAGGTATTTTCGGTTGATGTAGGTTATGGTCAGTTTGCATGGAAGCTTAGACAGGACCCTAGGGTTGTGTGCATGGAAAAGACTAATATCCGTTACGTCACACCAGAAGACATAGGTGAGCCACTTGATTTCGCCTCTGTTGATGTATCTTTTATCAGCCTTACAAAGGTGCTTGGCCCAGCCAAGGCTTTGCTTGCTGAGGATGCTGAAATGGTTTGTTTGATTAAGCCACAGTTTGAAGCCGGCAGAGAAAAGGTTGGTAAGAAGGGTGTTGTAAGAGACCCAGCGGTACATGAAGAAGTAATTAACAAAATCGTTGATTTTGTTAGAGAGATAGGATTTACGGTTCTTCATTTGGAGTTTTCTCCAATCAAAGGACCTGAAGGTAATATTGAGTATTTAATTCACATAGCTACAAAGGAAAAAATGGGGGAAGCTATTGATGTGCCAGCGGTAGTTAAAATGGCTCATGACAGCTTAGACAAATAATGAAAAACTTTTTAATTGTTGCAAGGTCATTCAGTGATTTACACGAAAAATACATCAATCTCATTAGAGACTACATCTCTGTTCACGGAGGCATGTGCATTCTTGATTTAGATACATGCTCAGATTTTTCTGAGGCTCCTGTTACAGTGGATGATAATATTGAGTGTATCATTACCGTCGGTGGTGATGGTACAGTGGTTCGTGTTGCGCAAAATGTTACTAATCGAAAGGTGCCAATCGTAGGATTAAACTGCGGCCACTTGGGATATCTATGTGATATGACAGTGGATAATGTTGAGCACTGCCTGGATCAGCTTCTTGACGACAGCTACAAGGTAGATGAGAGAATGATGCTTGAAGGTGACTGCAAAAATGATCCAACACACAAATACATGGCTCTCAACGACATCGTAGTAACATCTGATGCTGCAGGTCTTTATGTCCTTAATCTGACAGTTAAAGTTAATGGAATACCTCTTTATTCCCATAATTGTGACGGTCTTATCGTTTCAACTCCAACAGGCTCTACAGCCTACAATCTTTCTGCCAACGGGCCAATTGTCAGCCCACATGCAGATTGTATAGTCTTGACTCCAATCAATCCACATACACTTAATTCAAGGAGCATTATCCTTTCATCAAATGATATTGTTGAGGTTACTTTGGAGGCACGACATGAGGAGGATGAACCTAAGGCCAATGTAATTTACGATGGAACTCTTAGACAGATTCTTAGAAAGGGAGAGTCGATTGAGATATATCGTTCGAAAGCAACAAGCCACATGGCAATGCTTGAAAACGTCAATTTCCTTGAAAGAATCAGAGCACGAATGCAGGAGATATAATATGAAGGTTGCAAGGCAAGCTAAAATATTAGAATTGATTGTTAAAAATGAAATTGGTACTCAGGAGGAGCTTACAGCTCGACTTGAGGAAGCAGGCTTTAATGCTACACAGGCCACAGTTTCACGCGATATTCGCGAGATGAAGCTTACTAAGGTGGCTGATGCTGCAGGAAAGCTTAGATATGTCGCCTTCAAGACAACAGAAGACGATATGAATGAGAAATATATACGCATTTTCCTTGATGGATTTTTATCTATGGACAATGCAGGTAATATATTAGTTATCAAAACTGTTTCTGGTATGGCTATGGCTGTTGCTGCGGCACTTGATCACATGGATTTACCAGAAATTGTTGGTTCTATTGCAGGTGATGACACTATAATGTGCGCAGTCAGAACACTTGATGACACAATAGCTTTAATGGGAAAGCTTAAAAAGCTAATTGAAAAAAGATAGGTGCAATTATTTTTTTACTATTGAGTGTAGACAAAGAAAGGGAGTATTAAATGCTAGCAAGTTTACACGTTAAAAATTTAGCTCTTATTGACGAAGAGGAGATTGTATTTTCAAAGGGGCTCAACATTTTATCCGGCGAGACAGGTGCTGGTAAATCAATAATCTTAGGAGCGCTTCACTTAAGTCTTGGCGATAAGGCTTCAAAGGATGTTCTAAGAGATACGGATTCCGAAGCATTTGTAGAAGCGGTTTATCTTATTGATGATGAGGCTACAAAGCAGGCTTTGAGAGATATGGGCGTTGAACCATACGATGATGAAGTAATAATGAGCAGACGTATTACTGAATCACGAAGCGTAGGCAAGATAAACGGAGAGCAGGTTCCTGCAGCTAAGATGAAGGAAGTAGGGGCACTTTTGCTTGATATCTACGGACAGAAGGAGCACCAGTCACTTCTCAACACAAAGCGCCACATGGAGCTTCTTGATGAGTTTGCAAAGGCTGATATTGGCGACTTGAAATCAAAAATTGCCGCAAGCTTCAAGGAATACAAGGCTCTTACAGCTGAATTAGAAGAAGCCAAGAAAAGTGATGTTTCAAAGGAACGTGAAATCATTCTTCTTGATCATGAAATAAATGAAATCGAATCTGCCAATCTTAAAATAGGTGAAGATGAGGAGCTTGAAGACGAGTACAAGCGTCTTTCAAACTTCAGCAGAACTATGGAATACTTTGGCCGTGCTCACGAAGCAATGGCTGGCGATGGCGGTGTTTCTGATGCAATCAGTGCAGCTATATCGGATATACGATACATCGAAGGCATCGATGAAAAGGCATCAGATTTCCTAAGCATGCTCAACGATGCCGACAGCATCATTTCGGATTTTAACCGGGAGCTCTCAAGTTACATGGCTGATGCATCCTTCGATGCAGAAAGGTTCAATGAAGTAGAACTTCGCCTAAATGAAATCAATCGTTTAAAAGACAAATACGGCACTACCATAGAGCTCATCCTAGATGAACTTAAAAAGCGTCAGGACAAAAAAGCCAAATACGAATCCTTTGACGAGTACCTAGCTGAGCTCAAGGCAAAGGTAGATGCTGCTACAAAAGAGTTATCGGCTCTTTGCGACAAGCTTTCAGACATACGAAAGAAGAAAGCCAAGGAACTCTCAGCCAAGATGGTAGAGGCTATGAGCGACCTCAACTTCCTTAACTCAGAATTTGATGTTAGCCTAAAGCGTCTTGACCATTTCACAGCAGATGGCATAGACGACGGAGAATTCGTAATCTGCACCAACCCTGGCGAGCCACTCAGACCACTTAAGGACATTGCATCCGGCGGTGAAATGAGCCGTATAATGCTTGCCATCAAGACTGTACTGGCCTCAGGTGGCGGTATAGACACCCTCATCTTTGATGAAATCGATGCAGGAATCTCTGGCCGTACAGCCCAGGCTGTCTCAGAAAAACTATCAACTGTTGCCGGCTCTCACCAGGTAATCTGCATTACACACTTACCACAGATTGCCGCAATGGCTGACACTCACTTCCTCATCGAAAAGAGTGTAGAAAATGGCCACACCATCTCCGGCATCAAGAAGCTCTACGACAACGAGTTAGTAGATGAGCTGGCCCGTATGCTTGGCGGTAGCGCCATCACCGAAGCCGTTCTCACCAACGCCAAGGAAATGCTGGAGTTGGCCCGCAAGTACAAGGAATCCTAAGGGAGCCCGCGGCACCCTTGTACATAACTTGTTGTCGCCAGGCCCGGGCCACGCCCCCTGTTTAGAACAAGCTGTGCCAGGCCCCAGGTCACGCCCTGCCAGCAGATACAGGTGACATCGCCTTCGGCTTAAGATTATCTAGGCGCCAAGTGTCGCATTATTTATTGCGCGTGTTCTTTTGATTCTTTGCAATTAGCACGTTACAGTATGTTGGTCACAAACACACTAAACAAATAAATAAAGTCACCAATACAATCTTAGGAATAATTGCGTGATTTTGGAGTGAGCATAGAAAAATAGAAGCAGGTTTTGCAGTATATAGGTATGCGCTGCCACGGATGGCAGCGCAAGTGCGTAAGCGACACGACGTCGCATGGAGCACGGTACCTATATACTCAAAACCTGCTTCGTTATTTTTCTAAGCGAACGTAATATGAACGCAATTATCCTAAGCATTGTTTGGTGACATTTTTATAATCTACAAGTGTTTGTGACCAACATACAGTAATGCTAAATTGCAAAACCAACAAAAGGACACGCGCTAAATGCTCCCTTTTGGCGCCAAGATAATCTAAAACCTCGCGAAATCGTCACCTGTATCTGCTGGCAGGGCGTGATCTTGGGCCTGGCACAGCGACAGAGTTTTAGGGGCGTGGCCCGGGGCCTGGCTTGTAGGTTGAGGGGGGCAGGGGTGCCGCGAGCTAAAAAGTGGGGCTTGACTTGGGCGGCGTCAGTTGGTATATTAATTTCTGCATGATTCTAAAGCATGCGATTATCTTTTAAATTTCCCCGAATGATGCCATTACCGTATGGCAAACGAAAAATTTAATAATTCTAAGAATAGTATAGTGTTTAAGGTGATTAATAAGGAGAAGAATGCAGAGATTTTAGCGCAGGTACCTTATATGGAGTATTTGGATCTTGCGATTGTATTCTATATGGTATTGCCTGGATATGAGTTTGAAGAAGAGAAGAAGGCAGCGCTTATCTTTAATGAAATTGCAGAGGTTTGGGATGTGACTGCGGCTGATTTGATGGAGGCAGCTAGTGTTAATACGCCAAGGATTATGGGACTTAAGATAGGCGGTATTCTTTCGACTATTGCTGATTATTTGCATGATGATAGCTTTAGTGAGATTGCCGAGATTGAAGATGAGAGTGTGCCACTTTATGTGGCTACAAATGAGATGGCTTTTAATGGGGCTGCCGTGATTCTTTATAAAGATATGCTAAAGGCTATGTCGGCCAAGCTGAAAGCGGATTTGTTTGTGATACCTTGTTCGGTGCATGAAGTTATTCTGGTGAAAGTAATAAAAGGCTGCCAGATGGACACCGAAGATCTCAAAAACATGATTTCATATGTAAATGAAAGCAGTGTTCCTGAAAATGATGTGCTGTCTGACAGCCTTTATTATTATTCTAGAGAAACAGATTCTCTTTGTATTGCCTAGTAGGCTTTGAGCTTCTTCCAGAGAGTAGTGGTGTAATCTAAGGTTTCTGTGTCGTATGACTTGTATAGATCACATCTAGCTAGTGTCTCGTCTGTAGGGAAGACAGTTTCGTCTGCGAGTGTTTCTGCATCCTCGTGGCTGGCAACGGTGAGGTTAGGGGTGGCATACCAAACATATTCAAAGTTGGTGGTGGCTGCCTCTTCTTCACACATGAAGTCAATCCACTTCATAGCTGCATCGTAGTGCTTGCAGGTGCGTGGAACGAACCAGGAATCAATCCAAAGATTGCCGCCTTCCTTAGGAACAGTGTAGGCTAAGTCTTCGTTGTATTCCATACCCATTGCGGCTTCGCCGGAGTAGCATACAGCCATTGCGGCATCCTTGGAAACCATGCATTCGTAGGTCTCGTCCATGAGGTATGCGTATACGTATTTCTTTTCGTCGCAGAGCATATTGTATGCTTCGTCTAATTCTTCAGTGTTTGTAGTGTTGATGTCGTAGCCCAGCATCTTGAGAGGTACCATAAAGGCATCACGCTGAGAATTGATCATGACGATTTGGTTTTTGTATGCTGGGTCCCATAGACAGTTCCATGAGCTTACTGTTTCTTCATCAACCATTTTGGTGTTGTAAAGAATGCCGACAGTGCCGTAGAAATATGGAACTGTGTATTTGTGTGTAGGATCGAAAGCTTCGGATGCTTCGATGATTGTTGGGTCAATGTTTTTGTAGTTCTTAAGAGAACTGTAATCGATTGGGATTAGCTCGCCCTCTTTAGAGAGTGTCTCAATCATGTAATCAGATGTGCAGATTACATCGTAGTTGATAGAACCAGCCTTGTATTTGGCGTACATGTCTTCAACTGACTCGTATTCTTCGTATTTAACGGTGATGCCTGTTTCTTCCTGAAAACGCTTTAAAACATCTGCATCGATGTATTTGCCGTAGTTGAGGACAACAAGTGTGTCAGAGCTGCTGGCATCATTTCCACATGCTGTGAAAGAGAAGCAACTAGTGAATGTCAGGCAAAGAAGGCTGAAAATTGTAATTATCTTTTTTCTCATACTCGAGCTGCCTCCTTCTTGTTTAGTCCTTTGAAATTGGTGGCAATCAGCATAATGAATGCTAATAAGAATAGCAGAGTAGAAAGTGCATATAATTCAGGCTGAATACCTTTTCTAAGCTCTGTGTAAAGCATTGTTGAAAGAGTGTTAACACCGGCGCCCTTTGTAAAGTAAGTGATTGTAAAATCATCAAGTGACATTGTAAGGGCCATTAAAAATCCTGAAAGGACTCCAGGGAATATCTCTGGCCAGATTACTTTGTAAAATGCATAGGCAGGTGTAGCACCTAAATCCATGGCAGCCTCATAGCAGGCATCAGACATAGATTGAAGCTTTGGCAATACGTTAAAGATAACATAAGGTACTGAGAAAGCTATGTGAGCCAACACTACTGAAAGTTCACCGAGTGAAGTGAATCTTGTAAACAAAAGCATAAGTGAGATACCGGTAACTATATCTGCATTTAAAAGCGGAATATTGGTTGCGCCAAGCATGATAGCTACGTGTCTCTTTTTCATTCGATGGATACCAATGGCTGCTGTTGTGCCAAGCAAAGTAGCAAGGATGCTAGATGAAAGTGTGATACGAAGTGTAGTCCAAAGTGCATCCATGATGGTATCGTTTGATGGTAAATTAAGGTACCACTGAATAGTGAACCCGCCCCAAACTGTACGTGACATAGAATTATTGAAGGATAAAACTATGAGAACGAGAATTGGTGCATATAAAAACAAAAATATTAATCCTAGGTATAGGAAAGAGGTGCCTTTTTTAATCTTAATCATATAAGCATACCTCCATTCTCAGAATCATCAAGCTTGTTCATGATGCTCATAGATGCAAGTACGAAGAGCATCAGAATAATAGAAAGACCAGAACCTAAATTCCAGTTTCTTGCAAGAGTAAATTCCTGCTCAATAACATTTCCGATAAGAAGTACCTTTCCACCACCTAAGAGGTTGGAAACAACGAATGATGATAATGCAGGTACAAAAACCATTATGACACCTGAAAGAATACCATCACGTGAAAGTGGAAGAGTAATCTTGAAAAATGTATTAATCCAGCTAGAACCTAAATCGGCTGCTGCCTCGATAATGTCGTCGTTAATCTTTGAAAGTGAATTGTAAATCGGCAGAATCATGTATGGCAAAAAGTCGTAAACCATACCAAGAATAACGGCTGATTTAGTATATAAAATATGAATGGTAGGCAATCCTATGGCAGAAAGAATGTTGTTGAGTATTCCGTTGTTGGAAAGGATATTCTGCCAGGCAAGGATTCGAAGCATGAAATTCATCCACATAGGAAGGATAAATAGAAATACGATGAATCCTTTGTTAGTGATTTTGAGATTGTGAAGTATCAAAGCCACTGGATACGCTAAAATAAGACAGACAACTGTTGTGATTAATGCTACCTGGATAGAAAGCCATAGCGATTTAAGGTGAACAGGGTCTGCAATAGCTATAAGGTTTTGGATTGTAAAATCACCTTCTGCGGTGGTGATAGCATAGCCGAGGATGTAGAACAAAGGTAGGATAGTACAAATTAGCACCCAGATGGCATAAGGTGTAGCTATAAAGCTAGTGCGAATTCTGTTAATCATCCTCCTTTAATACCTCCTCATCCTCTGATTCTGGCTTGTTCATAATCTGAATGTTGAATGGAATGACATTGAGTGATACGTGCTGGCCAATTTCGAAGTATTTGGTAGTGTGTACCAGCCATTCGTATTCGCCACACTGAACATCAAGCTCGTAGTGAACGCCTTTGAATAGGCAATCAGTGATAACACCGTCCATAAATCCCTTGCCAGGAGCGTCTAGCTCAACGTCCTCAGGACGAATAACAACGTCTACTGGCTTCATTGTGCCGAATCCCTTATCTACACAAGGAACCTGAACTCCAAGGAAGGATACGAGCTCATCCTTAATCATGATTCCTTCGATGATATTACTTTCACCGATGAAATCCGCAACGAAGGCATTTTCCGGCTCGTTATAGATATCTTCAGGAGTACCAATCTGCTGGATGTAACCCTGGTTCATTACCACGATAGTGTCTGACATGGTAAGGGCTTCTTCCTGATCGTGTGTAACATATATAAATGTAATGCCCAGCTCCTGCTTAATCTTCATAAGCTCGTACTGCATGCTTTGGCGAAGCTTAAGGTCAAGGGCACCAAGTGGCTCATCTAAAAGAAGAACCTTTGGTTCGTTAACGATGGCGCGGGCAATAGCGATACGTTGCTGCTGACCGCCTGATAGAGAATCGATAGAGCGCTTCTCGAATCCATCAAGATTAACAAGCTTTAAGGCATATTTAATCTTATCGTCGATATAATCCTTTGATTTCTTTTGGATCTTAAGTCCAAAGGCGATGTTTTCCTCGATTGTCATATGTGGAAATAGAGCATATTTTTGGAAAACGGTGTTGATTGGACGTAAGTTGGCTGGTAGAGCAGTGATGTCGTTGCCGTTAAGGAAAATCTTTCCTGAATCAGGCTTTTCAAAACCGCCTAATAATCGTAGAGTGGTGGTCTTACCGCAGCCGGATGGGCCCAGTAATGTCACAAAGGAATTCTCCTTTACATAAAGATCTAGTTCATCAAGAACTAATTGCTTACCATAGCTTTTTGAAACATGGTCGAACTGAATAAATTCCAACGCATTAACCTCCTTTTATATATAAGAAGAGCTCCGAATCAGACTCGAACTGACGACCCCCTCATTACGAGTGAGGTGCTCTACCAACTGAGCTATCGGAGCAACAATGAAAGTGTAATATATTGGTTGAAAAAAATCAATGAAATTGTTGAGAAAATCCCGTGGTTTTATTATAATGACACTTGTAAATTTTTTGATTAAAAGAGGAGCTAATTATGGCAGATAATAAGAGAAATGTATCATCAATTAATGTTAAGGAATTTTTCTCAAAGGAGTACTTTCCACTCCATTGTTTAATAGGGCTTGTTGTTTTGGCTGTGGCTGCCATGGTTGTTTCTATTGTGGTATTATCAATCAATCCTGTAGTTGCATGTCTTATGGTTGTACTTGAGGCAGGTCTTGCTGCATGTCTTAACAAAATCCCACTTTGGATTCATGGTCTTGTTTTTATTGCACAGATCGTTTGTGGAATTATGGCATCACAGATCGTATTCATGGTAATCATGGCATTGATCTATGTTTTTGCTACAGCATTTTTATTTGTATGGACTAATAGATAATGAATAAGGTTAATTATCAAAAGGAATTAGATAAGTTAATTAACGAACTTGAAAAAGAAGGCCGCGTGCCTTCTTTATTACTACATAGCTGTTGTGGGCCGTGCAGTAGTTATTGCATCGAGTATCTGTCACAGTTTTTTTATGTTACGGTTTTTTACTACAATCCTAACATTTATCCAGACGATGAATACTATCACAGGGTAAAGGAGCAGCAGCGCTTTATAAATGCATTTCCTACTAAATATCCGGTGGAGTTTATTGAAGGCGATTATGATAAAGAGAGCTTCTATGAAATAGCTAAAGGATTGGAGCATGAGCCTGAAAAGGGAAGGCGTTGTCACAAGTGTTACGACCTTCGACTCAGACGCACGGCAGAGGTCGCAAAAGAAAAAAGCTTTGACTTTTTTACAACAACGCTTACAATATCACCAATGAAAGATTCTCAGGTGCTCAATGAGATTGGCGATAGAATCGGTCAGGAGCTGGGCGTAAGCTGGCTGGTTTCTGATTTCAAAAAGAAGGAAGGCTACAAGCGAAGCACCGAGCTTTCCAAGGAATTTGATATGTACAGGCAGGACTATTGTGGCTGCGTGTATTCATATAATGAAAGGCAACAACAAATAAAGGCAAGAAACACGGAGGATTAGTTATGGCACAGTTGTGGGGTGGAAGATTCACCAAAGCTACCGATCAAATGGTATATGATTTCAATGCATCTATTGGCTTCGACCAGAAGCTTTTTGCACAGGATGTCAGAGGAAGTCGTGCCCATGTAAAGATGCTGGCCAAGGTAGGCGTTATTACAGAAGGCGAAAGAGATGAAATACTTAAGGGACTTGATGGCATCGAGGCAGATGTTAATTCGGGAGCTTTAGAGATTACATCAGAATATGAGGATGTACACAGCTTTGTAGAAGCTAATCTTATTGATAGAATTGGTGATGCTGGCAAGAAGCTTCATACAGGTCGTTCAAGAAATGATCAGGTTGCTCTTGATATGCGTCTCTACACTCGTGATGCGGTAGAGGATACTGCTGATGGGATTAAGCATTTACTTGAGACAATTCTTGGCATTATGGAAGAGCACATTGATACAATTATGCCAGGTTTCACACATCTACAGAAGGCTCAGCCTATCACACTTGCTCATCATATGGGAGCATATTTTGAGATGTTCAAGCGTGACCTTCTTAGATTAAAAGATATCCGCGAAAGAATGAATTACTGTCCACTTGGCTCTGGCGCACTTGCCGGTACCACTTATCCGTTGGACAGAAACATGACAGCAGAGCTTTTGGATTTCTATGGTCCTACAGTCAATTCAATGGATGGAGTTTCTGATAGAGATTATTTAATTGAGTTTTTATCAGCTCTTAGCATGATTCAGATGCACCTTTCACGTTTCTCTGAAGAGGTTATCATCTGGAACAGTAATGAATACAGATTTGTTGAGATAGATGATGCTTACTCAACAGGCTCATCAATTATGCCACAGAAGAAGAACCCTGATATTGCAGAGCTTGTTCGTGGTAAGACAGGCCGTGTTTACGGTGCGCTTACATCCCTTCTTACAACTATGAAGGGCATTCCACTTGCTTACAATAAGGATATGCAGGAGGATAAGGAGCTTGCTTTTGATGCTATGAAGACAGTGCAGGATTGTATTGTATTGTTTGATGGCATGCTTGCTACAATGTCATTTAATAAGGACGTTATGGCAAACAGCGCAAAAAATGGCTTCACAAATGCGACAGATGCTGCTGATTATCTTGTAAACCATGGTGTTCCATTCAGAGATGCACATGGTATTATTGGCCAGGTTGTTCTTTACTGTATCGATAAGGGCATTGCTATCGATGATATGTCTTTAGAGGAGCTTAAGGCTATTTCACCAGCTTTTGAAGAGGATATCTTTGAGGCGATTTCCATGGAGACTTGTGTAAACAAGCGTCTTACAATCGGTGCTCCAGGCCATGATGCAATGGTAAATGAAATTGCAAGTTGTAAGGAATTTATCGCTGCAAATTAAATTATTTTGAATAATAAGCAAGGTTTTTGGTATTTTTATGCAAATTAACCTTGCTTTTTTTATTTAATTTGATATAATACTTTTCAATGACGGACAAATGTCCGCGTGTGAAAAACAATGAATAAGGAGACATATGTAATGAGCGAGAAATTAAAAGTCGGAATTCTTGGTGGTACAGGTATGGTTGGACAGAGATTTATTTCTCTTCTTGAGAACCATCCTTGGTTTGAGGTTACAACAATTGCAGCTAGCCCACGTTCAGCTGGACAGCGTTACGAGGATGCAGTAGGAGGCAGATGGAAGATGGATACTCCAATGCCAGCTGCAGTTAAGGATATTATTGTTAAGAATGTAAACGAAGTAGAAGAAGTAGCTAAGGAAGTTGACTTTGTATTTTCTGCTGTTGATATGTCTAAGGATGAGATTAAAGCAATCGAGGAGGCTTATGCTAAGACAGAGACTCCTGTTGTTTCAAACAATTCCGCACATAGATGGACACCAGATGTTCCTATGGTAGTTCCAGAAATTAATCCACAGCACATGGAAGTAATTGAGTTCCAGAAGAAGAGACTTGGCACTACAAGAGGTTTTGTTGCGGTTAAGCCTAACTGCTCAATTCAGTCTTATGCTCCAGTTCTTACAGCATGGAAAGAGTTTGAGCCATACGAGGTAGTTGTTACAACATACCAGGCAATCTCAGGTGCAGGTAAGACATTTAAGGATTGGCCAGAGATGGAGCACAACATCATTCCTTTCATCTCAGGTGAGGAAGAGAAGTCAGAGAAGGAGCCACTTAGAATCTGGGGTAAGATCGAAGATGGCGTTATCGTTCCTGCTGATGATGTTAAAATTACAAGCCAGTGCATCCGTGTACCAGTATTAAACGGTCACACAGCAGCTGTATTCGTTAAGTTCAAGAAGCAGCCTACAAAGCAGCAGCTTATCGATGCAATCAACAACTTCTCAGGTGTACCACAGGAGCTTCAGCTTCCTAGCGCACCAAAGCAGTTTATCCGTTACATGGAAGAGGATAACAGACCTCAGGTAGCACTTGATGTAGATTATGAAAACGGAATGGGAATCAATGTTGGTCGTCTTCGCGAGGACAGCATTTATGATTGGAAGTTCGTAGGATTATCTCACAACACTGTTCGTGGTGCTGCAGGTGGTGCTGTTCTTTGCGCAGAGCTTCTTAAGGCACAGGGTTATATCACAAAGAAATAATTTAGTGTTTCAAATATAAAGCATTAGCATTCTTACATATGTGAGCATAGGTAAGGATGCTATTTTTTTGAAGTCTTTTATAATTCACGTTTTTGGAATAAATTAAAACTGAATAAAATTCTTTTTTAGTGTAGCGGACTAAAGTGAAATGTGTTATTATATTTGGCGTATAACTGAAAACGTGTAGATTCTTTAGGGAGAAATGTTATGGTTACTAGAACAAACGAACTGAAAAAGCTTGACACAATTTATCAAAAGAGTAGTAGTGATATTGTGCTTTTATATGGCAGGCTTGGCAGTGGTAAGGAGGCTTTGATAGACGATTTCACCACTGGAAAGCAGTACTTCTACTATAGAAGCCGTCAATGTTCTGATGCTAAACAGTTAAAGTATCTGGACGAACAGCTTTCTGCGGAATATGACAGGGCTGTTGATAGCGCATCTTTCGATGAATGCTTCAAGAAGTTCAGATCAAAGGACGGTTCAAAACTTGTAGTTGTTATTGATGAAGCGCAGTATGCTATCAAGAAGTCTAACGAGCTTTTGGCTAGCCTTATTTCTCTTAAAAATAAAAAGCTTTACCCTGGCAAGGTGATGATAATCATTGTAAGTTCATCTATTGTCTGGGCTGAAAATAATTTCCCTGAAATTGCAGGAAGTAGTGCAAATTCAGTAGACGAGACAATCAAGCTTGAAAATCTTTCATTCCTTGATGTGGTTAGAGCATTTCCTAGCTATTCTGTTGCTCAGTGCGTTAGCACATACGGTATCGTAGGTGGAGTATCAGAGTACTTAGACAGATGGAATGGTAAGAAATCCATAAAGGATAATGTTTGCGAAAACATTCTTACACCTACCGGATTTTTATATTCAGCTGCTGAAGGATATATTTCATCAGAACTCAGAGAGCTTTCATGCTACAACACAATTTTAGGTTCCATCGCATCTGGTAATGAAAAGCTTAATGATTTGTTCGAGGATACTGGTTATTCTCGTGCTAAGATTTCTGTTTACATGAAGAACCTAGCAGCATTTGATGTGGTTGATAAGGTGGTATCCTTCGAAACAGGAGGATGGGATAACACTAAAAAGGGTATATACAGAATTGTGGATCCTTACGTTAATTTCTGGTTCACTTTTGTGTATCCGCATTTATCAGAGCTTATATCCTACACACCTGATAGATTTTACGATACTTTCATCGCACCAAAGCTAGATGAATATCTTGAATACTATTTTGTAAATGTTTGTAGAGAATACCTACATCTATTAAATATGGTTGGACAGCTTCCTATTAAGCTTACAAAGATTGGGACATGGCTTGGTAAGGAAGGCACCATAGATGTTATAGGTCAAAGCTCTAACAGAGAAAACGTTGTGGGCATTTGCAACTGGACAGAAAAGAGCATGGGATATGATGCTTATGAAAAGCTTCTTGAATCTATGAAGCAGGCACGTATCTCAGCCAACACAATTTTCATGTTCTCCGCTACCAAATTTGATAGTAAATTAGTAGAACTTTCAAAAGAAAATAAATCTATTGTTTTGGTAGACATGACAGAACTGTAATTGATATAATTTAATAGTTAATATTGTTTGAAGCCTTTGCATTTCATGCGAAGGCTTCGACTTTTGTTAATTTTAAAATTAATTTTTAGGGAGTTTAGTGATTTGGGAAAGAGTTTAATAATCACAGAGAAACCATCTGTTGCCCGAGACTTTGCGCGAGTTCTTAATGTGTCAGGCAATCAAAATGGTTTTATTGAAAACAATCAATATGTCATAAGCTGGTGCTATGGACATCTGGTTCAGATGGTTTATCCAGAAGAGTATGACATTAAATATAAGAACTGGAATCTTGAGGATTTACCATTCTTACCTAAGGATTATAAGTACGGAGTTGTAGAGTCAGCAAAAGAACAATACAAGGTAGTCAATGGCCTTCTGCACAGAGAAGACATCGATACAGTCTATTGGGCAGGTGACTCGGGAAAAGAAGGACAGACAATCGAAGAGAACATCAGAAATTATGGTGGTGTTCGTGAAGGCATGACAGAGCTTCGTGTATGGATTGATTCTCAGACCGATGATGAAATTCTGCGTGGAATTAGAGAAGCAAAGCCTATGAGCGATTATGCAAAGCTGGGAGCTTCAGGCATAATGCGAACTATAGAAGATTATAGCTTAGGCATTAATTTCTCTAGAGCTTTATCTGTTAAATATGGAAGACTTATCAATGATGCAGCCGCAACTACAAGCTATTCTGCCATAGCAATTGGCCGAGTTATGACTTGTGTGCTTGGCATGGTTGTTGAGAGAGAAAGAGAAATCAGGAACTTCAACGAAGATCCATTCTTTAAGGTTGTTGGTAAGTTTTCAGATGTTAATTTCCCTGCAGAGTGGAAGGCGATAGAAAAGTCAAAGTATTTTGAATCTCCACTTTTATATGGGGATAAAGGAAATGGCTTTAAAGAAAGAGGTAGTGCTGAAAAGTTAATTGAAAAATTAATAAATAAGCCTGCTTCTATTACAGATAAGGATTGCGGCATTTCTAAGAAGAAGGCACCATTGCTATTCAACTTAGCAGAGCTTCAGTCAGAATGTTCTAAGCGATTCAAGATTTCGCCGGCTCAGACTCTTGAAATCATTCAGGAGCTATACGAAAAGAAGTACACTACATATCCTCGTACTGATGCAAGAGTACTTACAACAGCTGTTGCAAAGGAGATAAATAAAAACCTTAACAAGCTTCAATCCTATGGTCCTACTGCTAAATATGTACATGAGATTTTGGCAGATAGAAAGTATGTAGGCATTGAAAATACTAGCTATACAGACGATAGCAAGGTTACAGATCACTATGCAATCATTCCTACAGGACAGTGTAATGGCATAGAGAATCTTTCGGGTCTTAGCCAGAGAGTTTATGAATTGATAATCCGCAGGTTTCTGTCTATTTTTTATCCACCTGCAGAATATAAAAATGTTAAGGTTACAATCGGTATTGATTCAGAAAGCTTTTTTGCTGGAGCAAAACTTTTAGTTAAACCAGGCTATTTGGAAATAGCTGGCATACCAAAGGCTAAGAATTCTGACAACACTGATAATGATGATGAATCTGAGGATGCAGAAGATGAGTTTTCAAAGGAAAAATTTGTTGAATTCATCGAAAAAGCCTCTATTGGAGATGCTATAGATGTAAATTGCTTCGAATTAAAAGAAGGCAAAACATCACCTCCAAAGCGATATACATCAGGTTCCTTGATTCTTGCAATGGAAAATGCAGGAAAGCTTATCGAAGATGAAGAGCTTCGTGAGCAAATCAAGACTACAGGTATCGGAACATCTGCTACTCGTGGTGAGATTCTTGAAAAGCTTGTAAGAATTGGATATCTTAATCAAAATAATAAGACCCAGGTCATCACCCCTGAAAAGCTTGGTGAAATGATCTATGAAGTTGTGCTTCTTACAACACCTTCATTATTAAAGCCAGAGCAGACTGCAAACTGGGAGAAGGGGCTTGAAGGAATTATCAATGGAACAGTAGAGTTTACTGATTATAGACAAGAACTAGAGGATTACATTCGCAGTGAAACAAAAAATATGATAGAGCAGGATTTGACACAGACCATTGCTCTTAATATTAATCAGTTTACTGGAAAGGATTCTAAGGGACTTGCTACAAGAAAGCCTTTAGGTATCAAATGTCCTAAGTGCGGAGGCGAACTTACAACTACATCATTTGGATATGGCTGTAGTAATTATGCTAACGACGAAATTAAATGTAGATTTAGTATTGGACAAATCGCTGGTGTAGATCTGCCTGAGGAGCAGTTTAAAAAGCTTATATTAGAGGGAAAGACAGACTTAATCGAAGGCTTCAAGAGCAAGTCTAATAAACCCTTTAAATCTGTTCTTAAGCTTGAAAAGAATGAGGATGGCGAGTTCAATGTAAGCTTTGATTTCTCTGAGACACCTACAGAATATGTTGAAGAATTAAAATGCCCTGTGTGCCAGGGAAGAATCGCTAAGACTGGCTATGGCTTTGCATGTGAGCATCGATTCCAGGAAGAGAATCAGTGTTACTTCTCAGTTGGCGAGATTGCAGGAAGAAAGATTTCCGAAGAGGAATTAACTTCTCTTATTAATAATGGAATTACAGATGTTCTCACTGGGTTCAAATCTAAAACCAATCAAAAGTTTAGTGCTAAGATTCAGCTAAAGGAAAACGAAGAGGGCAAGAAGGTTCTCAGTTTCAATTTTGATGGTATAGAGGCTGAAAAGCTTGAGGGCTGCAAATGTCCAGATTGTGGTGGCGATATTCTTATTCGCCCTAGTGGATATGGTTGTGGCAATTTTAACGCTCAGGATGAAAACTCATGTAAGTTTTATATAGGAAAGACAATCGCTGGTAAAAATATTGGCGGTGGCGTTGTGACGGAGCTCTTACTTAAAGGCAAATCAGAAACTCTTAGAGGTTTCAAAGGAAAATCAGGTAAGAAATTTGACGCAAGGCTTGTGTTAAAGAAAAACGAAGAGACCGGTAGAACAGAAGTCGTATTTGATTTTGACGATGTGGAACCAAATTATCTTGCAGATGTAACATGCCCTGATTGTGGCAGCAAGATAATTAAAACTAACTTTGGGTTTGCCTGTGAGAAATATTTTGATCAGGAAAACAAATGCGGATTTGTTCTGGGGGAAATCGCTTCTAAGAAGCTTACAGATTCTGATGCCAAGGAGCTTTTGACAGAAGGTCATTCCAAAACTATCAGAGGCTTTAAGGGTAAGTCTGGTAAAAAGTTTGATGCATGTCTTATTCTTAAGAAAAATGAAGAGACTGGCAAAACAGAAGTGGCCTTTGATTTTGATAATGTAGAAGCCAAGGATATTAAAGATGTGGTATGTCCACTTTGTGGTGGCAAGATAGTAGTTACACCATTTGGATATGGATGTAGTAATTATAAAAAGGATGATCCAGATAATTCCTGTGGCTTTAATCTGGGGCAGATTGCTGGCGTGAAGCTTAAAGAAGCTCAGGTTAAGGAGTTATTAAAAGACGGTATAACATCTACTATATCTGGCTTTAAATCAAAGAAGGGCACAAAGTTTGAAGCCAAGCTTGCTTTAAATAAGGATGAAACTGGGAAGGTATCTGGCGTAAAGTTTGTTTTTGAAGATGATGAAAAGGTTATGCCAAATCTGAAATGCCCAAGGTGCGAATCGCCGATAATTAAGAATCATTTTGGCTACCGATGCAAGAATAATGTCAGGGATAATGTTGACAGCTGTCCATTCTATGTTGGCAAGGTGGCAGGGGTAGATATACCTGAAGATCAGTTCATCAAACTAATTACAGAAAAGAAAACTGATGTCATATCTGGATTTTTGAGCAAAAAAGGTTTATTCTTTGATGCAAGGTTAAAACTGAATGATGAGTTCCGTACGGAATTTGAATTCGATAATTATTCTTAAGGAATTAAGATTACAAGAAAGGATAAAAAATATGGAACAGTGCAAAATTAAATCTATGTATAATTTAGATGAGACCATTGCGAAGGATTTATTTGATGGTAAGGAATATCCATGGGAAGTTCTTCCAGAGATTTCTGAGTTCATCAAGAAGCTTGGACCAACTCTTGATCCTGAAAAGTTTGAAAAGAGAGGGGAAGATATCTGGGTAGCAAAATCTGCAACAGTTTTTGATTCAGCATATCTTCACGGCCCACTTATTATCGATGAAGATGCTGAGGTACGTCAGTGTGCTTTCATTAGAGGCTCAGCTATCGTAGGTAAGAATTGTGTAGTTGGTAACTCTACAGAGCTAAAGAATGTTGTTTTATTTAATAATGTTCAGGTTCCTCACTACAATTATGTTGGCGATTCTGTTTTAGGATACAAGTCACACATGGGCGCTGGTAGCATCACATCTAATGTAAAGCAGGATAAGACATTGGTTGTTGTAAAAACTAGAGATGGAGAGAAAATTGAAACAGGATTAAAGAAATTTGGAGCTATGCTTGGCGACAATGTTGAAGTTGGCTGCAATTCAGTTTTAAATCCTGGAACAGTTGTATGTCCACGTTCTAATGTTTATCCTCTTTCTCCAGTTCGTGGGGTAGTTGAGGCTGATAGCATTTTTAAGAGCCAGGATAATATCGTTAAAAAGAATTAAAATTTTTTAAAGACTCATCTTTTAAAGGTGAGTCTTTTTTGGTATTATATTAATACTTATTGAAATTTTGTACAAAATTAGGGAGGATACAAAATGGGATTAATACAAGCATTCAAGGGCTCTGTTTCTGGAGAGCTCGCTAATCAATGGAAGGAATTATTCGTTTCAGATTCTATGTCTGCTGACACTCTTGTTAAGAGAGCTGATCACAAAGTTTCCGGAAGAAGCACAAATACAAAGGGTGATGCTGATGTTATTACAAAGGGTTCAGCTATTATCGTAAATGAGGGACAGTGTGCTCTTTTAGTAGATAGCGGAAGAATCATCGATGTAGCTGCTGAGGCAGGTGCATACGAGTGGGATGAGACCGGCTCTGCATCAATTTTCGCTGGCGATTTTGCTAACGTATTTAAGGAATTCGGTAGAAGATTTACTTTCGGTGGTGAAAAGCCAGTTCAGCAGAGAGTATATTTCATCAACACAAAAGATATTGTTGGATTAAAGTTTGGCACACCAAGCCCAATTCCATTTAGAATTCTTGACAACAACATCGGCCTTGATATGGATACTACACTTAAGTGCAATGGTAATTACAGCATGAAGGTTACAGATCCTACTCAGCTTTATGTTAATTTGGCAGGAAATGTTAAGGACGAATACACAGTAGAAGATATTCAGGATCAGCTACGTGCTGAATTCATTCAGGCTCTTCAGCCTGCGCTTGGCAAGCTTACAGCTCTTGGTGTTAGACCATCAGCTATTCCTAGCTATACAAAGGAAATGTCTGAAGCTATGAGTGAGGAGCTTGATCAGTCTTGGACAGATAAATATGGTCTTGCAATCACATCTGTTCAGATCCTTTCAACAATCATCCCAGAGGATGACGCTGCAACTCTTAAAGAGCTTCAAAAGTCAGGAGCACTTCGTTCACAGGCTATGGCAGGAGCTACACTTGTTCAGGCCCAGGCAGAGGCAATGAAGAATGCAGCAAGCAATCCAAACGGAGCAGCTATGGGCTTTTTCGGAATGAACATGGCTATGCAGGCAGGTGGAGCAAATGCTGCAGATTTACTTAGTGCAGGAGCAGCTGCAGGTGCAGCTATGAATCCTGGATTTAATCAGGGTATGCAACCACAGGGACAGCCACAGATGCAGCCACAGGCTGGAGCAGCACCACAAGCTGGGGCAGCTCAGGCAGGCAGATGGTTCTGTCCAAATTGCGGCAATGAAAACTTTGGCAATTTCTGCGTAAACTGCGGAACAAAAAGACCTTAAATATAAATCAGGAGAATAATGTATGGCAACAATGTATCCCTGTCCAAGTTGCGGTGGACAGTTGGTTTTTTCGCCATCGAAGCAGAAGTTAAAGTGTAAATCATGCGGAAATTTAACTGATGCGGATAGTTATAATGGTAGTGATAGGGTGAGCATTTCTTCCATCACTACCAATGTATATTCATGTCCAACATGCGGCGGCGAAATTCAATTAATAGACAACGATGGTATGGAATTTTGTCCATTTTGCGGTAATCAGGCAACAATGGAAGAGCATTTTTCTACTGAAGGTGCTCCTAAATATATCTTACCTTTTGCGATTGGTAAGAAGGCTGCTAGAAACAGCTATCAAAAATATGCAGGTAAGATTTCCTATGCACCAGAAGGATTAGATAACGAAGAGAACATCAATAAGATGGTAGGGCTTTATGTCCCTTACAATGTGTATGAGTACAGTGTAAATGACACTATTGAGTACAAAGGAACACATAGCTATTCTAGAGGCTCATACGACTACACTGATTACGCTAACATTAATGCTAATGTAGATATTCAGAATCTAAAGGTTCCATTTGATGCATCTCAATCTTTGGATGATACAGTTTCAGAGCAGATTGAGCCTTTCCCTTCAGCACAGATTAGAGACTTTAATCCTAATTATCTGGCTGGTTTCTATGTTGAGAATTCAACAGTTGATTCTGATTTATATGTAGAAGACTCAGTAGATAAGGCTGCAGATTATCTTTATAAAAAGGTAGTTGATGATGCTAAAGGCTATGAGCCTGATGGACGTTCTGCAAAGCTTATCAAAGAAAGGCTTAAATCAGATTTAGTTGGATGTGGTGTTGGTGGCGCCTATTTCCCAATTTACTTCATGACCACCAAATATAATGATAGAGTTGCATATTCTATAGTAAACGGAGCATCTGGCGCAGCTTACATGGATATGCCTATTGAAAAAAGTAAGATGTTCAAGGGCGGATTGATGGCATCTGGCATCACATTCGTGATATTGTTTTTGTTTTCGCTTATTGCTAATACAATTATCAATATCAAGAGCATGTGTGGCTTTGGAGCATTAATATCAGCAGTTATAGCTTACACTGGCGCATATCTTGCTAATGCTTCTTACCGCAAGGATAATCACTTGGATGATAAGGGCTTCTATCAAAATAGAGACTCCGTTCAAAAGAAGAAGGTTAAAGTTAAAAAGAAAAATGGCCAGATATTTATAATGCTTCCTATATTTCTGATGGGTGGCCTATTGTTTGGTATCTTTTCATTTGGCTCAAAGATTATATCTATTATCGCTACACTTGGTTATCCAGTCAGCGTTGTTCTTATTATAATGGCGCTATTTAAAATCCATAAAGGCAAGAAGAAGGTATTACTTCTTGGTATGTTAGGCTGGATTGCTTCTATCGTTATAAGATTTATGAATATGGTAAATGATATTTATTACTATGGAGCGCTTGCAATTGCGTTCATCGTAATTCTCTTATCTATTACTGAGATGGTAAATACATATAATGTATTTGCAACACGTCCATCTCCTCAATTCTTAAAGAAAGGAGGCGGACTCGACAGTGTTAAAGAACAATAAAATAATTTTAGCATTCATGCTTGGTCTGGCTCTATTGCTTCCTATGAAAGTAGATGCTGAGCCTTCATATTCTAATGTGTATTTGTTTGATGAGGCATCTATTCTCAGTTCTTCAGAAGAAGAGGATATAGTGGAATACTTAGAGACTCTAGACGATGATATTAATTATTTGGTTATCACTTATGATGATTCGGATTTTGGAAGTGATACAGATGAAATGCTTGAAGCGTATTATGACGCTTACTTTTCAAAATATGATGATGGCATTGCCTTTGCTGTGGATATGTATAATCGCGAGATATACATTTCTGGTTATGGTGATATTCAATATAAAATTACAGATGCTGATGCTTATGATATTACTGACAATGCCTACAAGTTTGCTGCGAAAGAAGATTACTATAATTGCATCATAAAAGCTATGAACCAGGCAGACACCCTTGTTAACAAAGGCTTTATCTTAAGACCTATGAAATATCTAGTTTTAATGTTCTTATCGTTAATAATTGGTTATTTGTTTGCGTTCTATAAAGCGATGCTTCAAAGAGCTAATATCAAGATGACAACATCCTACGAAGATATGCTTTTGACTGGAGCGAATATTGCTTCTGGTGTAACTGTTTACAATACCATTAAAAGTCGTCATAGCTCATCTTCCTCAGGTGGAGGTGGCGGAAGCTCTGGCGGCGGAGGTGGCGGAGGCCACTCAGGAGGCGGTCACAGCTTCTAAACATTATGGCAGGACCATTGGCCCTGCCTTTTTTGATGAAAAAGGATGATATTTTTTTAACAAATTGCAAAAGAGTACTTTACTAAGTGACTAGAAAGTGAGAAAATGTAATCAATAACGTCCAAAGTGACGTTTCATAATTGTGGCATTAATGTAGTAGCAATATATTAATGGTATTCACGAACGAAGAAAGGAGTTCTACAATGATTTACACAAAAGAAGTAGAAAACATGTGTCCTGTAGCAAAGGGCGCAAAGCATGAACCAGCTCCTATCCCTGAGGAGGGAAAATGGGTACACGCTAAGCAGATTTCTGACATTAGCGGTTTCACACATGGTGTTGGCTGGTGTGCTCCACAGCAGGGTGCCTGCAAATTATCTTTAAATGTTAAGAATGGTGTTATCGAGGAAGCACTTGTTGAGACAATTGGTTGTTCAGGTATGACACATTCAGCAGCTATGGCTGCAGAGATTCTTCAGGGAAAGACAATCCTTGAGGCTCTTAATACAGACCTTGTTTGTGACGCTATCAACACAGCTATGAGAGAGCTTTTCCTTCAGATCGTTTACGGACGTACACAGTCTGCATTCTCTGATGACGGACTTGCAGTTGGTGCTGGTCTTGAGGATCTTGGAAAGGGTCTTCGTTCACAGGTTGGTACAATGTACGCAACAAAGGAAAAGGGCGTTCGTTACCTTGAGATGGCTGAAGGCTATGTAACAGGTATCGCTCTTGATGCTGATAACGAAGTTATCGGTTACCAGTTTGTTTCTCTTGGAAAGATGACAGACTTCATTAAGAAGGGTGATGATCCTAACACAGCATGGGAGAAGGCAAAGGGCCAGTACGGTCGTGTTGACGATGCTGTTAAGATTATCGATCCACGTCAGGAATAATTATAGAAAGGAGAAACAATAATGTCTTTATTTGAATCATACGAAAGAAGAATTGATCAGATCAATGCAGTTCTTAATCAGTACGGTATCAGCTCAATCGAAGAAGCTGAGAAGATTACTAAGGACGCTGGTCTTGATGTATACGAGCAGGTAAAGAAGATTCAGCCTATCTGCTTCGAGAACGCTTGCTGGGCTTACACTGTAGGTGCTGCAATCGCTATTAAGAAGGGTTGCCGTAAGGCTGCTGATGCAGCTGCAGCAATCGGAGAGGGCCTTCAGGCTTTCTGTATTCCAGGTTCAGTTGCTGACCACCGTAAGGTAGGTATTGGCCATGGTAACCTTGGAAAGATGCTCCTTGAGGAGGAGACAGAGTGCTTCTGTTTCTTAGCAGGTCACGAGTCATTTGCTGCTGCTGAAGGTGCTATCGGTATCGCTGAGAAGGCTAACAAGGTTCGTCAGAAGCCTCTTCGCGTTATCCTTAACGGTCTTGGAAAGGACGCTGCACAGATTATTTCTCGTATCAACGGTTTCACATTTGTTGAGACAAAGTACGATTACAAGGAAGCTAAGCTTAACATCGTTTCTGAGAAGGCATACTCAAACGGTCTTCGTGCAACAGTTAAGTGCTACGGCGCTGATGATGTTCAGGAAGGTGTTGCTATCATGCACCATGAGAACGTAGGTGTTTCTATCACAGGTAACTCTACAAACCCTACTCGTTTCCAGCATCCAGTAGCTGGTACATACAAGAAGGAATGTATCGACCTTGGTAAGAAGTACTTCTCAGTTGCTTCAGGTGGTGGTACAGGACGTACACTTCACCCAGATAACATGGCAGCAGGTCCTGCTTCATACGGTATGACAGATACTCTTGGACGTATGCACTCAGATGCTCAGTTCGCTGGTTCATCTTCAGTTCCTGCACACGTTGAGATGATGGGTCTTATCGGTATGGGTAACAACCCAATGGTAGGTGCTACAGTTGCTGTAGCCGTATCAGTTGAGGAAGCTGCTACTGCTGGTAAGTTCTAAATTACATTTTTGGGGAAGCTGAAAGCTTTCACAAAATTGTACTGGAGGGCTCAAATCTCCGAAGGAGATTTCTTTTAAATGAGCCCGACTGTCATTGTTTTATTCAAAGCCCTCGGCATAGCCGAGGGCTTTTTTGATGCACCCACATGGGCCCCGCCTGTATACACTATAACCCAGCCCCAGTAGGGAGCTCGTGGCCTGTGGGGACTAGGAACATCGCCTGCGGCTTAAGATTATCTAGGTGCCAAGTGTCGCATCATTTATTGTGCGTGTTCTTTAAATTCTTTGCAATCCGGAGACGGCTGTGCGCATAATACAGACACACACTACTTATTAATAAGTTACCAATACAATCTTAGAACTAATTGCGTGATTTTGGAGTGAACCTAGAAAAATAGAAGCAGGTTTTGAAATATATAGGTAGGCGCTGCCATGGACGGCAGCGCAAGTGCGTAAGCGACAGGACGTCGCATGGAGCACGGTACCTAGATATTCAAAACCTGCTTCGTTATTTTTCTTGGAGAACGGAGTATGAACGCAATTAGTCTAAGCATTGTTTGGTAACTAATATTTTACATATAAGTGTCTGTATTATGCGTACAGCCGCCGCCGGATTGCAAAACCAATTAAAGTACACGCACTGAATGCTCCCTTTTGGCACCAAGATAATCTAAAGCCTTGCGAAATCGTTCCTAGTCCCCGCAGGCCACGGGCTCCCTACTGGGGCTGGATTCGAAATCTACGCGGGGTCCATGTGGGGGCGGGGGCATAGGGCTAGCCGAGGGCTCTTGTAATTTAGGTGGATTATTGGTATACTATAGGCACTTTAATACTTTTAATCACTAAAGTGAATGGAGGACTAGAAAGATGAAAAAAGAGATATCCAAGCTTTTGGAAGTGAGGGAGAGCGTAAGGGTTGTGGACGCAACATTGCGAGATGGAGGATTGGTAAATGATTTTTATTTTACTGATGAGTTCGCAAAGGCTCTTTATTTGACTAATGTGAAGGCTGGGGTTGACTATATGGAAATGGGGTATCGTGCTGATAAGGAGCAATTCGATGTAGATAAATTCGGCCCATGGAAGTTTTCATCAGATGAATATATTAGAAAAATTGTGGGTGATAATGATACTGACCTTAAGATTGCTATTATGGCGGATGTAGGAAGATGTAATTATAAAGAGGATATTCACCCTAAGGCTGAAAGTCCGGTAGATTTGATTCGTGTTGCAACATATCTTCATCAGTTGCCAGGTGCAGTTCAAATGATAGAGGATGCTGCAAAGAAGGGATACGAGACCACTTGTAACATTATGGCTATTTCAACAGCTTCAATGGAAGATATTAAGTCGGCGTTAGATATTGTCTGCCAGACACCTATTTCATGTATTTATATAGTTGATAGCTATGGTTCATTATATCCAGAGCAGACAGAGCGTATTGCGGATATGTATTATGAAATTGCTTCTAAGTACGGTAAGAAAGTGGGTATGCATGCTCATGATAACCAGAAGCTTGCATTTGCCAATACAATCGAAGCTTGTGGAGATATGGTAGATTATCTTGATGCAACATACTGCAGCATGGGACGTGGAGCAGGAAATTGTGCAATGGAGCTTTTGCTTGGATTCCTTAAGAATCCTAAGTATAAAGAGAGATATGCCATTAAGTTTGTTGAGGATTATATGCTTCCTCTTAAGGAGCAGGGTGTTGTTTGGGGATATGATATGCAGTATTTGACAACAGGTCTTTTGAATCAGCATCCTAGAACAGCAATCCAGTTTACAAAGGATGGCAGAAAGGATTATTTTGCATTCTATCAGGAGATGCAAAATATCGATTAATGGATTGCCTTTGTAATTAAATCGGCGATATTAGCCCAGGTGTGTTTTGAATTTGCGATTTCAAAGCCGCCTTGGGCTATTTTTTTAAGCTGTGAAAGGTTATCAAGGCTACGGTCTACTTTGTCTGCCACCTGATTTAAGTGATCTAAGTCGTAGAATAATATGTTTTCGTTGTCTTTGTATTCTTCAAGTAAGAGAGTGGTTGGGTCTGTTAGAGAAACGGCTCCGTTTAGCTGGGCGGAAAAGACTCTGTCATGGCTGCCGGCTTTAAAATTAGGCATTATATTTACGGATATTTTTGCTTTTGAAAATACTGTAAATGTCAGGTTGAATGGGATTTCCCTGTGCAGTGTGGCATTCTTCAAATCCAGCTCTTCCCAAAGGGCACCAAAGATGTCAAAGGAATGCTGGCATTTGTCCAGGTTTAATACCAGATTTTTCCTGTTGATGCAGCGCACGTAAGCATCCGCAAGGTAAAATGACTGCGTGTGCAGTGGTAAGTCAGAATTGATGTAATCGTAGATTTCGTTTTCAGCTAAGGTTGTGACAGCATCTTCTATTGTAAGAGTGCTGTCAGCTGTCATCATATCTATTAATTCGTAGACGTTTTTGGCGAGAAAATCCGGCATTTTATTTATGGCTGTTTCCAAGCGCGTAGGGTCGGTGTAAGTGCCAGATAATAATATATCGTATTGACGATTTTCAAAATCATCCCAATTGATGGAGTCGTGGCCAAAGGCCAGCTCACCAGTCATAGGTGTAACTAAAACTGATTTAATGTGAGGGTAGTATTTTAAAATGTAATCCTTGTGCTTTGAATCAAGGCAGATTACATGAAAGTTTTCTATTTTGTGTTTTAGTGAATCGTGGTGATATAGGGGATGGTCAAGAATGATGTCGAAAAATGGGGCATCCACATGATTTAAGAAGTAGGAATCATCGTCCATAAGTGCTCTAGGTAAGTCGGAGTTAAAATCAATCATTGCATCGAAATGAGTACCTACGTAACGCTCTAAATCATCAAGGGCATCCTCATCTACTTTGAAGTACTCAACACTGTGGCCAAGTTTAGTGAGGGCATTGCCTAAGGCATCTCCAAAATAAAGGTAGGAATTGTAGCATACAGTTTTCATTTCAAAGATAAGAAATTTCATATTTTTAGCTCCCGTTTAACCCCTATTAATAAAGAATCGTTCACAAAAATTTTATCATATTTAATTCTCACTATGTTATACTTTTTATATGAATTCTAACTAGGGGGAGACTATGATTAAAGCGGCAGCATACAATTGTGAAGCACTACAGAATCCTTTCATTTTTGATGAGGTGTACAGCTTGATTAGTCCGCAACGCAGAGAGCATGTCGATCAGGCTAAGACACTTAAAGGAAAATGTGAGAGGCTGGGTGCTGCGCATCTTTTGGAGAAGCTTCTTTGGGAAAATCATATACAAAGACCCTATGTGTATAGCACCACATCGCAGGGAAAGCCAATGTTCATTCAACCTAAGAATGTTGACTTCAGCATTTCTCATTCTAATTATTTCGCAGTAGCAGCAATTTCAGATAAGCCGGTAGGGATTGATGTGGAACGCATCCGTCCGTACGATAGAGATTTGGTTAAGCGTTTCTTTACCAAATATGATTTAGAATACCTGGATTCCATCAAAAAGTCCGAGGTAGATAAAAAGTTTACTGAGGTTTGGACCTTCAAGGAGGCTACCTGTAAAATGATGGACAGGCCATTGATGCAGATTCTTCAGTGGGTAGATTATAGCGAATACTGTGATTTTGAGAAGGGTAATAGATACTGGACGAAGCAAGGTTTTGAGTTCAGAGATTTCTATATTACATTATGTTACGAGGATAAAAGACAATCCATTCAAATGGGACTTTATAATCCTTATGATGGAAAATATTATTAATATTCCTCATAGTTGTGAATTATTGATATTGACATATCAAATGATTGTGATAGAATTCTAAATAGTTTCGTACTTCAAAGCACTAAAGTGTTTTGGATTATAGTTATAGGAGATTTTTATGGAGTCTAAAAAAGTTCTTTCAATACTAGTAGAAAATACACCAGGTCTTACAAGTCGTATTTCGGGCTTATTTTCACGTAGAGGATACAATATAGATAGTTTCTCAGCTGGAGTTACAGCTGACCCTAGATATACAAGAGTTACAATTGTCACACATGGTGATGAGATGATTCTTGAGCAGATTGAAAAGCAGGTTTCAAAGCTTACTGAAGTAGTTGATCTCAAAGTTTTGGAGCATGGACAGTCTGTTAAAAGAGAGCTTATGCTGGTTAAGATTTCAGCTAGAAATAATGATAGACAGGATGTACTTACAATTGTGGAGATTTTCCATGGCAAGGTTGTAGATGTCACTCATGATTCAATGATTCTAGAGCTTACAGGAAATCAGGATAAGCTGGAAGCATTTTTAGATATGCTAGGAGACTATGATATTCTTGAGCTTGCACGTACAGGTCTTACAGGCCTTACACGTGGCTCAGAGGACGTAGTTATATTATAAAATAGGAGGATAAAAAGAATGTCACAGGAAGCAAAGATCTATTATCAGGAAGATTGCAATCTTTCATTATTGAAAGGTAAGACAATAGCTATTATCGGTTATGGTAGCCAGGGTCATGCACACGCACTCAACCTTAAGGAGAGTGGTTGTGATGTCATTATCGGTCTTTACGAAGGCTCTAAGTCATGGGCAAAGGCTGAAAAGCAGGGACTTACAGTATACACAGCTGCAGAAGCAGCAAAGAAGGCTGATATCATCATGATTCTTATCAACGATGAGAAGCAGGCTGATATGTACAAGGCTGACATCGAGCCAAACCTTGAGGCAGGCAACATGCTTATGTTTGCTCATGGTTTCAATATTCACTTTGGTTGCATCAAGCCACCAGCTGATGTTGATGTTACTATGATTGCACCAAAGGCTCCAGGTCACACAGTACGTTCAGAGTATCAGGCAGGAAAGGGTACACCTTGTCTTGTTGCTGTATACCAGGATGCTACAGGAAAGGCTCTTGATCTTGCACTTGCTTATGGTGCTGGTATCGGTGGAGCTCGTGCTGGTATTCTTGAGACAACATTCAGAACTGAGACAGAGACAGACTTATTTGGTGAGCAGGCAGTACTTTGCGGTGGTGTTTGTGCTCTTATGCAGGCTGGTTTCGAGACTCTTGTTGAGGCTGGATATGATCCAAGAAACGCATACTTCGAGTGTGTACACGAGATGAAGCTTATCGTAGATCTTATCTATCAGTCAGGCTTTGCTGGAATGAGATATTCTATTTCAAATACAGCTGAGTACGGTGATTACATCACTGGACCAAAGATTGTTACAGAGGATACAAAGAAGGCTATGAAGCAGATCCTTTCTGATATTCAGGATGGTACATTTGCTAAGGAATTCCTTCTTGATATGTCTCCAGCTGGACGTCAGGTTCACTTCCAGGCAATGAGAAAGCTTGCAGCTGAGCATCCAGCAGAAAAAGTTGGTGAGCAGATCCGTAGCCTTTACTCATGGAACAATGAGGAAGATAAGTTCATTAACAACTAGTTATAGTGGAAAGCCCTAATTGCCGTAGGCGATTTAAATGGGTTACTGACCTTATAAAAAAGCCACCGAAAACTTTTAGTTTTTGGTGGCTCTTATATTAAGTGCTAAGCATCACGGAAATTCTTGTTTCTGAAGAATTTATATAGATGAGAAGATATTTTAATTTCAGTATATACATCAGCATATTCTCTTGGTGAATACTCAGTGATGTAGTTGATAGGAAAAGATTTTGTCATGCCTCTGGCCCTGCACAAATCTACAGCTTTATTATAGGCAATGGCAGCGGTAGCTTCGTTGTTGTATCGGCCCACAATGAAATCACCATTTAGATGAATTTTTGCTGCGTATATTATTTTTCCTTTTTTCTCTTCTTTATATACTCCGTGATATTTATTTACTACTACAATGTTTGAATACCTAAAATCAGTATCGTCACCGTTGGCAAACTGATAATCACGGCCTTTTACGCTATAGGGCTTGATTCCGTAGCGACCAAGGATGTTGTATTGCATTCCGTAGTCGTTTACAAACATGTGACCACCTCGATTTTGAATCTTGTGGCTGGAGTAGTAGAACAAATCATCATTATCAAATTTTAGAATAGTGGATTTATCCAAGTAATAGAGAAAATAGCTTTTCTGTAGGTAGATTGGATTTTTTATATATATGCCATTATCTCTAAAATTGATAAGGGTTATGCATTTTTCGAAGGAAAGTGTATGTATGTTTTGAAGCAGATTATCAAGGGTGATGGTGCTATCTTTAATTAATAGTCTTGCTTCATCATAAGCTTTTGTGCAATCAGATTCAGCGTTAAAGCTACCGATACTGATGTGCTTACCGCTGTAGGTTATGCTACCACGGTAGTAAGATCTGCCATCTTTGCGAGTGGCTACGCTAACGCCTGGTTTCATAGAGCTTTGCCTCCTTTTCCATAACATTAGTTTACACTATTGGGAAGGAGAAAATATTAAATTTGTGTGAATAAAAAAGGGTGTATTTATGACTTTGGATTTGAAAAATACAAAGAAAAAAATCTTTGTAGAAGGTGTAAGAGACGGTGTTCCAATTGGTTTGGGATACTTTGCAGTGGCCTTCTCTCTAGGCATAATTGCAAGACAAGCGGGGTTAAATCCTATTCAAGGATTTATCAATTCAATGCTTAATCATGCAAGTGCAGGAGAGTATGCTGTTTATAGCATAGTAAAAGAAGGGGCAACATATGTAGAAATGGCTATAATGACTCTCATCGTTAATGCTAGATATCTGCTTATGTCCACAGCTCTTAGCCAAAAGTTTGATTCAAAAACCTCAATTCTTCATAGAGTATTGGTGGCCTTTGGCGTTACAGATGAACTGTTTGCCATCACTATAAAAAGGCCTGGAGTTATAGCTCCGCTATACAATTATGGTGCATTTGCCATTGCGGCACTTTGTTGGTCTCTTGGAACAGCATTTGGAATTGTAGCAGGAGAACTGATGCCAATCAGAGCAGTGTCTGCTTTATCAGTTGCATTATATGGAATGTTTCTTGCTTGCATTATGCCGGAAGCCAGAAAGCGCAGAATTGTTGCAGTATTGATTATTATTAGCTTTGTACTTAGCTACATAGCTGCACGTTTGCCGATGCTTTCAAATGTTTCAAGCGGTACCAAGACAATTATTCTTACAGTTGTAATAGCATCAGCTGCAGCGATTGCATTCCCAAGACCGGAGGAAGAGGATGATGAGTAATACATACATTTATATATTGGTTGCTGCCATTGTTAGTACTATAATCCGAGTACTTCCAGTGACAGTTTTTAGAAAGAATATTAAAAACAGATTTGTACGCTCTTTTCTATATTATGTACCTTTTGTTACATTGGCTGTTATGACGTTTCCTGCAATTATTGATGCTACACAAAGCAAGATATCAGGAATTCTGGCTCTTGTATGTGGCACTTTGGCAGCCTGGTTCAATATGAGCTTATTTAAGGTAGCTTGTATCTGCTGTGCAGTGGTATTTATTGCCGAGTTTTTTGTATAATGGGTATTATATGTAACAATTCGATAAAAAAGGCTCTATAGAGTCTTTTTTTATTGTGTAGAATTTCTAAGATAGAAAATAGAATTTTATATTTTAAACAAAAAAAGTAACTGATAGAATCAAATCATAGTAAAAAACGGCAACATAAGTTGCTAGCGAAACAGGAGGAGAAGAAAACATGAAAAAACGCGTTCTTGGGGTTTTACTAACAGCCGTTATGGCTATGGGAATGTTCGCTGGTTGTGGACCTGCTGATACAGGAGCACCTGCTGGGGATGCAGGCACAGCTCAGACAGCAGATTCGGGGGATACATCTACACCAGCAAACCCTAATGGCAAGAGAGTTGCAGTAGCAATGCCTACTCAGTCATCAGAAAGATGGATCAATGATGGTAATAACATGAAGGAGAAGCTTGAAGCTCTCGGTTACGAAGTAGATTTGCAGTATGCTGAAGATGACGTACAGGCTCAGGTTTCTCAGATTGAGAACATGATCGCAGCTGGTGCTGATTGCTTAGTTATCGCAGCTGTAGATTCATCAGCTCTTGTAAATGTAGAGCAGCAGGCAAAGGATGCTGGTATTCCTATCATCGCCTATGACAGACTTTTAATGGATACAGATGCTGTTTCATATTATGCAACATTCGATAACAAGGGTGTTGGTACAGCAATCGGTAAGTACATTGAGGATGCTAAGGATCTTAAGAATGCTAAGGCAGACGGAAAGTCTTACACAATCGAGTTCTTCATGGGTTCACCAGATGATAACAACGCTGTAATGCTTTATGACGGACTTATGGAAGTACTTCAGCCATACCTTGATGATGAAGTATTAGTTTGTAAGTCAGGTAGAACATCATTTGATGATACATGTATCTTAAGATGGTCTCAGGAAACAGCTCAGCAGAACTGTGAGAACTACTTAACAGGTTTCTATGCAGATGAAAAGCTTGATATCTGTGCAACAGCTTTTGATGGTTTTGCTTATGGTTGTAAGGCAGCTCTTGAAGGTGCTGGATATAAGGTTGGCGAGGATTGGCCACTTATCACAGGACAGGATGCAGAGCTTATGGCAACAAAGAACATCATCGCAGGTTCTCAGACAATGTCTATCTACAAGGATACACGTCTCCTTGCAGACAAGTGCGTAACAATGGTACAGGCAGTTCTTGAAGGCGGCGAGCCAGAAATCAACGATACAGAGCAGTATGACAATGGTAAGAAGGTAGTTCCTTCATATCTATGTACACCTGTTGCAGTTGATAAAGACAACTACAAAGAAATCATTGTAGATGGTGGTTACTACACAGAGGAACAGCTTGCTGAATAAGATTTAGCACAATGCATTAGATGTTTACACAAGTGGCGACTTGCAAGAGTCGCCACAGTTTTTAAAAGGAGAAGATTATGTCAGATTACATCTTGGAAATGAAACATATTATTAAAGAGTTTTCTGGAGTAAGAGCCCTTGATGATGTTAATCTGCAGGTTAAAAAGGGAGAGATACACGCTCTTTGTGGAGAGAATGGTGCTGGAAAATCAACTTTGATGAACGTTTTGTCTGGTGTTTATCCATATGGAAGCTACGAGGGAGACGTTGAGTATCACGGAGAGGTTTGTAAATTCCATAACCTGAGAGATTCAGAGGCAAAAGGAATAGTTATTATTCACCAGGAACTTGCACTTAGTCCACTTCTTTCTATAGCAGAAAACGTATTCTTAGGAAACGAGCAGCTTTCTATGAAAGGTGTTATAGATTGGACAAAGACTAGACAAAAAGCTCAGGAAATGTTGGCTAGAGTTGGCCTTGAAAATGAAAATGTCAATGCGCCTGTTAATTCACTTGGTGTTGGCAAACAGCAGCTTATAGAAATTGCAAAAGCAATGGCTAAAAAGGTAGAGCTTCTTATTTTGGATGAGCCTACTGCAGCCTTAAATGATGAAGAATCTAAAAAACTTTTGGACATCATGTTGGAGCTTAAGAGACAGGGAATTACCTGTATTATTATTTCACATAAGCTAAATGAGATTAGCTATGTTGCAGACGCAGTTACCGTAATTAGAGATGGTAAAACAATTGAAACACTTGTTAAAGGTGTTGATGATTTCTCTGAGGATAGAGTTATTAAGGCCATGGTTGGTCGAGAGCTTACTAATCGATATCCAGTAAGAGAAGGCGTTACTATTGGTGATACAATTTTCGAAGTAAAGAACTGGAATGTGTATCATCCAGATGATCCTGACAGACAAGTTCTTAAGGATATTAATATCGAAGTTAAGGCAGGAGAGGTTGTTGGCTTAGCCGGACTGATGGGTGCAGGTCGTACAGAATTTGCAATGAGTGTATTTGGTCACAGCTATGGACAGAAAATCTCAGGTACTGTAAAAATAAACGGCAAGGAAGTTCATCTTAATACAGTAAAGGATGCCATAAATAATAAGCTTGCATATGTTACAGAAGATAGAAAGACAAACGGACTTATCTTAATCGGTGACATTAAAGAAAACATGGCTTTGGCAGCGCGACCTAAGTTCTTCTCAAAGCATGGCATTATCAACGGCAATGATGAGATAGTAGCTGCTGAAGAATACAAAAAGAGAATTAACGTAAAAGCGAATTCCATTAACCAGGTTGTTGGATCACTTTCAGGTGGTAATCAGCAAAAGGTTGTACTTGCAAAATGGATGCTTACCCAGCCAGACGTACTTATTTTGGATGAGCCAACAAGAGGTATCGACGTTGGTGCAAAATACGAAATATATTGCGTCATAAATGATCTTGCGAGAGCAGGAAAGGCTGTAATTGTAATTTCTTCAGAAATGCCTGAAATCATTGGTACATGTGACCGTATATACGTTATCAATGAAGGTGAAATTGCTGGTGAGCTTTCAAGTGAGGAAGTATCACAGGAAAGAATTATGCAGTGCGTAATGGCACACAACAGAAAGGATGATGGAAATGAATAATAAAAGAGCTAATTTAGACATGAAACAATACGGCATGTTTATTGCCCTTATTGTAATTTATTTAATCTTTGCAATACTTACAGGTGGTAAAAACCTTACACCTATGAACATTAACAACCTTGTAATGCAGAACGGTTACGTAGTAATCCTTGCAATAGGTATGTTACTTTGCGTACTTACTGGTAACGTCGACCTGGGCGTTGGTTCAGTAGTAGCTTTATGTGGTGCCACAGCTGGTATCATGATGATGGACTACAAGATGAATATGTGGGTTGCTATTTTTGCAGCACTTGCAATTGGTCTCTTAGTAGGTATGTTTGCAGGCTTCTTCATCGCCTACTTAAGCATTCCTCCATTCGTTGTTACACTGGCTACAATGCTTATGGGTCGAGGCCTTACATACACACTTTTACAGGCACAGACAAAAGGTCCTCTTCCTACAAACTACAACTTCATTGGAGCAGGCTTCCTTCCTACATACAAAATATTCTTTGGCGATGGAATCTTAGACTTAGTATCAATCGCAGTTGCAATTATTGCATCAGCTGCATTAATCTGGTCAGAGCTTAAGAGCATCAAGACAAAGAAGAAATACAACTTTGCATTAGCTCCAACATGGCAGACAATTCTCAAGCTTGGAATTATGCTTTTCATCATTTGGTTCTTCTTCTATAAATTAGCACGTTACAATGGACTTCCATTTGTATTACTTATCATGGTAATCCTCATTGGAATCTATGCATTTATCACAACAAAGACAGTTGCAGGACGTCAAATCTACGCATTAGGTGGAAACAGAAAAGCAGCTAACCTTTCAGGTATCGATACAAACAAAGTATTCTTCTGGGTATACACAAACATGGGTGTACTTGCAGCAATCGCAGGTATCGTACTTTCAGCTCGTAACGGATCATCTACACCAAAAGCTGGTGATGGTTTCGAAATGGATGCCATCGCATCTTGCTACATCGGTGGTGCAGCCGTTGCCGGTGGTTCAGGTACAATCCTTGGAGCAGTTGTCGGAGCCTTCGTAATGGGTATCCTCAACAACGGTATGTCCCTATTTGGATGGTCAACAGATATCCAAAAAATCGTAAAGGGTGCCGTACTCCTTGGTGCCGTTACAGTAGACGTACTTTCAAAGCGCAAGAAAAACTAAAACTCATCCCTGGGGCCACAGGCACCCAGGGATTTTTTATGCCCGCCGCCCCGTGTTTGCCCGCTTCCCGCTATGCCAAGGCTTTTTGCGCCCACCGATTTATATTTGCTGCCGGCCTCTTGCCCTAGTGCTTGCCGCGCCCACGCTATAGCTACACAATCACAAAATTTTGATTTTCTAAATACTGCATGTCGCGTTCTTTATTAGCAGGTGTTCTTTCGATTCTTTGCAATTCGTGGGTAAGTGTTTGTGCTGTGCTGACACGCACAGCTTTTATTAATTACTACCAAAGCAGATTTGCAGTATAATTGCATGATTTTGAAATGAACTTAGTAAAATAAGAAACAGGTTTTATAAAGTTTATATACGGGGTGCCATGGACGGCACCCCGAGCCTGATAGTGAAACGGACTGAACTTGAAGGCGGTATATAAACTTATAAAACCTGTTTCTTTAATTTTACTTAGTGAATGGAGTATGAATGCAATTATACTGCGAATCTGTTTGGTAGTAATGTTTGTACTTCATAGTGTCAGCACCGCAACAAACACTTACCCACGAATGGCAAAACCAACGAAAGTACACCTGCAGAAAGCTCCATTTGCAGTATTAAGAAAATCTAAAATTTTGCTCAAATGATGTAGCTATAGCGTTGGCGCGGCAAGCCACAGGGCAAGAGGCCGGCAGCCTCCAGGTTATGGTGGGCGCAAAAAAGTCTTGGGGTAGCGGGAAGAAGCGGGCATGAAGCTATGGGCGGTGGATTGGGAAACAAGGGGCGGGTGCCTGTGGCACATTGAGGGGTCTTGTGCTAAGATATTCGTAACGGTTTTTTTAGGGAGAGGTTTTTATGTATAATGTTATGCTTGTAGACGACGAGGAGGAAGTACGCGTCGCCATTGAAAAGAAGATTAATTGGCAGGAGCTGGGATTTCAGGTTATTGCTACGGCTGAGAATGGTCAGGATGCACTGGAGGTTGCGCTGGAGAAGCAGCCGGATGTTGTGATGACGGATATTAATATGCCGTTTATGAATGGGCTGGAGTTTTGTAAGCAGCTTAAGGCACAGCAGCCTGCTACAAAGGTGGTTATATTTTCTGGCTATGATGAGTTTGAGTATGCTAAGGAGGCCATAGAGCTTTCTGCTGAAGAATATATTTTAAAGCCAATCGATGCTGATGAGCTTTATAAGGTTTTTGCTCGTATCAAAGTGAGTTTGGATGATGAGCTGGATAAGATGAGGAATATTCAGAATCTGGAGAAGTATTACCAGGAGAGTTTTCCTTTTTTTAGAGAGCAGTTCCTTATTGGTTTGATAGAGGGCCATATAGAGCTTGATCGTATTTCTGAGATTACGTCTGATTATGGTGAAGGCATCGAGGGGAATTTCTATGCTGTCGGCATTATAAAATTATCCTTTGATAAGAGTGAAAAAGTTAATAACGTGGATAGAAAGCTGCTTTCAGTTTCTTTGAATCAGCTAGCGAAGAAGAGCTTGGAAGGCTTTAATAATTATCATTGCATAAATTATCTGGGCAATGTTATTGTCCTTGGATGCTTTGAGAAGGAAGAGGAGTATCAGGGTTTTGTGGGTGAGCTCGATAAGATTTGTAAGATGTCGGCAAAGCTTATTGAGGTGCCAACAACTGCTGGTGCAGGTAATGTAGTTACAAGTCTAAAGGATTTGTTTAGTTCCTTTAAGTCGGCGAGAGATGCAGTGTCTTATCGTATTTTGTTTGATGAGAACCAGGCTATCTCTATTAATGATGTAGAGCCTCATCAGGCATCGGTGAATCTTTTCGAAAACGATAATGTTAATAATATTTTAAAGCAGATTAAGATTGGCTCTGAGGAAGATTTGAATCAGGCGATTCATGAGTTTTTTGAGGGGCTTTCACATAAGGGCATTGCAATTTATCAGTTGAAGCTTTCTATACTGGAAGCTTATTTTGAGGTGATAAAGCTTGCAAAATCCTATGATATTTCAGATATTGATATGTCTAATAAGGATGGGGATGTGCTTGTTATTTTAGATGAGTTCGATTCCTTTGATACCATTGAAAAATGGTTCATTGATAAATGCTTCGCTATTCGCAAAGAGATTAATAAAACACGTTTGGATTCTACCAGTTTGCTGATAGATAAAGCTAAAGAGTTTATAGGGGAGCATTTTAGTGAGTCGGATTTGTCTGTTGATAGGCTTTGTTCACACTTAAATGTTAGTGCTAATTATTTTTCGGCGCTGTTTAAAAAGAGCACAGGGGATAGCTTTGTAACATATCTTACAAATATACGTATGAAAAAGGCGGTAGAGCTATTGGAGACTACAGATGAAAAGGCTTATATCATAGCGGGAATGATTGGATATGATGAGCCAAATTACTTTAGCTATGTATTTAAGAAGGCATATGGAATTTCACCTTCTAAATATCGTCAGCAAAGGGAGAGTTAATGAAAAAATCCATTTTAAAGACGCAGATTTTAAGGGTCAAGAGGGCGTCAAAAAGGAGAAGTATACAGCTTATTATTTCTTTTTCTTTTACTATTGTCGCAATCATAAGCATGACTTTTATGGCCCTTGCTTTTTATAAAAACTTTATAAATGCTACCAGGCAAAATGCTATAGATAATAATAAGCAGATTGTTGCGCAGATGGGGTTAAATGTTAATTCGTATTTACGTAATATGATGGGCATATCTAACAGTATGTACTATAGCGTAATTAAGAATATGGATTTGACTAGCGATACCATGACAAAAGAGATGGATATTTTGTATGAGGCTAATAAGGATGATTTGATTAGTATCGCCTGCGTATCTCAAGATGGTGCGCTTATTTCAGCTGCACCCATTGCCACTAGAAAAGCTGGAGTAGATTTTACAGATCAGGACTGGTTTACAAGCAGTGAAGAGAAGTTTGAAAACTTCCATTTTTCTAAGCCACATGTCCAAAACATGTTTGAAAGTAGTAATTATAGATACTACTGGGTTGTATCTCTGAGTCGAAGTGTTGACCTTAATTTTATGGGGTACACCCGTCGCGGTACACTTCTTGTTGATATGAATTATTCTGCAATTGAGCAGATGTTTTCAAGAGTAAATGAAACAGGTACAGGTTATGTATATCTCATAGATTCTGATGGAGAGATTATTTATCATCCAGCACAGAAAGCAATTTATGCAGGGCTTGTTAACGAGAATAATCTTGTGGCTGCCACATATGATGATGGCGATTACATAGAAGAGTTCGAGGGAGAAGAAAGAGCTGTTGTTGTAAAGACTGTGGGCTACACCGGATGGAAGATAGTTTCAGTTGTTCCTATAAATCAGCTGGGAGAACGATTCAATCAGCTTCGTGCATTCATGCTCATTATTATCACTGTTACAATCTTTTTGATTTTATTCGGTAATATTTTTATTTCAAAAATTGTGACAGACCCAATTCGAAAGCTTGAAGATTCCCTTAATACAATCGATGCTGGTGAATTGAATGAAGAGAGAATCTTTATTGGTGGATCTCATGAAATTAGGCATCTTGGAAGGACTATAAAATCTTTGGTTGTTCAGATGCGTACCATGATGGACGAGAGAGTTGCTGAGCAAAAGGAAAAACGTAAATCCGAATTGAATGCACTGCAGGCTCAAATTAATCCGCACTTTTTGTACAACACTTTGGATTCGATTGTATGGATGATAGAGGCTGAAAAATACCCAGAGGCGATTTCCATGATTACAAGCCTTGCGTCACTATTTAGAATCAGTCTGAGTAAGGGAAATAACATCATCACTATTAAGGATGAAGTTACCCACGCCAAGAACTATTTGGCTATTCAAAAGGTGCGTTACAAGAATAAGTTTGATGCCACAATAGATATTGATCCAGCAATTGAAAACTGCATCACAATCAAGCTCATTATCCAGCCGTTAATTGAAAATGCCATTTATCATGCCGTTGGAGATTTGTATGATGAGGGCTTGATAGAGATTAAAGGCTATGAAAAAGACGGTGATATCTATATTGAGGTTAAGGATAATGGTATGGGTATTCCAGAAGATAAGCTCAAAGATTTGCTGGTGGAAAAGACTCATTCCAGCAAGAAAGGTTCAGGTATAGGACTATGGAATATCAATCAGCGAATCAATCTTTATTTCAAGGAGGACTACGGTCTTAAACTGGAGAGCGAATTAGATGAAGGTACCACTGCAATTATTCATCTTCCTAAAATCACATACGAGGAATACATAGGAGGTGAAGAGAATGCGAAATAACAAATTGTTGACAGCTTCATTCATAGCTCTTTTGGTTCTCATTATTATTGAATTATTCGTATATGCGAATTACAACAAGCTGACAGAGGATGAGGTATCAATATCATTCGTGGTTACCGGTGATAATCTGGATGCCTGGGAGAATATGAAATCTGGTGCTCAAACAGCAGCGTTAGATAGAAACTGTCAGGTCACATTTTTGAATAGCCCTATTGCTGCTGGAGCAGATGGAGAAATAGAGATGATTGAAAGACAGCTGGCAGATGGAGCTGATTATGTGGTAATAGCATCAGGCTTTTACGATGAAGTTAAGGAATATGTGGAAGATGAAAAGCTTCAGTCTAAAGTATATTTCGCTAAGAATGGCCCTTATGGCTTGAAGAATGGTGTAATAGCTGATGATTATAGCCTGGGCAAGGATTATGCAGCATTCATTATGGATAATTCTAATGATAAAAATCTTTTGGTGCTATACACAGCAGAAAATATCAACAACGACAAGATAATCGAGGGATTAAGCGATGGATTTGAGAATACTGATGTGACAATTGAGGTTCAAAAGCTTACGGCTGATGATTCTACAATCACGTTTTTTATCACCAAAGCCATAGCAGAAAAGAGATATGATGGAGCGATTATTCTCGACTCCGCAGTCCTAGATGATGCTGTTAATGTTGAGGGGCTTATCGACAGTTCATTTAATATATACGGCGTGGATGACAGACAGGCTGCCGTATATTACTTAGACAGCGATTTGATAAAAGCCCTTGCCTGCAAGGATGATTACACCATAGGCTTTATGGCAATAAATCAGGTGCTGTCAAAAGGTAAGAAGGAGCTGCCAAAGGTTCATTTATATTACATTGTTGAAAGAGAGGATATATATTCAGAGCAATATGAAAAGGTTTTGTTCCCATTTGCTAAATAAATATTTAACTGTCGTTAAGAATCCGATTCTTAGAATAATACCTTTAATCCTTATAGCTTTTATAATTGCCGGATGTGCCATTTATCAGCAGGAAGAGTTAGAGCAGACAAAAGTTATAAGGATTGGAATTACCATGTACAATGAGTTCGATCCATTCACAGAGGAGATAAGGCACAACATCGAGGACAATCTTATAAAATATGGGGAAGAGCAAGGGGTTGAAGTGAATTGCACTGTTGTATACGCAAGTAAGAATCAGCTTGTTCAAAATGATCAGGTAGAGGATTTCATCTCAAACGATTACGATGTAATCTGCGTAAACCTTGTGGATCGAACTGATCCAAATGTAATCATAGAAATGGCAAAGTCGGCAGACATACCAATTGTCTTTTTCAATCGCGAGCTTGTACAGGACGACCTTAATCGATTTGACAAGCTTTACTATGTTGGTGCAAAGCCAGAAGCCAGTGGTGAGATTCAAGGACAGATTGTCTTAAATGCTTTGGCAACTCGATTTGAAGACATAGACATAAACCAGGATGGGGTTATCCAATATGTGTTGCTGGAAGGCGAAGCGGGGCATCAGGATGCCATTATAAGAAGCCGTGTTTCCGTAGAAACCATACTAAAAAACGGATACGAAATGGAAATGCTGGGAGATGAAATAGCAAACTGGGACAGAAATCAGGCTCAGACAAAAATGCTTTCGCTTTTGGCTGGCTACCCTAGACAAATAGAACTTGTACTTGCCAATGACGACAATATGGCTTTAGGAGCACTTGATGCCCTTAAAAGCTTTGGCGTTCAAAAAATGCCAATGATTGTTGGCGTCAACGGACAGGACGAAGCCCTGGAATGCATAGACAAGGGCCTAATAGAAGGCACAGCCCTGAACAATGCTCAAGAAAAAGGGCGCATAATTGCAAAGCTTGCACTTGGCCTCGGCAAAGACGGTCAAGTTCCGTCTGACATATACCTGGAGGACAACAAATACTACTACGTTCCCTACGAACTCATCGACCAAAGCAACGTAGACACGTATCTTAAATAATTGCCCTCTCTAGGGTTTTGGCCACCATTCACAGTTTGTTTTGTGCGTCCGCCCTCACCCCCCTAGCCGTGGCCTCCACTATACACCTTGCGCATTGCATGAATATTGCGTTTTTCTAATAGGCCATTTATGCATCTTTTATTTACATGTGTCTTTTGCAGGCCTGTACAATTTTGAAAAAGGTTTTTGGGTGGCGGACACACAACATAGAATAATATGTGCTTCTTAGACTGAGGGGAACTTGGTTGATTTTGGAGCGAGCTTAGTAACATAAAAGCAGGTTTTGCAATATATAAGCATGCGCTGCCACGGACGGCAGCGCAAGTGGTCACTTAAAACACGATGTTGAATGTGCCACGGTGATTATATATGCAAAACCTGCTTTGTCATGTTACTTAGCGAGCGGAATATGAAACCAAGTCCCCTCAGCCTGAGAAGTACATATAAAACATCAGTGTCCGCCACCTGAAAAACATTTTTCAAAATAGTTCATTCCGCAACAAGACACATGTGCGATGCATAAATTTGGCCCATAAGAAAAACAGCAATATTCGCAAAATCACGCAAGGTGTATAGTGGAGGCCACTGACAGGGGGTGAGGGCGTCATAAACTTATGGTGGCTGTGAATGGTGAGGAGAGGGGCAATTATTTAAGAAAATATGTTGCGAATCGGTGCTTTATAGGTTTATAATCTTTAAAGTCTATGACTTTGTCTTGGAGGTAATGCTTTGATAGATAAATTAGAAAAGAAATTTGGCAGATATGCTATTCATAATTTGATTATTTATATTTTGGGGGCCTATGCTATTGGGTACCTTTTGTATTTTGGACAGACTTTTACTGGTGTGCCTTTTTTATCTTATTTGACACTTGAGCCTTACTATATTTTACATGGTCAGGTTTGGCGTTTGTTTACTTGGGTTGTTATGCCGCCGCAGGGTAGCATAATCTGGGCAGCGTTTATGTTCCTTCTATATTATTCGTTGGGAACAACACTTGAGAATGCCTGGGGCGCATTTAGGTTTAATCTGTATATGTTTGGCGGTATGCTGTTTACAATTATCGGTGCTTTTATTGTGTATGCTATTTATGGGCCTACACTTTATATTGGTTCGGTGATTAGTACATATTATATAAACTTGTCTATCTTTTTGGCATTTTCTGTATGCTTTCCAGATATGCAGGTGCTTTTGTATTTCATCATTCCTATTAAGATGAAGTGGATGTCAATTTTCTATATGGTGATTATTGGCTATCAGATTATTAGTTATTTGAGAGTAGGTGCGTTGTATGCGGCGGTTCCTATTATTGCGTCCCTTCTCAATTTCTTGATATTCTTCTTGATGACAAGAAATATGTCAAGATTCAATCCTAAGGAAGTTCATCGAAGAGCGGAGTTTAGACGTGCAGCTACACCACCTAGAGCACAGTATCGTGATGGTTCACCTATAGCCAGACATAAGTGTGCAGTTTGTGGTCGCACCGAGCTTTCAAATCCAGAGCTGGAGTTCAGATTTTGTAGCAAGTGTAATGGCAATTATGAGTATTGCTCAGACCATTTGTTTACGCATACACATATACACTAGATTTAAGATTTTAAGAGGGGACACCCTCATCAGTCAGCTATGCTGACAGCTTCTCCCAGAGGGAGAAGCCTATAGAAACAGAAGGGACAGTATAAGAAATGAGTGAAGAAGCAGTTAGCAAAAATTTCATCGAGCTTGAAATTGACAAGGATTTAAAGGAGGGCGTTTACGACCATGTTTGCACACGTTTTCCTCCAGAGCCAAATGGTTACTTACATATTGGCCATGCAAAGTCAATCATCTTAAACTATGGTCTTGCAAAGAAATATAACGGCGAGTTCCACATGAGATTTGATGATACAAACCCTACAAAGGAAAAGGTAGAGTTCGTAGATTCAATCAAGGCCGATATTCAGTGGCTTGGTGCTGATTGGGGCGAGCATCTTTATTTCGCATCAAACTACTTCGATAGAATGTACGAGGTTGCAGTTGATCTTATCAAGAAGGGGCTTGCTTATGTATCAGATCTTACAGCTGAGGAAATGAGAGAGTACCGTGGCGATTTCGAAAAGCCAGGTAAGGAAGATCCAAACAGAAATCGTTCAGTGGAAGAAAATCTTCAGATGTTTGAAGATATGAAAAACGGTAAGTATGAGGATGGAAGTCATACACTTAGAGCTAAGATTGATATGGCATCGCCTAATATCAACATGCGTGATCCAATCCTTTACAGAGTTGCACACATGACACATCACAACACAGGTGATAAGTGGTGCATCTATCCAATGTATGATTTTGCTCATCCACTTGAGGATGCTTTCGAAGGTATTACACATTCAATCTGTACACTTGAGTTTGAGGATCATAGACCTCTTTATGATTGGGTTGTTAAGTCTGCAGGATTTGCAAATCCACCACGTCAGATTGAGTTTGCAAAGATGTATCTTACAAATGTAGTTACAGGTAAGAGATATATTAAAAAGCTTGTTGAGGATGGAATTGTTGACGGCTGGGATGATCCACGTCTTGTTTCTATCGCAGCACTTCGTCGTCGTGGCTTTACACCAGAGTCACTTAGAAAGTTTGTTGAGCTTTCAGGTGTTTCAAAGGCTAATTCATCTTCTGATTATGCAATGCTTGAATATTGCATCAGAGAGGATCTTAAGACTAGCCGTAGCCGTGTGATGGCAGTACTTGATCCAGTTAAGCTTGTTATTGATAATTACGAGAGCGATGATGTTGAGTGGCTTGATGCACCTAACAATCTCGAAAATCCAGAGCTTGGAAGCCGTAAGGTTCCATTTGGTAAGGAGCTTTACATCGATAGAGAGGATTTCATGATTGAGCCTCCTAAGAAATACTTTAGATTGTATCCAGGCAATGAAGTTCGTCTTATGAATGCTTATTTCGTAACATGTACTTCATACGAAACAGATGAAGATGGAAAGGTAACATGCATCCATTGTACATACGACCCAGCAACAAAGGGTGGAGATTCTCCAGATGGCCGTAAGGTAAAGGGTACAATTCACTGGGTTGCTGCAAAGACTGCTCTTAATGCAGAGGTACGTCTCTATGAAAATATTGTAGACGAGGAAAAAGGAGTGTATAATGAAGATGGTAGCTTAAATCTTAATCCAAATTCACTTACAGTTCTTAAGAATTGCCTTGTAGAGCCATCTTTAAAGGATGCTAAGGCATATGATAGTTTCCAGTTTGTAAGACAAGGATTTTTCTGTGTAGATGCTAAGGATTCTAAGGAAGATGCCTTAGTATTTAATAGAATTGTTTCACTTAAGAGCTCATTTAAGTTGCCTACTAATAATTAATAATGTTGCCTAGAAAAGGATTTTAGCATGAATTTATTATCAGGAATGGAGAAATTTGGCTTTTCCATGGATGAAGAGCTAAATATCTTGGCTGACGATAAGCCAAAGAAGGAGGTTGCTCCTAAGAAGGCGGCAGCGCCTGTTGTTAAGCAGGAAAAGGATTTTGTTATTGATAAAAAAGCTCGCTGTCCAGTTTGTGATAAGGAATTTCTTATTAAGGCAGTTCTTACCACAAAGCTTAAGAGATTAGAGCCAGATTTTGATTTACGTCCTAATTATGAGCATGTTGATAAGTGTAAATACGATTTCATTTCTTGCCCAAGATGTGGCTATTCAGCACTTGATACCACTTTTTCCAAGATAGATACAGCTCGTGTTAAGCTTATCAAAGCAGAGTTTTGTCCAAGCTTTAAGCCACAGGCTAATGAAAAAATCGGTGATACATACACTTATGAATATTCCATCGAAAAGTTTAAGCTTGCACTTATCTGTACAATGAAAAAGCGTGCTAAAATGTCTGAAAAGGCTTATGTATGTTTAAAGATTGCATGGCTTAGAAGAGCTCAGCTTAAAGAATTCGAAAACGATGAAAAGGCTAATCCAAAGGTGGTTGAGATGGTCAAGAAAGAGTATGAAGGATTTTATGCTCAGGCTTATGAAGGCTTTATGAAAGCTGTCTCACAGGAGACGCCACCTTATTGTGGAATGGCAGCTGAGGCTGTTGAGTTCATGCTTGCCAACATGTCTGTACACTATAAAAAGTATGATGCGGCTATGAAGATTTTAGCTAGGTTGATTCAATCAGCCAGCACTTCCAGAAAGCTCAAAGATAAATGTATTGAGCTTAAGGATCAAATCGTAGCAGAGCAAGGTAAGTAGATTTTATGAACTGCCAATTGGTGGATTTTCCAATGTGGCAGTTCTTTTTTGAGGTTATTATGAATTGGATAAAATATTCTATTAATACAACTACAAATGCTGAAGATTTTGTTAGTGCAGCTCTTATTGAGCTTGGCATTATGTCTGTAGAAATTGAAAATAATGTGCCGGTAGATGCTGAAAAGCAGGGCGGAGTTTTCGAAGAACTTCAGCCTGATTTACCAGAGGATGATGGTCATTCTATCGTAAGCTTTTATCTTGGCGAGGAAGAGGATCATGAGAGTCTTTTGGCACAGGTAAAGGCTTCACTTGAAGAGCTCAAAGAAACTATGGATATTGGCGAAGGCACAATAGACACTAGTATCACAAAGCAGGAGGATTGGATTAATAACTGGAAGCAGTTTTTCAAATCCTTCTATATTGATGATATCCTTATCAAGCCTACCTGGGAGGATGTTTCAGCAGAAGATAAAGATAGAATTGTCATTGAAATTGATCCTGGAGTATCTTTTGGTACAGGAAAGCATGAGACAACACAGCTTTGCATAAGACAGCTTAAAAAGTATGCTAAGGCTGGAGATGAAATCTTAGACATTGGATGTGGTAGTGGTATTCTTTCTATTATCTCTAATAAGCTTTTAAATGGAGATTGCCATCTTGTTGGTACAGATATAGATGAGGATTGTATCGCATCTACTTACGAGAATTTTGAAGTTAACAACATTCCAAAAGAAGCAGGAGATTTCTATGTGGGAAATCTTACTACTGACAAAGATTTGCAGGATAAAGTAGGATATGGTAAATACGATATCGTTGTTGCAAATATCCTTGCAGATATTATTATTGGAATGGCTCCTGCTATTTATCCAACACTGAAAGACGGAGCATATTTCATCTCATCTGGAATTATTAATTTCAAAGAGGATGAAGTTAAGGATGCTCTTGAAAAAGCAGGACTTACTATTGTAGAGATTAATCATCAGGGAGAGTGGGTAAACATTACCGCTCGTAAATAATATTATGCAACAGATTTTTGTTAATGAAACTCCGGTTGATAACAAGTTCATAATTACAGGTGAGGACATGCACCATTTAGTAAGGGTGGTTCGCCTTAAGAGAGGTGAGGTGATTCGTGTTTCTGTTTCATCTACAGGTGACAATTACCTTTGCTCTGTTTCTGACATCACCGATAAGGAGCTTACAGTTGATGTTAATGAACAGGTGCCATCCACAGAATTGCCAAACCGCATTTATCTATTTCAGGCTATCCCAAAGGGGGATAGAATGGAAACTATTATTGAAAAATGCGTGGAGCTTGGTGTATATGAAATCATCCCTGTTCAGATGAAAAACTGTATTGTTAAGCTGGATGATAAAAAGAAAAAATCAAAGCTTGCTCGCTATAATACAGTTGCAGCTACAGCTGCCAAGCAGTCCAAGCGTTCAATTATTCCTGAGGTTCACGATTTTATGACCTTCAAGGAAGCATACAATTATGCCCTTGATTTGGATGTGCTTTTACTTCCATTTGAGAGTAAAAATGGAATGAAAGATACATTCGACGTTCTTGATTCTCTTGAGAAAGGCCAATCAATCGGCATTTTCATTGGACCTGAGGGCGGCTTTGATTCGTCTGAAATAGATTTAGTACAGGATACATGCAAGCTTATCTCTTTGGGTAAGCGAATACTTAGAACAGATACAGCAGCTATTTGTACACTTAGCATGCTGATGATTAAATGTGAGGAATTCATATAATGATATACTTAGATAATTCTGCTACCACCAGATGTTCCGATGGTGCTTTTGAGCTTATGAAGGAAGCTTTACTGGAAAACTACGGCAATCCTTCATCTCTTCATAAAATGGGATACAAAGGCAAGGACTATATAAAGGAGTCCAGAGAAATAATAGCAGGCATTTTAAAATGTCAGCCTAAGGAAATATATTTTACTTCAGGTGGAACAGAAGGAAATAATTTAGCGATAAAGGGTGGTGTTCAGGCTAAAAAGCGCCTGGGCAATCATATTATTACCACTAAGATAGAGCACGCCAGTGTTTTAAATCCTATTAAAGCTCTTGAAAAAGAAGGCTTCGAGGTTACATATCTTGGAACTGATGAATATGGCGTAATAGATTTGGAAGAGCTTAAGGCTGCAATTAAGCCAGAGACTATTTTCGTTTCTATAATGATGGTAAACAATGAAATTGGAGCCCTTCAGCCTATTGAGGAAGCATGTAAAATTGTTAAGAAGGCAAATCCTGATATCATTTTCCACACAGATTGTATTCAGGCTTTTGGTAAGATGTCACTTGTGCCAAAAAAGCTTGGAATAGATATTCTTACAGTTAGCGGTCATAAAATTCATGGACCAAAGGGGTCTGGATTTATTTATATAAAAGACAAAGTTAGAGTGGTTCCACAGATACTTGGTGGAGGCCACGAAAATGGAATGCGTTCAGGAACAGAAAATGTTCCAGCAATAGCCGGTTTGGGTGTTGCTGCACAGGAAGCATACAGTAAGCTTGACGAAAACAGAAAGCATATGTATGCTATGAGGGCAAGATTGATAGAAGGAGTTTCTGCAATCGATGGTGTTTCAGTTAATGGTCACCTTGATGAAAACAGCGCTCCACATATCGTCAGCGTTTCAATAAAGGGCAATCGTACAAGAGCGCAGGTTATGCTTAATGCGCTTCAGGATAATTACGGTGTGCTTGTTTCGGCAGGTTCGGCATGTTCTTCTAACAAGCCAGCTATTAGCGAGACACTTAAATCCATTGGACTTGAAAAGGATTTGCTAGAACGAACAATTCGTTTTAGCTTCTGTCCAGAGAATACAATGGAAGAAATAGAAGAGGCGATTTCGGCCCTTACAGATTTAGTTCCTAAAATGGTTTTGTAAAAGGAAGGTAGAAATGACATATCAAGCATTTTTGATTAAGTATTCAGAGATAGGTGTTAAGGGAAAGAACCGTTACGTGTTCGAGGATGCCCTTGTTCGCCAGATTAAAAGAGCTTTAGACACAGTTGAAGGCAAGTTTATTGTTAAAAAGCAGAGCGGTCGTATTTTTATTTCTGTAGAAGGAGAATACGATTACGATGAGGCTGTAGATGCATTACAGCATGTTTTTGGCATTAGTGCCATCTGCCCAACAGTTGTTGTGGAAGATGAAGGCTTCGACAAAATGGCAGAAGCTGTTGTTAAATACGTAGACGAGGAATTCGAAGATAAGAATTTCTCATTCAAGGTAATGGGAAGACGTGCAAATAAGCAATATCCAATGACATCTATGGAAGTGGCTGCTGAAATTGGTGCAAGACTTCTTGATGCATTCCCTGAGATGCATGTTGATGTACATAATCCAGATAGAATTATCAACGTTGAGGTTAGAGAGAACATAGCTATTTACTCAACTGAAATCCCTGGACCTCACGGTATGCCAGTAGGCACTGCAGGAAAAGCTATGCTTCTTCTTTCAGGCGGTATTGATTCACCTGTTGCAGGTTATATGATTTCAAAGCGTGGTGTTACACTTTCTGCAACATATTTCCATGCGCCACCATACACATCTGAGCAGGCAAAACAAAAGGTTGTTGATCTTGCTAAGCTTGTTGCAAAGTATTCAGGTCCAATCGATTTACATATTGTAAACTTTACAGATATTCAGCTTTACATCTATCAGCAGTGTTCTCATGAAGAGCTTACAATCATCATGAGAAGATACATGATGAGAATAGCAGAGCATTTTGCAAAGGAGAACGATTGCTTAGGCCTTGTTACTGGAGAGTCTATCGGACAGGTTGCCAGCCAGACAATGCAGTCATTAAACTGCACTAATGCTGTATGTTCACTTCCTGTATATCGTCCACTTATTGCATTCGACAAGCAGGATATTGTTGATATATCTGAAAAGATTGATACTTACGAAACATCGATTCTGCCATACGAGGATTGCTGTACTATTTTCGTTGCAAAGCATCCTGTTACAAAGCCAAAGCTTGAGGCAATCGAAAAGCACGAGCATCTTTTAGATGAGAAGATTGATGAACTTGTTAAAGAGGCTATTGATAGCGTAGAGATAGTTAAAGTAAGGTAAAAAATATGAGCTTTGCTTAATAGCAAAGCTCATAATATTTACTACATAAGGAAGGATTAAACAATATAATCCTTTAATGTTGCCATTACATCCTCAGCATCACCCTCAGCGTGAACAGTAAGGTCGATAGGCTTAGAAAGATCAAGGGAGAAAATACCCATGATAGACTTAGCATCGATAACGTAACGTCCGCTAACAAGATCGAAATCATAGTCAAACTGGCTAATAGTATTAACAAATGACTTAACCTTGTCAATTGAGTTAAGAGAAATTTGAACTGTTTTCATTCTGCTTGCCTCCTCTATAGATTTTATATAGACTTATACTAAATCAATGGGGTATAAAAGTCAATAAACACTGTGGGGATGTTATGAATTTTTCAACATTTTAGAAAGGTAGTTTTATTAATGAAAAAAGCTGCATTACACAACCTTGGTTGCAAGGTAAACGCATACGAAACAGAAGCTATGGAAGAGCTTTTGAAAAAAGATGGATTTGAAATAGTTGGCTTTGATGAAAAAGCTGATGTTTATGTTATAAATACTTGTTCAGTTACGAATATTGCTGATAGAAAATCTCGTCAGATGATTCATAGATGTAAGAAACTTAACCCGGAAGCATGTGTTGTTGCTGCCGGCTGTTATGTTCAAAATTTTGGTAAGGATATTGCTGATGAACTAGGAGCAGATATTATTCTTGGTAACAATAAAAAGAATGATTTGGTGGAAAAGGTTCACGAGTATTACCAAAACTTAGATTCAAGCGATGGACCACTGCTTGACTGCGTGGATATTAATGATGGCAATGTATCATACGAAAACATGCGTATCGAAAAGGATTCTGAGCACACAAGAGCATTTGTAAAAGTGCAGGATGGATGTAATCAGTTTTGTACATATTGCATCATTCCATTTGCCAGAGGCCGTATCAGAAGTAGAGATATAGATGATGTGGTTGAAGAGGTGACAGGTCTTGCAAAAGCTGGTTATAAAGAGGTGGTAATCACAGGTATTCACCTGAGCTCTTATGGCAGTGGCACTGACTATGATTTAGCTGATTTGCTTGAGGCTATTCAAAAGATTGATGGTGTAGAGCGAATCAGAATGGGCTCCCTTGAGCCTCAAATTGTAACAGAGGAATTTGGCAAGAGAGTATCTGCACTTTCGAAAATGTGCCCTCATTTTCATTTATCCCTTCAATCAGGCTGTGATACAGTCTTAGAGAGAATGAATAGAAAATACAACTCTGAGGAATACTATAAAGGCGTAGAAATACTTAGAAAATACTTTGATAACCCGGCTATTACAACAGATATAATTGTTGGTTTCCCTGGAGAGACAGAAGAAGAATACGAAACTACTCTTGATTTTGTAAAAAAGGTCAAGTTTGCAGAGCTTCATGTATTCGCTTATTCAAAACGTGCTGGTACAAGGGCTGCGAAGATGCCGGGCCAGATTACTAATGCAGTAAAGAAGGAGCGAAGCAGTAAGCTTATTGCCCTTGGAAATGAAAAGACATTAGAGTATAAGCATTCTCACATAGGAAGAACTCTTGATATTCTTTTTGAAGAGAAAACTACTATCAATAACGAAGAATACTTTATTGGTTTTTCAAAAGAGTACATTAAATGTGCAATAAAAGCGGGTGACAAAGATTATGCAAATACAATTCTAAAAGTGAAAGCCACAGAATTTACACCAGATAATGAGTACTTGCTTGTTGAAATTTAGCAATTTGTATATTAATATTATGGTATTAGAAGCGTAGTGTGGGATTATTATATAAGGACGAGGTAGATATGGCAGATTTAAGTAACACACAATATTTCAAAGTTCAGAAGGAAAACCCTGTTGGAGTAAAGCAGGTTATCGAACAGGTTTATAGTGCTCTTTCTGAGAAAGGCTATAATCCAGTTAATCAAATTGTTGGGTACATTATGTCTGGTGATCCAACATACATTACCAGCCATAATAATGCCAGAAGTCTTATTATGAAAGTCGAAAGAGACGAGCTCGTAGAAGAGTTACTCAAGGAATACATTGAGAGCGAGAGCTGGAATAAATAATGAGTGGCAGAATTTTAGGACTTGATTATGGTACAAAAACAGTAGGGGTCGCAATTAGTGACCCTTTACTTTTGACTGCACAAGAACTTGAAACTATTACCAGAGAGCGTGCCAGCGCCCTTAGGCACACTTTGGTCAGAATTAAAGAAATCTGTGAAGAATATCAGGTGACTCAAATTGTCCTTGGCTATCCCCGCAATATGGATGATAGCGAAGGCTTTCGTTGCGAGGACACAATTAAGTTTAAAGAGCTTTTAGAAAAAAGAGTAGATATTCCCATTACATTAATTGACGAGCGACTTACTACCGTATATGCGGATGAGATTTTGGAAGAATCGGGTGTTGCAAAAAAGGATCGAAAGAAATATATCGATCAGATTGCTGCAGCCATTATTTTACAGGAGTTTTTAGATAATAGGAGTTAGAATGGAACCAATTTATTTACCAGATGAAGATGGCAATCAAATAAAGCTTTTTGTATTAGAGGAGACACAGCTTTCCGGTATCAAATATTTGCTTGTTTGCGATAGTGAAGATGAAAACGAAGATGCGAATGCTTCTATTTTAAAAGAAATAACCACAGAAGGAGACGATGTTGTCTACGAGTTTGTCGAAGATGATGTTGAATTCGATGCAGTGGCAAAATTATTTGAAGAGTTAGTTGGCGACGATGCCGACATTGATTACGAAAATTAGAATTAGGAGGTTTATTTTTGAAAAAGAAAACTGAAAATACAGCTGAAAAGCTGAAGATTATTCCACTTGGAGGTCTTGAGCAAATCGGCATGAATATTACTGCTTTCGAATATGGAAACAGTATTATTGTGGTGGATTGCGGACTTTCATTTCCTGAGGACGATATGTTGGGCGTAGATCTGGTAATTCCAGATGTATCATATCTGAAGGATAACCAGGACAAGCTTAAAGGCTTTTTTATCACCCATGGTCACGAGGATCATATCGGTGCTATTCCTTATATTTTTAAGGATCTTAATGTTTGTCCTATCTATTCAACCAAGCTTACAAACGGTTTGATTGAGCATAAGCTTGAAGAGCATAAGATGCTCACCAAGGTTAAGCGTAAGGTTGTAAAATACGGAACTAATATTAATGCTGGAGATTTCAGAGTTGAGTTTATCCGTACTAATCACAGTATTCAGGATGCTGCAGCTCTTGCTATCTATTCGCCAGCAGGTATCGTAGTTCATACAGGAGATTTCAAGGTTGATTACACACCAGTTTATGGTGATCCAATCGATTTACAGAGATTAGGTGAAATCGGTAAGAAGGGTGTTCTTGCACTAATGTGCGACTCTACTAATGCAGAGCGTCCTGGCTTTACTGCATCTGAAAAGACAGTTGGTAAGACTATCGATTCAATTTTTGCAGACAATGATAGAAGCCGTATTATTATTGCGACATTCGCATCTAACGTTGATCGTGTTCAGCAGATTATTAACTCCGCTGATAAATATGGACGTAAGGTTTGTGTGGAAGGCCGTTCAATGGTTAACACTATTGAGACAGCATCAAAGCTTGGCTACTTACAGATTCCAGACAACACACTTATCGAAATCGAAAACTTAAAGGCTTATCCAGATGAGAAGATTGTACTTGTTACAACTGGTTCTCAGGGTGAGTCAATGGCAGCTTTATCTCGTATGGCAAATGGTACTCACAAAAAGGTACAGATTAAGCCAGGTGATATGATTGTATTTTCTTCTCACCCAATTCCAGGAAATGAGAAGGCTGTCTCAAATGTAATTAACGATTTAACAATGCGTGGTGCAGAAATCGTTATGCAGGATGTTCACGTTTCAGGACATGCCTGTGCTGAGGAAATCAAGCTTATTTATTCACTTGTTCGTCCTCAGTTTGCTATTCCAGTTCATGGAGAGTACAAGCACCTTATGGCTCAGGCCAGAATTGCAGAGTCTCTTGGATGGGATCATGATCATATTAAGATAATCCGCTCAGGTGATATTCTTGAGCTTGGAGATAATTACTCAAAGATTTCAGGACATGTACATACTGGTGCAATCATGGTAGATGGTATCGGTGTTGGTGATGTTGGTAACATCGTTCTTCGCGACAGACAAAAGCTTGCCGAAGATGGAATCATTATCGTAGTTCTTACACTTGATAGTGCATCCGGTACAGTTTTAGCTGGTCCAGATATCGTGTCTCGTGGATTTGTTTACGTTCGCGATTCTGAGGATTTAATGGAAAGTGCAAGAGCAGTCCTTTCTGATACTGTTGCAGCACTTGAGGAGAAGAGTATCACAGATTGGAATAAGATTAAATCAGACATAAGAGATAATCTTTCTGATTTTGTATGGCGTGAGACTGGCCGTCGCCCAATGATTATTCCAATTATCATGGAAGTATAAAATGATTGTAGACGAGAGATATACCACATATTTAAACAGTCTTTATCCAGAGCTTAGTCCGGTGCTATGCGATATCCGAAAGGAAGCCCTTGAAACATACGTGCCAATCATTAGAACTGAAACAGTCAACCTTCTACAGACGCTTATCAGGATGAATAATCCTAAAAGGATTTTGGAGGTTGGAGCTGCAGTAGGCTTTTCGGCATGTTTGATGGCTGAGACAGCTGGATGCGATGTGAAAATTACCACTATCGAAAATTACCCTCCAAGAATACCTATCGCAAATGCGAATATTCTAAGAGCAGGTAAAGAAGACCAAATCACTCTTATTGAAGGTGATGCAATTGAAATTCTACCTACACTTGAGGGTGAATTTGATTTTGTATTTATGGATGCGGCAAAGGGCCAGTACATCAATTTCTGGCCACAGATAAAGCGCCTTACAAGAGATGGTGGTGTGGTTGTTACAGATAATGTTTTGCAGGATGGAGACATAATCGAATCCCGCTATGCAATCACAAGACGTAACCGTACAATTCACAAGCGAATGCGTGATTATTTGTACGAGTTAACTCATGATGAAGATTTTTCTACTACGATATTGCCATTGGGGGATGGAGTTAGTATTAGTGTGAAAGGAAAGAAATGAGAGAAACAGAGTTACTAGTTCCAGCCAGCAGCCTGGAAGTGCTTAAGGTTGCAGTTATTTTTGGAGCAGATGCAGTTTATATTGGTGGAGAGGTTTACGGCCTTAGAGCAAAGGCTAAGAACTTTTCTAAAGAAGACATGATTGAAGGCATTGCCTTCGCTCATGAGCATGGTGTAAAAGTTTATGTTACAGCTAATATCCTTGCTCACAACGGTGATTTGGAAGGTGTAAGAGAGTACTTTGAAGAGCTTAAGGAGATTAAGCCAGATGCTCTCATTATTGCAGATCCAGCTGTATTTATGCTAGCTAAGGAAATCTGTCCTGAAATCGAGCGTCATGTCAGCACACAGGCTAATAATACCAACTATGGCACATATAAGTTTTGGTATGATTTAGGAGCTACACGAGTAGTTTCAGCTCGTGAGCTTTCACTTAAAGAAATCAAAGAAATCAGAGAAAACATTCCAGATGATCTTGAAATCGAGACATTCATTCATGGTGCAATGTGTATTTCATATTCTGGTAGATGTTTGCTTTCAAATTATTTCACTGGTAGAGATGCTAACCAGGGAGCATGTACTCATCCATGCAGATGGAAATATGCAGTGGTTGAGGAACAGCGTCCAGGTGAGTATTTGCCAGTATATGAAAATGAGAGAGGCACTTACATTTTCAATTCAAAAGATTTGTGCATGATTGAGCATATTCCAGATTTACTTGAATCAGGCATCGACAGCTTTAAGATTGAGGGCCGTATGAAGACAGCTCTTTATGTTGCTACAGTTGCTCGTACTTATCGCAAAGCTATTGATGATTGCAAGGAATCAGAAGAAAAGTATAATGCAAATCTCGACTGGTACAAGGAGCAGATAGCTGCATGTACATATCGTCAGTTTACAACTGGATTCTTCTACGGAAAGCCTTCTGAAGAATCTCAGATATACGATAACAACACATACAACATTGGCTATACTTACCTTGGCATTGTTGGTTCAATCGATGATAATGGCTATTTTGAGATTGAGCAGCGTAATAAATTTTCAGTAGGTGAAACTATTGAAATTATGAAGCCAAACGGTGATAATATAGAAGTAAAAGTTCTTGGAATTAAGAACGAAGCTGGTGAGGATATGGAATCATGCCCACATCCAAAACAGAAGCTTTTCATCAAGCTTGATGTTACACCAGATGAGTTTGATATTTTAAGACGCAAGGAAGCTTAAGATTAATTACGAGGAGAATAAGATGGCAGATAGTAAATATGTGGCTTATGTTGGTACTTATACTCACGAGACCAGCGTTGGAATTTATGTCTATGATGTAGACCCTGATACAGGTGTCCTCAAGGAGCAGAGTGTAGCACCAATCAATAACCCTTCTGATATTATTAATTCTAAGGACAACAAGTTCCTTTATTCTATTGCTGATGAAGGTGTTGCTTCATTCAAGATTCTTGAAAATGGTGATCTTGAGAAGATTAATCAGGAATGGATTGGTGGTATGAGAGGATGTAACCTTTGTGTAGACTCTCAGAATAGATACCTTTTCGTTGCTGGATATCATGATGGCCGAGTTACAATGATGAAACTTAACGAGGATGGAAGCATCGGTGGTATTGCTGATGGTATTTTCCATCAGGGTATTGGTAAGTCAGTAGCTGAAAGACCTTTATATCCACATTGTACTTGTGTAACTCTTACTCCTGATGAAAAATATCTTTGTGCAGTAGAGAATGGTTTACATCAGATTAAGATTTATGAGATCGATTACGAGAATGGTAAGCTTCGTCAGGTAGATATCGTTAGATGTACAATGGGTTCAGCACCACTTAAGATGAAGTTCTCTAACGATGGTAAATATGCATATGTAATCACTGAAATGTCTAACGAGATTTTAGTTTATGATTATCATATTATCGGTGACACTCCTGATTTCGAGAACATCCAGACAGTATCACTTTTGGTTGGTGAGGATGAGGAAATCAGTACTGGTACTAATATTAAATTTGGTGAAGATGATAAGTTCATTTACGCCAGTGTAGATGGTTTAAATGCTGTCTGCATGTATGAAAGAGATCCTAAGTCTGGAAAGATTAAGTATTTCTCTCATAGCTTTATTAGTGGAGATTATCCAAAGAGCTTTGCAGTATTACCAAAGGATAAGTACTTCGTTTCTCTTAACCATGATACAAACGAGATTCGTAGTTTTATCATTGACAAGAAGACAGGACATTCTCTTATGCAGAATCCACCTATTGCAATTGCTAAACCAAATAGCATTATTGTAGTAAAGTTAAAATAGCACGTTACAAGGGCTGTTGAAACAGCCCTTGTTTACATTTTATAAGGAATTGGAGGTTATTATGGCAGGCTCAACATTTGGAAATTCCATTTCAATTACTACGTGGGGTGAATCACACGGCGCAGCTTTAGGTGTTGTTATTGACGGTTTCCCAGCTGGACTCAAGCTTTCAGAGGAAGATATTCAGTTATACCTCGACAGAAGAAAACCAGGTCAATCTAAGTTTACAACAGCTCGAGCAGAGGGCGATAAAGTCAGGATTCTATCCGGAGTATTTGAGGGTGTTACTACAGGCACTCCAATTTCCCTTATGGTTGAAAATACTGATCAGCATTCAAAAGACTATGGCAATATAGCTACTGCTTTTAGACCAGGTCATGCTGATTATGGATTTATAGAAAAATATGGTCTCAGAGATTACAGAGGTGGCGGACGTTCATCAGGTCGTGAGACTATCGGCAGAGTTGCTGCAGGCGCTATCTGTGCAAAGCTTTTACAGGAGCTTGGTGTCACTGTCTGTGCCTACACTAAATCAATCGGCGATGTTAAAATCTATGATTTTGATTTATCAGAGCGTGATAATAATCCTCTTTGCATGCCAGACCCGACAGCAGCCAAAAAGGCTGAAGAATATCTTGAGGCATGCATGTTAAATAATGACAGCGCAGGTGGTGTGGTTGAGTGCCTTATTACAGGTGTTCCTGCCGGCGTTGGAGAGCCTGTTTTTGACAAGCTTGATGCAAAGCTTGCCCAAGCACTTGTATCTATTGGCGCAGTTAAAGGCGTTGAAATCGGTGATGGTTTTGCTGTTTCAAAGACAGTAGGAAGCATCAATAACGATAAGTTTAGGATGGAAGATGGTAAGGTTACAAAACTTACCAATCATAGCGGTGGTATTTTAGGAGGTATATCTGACGGAGATGATATCATTGTCAGATGTGCTATCAAGCCTACTCCATCTATTGCACAGCCACAGCAGACAGTTAATGAAAAGCACGAAGATATCGATATCGAAATACGTGGTCGCCATGATCCTGTTATCGTACCTCGTGCTGTTGTCGTAGTGGAAGCGATGTGCGCTATTGCAATTTGCGATGCAATGCTTAGTCATATGACTGACAGAGTTGATTATATTAAGGAGTTTTATAAAAAGTGAAATACGAATTGTTAAAAACAGAGGGGAGAGCAAAACGCGGACGTTTTCATACAGTTCATGGTGTCATTGAAACACCTGTATTTATGAATGTTGGAACTGTAGCCGCTATCAAGGGAGCTGTTTCCACTGATGATTTGCGTCAGATTAAGACACAGGTTGAGCTTTCAAACACTTATCATCTTCATGTACGTACTGGGGATAAGCTAATCAAAGAACTTGGCGGTCTTCATAAATTTATGGCTTGGGATAAGCCAATCCTCACTGATTCAGGCGGATTTCAGGTGTTCTCATTAGCTGGCATCAGAAAGATTAAAGAAGAAGGTGTAACCTTTAACTCTCACATAGATGGTAGAAAAATCTTTATGGGTCCAGAGGAATCAATGCAGATTCAGTCAAATCTCGGTTCTACAATTGCTATGGCATTTGATGAGTGCCCACCAGCTCTTGCAGAAAGAAAATATGTAGAGGATTCTGTGGCTCGTACTACAAGATGGCTACATAGATGTAAGGCAGAGATGGCTCGCCTTAATTCATTAGATGATACAATCAACAAAGAACAGCTTTTATTTGGTATCAATCAGGGTGCGATATTTAACGATATAAGAATCGAGCATGCCAATATTATTTCAGAGCTTGATTTACCAGGCTATGCTGTTGGCGGTCTTGCTGTAGGTGAGAGCCACGAGCAGATGTATGACGTGCTTGATCACGTTGTTCCATATCTTCCACAGAACAAGCCTACTTACCTTATGGGTGTTGGAACACCTGCCAATATTTTAGAGGCTGTAGATAGAGGTATAGATTTCTTTGATTGCGTTTATCCTAGTAGAAATGGTCGTCATGGTCATGTATATACCAACCATGGAAAGCTTAATCTATTCAATCAGAAGTTTGAGAAGGATATGCGTCCTATCGAGGAAGGCTGTGGCTGCCCAACTTGTCGTACATATTCAAGAGCTTATGTACGTCATTTGCTTAAGGCTAAGGAAATGCTTGGCATGAGACTTTGTGTTCTTCACAATCTGTATTTCTACAATACAATGATGGAAGAAATTAGAGATGCCCTTGACGAAGGACGTTTTGCCCAGTACAAGAAAGATAAGCTGGCGTCAATGGAAGCAGGAGAATAGCAGAATAAGTAATTATTAAAAAAATATAAATTTAACTATTTTCCTTGCGTGTATCTATTTCTTTAGGTAAAATGATTTTCAGTGACTGGTCTATTGGCCAAGTGTTAGGAGGAATAATTTAATGAATAGTTCAATTAGCTTAGTAATTTGGGTTGTGGTTCTTTTCGCATTCATGTATTTCTTCATGATTCGTCCACAGCAGAAAGAGCAGAGAGAAAAGACAGCAATGATGTCAGCACTTGCAATTGGTGACACAATTCTTACTACATCAGGATTTTACGGTGTAATTATAGCAATTCAGGATGACACAGTTATCGTTGAGTTTGGTAGCAATAAGAACTGCCGTATCCCTATGGACAAGGCTGCAATCGCTCGTGTAGAAAAGCCAGAAGATGCTGTTAAGGCAGAAGAAAAGAGCAAGTAATTAAATTAACTATTAAAAATGCCTAGTTGGTTAAATCCAACTAGGCGCTTTTTTTATGTAGTCTTATGCACTTTTATTTTTCCTATCTCGAAGATATTGAGAACCCTTATTTAGTAGAGCCTTTGTGGAAGCAACAGGGTGTGTAAACTTACGTATATGCTTGAATTGCCAACGTTCTGGCCATGATGCATTTTTGAACCATTCCTTAATAGCTTCCGTAGAAATCTGATCTTTGAAGCCTTCAAGATTTTCAACTCGCTCAGCCATCTGAGCATTTATTCTTTCGTTTATACGTTCAAAATCCTTGGCAAAGCTTGTAATAGCTGAAACGGTAAGGGCCATATCCATGCCGAATAAAAACATAAAAATTAAAGAAAGCAACTCAATGACAAGCTGAGGAATCATCATTACAGCTGTCATTATTGGAGGAGCTACAAATCTAGAAACCAAAATACCAGCGAATCCAAAGCAAAAGGTAAACATTATGCAAACACGTCCATTAATATTTAATGGAAATTCTGAATAATCCCACCAACGCGCATTGAATCTTTTCTCTAGAACATAAGATGTCCCGTACTCTAAAATGAAAGAACCGATGGCGCACACAATAAAAATAATTGGATAAGATGCATTATGCAAAGGAGCATAGGGAATCTCAATAAACAATATTTGAGTTATCGTAGCTCCAACACCATAAAGCGGTATACACGGACCATACAAAAATCCTCTATTCTGCCAGGTCTTATCATGTATTGTGCAGTAGCAAGTCTCGTAAATCCACCCAATAAAACTATAAATTATAAAATACACAAAGTATCTACTAATCATAAATTTTCTCCCAAACAATAATACAATAAGTATAAACTTCTTTCCCCCAGATTAAAAGACTGACATCGTTACCATTCACAGTTGTCAAATTTTACCTACGCCCTCACCCTTGCTGGGGCCTCCACTTATACTCAGGGCGCATTGCAAGAATATTGCTTTTTTCTAATGGGCCATTTATGCATCTTTATTTACATGTGTCTTTTGCAGGCCTGTACAATTTTGAAAAAGGTTTTTGGTTGGCGGACACAAAACATAGAATAAGTTGTACTTCTTAGACTGAGGGGAACTTGGTTGATTTTGGAGCGAGCTTAGTAACATAAAAGCAGGTTTTGCAATATATAAGCATGCGCTGCCACGGACGGCAGCGCAAGTGGTCACTTAAAACACGATGTTGAATGTGCCACGGTGATTAGATATGCAAAACCTGCTTTGTCATGTTACTTAGCAAGCGTAATATGAAACCAAGTCCCCTCAGCCTGAGAAGTACATATAAAACATCAGTGTCCGCCACCTAAAAAACATTTTTCAAAATGGTTCATTCCGCAACAAGACACATGCGCGATGCATAAATTTGGCCCATAAGAAAAACTGCAATATTCGCAAAATCACGCCCTGAGTATAGTGGAGGCCTCAGCAATGGTGAGGGCGTCCATCCAAAACAAACTGTGAATGGTAACGATAGAAACGGAGGCGGTCACAGTTTATACGTATTATGGTGGTATTATAGACTTAGTGTAGTGTACGGATTATGAGGTAGTGGTATGCTAGGTGTAAATTCTATTGGGGCAGGGTATGCTGCCTATGGTAATTTGAATAGTGTTTATACTAATCCGGGAACTGAGAAGGTGGCTGAGGCGATAAAGGCTGAGGGCGGAAATGAGACTAAGGCCGCGGGATTTACCTCGGAGAAGGCGGCAAAAAGAGCTGGGGTTATTGAGTGTGAGACTTGTGCGAGCCGTAAGTATCAGGATGGCAGTGACGAAGAGGTTTCGTTTAAGTCGGCACAGCATGTGTCTCCGCAGGCGGCGGCAGCACGAGTGCGAGGTCATGAGCAGGAGCATGTTTCTAATGCATATGATAAGGCTAAAGAGGCAGGTGGTAAGGTATTAAATGCTTCGGTGGCTATTCATACATCGATTTGTCCTGAATGTGGTAGGACATATGTGTCTGGAGGAACAACCACTACACAGATAAAGTATCCTAATGAGGATAATCCTTATCAGAAAAATAGAAAGGCAGCGGATGCCGGAGCTCTTGCAGGAATGAATTTTAATGTAGGTGTCTAATAGCTATTTTGGGGTTGCAATAGTTTGCTATGTATGTTACACTTCAAATGTTGCGAAACCCGTAACTAAAAACTAATTTAGCCTAAATATGGGAGGCATTATGCAAGCATTAAAAATAGTTCTTATTGTGTTATTAATAGTTATTTGTGTGGCACTTACAGTTATTATTCTTTTCCAGGAAGGAAAGCAGAACGGTTTAGGTTCTTTATCAGGTCAGCAGTTTGATTCATACTGGAGCCGTAATAAGGGACGTTCAAAGGAAGGATTACTTGTTAAGCTTACTAGCGTGTGTGTAATCTTATTCTTTATTCTTTCTGCAGTTCTTAATATCGGAAGATTTAATTAAAGGTCATTTGTGCCACCCTTATGGGTGGCATTATTTACTTTAACTGGAGTTTTGCGACGCAAAACTCTATTTTTTTAGGAGGTTTATGAAAGAGTTCGAAAAACAAAAACACTTCTTAATGGATGTGTTTAAAAGCCAAGCCTACATTCCTATGAAGAAAAAGGATTTGGAGATTCTGCTTGATGTAGAAAAGGATAAAAAGGCAGAATTTGCGGAGGTTCTTCAGGAGCTTGTAGACGAAGGGCAGATAGAAATTACAAAGAGGGGCAAGTACCAAATTGCTGAGAATCGTCCTAAGTTTGTTAAGCTTAAAGATCATCGATCTAAAAAGCCTACAAAGGCTGAGGCTGCACTTAAAAAGCAGTCGCTGAATGAAGTGGCAAAAAAGGCGAATAAGCCAAAGAATGATAATGTGGAGCCAGATATAATCGGTCGATTTATTTCCCACAAGGATGGATATGGATTTATCGAGGTAGAGGGAAGCGACGAGGATTATTTCGTTGGGCGTGATAATACTGGTTTTGCTATGCAGGATGATACTGTAGCTGCTGTGCTTACTTTTGGTGCGCCTGGCAAGAGACAGGAAGCAAGGGTTATCAGAATAATCGCTCATGGTTTTTCTGATGTTGTTGGTACTTACGAAAAGAGTTCAGGCTTTGGATTTGTCGTTGCTGATAGTAATAAGTTAGAAAGAGATATATTTATACCTGCAGGCAAGGATATGGGTGCTGTTACTGGCCATAAAGTTGTTTGCCATATTGAGGATTATGGAGATGAAAGCCATAAGCCAGAGGGTGTTATCACTGAAATTATTGGTCATAAAAATGATCCTGGCGTAGATATTTTATCTATCGTTAAGGGATTTGGCATCGATACAGAATTCCCTGATAAGGTGTTAAAGCAGGCTACTAATGTAGCAAAGCCTGTATCTGAAGCTGATATGGCGGGAAGAAATGATTTGCGAAGCCTTCCTATCATCACTATAGATGGTGAAGATACAAAGGATATCGATGATGGTGTATCTCTTGTTAAAGATGGAGATAACTTTGTGCTTGGGGTGCATATTGCAGATGTTACCAATTATGTCCAGGAGTCTTCGGCACTTGATGTAGAAGCACTTAAGCGTGGCACATCTGTATATCTTGCAGATAGAGTTATTCCGATGCTTCCTCACACATTGTCCAATGGCATGTGTTCATTAAACGAGGGAGAAGATAGATTGGCACTTTCTTGTATCATGACATTCTCACCTAAGGGCGAGCTTGTTGATCATGAGATATGCGAATCAGTTATTCATAGTAGGCATCGCATGACATACACTAACGTATATGCGATAATGACAGGTGATGAGACAATCAGAAATGAATATTCTGATGTTTCGGATATGATAGATGAAATGTATAAGCTTTCTCAGATTCTTCGTGCAAAGCGTAAGAAGAGAGGTGCGATTGATTTCGATTTCCCTGAAACTCATATTTTGATTGATGAGAGTGGAAAGGTAGTTGGCCTTGCTCCATATGAGCGCAATGATGCTCATAAGCTTATTGAGGATTTTATGCTGGCTGCTAATGAAACTGTTGCGGAACATTTCTCACTAATGGAATCGCCTTTTGTATATCGTGTTCACGGTGCGCCTGATCCTGAGAAGATGCAGACATTATCAAGATTCTTAGGAGCATGTGGCTACACACTTAAGGGCAATAAAGAAAGCATTCATCCTAAGGAAATCCAAAAGATGTTAGAAAGCCTTAAAGGGCATGAGGATGAGGCTGTCATTACCAAGATGACACTTCGCAGTATGCAACAGGCTAGATATGATGTTGAATGTAAGGGACACTTTGGACTTGCGGCTCAATACTATTGCCATTTTACATCGCCTATACGTAGATACCCTGATTTGCAGATTCATAGAATCATAAAGGACCATTTGCGTGGTCGTATGAACGAGAGAAAAATCACTCATTATGAATCTATCTTGCCTCAAGTAGCTCTTGAAACCAGCAAGCTAGAACGTAGAGCAGAGGAATGCGAGCGTGAAGTTGATAAGCTAAAGATGGTTCAATATATGAGAGAGTTTATCGGTCAACAGTTTGAGGGCAGCATCTCGTCTGTTACAGGCTGGGGTATGTATGTTGAGCTTGAGAATACTGTTGAAGGTCTTGTGCATATATCTACACTCTATGATGATCACTATAATTTCGTAGAAGAGAATCTTACTTTGGTTGGTGAGCGAACAGGCCGTATCTTTAAACTGGGTCAGCTGGTTACAGTAATACTTGATTCAGTGGATGAACAGGCTCGCACCATCGACTTTATACTAGAAGAGTTTAAGCGATTCTAATTATATTTAAGCAACCAGGAGTTTGTGCAATGAATAAAGAAGGCAGAAAGTTAATTGCTAATAATAAAAAGGCATACCATGAGTATTTCATGGAAGAGGAGTATGAGGCTGGCATAGAGCTTCACGGTACAGAGGTGAAGTCTATGCGCATGGGCCAGTGCTCAATAAAAGAAGCTTTTGTAAGGATTGATAATGGCGAGATGTTTATTTATCAGATGCATGTTAATCCTTACGAAAAGGGTAATATTTTCAATCGTGATCCACTTCGTCCTAGAAAGCTTCTTCTTCATAAATCAGAGATTAATCGTTTGCTTAGCAAGATTAAAGAAAACGGATATACGATAGTTCCTCTTGAGGTATATCTCAATAATGGACTTGTTAAGATTAAAATCGCTCTTGCGAAAGGTAAAAAGCTGTACGATAAGCGTGCAGATATCCAGAAGAAGGATATGAAGCGCGAGGCAGAAAGAGATTTTAAAGTAAGGAATTTACGATAATGAAGATTATACTTGCATCTAATTCACCTAGAAGAAAAGAACTACTAGAGCAGGCAGGAATTGAATTTGAAGTTAAATCAGCTGACGTAGAAGAGGTTACCTCTAAGACATTACCACAGGATGTTGTTATGGATTTGAGCCTCCTTAAGGCAAAGGCTATAGCAGATGAAAATCCTGGCAGAAAGATTGTTGCTGCTGATACGGTGGTGGCTTATGACAATCAAATCTTAGGAAAGCCTAAGGATGAGGAAGACGCTTTTAATATGCTTAAGATGCTCTCAGGCAAAACACACCATGTGTATACAGGCGTCACCATAATTGACGAAACAGGCAAATGCAATTCGTTTTTTGAATGCACTGCGGTATCCATGTATGAGAACTCAGACGAGCTTATCAGAGAGTATATTTCAACAGGAGAACCTATGGATAAAGCTGGGGCTTATGGCATTCAGGGCAGAGGGGCAGTGCTGGTTAAAGATATCGCAGGGGATTACAACAATGTTGTAGGATTGCCACTTGCAAAGGTTTATCGAGTGCTTTATAATTTGTAAGGTGCGTTTAGAGGTACTTTACACTTTGGGCCTGTCATGGTTTCGACAGGGGTCATGCAGCGGAAGAAGCGAGTCCCACGGTAATGGGTTAAATGGCCAAACTTAAAATTAAACGCTGAAGATAATTTAGCATACGCAGCCTAGTTGCTGCAGTCTGACTTAGAGCACCTACACTTTAGGACCCAGACTTCGACTCTGTAGGAAACGACGCTATCAAAGCTTTGAGATAGTGGGCGTATCATGAAGCTACTAAAGCATGTATCTTGTTTGTAAGAGATATGTGGAGGGAATGTAAAACTACAAACTACACTCGTAGAAGGGCCGGGAATTGGCTTTTGGACACGGGTTCGACTCCCGTCAGGTCCACTTTTTTAAGAAAGCTTTAAAATCAACTTTTCTTAGTAGAATCGCTGGTTTTGGGGCTTTTTTTATTTGAATTCAAAGCCTTGACCATGATGATTCGTTATATTTAACAGAAATTTCGTTCTGAATTGAAGGACTACATTTATAATGTTAAAATTTTTGTTATGTAAGAGGAGAAATTCATTGTTATGAGTAGATATAGAAGAAATATGACTGACGAGGAGCGTAAAGCTTATCGTAAGAAAAAAAGACTGATTAGAAAAATTCAGGTATATACAGAAATTGGACTTATATCCTTAGCAATTATTATTGCTGCAGGTTTTGTTATATCCCACATCAAAGGGAAAGATGATTCTTTGGCTGTAGCTGCAGAGGAACAAGTAGCTTCCAAGGAAGCAGCCTCAGAAGAAGCTACCGAAGAAAAAAGCGAAGGACTTAAGCTTTCTGGAACAAAAGCTAAAGAAGAGACTCAAAAGGAAGCGGAAGAGGAAGAAGAAAAAACAACAGCTTCAAGCGGTAGCTATTCTGCAAAATCAACAGATGCTACTGTTTCTATAGGAGGGGATGTTGTTAGCACAAATGCAATTCTTATCAATAATGATACGAAGGAAATCATTGCTAGCAGAAACCCTAACGAAAAAATCGTACCAGCATCAATGACTAAGGTTATGACAGTCTTAACAGCTGCCAATCATTTGACAGAAGACCAACTCAACGAAGTGGTAGCTATGTCTCATGAAGCTGTAGACTACTCTTATGCAGGTGGTGGCTCCACCTCCGGCTTTGTAGAAGGCGAAGAAGTTACCGTCCGAGATTTATTCTACGGAACAATACTACCTTCAGGTGGAGATGCTGCAGCTCAGCTGGCAATCTACGTAGCAGGAGACATCGACAGCTTCGTAGCCATGATGAACGAAGAGGCTGACTCACTTGGACTTACCGGCACACACTTTGACAACCCCGTAGGTTTCTATGGCGACGACCACTACAGCACACCATACGACATCTCAATCATAATGATGGCGGCCTTAGACAATCCACTATGCAAAGAAGTCCTTACCACTAAGGTATACAATTCCACTGCCACAAACGTAAATCCCGAAGGAATTACAATATCAAACTGGTTCCTTCGTAAAATCGAAGACAAAGACCTTGGAGGAGAAATCGAAGGTGCCAAGACCGGCTTTGTAAACGAATCCGGCAACTGCGCCGTTAGTTCCATGATTTCGGCCTCAGGCACCGAATACATTTGCTGTACCACCAATTCCACATCCTCGTGGCGCTGCATCTACGACCACGTAGACATCTACAAAGCCTACGCTAAGTAGGCCCTTGCCACTTGTTAACACTAAGCGCCGCCTTGGAATGCTCTGTGGCCTCGGTAGGCTGGTGGAGCGCATGAATATTTTGTTTTTCTAACACGCAATGCAGCCTTCTTTATTGACATGTGTCTTTTGTATGTCTGTACAGATTGGAAAAGTGTCGTTCAGTTAAGCGGACAAACATGTACTGATCTTATTTCGAATATTTTTGTAGTTACTTGCGTGATTTTGAAATGAACTTAGAAAAAACAAAAACAGGTTTTGAAGAATTTAAGTATGGGCTGCCATGGACGGCAGCCCAAGGCTGATAGTGAAACGGACTGAACTTGAAGCCGGTACTTAAATCTACAAAACCTGTTTTTACTTTTTTCTTAGTGAATGTAATATGAACCAAGTAACTGCAAATATATTCGAAATACTAATAATCTTTATTGTCCGCTAATGAACGACACTTTTACAATCGGTTCATCCATCAAAAGACACATGTGTGAAGACTGCATTTTGCGTGTTGAAAAACTAAAAATATTCGCGCAATCCCACCAGCCTACCGAGGCCACAGAGCAGGCCAAGGCGGCGCTAATAATATATGTGTGGCAAGGGCCACTGAGCCATTAAGATACGATGTCTAAGAGCTTCGAGATGTGGTCGATGTAGGCCACGGGGGCGAACTGGGATAGTACGTCCATGTCGCGGAAGCCGTAGGTGCAGAGGACGTAGTCTATGCCGGCAGCTTCGGCGGTGGCAGCGTCTACTTCGGAGTCGCCGATGTAGAGGACGGAGGATTTGTCGGTGATGCCAAGCTTGTCTAAAGCGATTTGGACAGGCTCTGGGTCGGGCTTTCTCTTGTGGGTGCCGTCGTCACCGATTACGATATTGATATTTGGCTCAAAGAAGTCTTTGAGTAGAGATTCGCTGGCAGTTTGACCTTTGTTGGTTACGATTGCCATTTTTATTCCCATGGAAGAAAGCTTTTCTGTTGTTTCCATGATGCCATCGTAGGGCTTTGTCTTGATGAGATTGTGGGTGTTGTAGTAGGCAATGAAATCCTGTAGGAATTTGTCAAAGTGTTCGTATGATTCGCCATCAGGCAGGGCTCTGACAACAAGCATTCTAAGTCCGTTGCCTACGAAGCGGCGAACATCTTCAAGCGAGTGCGTCGGGAGATTGTATTTAGTAAGGGTGTGATTGATAGAATCGGTTAAGTCCTCAAGCGTGTATAAAAGTGTTCCATCTAAGTCGAAAAGTATAGTGGTGTATTTCATAAGTTTTCCTCGTTTTTAGTTATTTTCTACAAGTGTATTATACGATTTTATTTATGTTATTATTGAATAATAATTTGTGCTTTGATATGATTTTTTTATCACAGATTTATGAGGTGACATAAGATGAAATACACGATAAGAGATGCTGAAGTCTCTGATGCAAAGGCAATACATGATATTTACGGCTATTATGCCGAAAACACATATATTACATTTACTGAGGACAATCCCTCGGTGGAAGAGTACGCTGAAAGTATCGTAAATACGAAGAAGGATTATCCATATATCGTTGCTTGTGATGATTCAGGCAAGGTTATCGGTATGGCTTATGGCGGAAGAATCAGACATCATGATGCCTATAGATTTTCTGTAGAAACTACTATCTATTTGGCGAATGATATTCCAAAGCATACCGGAATTGGAAAGGCATTGTATGATGAGCTTGAGGCAAGGCTTCAGGCTATGGGATATAAGTTTATGTATGGTGTTATTACAGATGATAACGAGACCAGCATTAATTTTCATAAGGCCCTTGGATTTGATGAGGTTGGGCATTTCACTGACATAGGTTATAAGTTTGGAAAATGGAAAGGAATAGTGTGGTATAGAAAGCAGATAGGTTCGCTTACTGATATGCCACAATAATAATATGAGAAGAGCTTTTAGATATTTTATGACATCGATTTTGTCGATTTTTTTCACGCTGCTTGCGGTAGGCGTGATTTATATAGTGGCTGATACCCATAGTAGGATTCAGACTCAGGACGACAAAAAAACGGGGCTTACTTCATCTTCTTATTCGAGTGAGGATGTGGAAGCATTAGTTGATCAGGCTGAGGCCCAGGGAAGAAATAATGTTCTTACAACTATAAAAGAATCCCTTGAAAACGGAAATACGGTAATTTCTATTTTGAAATCATTATATCCGGAGTATATAGTTGTGGCTGCAAATTCTAAGTACAATTTTGTACCTATTGATGAGAGTTTGCCTAAGAATAACTATGATATAGATAATCTTACAGATGAAAACGGAATGTATGTCTACACAAAGGATGGACAGGTTACTTCCAAGTTTGGTATTGATGTTTCCTCTCATCAGGGAGATATCGACTGGGAGGCAGTCGCAGATGAAGGTGTAGAGTTTGCTTTTATTCGAGCTGTTTATAGAGGCTATGGCACTGGTAAGCTTGTGGTTGATGAGAAATGCCTTGAAAATATCGAAGGTGCTCAGGCAGCTGGCATTGATGTGGGTGTTTATGTATTTTCGCAGGCTATCAGCCAGGCAGAGGTTCTTGAGGAAGCTGGCACAGTAATCGATTTGCTGGATGGATACACATTACAGCTTCCAATCGTTTTTGATGTAGAAAAGGTTGGAGATAGTCAGGCCAGAACAAATAGTCTTACTGTGGAAGAGCGCACAAACCTTACAATCGCTTTCTTAGAGGCTGTTAAAAACGCAGGCTATGAGCCAATGGTTTATCACAACACAGAAATGGGAGCCATGTTAGTTGATCTAACACAGCTCACTGATTATCCTAAGTGGTTTGCAGGGTATAATAAAGAATTTTACTGGCCATATGAATACGACATCTGGCAGTATTCTGAGAATGGTTCAATCAATGGTATAAATGGAAAAGTAGACTTTGATATTTGGCTAACCCAATAAGAGGTTAGCCAATTTTGTATTATCTTCTGGATTCATAAAACAGAATCTAATGTAATTCTCACCAAGGTAAGGGAAGGTAGAACAATCACGAATCATTAGACCTTCTCTAATACACTTGTCAAAAAGCATTCCGCTTGTAATTCCATCTTCAAGAATCTGTAAAAGCATAAAGTTGCCTTCAGGCTTATATGGCTTGAAGCGAGAGCTCTCATTGAAGAGCTTATATAAACGGTCGCGCTCAGTTTTAATCAAATCGCGAGTCTCGTGGATGTAGTCTTCGTCGTTAAACATAAGAGTACCAGCAACAACGGCAATAGAATTGATTGTCCAAGGATCCTTGCGTCTGTTGATTGCCTGGATTAAATCATTGTTTGAGCAGATGGCATATCCCAGACGTAGGCCTGGTGCAGCAAAAAACTTAGATGTGCCTCTGAGAATAGCGATATTTGTATAAGTGCGAGTGAGGCTAACAGATGAAATCTTATTAACATCCTCGGCAAATTCAACGTAAGTCTCATCAACCATGACGAAGATATCGCATTCCTTGCATGCATCTAATATGTGTCGCATATCCTGATTCTTGATGGCTGTGCCAGTAGGATTGTTAGGATTGCAGATGATGAGCATATCAATATCTTCTGAAAGCTTGCTGATGAAATGCTCTGTATTTAAGATGAAATCGTTTTCTTCTTTGAGAGGATAATAGATAGTTTTGCCTCCGCCTAAAGCGATTTCACGTTCATATTCAGAATAAGTAGGGCCTAAAATCATGGCTTTTTTAGGCTGCTCAATTTGTACAAAAAGGGAAATGAGCTCGGTAGAACCGTTGCCCACAACTATGTTGTCGGTTTCGGTTGAGCAGTAATTGGCGATGCACTGTCTAAGCTGAACATAGTCTCTGTCAGGATATGTAGTGATGCAATCGATGTGCTCTGTGATTCCCTTTCTGAGCTTTGGTGAAATTCCAAGTGGGTTTACATTAGCTGAAAAGCTAATAATATCTTCCTTCTTGATTCCATATATCTTTTCAATTTTTTCCAAGTCGCTACCATGAAAATGGTCTTTGTGTTTAATCATATTCGTCACCTCGTATTTTACATACTATCATCTTGATAGGTAAATATCCACAGATTTGTAATATTAATCAGAAAATTAGGAATCTTATTTTTTGTTTGTTATTCGTTTGAAAACACAACATGTTGTGCTATAATTTGATTTGAATATGCTAGGAGTAGTAGGCATTGCTTTAGCTCCGGCTTGAATTGTAGAGGAAAATGTTTTGAGAAAAAGAATCTATCGAATATCAGAGGATAAATTCGATGACCTTAAACCAAATATAGAGTTTGATGCAGAGCAGATTGAAGAAAACTGCTTTGTTTCTGATGAATTTTCAGGTAGCTTTTATTTTAAGAGTACCAATGATGTGAAAATCAGGGGCGTAGTGTATTGTGATAGCCCTTACGTAGAAATTAAAGAACCTTGGTTTGATAAGGTTAACGTCCGTATTGATTACAAAGTCGCAGATAATAATTTTAAGGCAGGGGAAAGCCTTAAAGGTGAGTTTATTATCGTAGCTGTTGGAATTGAAAAGCATATCAAGTTTTGTATCAACTATATCAAAAAGCCACTTGTTGCATCATGTGGCGAGATACATAGTCTTGAAGAATATACAGAGCTGGCTCAGAATCATTTCAATGAGGCAGTTTCATTGTTCTACTCAGATCGATTTGCAGATTTTATTTCAGGTTTTGATAAGAGAACAAGGCTTCTTTACAGAGGCTTTAAGGCTGCACCAATTTCTGCAGTTAATGTGGATGAATTTTTGGTGGCAACTGGGCATAAGCCAAAAATGACTTTTGATGTCAAAGAGCGTCAGGACCGTTACTTTGAAGTTAATGAAAACATTCGAGGTGAGATAGAGGTTGTTCGTTCTACATGGGGATTTATCGATGTTAAGGTTTCTTGTGATGCGGATTTCGTATCAATAGAAAAAGAAAGCATTACATCCGATTTCTTCCTTGGCTCGATCTTTAATATGAGCTATTACGTCCACAAGGATAGGATGCATGAGGGAGTTAATTACGCCCGCATTTCATTTGATTATAGGGAAATCCATAAGGAAATCACTATTGTGGCATCCACAGCAAGAGAGGATGCTAAGCTTGAGACTCCTCAGTTTATAAAAGATAAAAAGATTCTTAAGGCTTGCCGCCTTTATGAAGATTTCAGACTTAGAAGAGTTACAACTGGGCAGTGGTGTCAGGAGACTCTTGGTATTGTAGATGAGATTAATGATTCTGAGGATGGAGACAATTTCCTTCTTCTGATGAAGGCTTTGCTTTTTGTTACAAATGGTCAAAAGCAGGAGGCTCTTTGGATTATCCAGGATTTGAAGCGCACAATCGAGGATAAGGCTAGTACAGAGTGGGCATTTTTGCTTTACATTTGTACTCTTATAGAGCGAGAAGAGGATTATGTTGATAGACTTACAGAAAATATAGAGGCTATTTTCAGGGAACACCCTGAAGATTTTCGTATTTTCTGGTTCCTTTTGTTTTTGCGTAAGGAATACATTAAGAATCCTACAGCAAAGCTTCGTGATATTGCAGAATGGATAAATGCAGGAGTGGATTCGCCACTTCTCTATATCGAGGCTTATTATATTTTTATCCAGGACCCATACTTAATTGCTACATTTGATGAAATGACAATCAAGATTTTAAACTGGGCCCGTAAGAAGAATGCTATTTCTAAGGATATAGCAATTCAAATGGTACACGTGCTGGAGACTGAGCGAAGCTTTAATCCTAAGGTGTTACCAATACTTGAAAGCTGCTACGAAATCTATCCGGATTTGCAGCTATTGCTTGCTATTGTTACATACCTTCTTAAGGCGACTTACGTTGATAAAAAGTTCCTTAAGTGGTTTAAGATGGCAATTGAAGCGAATCTTCATGTGTCAGGTATTTTCGAAGCTTACATGGAGGCGTTGCCTACTTATTCAGTAGACAGATTCCCTCAGCTTCTTACTATGTTCTTTAAGTACAATAACGATTTGTCTTACGATAAAAAGGCTCTCCTTTATGCAAACATTATTTTGCATAAGGACGAGGATAAGGATACTTATGAGCATTATCAGGAAGCTATCGAGACATTCGCACTTGAGCAGCTAAAGCTTGGAAGATTAGACGATAATCTTGCAGTTTGTTATCAGCGTTTGCTTGAGCTTGGCGTCTTTGATGAGCAGGTGGCTCGTCTTATGACAGAGCTTGCATTTAAAAAGAAGATTGCGGTTATTAATTCAAATGTTCGCAGAATCTTTTTATATCAGGAAGAGTTTAAGGCTCCAAATATCGCAAACGTTTCAGAACATAAGGCTTATCTGAATTACGTGGGTAGCAATGGTGTTATCTTTATGGAGGATAAGGATGGATACTTATTCGTAGATGATGATTCTTATCTTACAGAGGATGTTCTTGATGCATCTTTATACATGAATACACTTAAAGAGCTTACACCCCTTAGTATGGGCTTTGTGCTTATGGATTATTCCAATAATTTCGATTACGAAGATGCGAATAAATTTAATGTTGAGGAGATTAAGCTTTTACTTAATTCCAAGATTATATCTTTAGATTATCTTGGAAAGATGTACCCTAAGATTATCGAGGCTCTCAAATTCAATGAAGAGTATGCGCTTATTGAACGTCACTTTATGAATGAGGCAGATCTTAAATCACTCAGTGCCGAAGTCATTGCTGCAGTGCTTGAGGTATTTGTCTATCGAAGCAAATACGACGAAGCATATTACATGCTGAAAAATACTAATGGCACACTTCTTAAAAATGAGGTTGCCAATAAGCTTTGCAAGTATCTGATAAATCAGGCTCCGGATAAGTCTGATGATTTCTTGATTTTGATGTCAGCTAATCTTGTGAAGGCTGGTGTAGTAAATGGCGATTTAGTGAGATATCTGCTTAGATACTTTGTTGGACCTACAGATGTGATGCTTGAAATATATAACAATGCATTTGATAGAGGTGAGGATGTGATTGAGTTTGCAGAACGCATTCTTACACAGGTCCTTTATCGTGATTTCCTTTGCGATGGAATCATGGAAGTCTTCGATACTTACTTTGGCAGACGTAATAATAAAATGATCGTGGAAGCTTTCCTTACATTTGAGGCACACCAATATCTTTCTGTTCATGAAGAGATACCTCAGGAAATCTTCTCGTATATATACAACAGATATCAGAAGGGTCTTTCGGTAAACGAAAGTATGCGTATTGCGCTGCTTAAATATCTTTGCTTGCAGAAGGAGCTGGATGATGAGGAGATGAATATGCTAGATATGCTTTTGGCAGATGCAATCCTCAGAAATCAGTATTTTGGTTTCTTCACAAGCTGCAATGAAAAGCTTCGTATCAAGTATCATTTGTACGATAAGCATTTCGTTGAAATCAATGCAGACAAGCGTAAGGCTGTGTCTATCACATATTCAATAAATGGAGAGACTCCAGTTGAGGAAGACATGATAGAAATGTATGACGGCCTTTATGTTAAACAGTTTATTCTTTTCTATGGGGATGAACTGAGATACGAAATCTATTGTGATGAGGTTTCCGATGAGCCACTTAAGAAAGATACAATCGTAATGAGCCAGGAGCCAGATATTAAGGCAGGTAGATTTGCCCTTATGAATAATATCAGCCGCTACAATATGTACGGTGAGACTGGTGAACTAGCGGCAGCTCTCAAGAGCTATCAGGGGCTTGATACGGTCACTAGAGATTTATTTAACATTTTGTAAAGGATTTAGTTTTTATGAGTAATTCTTCAGGTGCTTACGTAGGCATAGATATTAGTTCTAGAAGCACAGTTCTTAGTATTTACAATTCAAATATGGAAGAGCCGGCGACAGTCAGCACAGTCCTTGGCGAGGAGAATTATTCCATCCCTACAGTTTTGGCAAAGAAGCTGGGAATGGGACAGTGGTTTTTTGGCGAGGAAGCATTACTAAAGAGCCGCACAAAGGAAGCAGTTTTAGTTGACGAATTGTACACCTTGGCTCTTAGGGATGAACAGGTGCTTGTAGATGGACAGAATTATTTTGCAAGAGATTTACTGGTAATCTATTTTAACAAGCTTTTTTCTATTCCTGGGCCAATGGCAGCTATGAGCGAAATAGAAAAGCTTGTTGTATGCACACCTCAGATTAGCATAGAGGTGATGGAGCTTATGAACTATGTTGTTGGAAAACTTGGCATCGATTCCAATAAGCTGACTATCATTGATAGAAATGAATGTTTCTATTTTTATGCTTTATCTGGCAAGCCGGAACTGTTTTTGTACAGTGTTGCATTGTTTGATTACAGTGGCAATAACATGGTTTCCTGCATAATGAATAGAAATCAGGCTACCCGCCCACAGCTCATCACTCTTGATGTGGTAAACCATGGGGACATCACTGAAAACAAAGACGAAATGTTTGATGCAATTATTGCAGAGACTTTTGGAAGTAAGCTGTTTTCAGCAGTTTATCTGGTGGGAGATGGCTTTGATGGCGAGTGGATGAAGCTCAGTCTTACAAGGCTTTGTAAGGGACGAAAGGTGTTCCTTGGCAAAAATCTTTATTCTAAGGGAGCTTGCTATGCAGGCTTCATCAAGGATGGAAAAAGAGATTGGCCATTTATTTTTATTGGAGATAATGATTTAAAGCTCAATCTTTCTATAAAAGTTTTAGAAAACAATAATCTTAGATTTTTGACTTTGATTGATGCAGGAGAAAGCTGGTACGATGCAAAAGGTGAGTGCGAGGTGATTCTTGATGGAGAGCCTGAGTTGGAGTTCTATTTGCAACGTCCGGAATCAAGGGAAGTTCATACTGAAATTCTCGAGCTGACAGATATACCAAAGAGAGAAAATCGTACTACACGACTTAGAATAGAAGCCAGCCCAATTTCCGATGTGGCGGTTTCTATCGTAATTACGGATTTAGGATTTGGTGAAATATCACCTTCTTCTGGCAAAAGCTGGGAACATACTATTTCACTTAAGGGGAATTAATGAGTACTTTAATTTATTGCGCAAATTCCATAGCGGCTACGCCGTACTATATTGATGAAGTTTCTTTAAATGTATATTCATTGGAGGAGCTTAGTTATTATATGCTCAACAACGTTTACTTGCTTTCATCTAAGCTAATGAACGCAGAGCTTTGTAATTGGATTGGACGTGAGCTGAAAATGCAGAAGCTTTCTAACGAGCTTCTCACAATGGTTCAAAATAATTCACCGCTTCATATTTTTGTTGGACATATTCTAAGTGCAAATGGCTATGCCTCTAATAAAGAGATAAGAGATGCACTTTCGATTATTGCTACCTTCGAAAATAAGTCAGAGGCGGAACGCAAAAAGCTCAGAGCTGATAGGCTTATGTCTAAGGGCAAACTTGTGGATGCCATATATGAATACGAGACATTGCTTTCTGATGAAATTGCAAAAACTATGCCACGTATAGTTGAGGGGGATGTTTATCACAATTTAGGTTGCGCCTTTGCAAAGCTTTTCTTTTTCGAGGAAGCGTGTCGTTGTTTTGACGAAGGCTATAAGCGTAATCAAAAGAAGCAGACTCTCTATCAATTGCTTTATTCAGCTAGATGCGCTAAGGATAAAATATCTTTTGAAGAATACGTTTCAAAATACCAGGTTCCAAGAACTGACGTAGAAGAAGTATTGCAGGTGGTTTCAAGGGCCACAGTCAAAGATGATATAGTTGGATTTGACAGTTCTATAAACGACATGCTATATGGCGAATCAAGTGAAGAATCCAAGGAAACTATTCGAAACGTTATAGATAATTGGAAGAAGGATTATATTAAACTCTGCAGAATTTAAAGAGTGACATGGGGAGATTGGTATGGGATTTTTTTCTAGAAGACAAAAGAAAAGAGAAATGAGAACGGCCAGAATCGACGACGCATTCAACCGTGTATATTCTCAGATAGAAGGCATCGACAATTGGGATGATCCAAAGAAGCTTGAGCGTTATATTCTAGATTCCTGTGAGCAGATTATCGCATCTACGAAGGCGATGGAACGTCAAAAGATGGAGTATAGAATCGTAACCAGATATCTTAATGACATCAAGGCTCTTGAAAATCTTCCTAAAGAGCAAGCTAAGGATTTGCGCACAACTGCAACACGTATATGTGAGTTGGAGCAGTCATTAATTGATGCCAGAGCTATCCAAAGAAACATCTCAGATGAACAGTACGAAGTGATTTCTGATGATGAATCTGATATGCCAGAGATAATTAATCGCTTTTCAGCTGATGAGCTTTACCAGGCAAAGCTTAAAAGAAATCTTGCTTATCTTGAAGGCGAAAAAAGCAGATGGGAAATAGAGCGTGAAGACCTACAGACCCAGGTAAAGCTTTTTAAAAAGATGGCTATCGCAATAATGGTTTCATTCATGACACTTATTATTCTTTTAATGGCCATGTACAATGTCTCCAAAACAGATATATCTATGTGGGGACTTGTTGTTCTTTTCGTATGCGCTGTCAGCGGATTTGTTGTTTTCCTTAGACAAAACACAATCGCAAGAGATAACAAGGTGGCAATCGTACATTTGAATCAAGCTATTAGTATGCTTAACGTGGAGCGAATGAAATATGTTAATGTTACGAATAGCGTTGAGTATTCTAAGGATAGATATTTTGTAAATAATGCTGCCGAGCTTCAATATGTATGGGAGCAGTATCAGGACAAGGTTAGAGATCAGCGTAGATATATTGAAAATAACGAAGACTTAGAATTCTATAGCAATAAGCTTGAAAAGATTCTTGGAAGCTTAGGACTGGCGGATGATAAGATCTGGCTAAATCAGGTAAATGCTCTTATAGATAGGCAGGATATGGCAGATTGCCGTCATAGACTTGTCTTACGAAGAAAGAAAATCAGAGATAGATTGGACGATCATAGAAAGATTGTTCAGGAAGAAAGAAATGAGATAGATAGGCTCATGAGTAGCCACGAGCACTATCTACCTGAAATTCAAGAGATTATTAAGTCTGTTGATAAGCTTTGCGGTACAGGTGCAAGCAATAAGCAGGATGCTTAATTTAGCGTAAAATCCATATAAATTGGATTATGATCGGAGTATGCAAAATCTGTATCCATTACGTTTGCGTAATCCACTGTAATGTTTGGCGAAACAATAAAACCATCAATGGTGAGAACAAAAGAATCCTTTGTATAAGGTTTGTTTGCATTTCTACAAGATGGAACAGGATGTTCTTTATCTATTGGGGCAACTAATATAAGACTGTCATCCAATAAATCCAGAGGAAATGGTTTTGCCCAGTCAGCATTGTTTTCTTCTGTATTAAAATATTTAGAAGAATCAATTAGAAAATCCTTATTCATGTCACCGCCTGCAACTACGTAGTTGCCGGCATTGTATTCAGCCAAAATATCATCGTTTAGCATAATGATTTGGTTTTCTGCTGTAGATGGGTCAGTGGTGTAGGCGGAAAGATGAATGTTAAAAATAACAAGCTGCTTACCATTGTCCACGTTGAAATAGTTTTTTGAATAACATCTGTCTAAATCAATAATTCGTGTTATCGCGTTTTCTACTGGAAGAGAACGACGTATGGCACTTTGAATCTCGACAGGAGTAACTGTAAGAACACCAGCCTCGGATTTACCATGAGGTTGAGTGATAGGGTATAGCAAAAACGGGCTATCATAATTAATTGCAAATGTGAAATTAACAGGCTTGTTTGGGGTGTTAATGCCCTCGACTAAAGCCTTCATTTCATTAATGTGGTAGCTTCGTGTGGAATTTAAATCCACTTCCTGAAAAATATAAAAATCAGGAGTGAGGCTATTTACAGAATCAATTGCGCCCTGAATATTCTTGTTTACATCATTTTCTGAAAATGCCCAGGATTCAGTGCCGCCATCCATGAAGAAAGAGTATTCTGGAGAGTAAGCGCCAAATCCTATGTTAAAAGAAGCTATTCTATATGAATAATTTGTTGTGATAAGTGGCTTATGGATTTTGTTTAGACTTTGTACATTTAGTTCGACGTTATCTGGAATGCGATGAAATGACAGCAGCACATAAATAGCGTAGCCTAAAAGTGCTACGAAAATAAGGGATATGAATACTATGATAGGTTTAAAAATCTTTTTGTTCATATCGTTCCTTTCATTGTACAACGCTAAGTTAAATATAGCACAAAAACTCGCTATTCTTAGATTTTTCATAATATCTTAACGAATTTATCAAAGGAGGATTCTCGTGATACAAAAATTAAAGGCTTCAGTGGAATTTAGATTGAATTTATCTTATGTGATAGCTCAGGGACTATATTGGATGATGGTATGCTGTACTGTTAGTCTGGGCTCTACATATCTTTCTAACCGTGGCTTCTCAACAGTTAGTATAGGAGCACTCTTTGCAGTGGCATATCTGCTTGCGACAATACTTCAACAGGTGTTTTCTACAATTACAGATAATTCTTCGAGGATAAATGTCTTAGATGTTTTGGTGGTCTTTGGAACACTTTTAGCACTGGTGCTACTGGTGGCTTGTGGTACAAATGGAAAGAGTATAGCAACCGGGGTTACTTTTTTGTTAGGGGCAATGCTTTCTACAATGCTTCAACCTTTCTTGAATGCTCTAAATTTTCATATCCAAAAATACAATATAAAAATGAATTTTGGCGTAGCGAGAGCTAGTGGTTCCTTTTTCTTTTTTGTTATGAGTCTGCTGGCTGGTAACCTTATTAAAGGTGTATCTGAAAAAGCGGCACCTGTTCTTGGATTTATAGTTACCGTAATCTTTATCGCTACTATAATTTGGATTTATCTAGAGCTTAAGAATACAGGAATAAAAATAGAAGAAATATATGATCCTTTTTCTTCTACATCGAAATCTCGTGGTTTACAGGTGGATACGATAAAAGAATTCATAGTCAAATACAAAATGTTCTTTGTATTTTTAATTGGCTTAGTTGGATTCTTATATGGTCATCTTTTGATTAATAATTTCTTATATCAGCTGGCAGTTAATGTAGGAGGAAATGAGGCTGATGTAGGAGGGCTTTTAGCTTGGCAAGCAATCGTTGAGCTTCCAGCTATGATTTTCTTTGCATGGTTAAAGGATAGATTTGGTTCTAAAAATCTTCTGATACTATCAGCTGTCTTTTATGTAATTAAAATATTTACGGCGAGCCTTGCTTCATCTGTAGGATTGTTATATTTATGCATGACCTTCCAGGCGTTATCATTTGCAGTGTATATTCCTGCATCGGTGCATTTTGTGGATGAAATCATGACTGATAATGATGCTGTGAAGGGCCAGGCATTTATCACAATCGCAATGACTATAGGCAATTTGCTATCAAGTTTGCTTGGAGGAATATTTATTAAAATAATTGGTGTAAGTGCATCACTTTGGGTTGGAACGGTTATTACATTAGTAGGCGCAATAGTAGCAATTTACAGTCTGTTATTAATCAATGATAAAAAATAAGTTAATATTAAAAAGCTGTGGATTTTTATAATGTAAATTGTTAAAATAATTATATACAAATATAAAAAAAGGATTAATATGGCTAAGTACAATATTGGTGGATACATTTTCGATGATGAGAATAAAGCTAAGAAAGCCGCCAAAGAGCTAAAAGCTGTGGAGTACATTTTAAGCCAGGTTAAGGATGCCGACGAAAAAGGCGTGCTTACCGTTTACAAGAAACTCCTTAATCAAAAGCTTTTTTCCACTGAAATTGGTATGAGCTTTTTACAACAGCTTAGGCAGAATTTGGTTGCTTCTGGAGCGTTTGCTGAGGAAGAGATTCCAGAGGTTTACACTCTAGATGAGCCAAAAAGTGACTCTGCAAGCACCGTTGTTGCAGAACCTAAGCCATCAAAAGAGCCAGTTGCTTCGCCAAAGCCTGAAAAGACTAAACCTAAAAAAGAAAAGACCGATAATAAAAATGTGACTAAAGCCAAATCGGATAGCTCAGAAATTCGAAGGCTTAAAATAGTCAACAAGGTTCTATTAATCCTTTGCATTACACTTTTGTTGTGCGTCATCGGAATGTTTTATGTAAGTACTACAATAAACAGTCCGACAATCCTCGATTACGAGGAAAAGCTTATAGATAAGTATTCATCTTGGGAGCAAGATTTAACAGAGAGGGAACAAGCTCTTAAGGAAAAGGAACTTAATCAACAATAATTTTCAAGGATGGGGTTGGTGTTATGTCGAGAAACAAAATTCTTGTGGCTGATGATGAAAGCCGTATGAGAAAGCTTATTAAGGATTATCTTGTTAGGGAGGATTACGAGGTAATCGAAGCCGAAAATGGGGAACAGGCTTTGGATATGTTCTATATGGATAGCGAAATTTCGCTCATCATATTAGACGTTATGATGCCAAAGGTTGATGGCTTCGCAGTTCTTAAGGAAATTAGAGAAACATCATCTATTCCAGTACTTATGCTTACAGCAAAGGGCGAGGAAAACGATGTGCTAAATGGTTTCGAGTTAGGTGCAGATGAGTACATTAATAAGCCATTTTCACCAAAGATTCTGATGGCTCGTGTTAATGCGGTTCTCCGCAGAAGCACAGATGATTCCATTGGCAAAAAGGTTGTTGAGGCAGGTGGCATTCAGCTTGATGTTGATGCTCATGTTGCAACAAACGATGGCAATCCAGTAGAACTTTCTGTTAAAGAGTTCGAGCTCCTTTATTACTTCATTAATAATGAGGGCATTGCTCTTTCAAGAGAGAAGATTCTTAATCACGTATGGGATTATGATTACTTTGGAGATGCCAGAACAATCGATACTCACGTAAAAAGGCTTCGTAGTAAGTTAGACGATAAGGGAAATTACATCAAGACTATCTGGGGCATGGGGTATAAATTTGAAGTCGACGCAAAGGTCTAATAAAATTAATCGCCAAATTGTAGGTTTGATAGTGGCCATAATTCTAGGGTCACTAGTCATTGTGAGCATACTATCATCCTGCTTTTTAGGCGATTATTATATTTTTGAGAAAAGACAGGATATGAAAGCATTATATGGAATCATATCCGAAAGATATAACAAGGATCAGTTGTATGGAAGCGAACACATGTCAGAAACAATTGCCTTGTTTGACAATTATTCAGTGTCTTGTGTTATCACAGGCGCTGACGGGGAGCCTCTAGTTTCATCCAATACGGATTCTTCGGTTTTGTTAAACCAACTCAATTATTCCATGTTTTCGAATGATGAATCAACTGAAGTAGTGAATGCCACGGAAGAGTATGAGATTTTTACTCAGGTATACCCTGGGGCAAATGATGAGTACCTGGTTTTGCTAGGTGTATTACCTGACGGTAATATTGTGTTCATCAGATCTCCTCTTGCACATATGGGGCATGCAACATCTATTACAAATAGATTCTTCTTTTGGATGGCAATTTTATCAATTATTATTACTGCATTACTTAGTAAGGTTGTTATTACAAGATTCATGCAGCCTCTGTTTGATATTATTGATATTACAAAGAGAATTTCAAATTTCGATTTTGATACCAGCTATAGGCCACAACGTTTTTACAACGAGATGGACGACTTAGGAGAACATGTCAACGAAATGGCTACCACTCTTAAAAGAGCTATCACTCAGCTTAGAGCTGCAAATGAAAGTTTAAAGCACGATTTGGAAGTGAGAGAAGAGACAGAAAACATGCGTAAAGAATTTGTCTCAAATGTTTCTCACGAACTGAAGACTCCAATCGCTCTGATTCAAGGATATGCAGAAGGCTTGCAGGAAGGTATCATGGAAGATGAGAACAGCAGACAAATCTACCTTGATATCATCATCGATGAAGCTAATAAAATGAACCGACTGGTTAGAGAGATGCTTATTCTTAATCAGCTTGAGGCTGGTCAGATGAACATGGATCTGGTTGATTTTGATGTTACTGAGATGATTGATAGTGTGGTTGATAGCAATCAAATCAACTTTGAGGCACAGGGAATTTCTTATTCTTTTATTAATAAGGAAGAGTGCCTGGTACATGCAGATGAGTTTTTGGTTGAGCAGGTTATCACCAATTTCATCAGCAATGCTATACATTATGTAATGAACGAAAATATTATTACCGTTCGATATGATTTTGTAAAAAAAGGAAAAGTTCGAATTAGTGTATTCAATTCAGGTAATAATATTGCAAAGAAAGATATTAAACACATTTGGGAGAAATTCTATAAGGCTGATAAAGCCAGAAGCCGCGAATATGGTGGAAGTGGTATTGGATTATCGGTTGTTAAGGCAACTATGGAGCTTCTACATGAGAAATTCGGAGTAGAAAATCTTGCAAATGGTGTTGAATTTTGGTGTGAATTATCATTGGCAAAAGACAAAAAAATCAACAAAAATTCATAGAATTTTCTGATTTTTTATGTTGAACAATACACATATTAATGCTAACATACCATTAATGATTAGTTTATTTGTCTAGGAGATAACATGAAAATTAAAAGATTTATCCTTTTAATTTCACTTTTGTGTTTTTCTCTACTCTTCACAGCATGTGGGGAACCACTATATGAAATGACTGATGAAGAGGAGGCAATTATTACATTATATGCCTCGAAGGCTGTTTCTAAATTTAATAAGAATCAGACTATTGGCATAGCAAATGCTCGTGTCAGGACGGGCGAATTGGATGAAAGCTATGAGCCTAATCAAGAGGAAATAGTTGATAATTCCGAGGGAGAAAATGCAGAGGTTGAGATTGATCCGGAAACGGGAGAACCAATCACATCTGTAGATAATCCTGAGGGAGAGGATTCCGGCGAATCATCTTCTGATGGAGGATATTCCTTTACCACAGCAGTAGACATATCTGGTGTTGAATTCACATGTTCAGAATTCGCTGTTTCAAATGAATTTAAGACACCTAACTATGTGCTTAGCCAGGTATCTGGAAAGCAGTATTTGGTACTTACAATCGATGCCGAAAATACATCTGGTTCCGCTGTTGATTTTTCCGATTATTCAAATAGAACTTATAGTCTTTCACTGAATGGTGGCGAGAAATCAAGTGTTCAATATACGCCGTTATCTAATGATTTAGCAAATTATGATGGCATACTGGCAGCTGGTGATACAAAAACATTTATTTTAGTATTTCTTTTCAGCAATTCGTCAGTAGAAAATATATCATCTCTTGAGCTATTTGTTACAAGTGATGGCACAACAAGAGGGACAACCATATAAATCAGTTTATGATTTAAATGAGAGGAGATTTGCATGGATACTAATATTTTATTGGAATCGGGCACTAACGAACTTGAGGTACTTGAATTCAAAGTTGGCAGCAATTTCTATGGAATTAACGTTGCCAAGATTAGGGAGATTTTGTTATACCAACCGGTTACGCCATTACCAAATGCACATCCTTCCATTGAAGGAATCTTCATGCCAAGAGATATTATGATTTCCGTTATCTCTCTTCGCAAATGTTTGAATATTACAGAAGAAGCCACCACAGATGGCCTATTCATTATTACAAACTTTAATAGTTTGAATACAGCCTTCCATGTAGACGAGGTTCTTGGCATCCATCGTGTATCATGGGAAGATATTATTAAACCAGATGCGACAATCAGCTCTGATGAATCTGGTGTTTCAACTGGTGTTATTAAGCTTGAGGATAGATTGGTTGTTATCCTTGACTTTGAGAAAATCGTTACAGATATCAATCCAGAGACTGGTCTTAAGGTATCTGAAATGGATGATTACGAGTCTCACGATAGAAGCAAATCGCCTATCATGCTTTGCGAAGATTCACCACTTCTTTCAAAGCTTATTGTTGAGTGCTTAAAGAAAGCTGGTTACACAAACCTAATTGTCAATATGAATGGACAGGAAGGTTGGGACAAGCTTGTTGAGATGCACAAAGCAGGAACTGTTCTTAATGATGTACATCTTATTATCACTGATATTGAGATGCCACTCATGGATGGTCATCGCCTATGCAAGCTTGTAAAGGAAAATGAGACTTTAAAGAACATACCTGTAATTATCTTCTCATCTTTGATTAACGATGAAATCAGAAGAAAGGGCGAGAGCCTTGGTGCCGATGCCCAGCTTACCAAGCCTGAAATTGGTAAACTTATCACTGTAGTTGATGAGCTTGTTGCTAAATATGAGGATGCTCGTCGAGGAAATTAAAAATTTAAATCAGAGGGGTATGCCACGCATGCCCCTTTATTTGATTAAGGTGGTTAATGATATTTAAAAGCCACACAGCGTAGATGATAAAACTGTAGACGAAAAGTTTATTGATAAAAATGCGCATTTAAACCTTGTGATAAAATGTAAGCATCAAGCTATTATAATTCTTAAGCGGAGCTTTCCATGCGAAGCGTAGAATTATAATGCTTGTAGCTGTAACATTTTATTTCATAAACTACAAGCATTTTTATTCCACAACCTAAAGTCAGTTTTATCTCACAAACTATAAGGGGGAGGGCAAAATGTCTCAGTCAGAGGACTACTTGGATGGACTATTAAATTCAATAAATAAGGCTAAGACTGATGCTATTCAGGTCCAGGAGAATGCCCAAAAGAAGCAACAGCAGGTTAAAGAGACTAGAAAGGCTGTGGCTCCAGACGAAGACTTTCTTACTGCGACAGGGATCAATTTAGAAGACGTTCAGACGAAGACCTCACATCCATACCTCAGGAAAGTTCTTTCTGAGGAGGATTTTTTGCGGGAATTTGAGGAGGAATTGGAGTCAGAGGACGTCGATTTATTTATATCTAATTTTGAACAGGAAATTGACGATGAGGAGCGATACTTCCAGGAGACAGGCAAGATGCCTGAGTCTGAGGGAGTGGTTGCATCCTTGATCGATAATATAAATAATGTTGTAAGCGATGAGCAAAAGAAGCTGGAAGATGAGCCTGAGGACGAACCGTTGGAGGAAGAGCCAGCAGATGAAGAGGCTGATGATTTGCTTGCAGATGTAATGTCAGATGAGCCAGAAGATGAGCCTGAACCAGCGCCAAATGAAGAGGCTATTGAAGAGGTGGCAGAAGATGATGAGCCGATTTCGTTACCTGATGATGACGATATTGATTTATCGGAGTTTATAGAAGAATCTGATGAAGAGGCTGAAGAGAAGCCATTGGCAGAAGAACCAGCTGAAGAATCAGAAGATGATGATTTAGGATTTTCTTTAGATGATGTCACATCAGATGTAGAAGAAGAGCCTCTTGATGATTCACTGAAAGAGTTTATGCCAGATGAGATGGATGCCATTGACGAGGCAGAGTTTGCTGATGGAGAAGAGCCAGATTTGTCTGGTGGCGGTGACCTTGATTTAGAAAACCTTCTTGATGGTGATGATGAAGATCTTCTTGATATACAGTCTATTTTGAACGGTGACGAAGAAGGTCCTAGTGGTGATATCGATCTTGAAGGTGAGGAAGCACCAGAGGCCTCAGAACCAGCTGAAGAAGAGGACGGCAAGGGCAAGAAAAAGAAGAAGAAGGGGAAAAAAGAAAAGGGCGAAAAGAAAGAAAAGAAACCTAATCCTATCTTACAAAAACTTGCTTTGATATTCTTTGGACCTCCTGATGAAGATGAGCTTGCAGAGATGGAGGCAGCAAAGAAAGGTCCTGTTGAGATAACCTATGATGAGGAAGGAAATCCAATAGTTCCCGAGGAAGAGGAAGATCCAAAGGCTAAAAAGAAGAGAGAAAAAGAAGAGAAGAAGGCTGCAAAAGAGGCAGCTAAAAAGGAAAAAGAGGCAGCCAAGAAGGAGAAGGCAAAAGAGAAAAAAGAAAAGCCAGAGAAGCCTCCGAAGCCTAAAAAAGAGAAAAAACCAAAAGAACCAGATAATTCTCCCAAAATTCCTATTTCCATTATTCTCACATTTTTGGTATTATCTATATCAATAATTGGTGTAGTAATGGTTGGAATGACATTTACTGGTATAAAACGCCACATGGCACAAGCTAATGAGTATTTTGAGGCTGGAAATTATATTGCTGCCTACGAAAAGCTTAATGGCTTTGATTTATCAGATGAAAATGTTGCTCTACTGAGAAACCAGGCAAGAACTCTTGCTGATTTGCAGTTATGTCAGCAACAGTATGAAGCTTTCATGGGCTACGAGAAATACAATTTCGCTCTTGATGCACTTATCATTGGAGTAGGTCGATATGAGAAATACAAAGATGATGCTGAAGAGTATGGTATTTCTGACAAATACGAAGAGTATGGCTCAACAATTATCTCAGAGCTTCAGGAGAGTTTTGGATTGACAGAAGAGCAGGCGCTGGAAATCTATAATCAGCCAAACAGACATTACTATACAATAGAACTTAGAAAGGTGCTGAGAGGGCTAGGGTTACCAGACGTATGATTGCAATACTAGATTATGATGCAGGAAATATTAAAAGTGTAGAAAAAGCATTTAAAATCCTTGGTGAGGATACTGTCCTCACCAGGGATTTTAGTGTAATTAAAAGAGCCGACAGGGTAGTGTTACCAGGTGTCGGTTCTTTTGCTGCGGCTATGGAAAATCTCAAGAAGTATGAGCTTGACAAGGCGATTCATGAATTCGTTGAAAGTGGAAAGCCATTTCTTGGAATTTGTTTAGGCTTACAGCTATTATTTGAATCAAGTGAAGAATCTATTGGTGTCGAAGGACTTGGAATACTGGATGGAAAAGTTATTCGTATTCCAGATGGTCCAGGAATAAAGGTACCTCATATAGGATGGAATTCACTGGATTTCCCTAATAAGGGAAGATTATTTGAAGGAATTGATGAAGGCTCATTTGTATATTTTGTTCATTCATATTATTTAGAGGCCGCTGATCCATCAATTGTTACAGCAACAACAGAATACGGTGCGCATATACATGCATCTGTTGAAAAGGACAATGTTTTTGCATGTCAGTTCCATCCAGAAAAATCTTCAACAGTAGGACTTAAGATACTAGAAAACTTTGCTAAACTATGAGGATAAGCCTTCTTTTAGGCTGGATGAATTATATAGGAGAATAATATGCATACAAAACGAATCATTCCCTGCCTGGATGTAAAAGATGGCAGAGTAGTTAAAGGTGTAAATTTTGTAGATTTGAGAGACGCAGGAGACCCTGTAGAAATAGCGGCAGCCTATGATAAGGCTGGCGCAGATGAAGTGGTATTTTTGGATATCACTGCATCTTCAGATGGACGTGACACAGTGGTTGATATGGTGCGCCGTGTAGCAGAACAGGTTTTTATTCCATTTACAGTTGGTGGCGGTATCCGCACAGTAGATGATTTCAAAGCGCTTCTTAGAGAAGGAGCAGATAAGATATCGGTAAATTCTGCAGCAATTGATAATCCTAAGCTTATTTCAGATGCAGCTGATAAGTTTGGAAGACAATGTGTTGTGGTGGCTATTGACGCTAAAAAGCGTGCTGATGGCAGTGGATTTAATATCTTCAAGCATGGCGGCAGGCTTGACTGTGGCATTGATGCAGTTGAATGGGCTATCAAATGCGAGAAGCTTGGTGCTGGAGAGATTCTACTCACATCTATGGACCAGGATGGAACAAAAGCTGGTTTTGACATCGAGCTGACATCAGCCATTTCTTCCGCAGTATCGATTCCTGTTATTGCTTCAGGCGGTGCCGGCAAAATGGAACACTTCAAAGATGCATTAACTGTTGGCGGCGCTGATGCAGCACTAGCGGCCTCACTTTTCCATTATAAGGAGCTTGAAATAGTGGATTTAAAGAAGTATTTACGAAAAGAAGGAATATCAGTCAGACTTTAATTGTACAAGGCCAGTTCACAGAATTAACAAAATAATTATGTAATATAATTATAAGTATAACTGTAAGTTTGTGACGACATAAGGAACAAGGATGTTCGGGTTTTAAATTCAAAGGAGTGATGTTTATGTCTTTGACGATTAATTCTTTTGGTAATAATTCAATCTATTCATTGTTTGGTGGTAGTTCATCAGGCGTGAATTCTATGTTTGGAGGCTTGGAAGGCTCCCTTTCAAATTTAGCCCAGATTAAATCAGGTTCATATGGAAAGCTCGTTAAGTCATATTATTCTAAGTATGATACTGACGGCAATTTGAAGGACGGCTCTAAGGTGAAGTCTAAAGCTGAGACATCTAATTTGAGTGAGGTTAGAAATGACACTTCTGATTTAAGCAAGGCTACGGATAAGCTTTTGGCTAAAGGAAAGAATTCTCTTTGGGAGCAGGTCGAGACTACAGATGACGAGGGCAATACTACTAAGGACTATGATAAGGATTCTATCTACAATGCAATCAATGATTTTACGAAATCTTATAATGAGCTTGTAGACAGTGGACAGAAGTCTTCAAATACTGGAGTGCTTACACAGGTTGCTGCAATGGTAACCACATCTGCTAAATCAGCCCAGACATTAGGAAAGGCTGGTATTACAATTGACAAGGATAACCATTTACACGTAGATGAAGATTTTCTTAAAAATAAGGCAAACATGACCTACGTCAAAGACTTGTTCAATGGAACAGGCAGCTACGCATATCAAGTAGCTACAAAATCATCAATGGCTAATTCCTACGCAAGCAACGAATTGTCAAATATCACTGGCCGTAAATCATATACAAGTACCGGTGACTACTCATTATCAGCAGATGATATGATTAGCAAATTTAATACTACCACATAAAGTAGCTGTTACCATTCACAGTTATTATAAAGGGGAAGCTCCTCACCCATAAAGGCCGCCCGCCTTGCTCACACAGCGTGATTTTGCGAATATTACTGTTTTTCTTATGGGCCGAATTTATGCATCGCACATGTGTCTTGTTGCGGAATGAACCATTTTGAAAAATGTTTTTTAGGTGGCGGACACTTAAGTTTTTTATGTACTTCTAAGACTGAGGGGACTTGGTTTCATATTACGCTTGCTAAGTAACATGACAAAGCAGGTTTTGCATATCTAGGTACCGTGGCACATTCAACATCGTGTTTTAAGTGACCACTTGCGCTGCCGTCCATGGCAGCGCATACCTATATATTGCAAAACCTGCTTTTATGTTACTAAGCTCGCTCCAAAATCAACCAAGTCCCCTACAGTCTAAGAAGTACACTTTACACTAGGTTGTGTGTCCGCCACACAAAAACTTTTTTTCAAAATTGTACAGGTCTGCAAAAGACACATGTAAATAAAAGATGCATAAATGGCCTATTAGAAAAACGTAATATTCATGCAATACGCTGTGTGAGCAAGGCGGGCGGCCTGTATGGGTGAGGAGCTTCAAGATAAGACTTACTGTGAATGGTAACGAGTGGATAAATTTGGGGTAGACATAGCTCATGGGTTCAGTTATAATTTGTGGCGGAAACAAAAGACACTATAGGAGGAACCCATGGTAGTAAAATCTTTAGCAAAAGAATTAGCAGAAACTACGTACCCAGGCAGAGGCATTGTCATTGGCCGTTCAGAAGACGGAACCAAGGCTGTCTCTGCTTATTTTATTATGGGGCGTTCTGAGAATTCTAGAAACAGAGTATTCGTAGAGGAAGGTGAGGGCATTCGTACAGAGGCATTTGATCCATCGAAGCTTACAGACCCTAGTCTTATTATCTACGCACCAGTTAGAGTGCTAGGCTGTGACACTATTGTTACTAATGGTGATCAGACTGACACAATTTATGATGAGATGAAGGCTGGCAAGACATTTGAACAGTCACTTCGTTTACGTGAGTTCGAGCCAGATGGCCCTAATTTCACACCTCGTATTTCAGGTCTTCTTCACATCGAAAACGGTGAGTTTAACTATCTAATGTCAATTCTTAAATCTAACATGGGCGACAGTGATTCATGTAATAGATACACTTTTGATTATTCTAATCCTAAGGCTGGTTCAGGCCGATTTATTCACACATATATGAATGATGGCAATCCACTTCCTTCATACGAAGGTGAGCCAACACCAATTGAAATCAAAGGGAATATTGATGAGTTTACATCTTTAATTTGGGAGAATTTAAATAAAGATAACAAAGTATCACTTTTTGTACGTTACATTGACATTGCAACAGGCGAATACGAAACTCGTATCGTAAACAAAAACGTACGTTAAGAATTACAGGAGGAGAATAATGAAAGAATTGGAATTAAAGTATGGTTGTAACCCTAATCAGAAGCCTAGTAGAATTTATATGGAAGAGGGAGAACTTCCAATCGAAGTGCTTTCTGGTAAGCCAGGTTATATCAATTTCTTAGATGCATTCAATGGTTGGCAGCTTGTATCAGAGTTGAAGAAGGCTACAGGTCTCGCAGCGGCAACTTCTTTTAAGCATGTTAGTCCAGCCGGCGCTGCAGTAGGACTTCCTCTTTCAGACATAGAGCGAAAGATTTACTGGTGCGACGATTTAGATATGGAGTTCACTCCACTTGCAAATGCTTATGCAAGAGCAAGAGGCGCAGATAGAATGTCATCTTTTGGAGACTTTATTTCTCTCTCAGATGTGTGCGACGTTGCAACAGCGAAATTAATCAAGCGTGAGGTTTCAGATGGTGTCATCGCTCCAGGTTATGAGCCAGAAGCGCTTGAGATTTTAAGAGCAAAGAAGAACGGCAATTACGCTGTAATCAAGATTGATCCAAATTATGTTCCAAAGCAGCTTGAGCGCAAGGAAGTATTTGGTATCACATTTGAGCAGGGCCGAAATGAGCTTGTGATTGACGATAATTTCTTTGCAAACATTGTTACTGACAATAAAGAATTTACAGAGCAGGCAAAGATTGATCTTGCAATTGCAATGATTACTCTTAAGTATACTCAGTCAAATTCTGTATGCTATGTAAAGGATGGCCAGGCAATCGGAATCGGTGCAGGTCAGCAGTCACGTATCCACTGTACAAGACTTGCTGGTCAGAAGGCAGATAACTGGTGGCTTCGTCAGGCACCAAAGGTGCTTAATCTTGACTTTGTTGATGGTATCAAGAGAGCTGATAGAGATAATGCAATTGACCTTTACATCGGCGAGGAGTTTGAAGATGTAATTGGCGATGATGTTTGGCAGAAGACATTTAAGACACGTCCTTCTGAGTTTACTAAGGCAGAAAAGCGTGCATGGCTTGATAAGATGACAGATGTTGCTTTAGGTTCTGATGCATTCTTCCCATTTGGAGATAACATAGAGCGTGCTCATAAGTCTGGTGTTAAGTATGTTGCTCAGCCAGGCGGATCAGTAAGAGATGATAATGTTATTGAAACATGTAATAAATACAATATGGTAATGGCATTTACAGGACTTCGTTTATTCCATCACTAATATCAGAATAATGTTAATAATATCAAGGACATGGCTTTTGCCATGTCCTTGTTTACATTTGTAACATTACTGATTGTCGACACAATTGAAATAGTGTATACTAATTCTTGCTGCGAGCTAATTAATTTTTGCTATTCTGAGAAAGGCAGATAATCGCGGCGTGGGAGGATGATTTTTTATGATCAACAGTATTTTATTACCTGTTTTGCTTACTGTTGTGGGAGTAGTTATACTTGGGTTATTTTTGGTAAGTAGTAGAAAAAAGAACAATGGGAAATCTTTAAGAAGAAAAGGGTTTAAAATGTCAGTGGCTCATATGCTGACAATGTATCTTATATATTTTTTATATAATATGTTAGCTTCTAATAAATGTTTTCGACTATCAAAAGAGGTACAAATATTTCTAATACTAGGTGTTGGCATCATAGTTTATATGGGATATTGCATTTTGCATGAAGATAAAAAAGCTGCAGAAAGATATGGTGGAATTAAATCCATATTAATTACAAATATAATTTGTGTTACATGTTGGATTATCACGATATCACTATATTCATTTGACGAATTGTTCAAGATTAAAGATGGTGTTGTGCACGTAGCTACCGCCGATTGTATTTGGTTTTTTGTTGTGCCAATCTATGTAGTGAATACATCCATTTTATTAATCAAATATAGGTGTAGGCGATAGTTACCATTCAAAGTTTGTTTTTGGAGGCCACAGCAGGGGTGAGGGCGTCATAAATAAAACCTTGAAAAATCAAATAATTCTGATATAATTAATTGTGTTATTGAAGAGAGCGACTAAAAGAGAGAGCAATTTGGCTCTCTCTTTTATTTATGTTTTGCTCAAAAAGCATCAGCTTTTTTTGGTTCTAAAACTGAATAAGGAGGACATTTATGTCAAAACACACCGATTACGAAAAACGTACGGAAGAATTGATTACTCCTATTCTTGATGAGATGGGCTTTGAGCTCTACGACGTTGAATACGTTAAGGAGGGCGCTGATTATTATCTTAGAGCCTACATCGACAAGGAAGGTGGAATCACAATTGATGATTGCGTGGATGTAAGCCGTCGCATGAACGATTTACTTGACGCAGAGCCACAGATTGGAGGAGATGATGGATATATCTTCGAAGTTAGCTCCCCAGGACTTGGCAGAGTATTAAAAAAGGATAAGCATTTAGAAAAGGCAATTGGACAGGATGTAGATATTAAGACATACAAGCCTGTTAATGGAGCCAAGGAATTTACAGGAACACTTAAAGCCTTCGATAAGGACACTATCACAGTAGAGTTCGAAGATGGCATTGAACAGTTCAATAGATCAGAAGTTGCACAGATTAGATTATCAATAGATTTTTAATATTTAGGAGGAAATATGGCAGCTAATACAAATGATTTTTGGGATGCTCTTACAGATCTCGCAAAAGAGAAGAATATATCAATGGAAGTTTTAATCGAGACAATCGAGAATTCACTTCTTATTGCTTGTAAGAACAATTACGGAAAGGCTGATAATGCATCAGTAGATATCGATGAAGCTACTGGCGAATATCACGTTTACCTTTCAAAGACAGTTGTTGATGATGTTTTAGATCCTGTTGAAGAGATTTCTCTTACAGATGCTCAGAACATCGACGGCAAATACCAGATTGCTGATGTAGTTAAGGTTGAGGTTAAGTCTAGAGACTTCGGCCGTATCGCAGCTACAGCAGCTAAGAACACAATCACACAGAAAATCCGTGAAGAAGAGCGCAAGGTACTTTACGAGGAGTACTATGAGCTTCAGCACAAGGTTGTTACTGGTGTTGTTACACGTTTCTCTGGCAACAATATCCATGTAAATCTTGGCAAGCTTGAGGGATTCCTTTCTGAGAGCGAGCAGGTTAAGGGCGAGTACTACAAGGCTCAGGATCGTATCAAGGTTTACATCGTAGAGGTTAAGACATCTAATAAGGGACCACGTATCCTTGTTTCTCGTACTCATCCAGAGCTTGTAAAGAAGCTTTTCGAGGAAGAGGTTTCAGAAGTACGCGATGGTATCGTAGAAATTAAGTCAATCTCTCGTGAGGCTGGTAGCCGTACAAAGATTGCTGTTTGGTCAAACGATGAGGACGTTGATCCAGTAGGAGCTTGCGTAGGTCAGAATGGTGCACGTGTTAATGCAATCGTTAACGAGCTTCGCGGTGAGAAAATCGATATCGTTGAGTGGGATGAGAACCCAGCATACCTTATTGAAAATGCACTTTCACCTGCAAAGGTTGTTGCAGTTGTTGCTGATGCAGATGAGAAGAGCGCTCGCGTAGTTGTTCCTGATTATCAGCTTTCACTTGCAATCGGTAAGGAAGGTCAAAATGCTCGTCTTGCTGCACGTCTTACAGGCTTCAAGATCGATATTAAGAGCGAGACTCAGGCTCGTGAGGCAGGCGATTTCATCGACTTAGATGACGAGTACTATGATGATGAAGATGAATACTATGATGAGGATGGCGAGTTCACAGAGGAAGAATATTCAGATGATGAATATGTAGAATCTGAGGAGTCATCTGAGGAAGAGTAATGGTTACTAAACAACTACCTCTTAGAAAATGTGTGGCATGTAATCAGATGTTTGAAAAAGACAAGCTGTTTCGCATTGTTAAGCTGGCTGATGGCATTGTATATGATAAAAGCTACAAGGCCCAGGGCCGCGGCTCATATGTTTGCAAGAATAAAGCTTGCATCGATATGGCCATTAAGAAAAAAGCATTTAACCGTTCATTAAGAATGGCTGTTCCTACAGAGGTAATTGAAAATTTATACATGGAGTTGGAGAATGACAGATAAAGCACTAAACATGATAAGCATAGCAATGAAGGCAGGAGCTTTGGTTAGCGGTGAGTTTGCCTGTGAGCAAGCCATCAAAGATGGAAGCGGTGAGCTTTGTATTGTGGCTTCAGATGCATCCGATGGTACGAAAAAATCATTTTCTAATTCTTGCAATTTCTACAATGTTAAATACGTAGAATACGGAACAAAAGAATCGTTAGGTCATGCAATTGGAAAAGAATATCGGGCATCAATTGTAGTGTGCGATGAAAATCTATCCTTAAGCATCCTTGATAAGATACAGAAGGCGTAGATAAGGAGGATATTTGATGGCAAAAATTAAAGTACATGAATTAGCTAAAGAGTTAGGGAAAGAGAGTAAGGACGTTATTGCTTTCCTTGGCGCTAATGGCATAGAGGCAAAGGCAATGAGTGGAGTAGAGGATGATATGGCAGAGAAGGTTCGCAAGAATTTTTCTAAGTCTGAAAAGGCAGCTGCACCTAAGGCAGAGGCAAAGAAGGAAGAGGCTCCTAAGGCTGATGCAAAGAAGCAGCGTCCAGCTGAAAAGAAGAATGTTTTCGTAGTTAGACGTGACGGAAACGACGATAGAAAGAGACGTAATAATGCTGGTGGTAACCGCAACGATAGAAATGATCGCGGTGAGCGCAGAGACAATCGTGAGAAGAAGCCACAGAACAATGAGGTTACAAGAGGTCCTATCAGACCACGTACATTCTCAGATGGTCTTCGTCCATCTCAGAGAGCATCAGCTCAGTCTACAGATACAGAGTTCGTTTCAAAGAAGAAGCCAGCAGATGCTGAGAACAACAATCGTCAGGAAAAGCGCGGAGATAGACAAGAGCGTCCAAATCGCCAGGAGCGTCCAAATCGTTCTGAGAGAAATAACGACAGAAACGATAGAAACAACGAAAGAAATAACGATAGAAACAACGACAGAAGAGATAATCGCGATAATAACAGAGGTGGCAGACCATCTGCAAATGGTGACAGACCTTCACAGAGAGGCAATAATCGCCCATCTCAGGCAGCACCAGCAGCTGATGTTAATCCATCTAACAACGCTAAGGGCGGACGTCGTGATGACAAGAAAAAGAAAAACAACCGTGATAACAACAATTTAGGTGGTAAGAAGCAGGAAAACTTCATCAACCTTGAGAAGAACGGTGGTAAGAAGAAAAAGAACAATGGTCCTAAGGCTCCAGAGCGTAACATGGATGAAGTTCTTACAATTACTATCGCTGATAGAATCACTATCAAGGATCTTGCTGACAAGATGAAAGTTCAGGCATCTGCGGTAGTTAAGACACTCTTCATGAAGGGTAAGATGGTTACTGTTAACCAGGAGGTTGATTTTGAAGAGGCTTCTGAAATCGCACTTGAGTTCAACTGCATCTGCGAAGAAGAAGAAAAGGTTGATGTTATTGCAGAGCTTCTTAAGGAAGAAGAGGAAGACACAACAAACTTCCCATCACGTCCACCTGTTGTCTGCGTAATGGGTCACGTTGACCACGGTAAAACATCACTTCTTGATGCAATCCGTGATACAAAGGTTACAGACCGTGAGGCTGGTGGTATCACACAGCACATCGGTGCTTATACAGTTTCAATCAATGATCAGGATATTACATTCCTTGATACACCAGGTCATGAGGCCTTCACAGCAATGCGTATGCGTGGTGCTAATTCTACAGATATCGCTATCCTTGTAGTAGCTGCTGATGATGGTGTTATGCCTCAGACAGTTGAAGCTATCAATCATGCTAAGGCTGCTGGAATCGAAATCATTGTTGCAATCAACAAGATTGATAAGCCAAATGCAAATATCGATAGAGTTAAGCAGGAGCTTTCTGAGTACCAGCTTATTCCTGAGGATTGGGGCGGAAGCACAATTTTCTGTCCAGTATCAGCTCACACAAAGGAAGGTATCGACAACCTTCTCGAGATGATTCTTCTTACAGCAGAAGTGCTTGAGCTTAAGGCTAATCCTAAGCGTAAGGCTCGTGGTCTTGTTATCGAGGCTCAGCTTGATAAGGGACGTGGTGCTGTTGCTACAGTACTTGTTCAGAAGGGTACACTTCACGTTGGTGATCCTGTTGCCTGCGGTAGCTGCCATGGTAAGGTTCGTGCCATGATCGATGATACTGGTGCACGTGTTAAGACAGCTGGTCCTTCAGTTCCAGTTGAGATTCTTGGTCTTTCAGAAGTTCCAAATGCAGGCGAAGTATTCATGGCATTTGATTCTGAGAAGGAAGCACATGCATTTGCAGATACATTCGTAGCAGAGCACAAGAATCGTCTTGTTGAGCAGACTAAGTCTAAGATGTCTCTTGACGCACTCTTCAGTGAGATTGAGTCTGGTAACCTTAAGGAACTTGATATTATTGTTAAGGCAGACGTTCAGGGTTCTGTTGAGGCTGTTAAGCAGTCACTTGAAAAGCTTTCAAATGAGGAAGTTGTTGTTAAGACAATTCACGGCGGTGTTGGTACAATCAATGAATCCGATGTAGTTCTTGCATCTGCTTCAAATGCTATCATCATCGGCTTTAACGTACGTATTGACCCACAGGCAAAGGCTACAGCTGATAGAGAAGGCGTAGATCTTCGTCTCTACAAGGTAATCTACGATGCAATCAATGATGTTGAGGCTGCTATGAAGGGTATGCTTGATCCTGTATTCGAGGAAAAGGTTATCGGACATGCAGAGGTTCGTCAGATATTCAAGGCATCTGGTGTTGGAAACATTGCTGGTTCATATGTTACAGACGGTTACTTCCAGAGAGATTGTATGGTCCGCGTAACTCGTGAAGGCGAGCTTATTCACGAAGGAAAGCTTGGTTCTCTTAAGAGATTCAAGGATGATGTTAAGGAAGTTAAGTCTAACTTCGAGTGCGGTCTTGTTATTGAAGACTTCAATGATGTTCAGGAGATGGATATCATCGAGGCATACATTATGGTTGAGGTACCTAGATAATGAGAAAGAATTCAGTAAAAAACACACGTATTAACGAAGAAGTTATGCGTGAGCTTTCAAATATTATTCGTCTTGAGGTTAAGGATCCTCGCATCTCACCTGTCACATCTGTTGTGTCAGTTGAGGTTGCGCCAGACCTTAAGACATGTAAGGCTTACATTTCAGTATTAGGCGATGATGAGGCTGTAAAAAAGACAATCGAAGGCCTTAAGAGCTCTGCAGGTTTTATACGCCGAGAGCTTGCCCATCGAGTTAATCTTAGAAACACACCTGAGATTACATTTGTAAGTGATCAGTCCATCGCTTATGCTGCGAAGATGAGTAAATTAATCGACGAGGTGAATGCACCTCTTCACGAGAGAGATAATCAAAATGATTAATAATTTTAATGAATTGATTGCAGGCGCTAACACAATCGCTATCAGCGGACATATTCGTCCTGATGGTGACTGTGTAGGCTCATGCCTCGCAGTATACAATTACATAGTCACTTATTATCCAGATTGCGATGTGCATGTTTATCTTGATCCTATTCCAAACATTTTTAAGTTTCTTAAGAATGCAGATAAGATAGAAGATATACATGAGGTATCAGAGGATACAGTCTTTGATTTGTACATTGCACTTGATTGTAGTGAAGGTGGTAGATTAGGAGATGCTTTTGCTTATTTTGAAAAGGCTAAGCATACAATCTGCATTGATCATCACTGCACAAATGGTGGATTTTCTGAGTACAGCTATATCGTTCCTGACGATAGTTCTACTTGTGAGCTTATCTACAACCAAATTGGCAAAGATAAAATCACAAAAGATATTGCAGAATGCCTATATCTCGGTATTATTCATGATACTGGCGTGTTCCAGTACTCATGCACTACAGAGGCCACAATGGCAGCTGCTGGTTTTCTTATGACAAAGGGAATCGACTATCCTAAGATTTGTACTGATACATATTTTGCCAAGACAATGATTCAAAATCGCATGCTTGGAAAAGCATTGTTGGGCTGCAAGACATATCTTGACGGCAAAGTCATCGCAGCTGTAATCACAGCTGATGATATGGCAGAATTCGATGCACAGAGCAAGCATTTAGAGGGCATTGTTCAACAGTTACGCGACACTACAGGTGTTGAGGTTGCTGTGTTCTTATATGAGCTTGAAGATGGCGATTTTAAGGGTAGTACACGTGCCACAGGCGATGTAGATCTTACAGTCATTACAGGTAAGTACGGAGGAGGCGGACATAAAAAGGCCGCAGGATTCTCCGTTAATACCAAAGCACCATGGGACGTAATTGACGATATCGTTTCTATGGTAGAAACACAATTAAAAGAGTTAGGAATGTACTGATGAATAGTGGCATAATTAATGTTTACAAGGAAGCCGGGTATACTTCATTTGATGTGGTTGCCAGGCTTCGTGGCATTTTAAAGATAAAAAAAATTGGGCATACAGGTACTCTTGATCCTGATGCAACAGGTGTGCTTCCTGTTTGTGTAGGTAAGGCTACCAAGCTTTGCGATATGCTTACAGATAAGGACAAGGTGTATGAGTGCGTTATGGCACTTGGTGTGGAGACTGACACATACGATATGAGTGGTCGCATTCTAGAGAGGAAGTCTGTTACATCTACAGAAGAACAGGTAGTAGAGGCTATTGAAAGTTTTGTAGGTGATATTATGCAGGTACCTCCTATGTATTCAGCCTTAAAGGTAAATGGCAAAAAGCTTTATGAGCTTGCCAGGGCTGGCATAGAAGTAGAGCGTAAGGCAAGGCCGGTTACTATTTTTAGCATAGATATTCTTGATATGAAGTTGCCGGAAGTTACTATAAGAATTCACTGTAGCAAGGGGACTTATATCAGGTCTTTATGTCATGATATTGGTCAAAAGCTTGGATGCGGTTGCGCCATGAGGTCTTTAATCCGTACCCGGGTCAGTATTTTTGATATTGCCGATGCCCGTACTTTAGATGAAATTGAACGCATAGTTAATGCAGGCAATTTGGATGGCATTATGCTTCCACTTGATCAGGCATTCGAAGGTATGCCTACAGTTTTTGTTATTCCAGAGGAAAATGCAATCAGGCTTGCGATTAATGGTGCGGCTATAGAGCAGGAAAGAGTTTTTGCAGAGTCTTTAAGCACCTTTGAAGAGGGAGTAAGATACAGAGTATATCTGCCGGATAATCGATTCCTTGGAGTATATAGCTTTATCGATTCAAAATTTAAATTGGAGAAATTCTTTCTCGAATAATTGAGAGAATAATTATTATGGAATATTTACATTCATTATTTGATACAAAAATATCTGAACCTACAGCAGTAACTGTTGGAAAGTTTGATGGTATTCACAAAGGCCACAATCTTCTTACATCGGATATTATAGGAAAGGGCAAGGAAGGCTTTAGATCATGCCTTGTGACCTTCACTAATTCCGTGAGAAAAGCTATTTCAAATGATGATTCTCCGGCTCTTATTACAAATAAAGAGCGTGTGTATATGCTTGAGTCTAATGGTCTTGATTATTTAATTGAGTGCCCATTCGATGAAAGACTTATGCAAACTGATGCTGAAAGCTTTATCAGGCTTTTGGTTGAGAATCTCAATATGAAATATATGGTGGTTGGTTCGGATTTTACCTTTGGTTATAAAGGGGCAGGAAATGTCGTTGTTTTGGCAGATCTTGCAGCTAAGTACAATTTTGAGCTTAGAGTAATTGAAAAGGTTAAAAAGAACAACAGAGATATTAGTAGCACTTACATTCGTGAGGAGCTTAAAGAGGGACATATAGATGTTGTAAATGAAATGCTTGGATATGAGTATTTCGTTTGGGGCGAGGTGGTGCATGGCGCACATCTCGGTACTAAAATAGGTATACCTACAATCAATATCATTCCGGAAGCTTCCAAGCTTGTGCCTAAGTTTGGAGTGTATGTTACTACAATAGACTTTGATGGTCGTATTTATCATGGCGTGACAAATGTTGGCACTAAGCCTTCTGTATCAGATAAAAACATAGTAGGGATTGAGACACATATCCTTGATTACAATGGCGATTTATATGGAAAGTTTGTTAGGGTTACCTTCCAATCATTCCTTCGTCCAGAAATGAAATTCAGTTCTGTAGAAGAACTGAAAGAGCAGATGAGCAAGGATAAGATGGTGGCAAAAAGTTATTTAAACAAGAAATAGTGCAAAATGTTTCGTAATTATTACAAAATATTGACACGGGCAATCCATCTTGTTATAATTCATATGTTGTGTTTTAAATAGATATTGGAGGTTATATGAAAAAGCGCATTATTTCGGCTTTCTCAATCGTTTGTGCTTCAGCACTTATTTTTGATTTTTGTTTAGATTCTAAGAATAATATAAATGCAGTAGATACATCAGCAGCTTCAGCTACAGCTGGTGCAGTTTCAGCAGGTTCAGTAGATATTGCATCACTTGATGCTGTTTCTGTAGAGGACTCTGATACAGTTGCTACTGCAAAATCACTTGGAGAGCTTTACGGATACAATAATCTTGGTATCTGTAATGTTTCAGAGGGTAACCTTAACATCCGTGAGACAGCAGCTTCTGATGGTAAGCTTGTTGGTAAGTTCCCTGCTAATGCTGGTTGTGAAATTGTCAGCGAAGAGGGCGAATGGAGCTATATCAAATCAGGTGAGGTTGAAGGTTATGTTATGACTGAATACCTTCTCACTGGTGATGAAGCTTGGGATAAGGCTGTTGAGCTTGCAGAATACGTTGCTACATCTACAACAGGTGGTCTTCGTGTTCGTGCAGAGGGCAATACAGATTCAGAAATCATTTATATGCTTGCTGATGGCGAGGAGATTGCTATATTAGATGGCACTCAGGATGATGAGTGGATTAAGGTAGACGTTGATGGTGACGAAGGTTATGTTTCTGCAGAATATGTAGATGTTGATCTTTCACTTAAGACAGCTATGACACTTACAGAGGCTAGATACGGTGAGGGTGTTTCCGACGTACGTACAGCTCTTTGTGATAATGCACTTCAGTATGTAGGTAACAGATACGTTTGGGGTGGTACAAGCCTTACAAACGGTGTTGACTGTTCTGGATTTACAATGCAGATTATGGCTCAGTATGGTGTACATCTTTCACATTCATCTAGAGCACAGGCCAATGAAGGAACAACAATTTCTACATCAGAGCTTAAGCCGGGAGATTTAGTATTCTATGGCAAGGGCGGAACAATCAACCACGTTGCAATTTACATTGGTGGTGGTCAGATTGTACATGCATCTAACAAGCGTGACGGTATCAAGATTTCAAATTACATGTACCGTACACCTATTAAGTGTGTCAGAGTTATTTACGACTAATAATTGATTATAAGGGCTAGCTTCGGCTAGCCTTTTATATTGCATTGTGTTATAATTTTCTTCGTGGTACGCCACATATAATGAGTATAAATTGGAGAGGAAAGTATTATGAGTTTGTTAGAAAACTGGCAAAAGATTGCCTACAACCAGAATCAGTCACAGGCTGACCTTCAGAGATTCTGGCAGGGTTATTTTCTTTTAGAGAAAGGCATCTATGAGCAGCTTTTAGATGATCCTGATACTGAGGTTAAGGGTACAGTTAAGGAGCTTGCTGAGAAGTATAAAATAGATATTATGCCAATGGTTGGTTTCCTTGATGGAATCAACGATTCACTTGTAGCACCTAACCCAATCGACACAATGGAAGAGGATACAGTTGTATCTCTTAAGTTCGATAAGGAAAAGCTATTTAAGAACATGATTGATGCAAAGGCTGATTGGCTTTATGGCCTTCCACAGTGGGAGAAGATCTTCGATGAGGAGACAAGAAAGGCTCTTACAAAGGAAGCTAAGAACATGCACACAATCGTTAGAACAGAAAAGAAGGTTGGACGTAATGATCCATGTCCTTGTGGTTCTGGCAAGAAGTATAAGCACTGCTGCATGAACAAGAAATAATAGAAAATTTAAGCACATCCTTTTGGGGTGTGCTTTTTTATATAAATTAGTTGTATCTAAGATTAACAAAAACTTCACAGATTCAAAGTTTATTTATTTTATAATAAATTTAGTCGGTTTCACTAGCGTAGCATAGTAATACTGTTCAATCGACCAAGGGGAATAAAATCATTTTGGAGGTCGAGCATGGAAAAACGAGGCAAAACCGTATCTTTAAGATTCACTTTAGTAGGTCTACTAATAATTTCCTTATTTATTGTTGGCATAGCGGCTACTACCGTTGGCTGTATAAGTATGAAACAGGGAATGGAAAGTGAGATAGAGACAGGCGTTATGGCGACCTGTGGCTCTTATGCACAAGTCCTTGAGTTTACATACGACGGAGAAAATATTGATGAAACATCCACTCTTGAAGCGGATATGAATAAGGAAACAGGGTATGATTACACCTATTTCTATGGAGATACAAGTGTACGCTCTAGTATACCAGGTGTGGTGGGAACAAAAGCCGGTGATGCTGTAATTGCTGCAGTGTTAAATAGCAAGCAGAATTATTCAGCTAGTGATGTAGTGATAAATGGCAATCCTTATTATGTAGTTTACAAACCTATTGTCGATGATGATGGCAATATATTTGGAATGGCTTTTGTAGGACTTCAAAAGGACCAGGTAAATGGATACATAATGAAGAAGGTAGTTTTGAGTATAGTGTTAGATTTGGCTATTCTCATAATTCTAACTATAATCTCAGTGCTATTTATTCTTAGAATAATAAAGGCTATTGATGAAAATGTTACTGCTGTCAGACAGATGTCTAATGGTGATTTGAATATAAACCTTAGTGATTCAGTAAAGAACCGAAATGATGAATTAGGAGAGATGTCATCAGCTTTATATGATATGGCAGAACGCATTCGTTCAGTTATTGGAAATGCCAGACATTCTTCTGATGAAGTCGACCAATCTGCAGATTATTTGTCAACTACTGTGCGTTCTATTTCTCAGACTACTGAAAATGTTAGTGCTGCAGTTGGGCAAGTTGCTATTGGAGCTACAAATCAGGCTCAATCATTGCAGGATGCAGTGTCATCTGTAATTAGCATTAATGATGCAGTAGAGCTTATCACAGCCAATGCAGAAGAAATGCAATCTATCGCAGATTCTATGCAAGAGAAGTCTTCTGTAAGTCAGGACAAGCTTACAGAGCTTAGAATGTCTACAAGAGCAAGTATTGCAGCCATTGATGGTATTGTAGAGCTGATTGGAAACACAAATACGGCTGTTACTACAATTAGTGAAGCTGTATCTATTATCGATGCAATTGCAGCTCAGACTAATTTGCTTTCGTTAAATGCAAGTATTGAAGCTGCCAGAGCTGGTGAAGCAGGTAAAGGATTCGCGGTTGTTGCTGATGAGATTAGACAGCTAGCAGATCAGTCGGCTGATGCTGCGCAGAATATCCAAGAGGCTATGAAGGGGCTTTCTTCAGACTCTAACAAGACAATGGAAGAGGCAGGCTCTGTTCAAGAGGCAATGACTAAGCAGCGTAGCACAATTCATAGAACAATCGAGCAGGTTGATAGTCTGATAGAAGATATTACTAAATCAATATCTCTTACAAAAGACATTGTCGATAACGTTGATAAGACACACAAAGCCTCATCGCTTATTTCAGACACAATTAATTCTCTTTCATCCATATCTCAGCAGAACGCAGCAAGTTCTGAAGAGACCAGAAGCTCAATGCAAGAGCTGGCTGATACTATGGAATCACTTTCTACAAGAGCAAGTAACCTTAACGATGTTGCTAAGACACTTGAAAAGGAAATGGAATTCTTCCAATAATGTTGGATTGAGTTGCTAGATAGGAAAACAAAAAAAGTCCTTTCTCATAGATGGGTTAATCCTATTGAGAAAGGACTTTTTTGTATGTAAATTTATAAAATAAAGTGTTGACTCATAAATTAATAAATAGTAAAATGCTACTAAAGATAAAACATAGGAGGGATGAAAATGTTTTGTAAATTCTGCGGTAAGAACCTTCCAGATGATGCAAATTTTTGCAACTATTGCGGAGGAGATCTAAGAGAAAATTCACAAACTATTCATAAACCTGTTCAGGAAGTGCGCCCATCTAGAGCGGCTGAGCCACAACCTGTATATAATTATAATCCGGGTGCTAATAAGCCAAAGAAGGGCAAGGGCATCTTGATTGTCATTATAGCTCTTATCCTTGTTCTTCTTGCAGGAATTGGCGGATTCTATGCATATGAGAACTATATGGATTCCAAAGAAGATTCCGATTCAAGGATAGAATCCACAAAGAACGATGATTCTAAAAAAGATAAAAAAGACAAAAAGAGCGATAGCAAGTCAGAAAAGAAATCATCAAAAAAGAATAAAGAAAAGCCAGAAGTAAAAAAAGAAGCAAAGCTTGATAAAGGATTTCAGGATATGTCTGGCAAGACATTATATTTCTCACATGATGCCGAGACTATAGCTGATTCTTATTGGGAGTTCATTACAGATAAAGAGTGTAGATTATACAATTCAGATGGAAGTTATCTTGAAGGAGAGTACGCTGTAGTTACTGGTGATGCTGGAATGCGTTACACAGAAAAGGAATTTCCGGAGTATAGTCTGACTTACGATGAGCTTGAATCAGCTGTTGAGGCTAATAAAGAAACCTATACCAATTCTATGGACTATGTAGTGGTAAGCTTTATTGGTCTTGTAGAGTATAGTGCTGAAGGCGATGTTATTTCAGATGAGCCATATCCAACTACATTCTATTACGGAATGACATATGACATGGATAGTTATTATGTATATGAGCTTACTGGTTCAAATACGGCAGAAACCTATTACTTTATTGATTACGATTATACATTCTAAAATTTTGGGAGAATAAGAATGAAGAAAAAGTTTATACCCTTGTTATCACTTCCTCTAATTATTCTAATTGGAATTGGTATGGCTGCAGTCAGCTATATTGATAATAGTGGTAATACAACTGTTAACAGGGCTTACAATGGTCATCATAATGGAGATGATGATATTTGTGTTAAAAAGCCTGCAATCTATCTATATCCAATAGAAGATGGCAGTAAGATTACTGTAGAGCTTGATATAGATGGTTTATATACAAAGCTTGATCCAGTATTTAATCTTAAAAGTGGCTGGCAGGTGAATGCGGACACCGATGGCACTATTCATTACAAAGGTAAGGAGTATGAATACCTCTTCTGGGAGGGTGAGCTTGATATGGATTATTCATTTGAAGAGGGCTTTTGTGTTGAGGGAGAAAACACTGAAGCATTCCTTCGTGAGAATCTATCAAAGCTTGGCTTAAATGAAAAAGAAACAGAAGATTTTATTGATTATTGGCTTCCACAGATGAAGGACAATAATTATAATGTCATTTCGTTTATGTCAGATGAATACACCGATCATGTAAGAATGAATATTAGCCCTAAGCCAGCCACAAATATTCGAGTGCTAATGTGCTGGTACGGAAGCGATGAAAAGGTTGAGATTGCTGAGCAGGCTATTGAAACACCATCGAGACAAGGATTTACTCTCGTTGAATGGGGAGGCTGTGAAGTTAAATAGTTTTCGTGGGGTACAACACTGTTGTACCCCTTTTATAATTATATGGTAAAATACTTAAGGATTCTTAAATGGAGGTATTTACTGTATGAATATAAATATATTAGTAGGATTATTAATCCCATTCATTGGCACCACACTTGGTGCTGCTATGGTATTTATTCTAAAGAATGAAATATCAGATAAGCTTCAAAAGCTGCTTACAGGATTTGCGGCTGGAGTAATGGTGGCAGCTTCATTTTGGAGTTTGCTATCACCTGCCCTTGAAAGCAGTAAGCATATGGGAAAGCTAGCCTTTTTGCCAGCGGCAATTGGATTTTTACTTGGAACAGGATTTTTGCTGTTTCTAGATATGGTTACGCCTCATATGCATATGGACAAGCAGGATGAAGGCCCTAACAGCAAATTTAAGCGCACTACTAAGCTGATTTTGGCGGTCACATTACATAATATTCCGGAAGGAATGGCTGTAGGTGTGGTTTACGCAGGAGTAATATCAGAAAATGCTGGAATATCAGCCGCCGGGGCACTTGCTCTTGCACTTGGTATTGCCATTCAAAATTTTCCAGAGGGTGCTATAGTATCGATGCCTTTACTTTCAGAAGGCATGCCAAAGAGCAAGACATTTATATGGGGAATGCTTTCAGGTATAGTTGAGCCAATTGCAGGTCTTATTACAATAATTGCGGCTGGTTTTGTAGTGCCTGTTATGCCATATTTTTTATCATTTGCTGCGGGTGCGATGATGTATGTGGTAGTTGAGGAGCTTATTCCTGAAATGTCTGAAGGAAAGCATTCAAATCTGGGAACGATTGCATTTTCATTGGGATTTGTACTAATGATGGTGCTTGATGTGTCCTTGGGATAAAAAACGGAGAATAATGAGATGAAAAAAAAGATAATATCTAGAGTAATTATAATAATTCTTTTATGCCTGATAGGCCTTGCGGTAGGACTTCTATATTTTGGCATAATCCATATTAACAATCCTAGTAAAACAAAATATCCAATCAGAGGTGTAGATGTATCTTCCCATCAAGGAACAATAGATTGGGAAGAAATCGCCTCTCAGGATATCGATTTTGCATACATAAAAGCTACAGAGGGCTCTGGTTATTTAGATTCTTATTTTGATGATAACTGGGAGAATGCTGCTGATGCGGGTCTCTATGTGGGCGCTTATCATTTTTTTAGTTTTGAATCTTCTGGTGAGAAGCAGGCTGAAAACTTTATTGATAATGTAAAACCTCATGGAAAAATGCTTCCACCTGTTATTGATGTAGAATTCTATGGCGAGTTTAAATCTGTAAAAGATATTGATGTAGATGATGTTCAAGAAGAACTAAGAAGTATGGTTGATGCGTTAGAGAAAGCGTACGATCAAAAGCCTATCATTTACACAACTAAAAGAGCTTACAATTCAATACTTGAAGATGAATTTGATGACTGTGATTTGTGGTTTAGAAGTGTATATACTCCGGTGATGGGGGATGTTGACTGGACTTTTTGGCAGTATTCAAATAGAACTCATCTAAAAGGCTATGATGGACATGAGAAATACATTGATATGAATGTATTCTGCGGAGATAAGAAAGATTTCAAAAAGCTTGTAAAAGAATATGATGAGGATGTTGAAGAAGAAGAGGAACAGCCTCTTGTGGATTGGAATTATTTTGAAGAACAAATGTCAAAGTCTGATGTAGCTGATTTTGAAGATTTTATGCCAATTCTAAACGATGAGGAGACTTTCTATTGCTTTGACTGGAACGATAAAGATGTTACTTTTAGTGAGTATTTGGAATCAATTGAATGTGATGACACACCAGATATCCATGGTCTTGCTCTGGTTGATATAGATGGACAAAATGGAAAAGAATTGATTTTGGATATTTATGAAGGCGGCGGAAATTTCCTGATTCTTACAAGAGATAATAATGAGTTTTTTGGCACAAGTAGGGGCACTAGAACTTTTGAAATGCTTCAAAATGATGGTAAATTCCTAGGAAGCGGAGGCGTATCAGATGCTTATTATTACACTATGAGTATCGACAAAAATGGAGTAAAAGAAACTCTGATAGGTGAGCTCCATGGAGAAGATTTTACATTAGTTGATGGTGAGGCTGAAGACTGGGAAAAATGGTTTGATGAAAATTATGGCGATGAGGTCCATTGGATATTAGGACAAGAATATCAGTCTGAAAATCAATCTGAATGTTATACGTAATTATGTTACTGATGATGGTGAACAGTTTAATTTTAATGCTGATTGTTACTATGTTTCAGAAGATAAGACTGCAGAATATCAAAATACTATAGAGGGATATTATTCGCTACAGCCAATAGAGAATTCTGGCTGGGACTTCTTAGATTAACGTGGAAATAAAATGTATAAGATAGATGAGTCCAATGATAAAGAAAAGTATATATTGCTGATTCCTGCTATGCTTGATTTTCATTTTCCATTGATGAAGTATGCTTTTTATTCCAAAAATTATCATCCAATAATAGTGGATTTAGAGGATGGCGTTGAGGATATAGGCCTTAGATTTGTAAATAATGATATGTGTTATCCTGCCATTTTAAATTGTGGTCAGATTATAGCTGCACTAGATTCTGGAAAGTATGATTTGAATAGAACCAGAGTACTTATGGCCACGGCAGGTGATGCATGTCGTGGAGCCAATTATATAGGTGTTTTAAAAAAGGCTCTTAAAAAATCAGGATATGAAAAGATACCTGTTTTGAACCTTAATGTGCAAGGGATAGAAAAAGATGAATCTATGATAATAGACATGGGCATGGCTTGGCGTGCCCTGGTTTGCGTATATTATGGAGATATCTTGATGCTGCTTTCAAATCAGACCAGACCCAATGAAGTAGTTAAGGGGGATACCTCAGAAAAATACAATTATTGGCTAGAGGTTTTGTCAGATGATTTAAAGTCAGGGAAACGACTTAGTCCAAGATGGATGAACAAGCGCTTTAATGAGATAGCCCGGGATTTTGCTACTATTAAGCTTAGGCCTGACAGAAAGCAAAGGATTGGAATTGTAAGTGAGATTTATTCAAAATATTGTCATTTGGGTAATTGGGATTTGCTAAGGTATCTGGAGGATAATGGCTGTGAGGGCCATATTAATGGACTTTCGTGGTATTTAATGTATTACGTATCTACCCATCTTTTGAATAAAAGGTCAATACTTGTTCCATTTTATATGCTTGCTCAAAAATTCTTTGGTGCAATACAAAAGAAGATGATTAGAGCCATTCGAAGTAATGGATTCTATACCATGGATGATTTTTATACTATGAAAAATCAAGTGAGTCCATATATCAGCTTTAAGTACAATATTGGAGATGGTTGGCTTGTTGGTGCAGAATGTGCGGGTCATATTTTAACGGGCTGCAAGAAAGTAATGGCCTTTCAAAGTTTTTGTTGCATGCCTCTTCAGACTTGTGGTAAGGGAATGTATTCTGTTATTGAAAGAAAGCTTGCCGGTAAGGGGCATATCGCAAATGCGGATATAGATTACAGCGGCTCTAGATTAAATTTTTATAATAGAGTTCAGCTTTTGATACATCAAAAATAATAGGGAGATTTTAATGAAAAAGAAAATAATACTACTAGTTTTATGTGTAATCGCTACAACAACGACACTATTTGGCTGCGGGAAAGTAGCAGATAAAGAGACTGAAAAAGTTAGTAAAACTGAAGAGAAATCCGAAGCTAAGTCTGAAAAGAAATCAGAGGAAAAAGAGGAGAAGGAAGAAATAAAGTACCTCTGGAAAAATGGGCAGAAAGAGGCTTTTTCTTACGATTTTAAAGTGGACGAATGTGACAACACATATAGTATCAAATATGACAATATTGAAGGTGATATTAAAATCTGCTACGAAGGAAATGAGCCATTTCTTGTAAGAATGTTTAATAGCGATGAGCTTCCAGATGGGATAACAGAAATCGCACAGTCAGATGTAAATTTTGATGGTTTTTCTGATTTAATTGTACTAGGTATAAAGGATGGAGAATCTTATCCATGGGTTTTCATTGGTGAAGAAAACTATAAATATTCAGAGGAAGATTTAGAATGTACAACTTTTTATGCTAGGGAAGAAATCTCAGATGCTATTATAAAATATTTTGGTGCTAATTTTACCACAGATAATATCATTGCATTTCTTTCAAGCGGACTGAATAATGGTAGTATTGCATCCTACGAAGAGGGATATGCTGCTGTTATAAATTTTTATGAGTCAATAAATCCAGGTGGTATGGGATATGAGTTGATTCAATTTGATGAGGATGATATTCCGGAGCTGATAGTGGATAATTCTGGCTATGGAATGACAATGTATACTTTTAAGGATGGTACGCTTAGTGCGCCTATGGTTTCATGGGCTTATGGTGCTGGCGGCAACCATGGATATGAATATTCTCCTCATAATAATAGCATTCGTAATTATAATACCGATTTCGCTGGTGCAATTATGAATATAAGTTTTGCAACCATTAAGGATAATAAGCTTGATTGGAACTATTGTGTTATTGAAACATATTTCGAAGATAAAAATGGTAATGGTAGTCCTGATGAAGATGAATATACTGAAGATGGTCCGGTAGAAGTTAGTTATGAATGCTATACAGATGAAAATTTAACAGAAGCTGAGATTGAGGCAAAGGCTAATGGATTAAACGGATTAGATTATGAAGAAATGTATGGTTCTAAGTCAGCGTCGCAAGTTTTGAGTGAGCTTGGAATTTCTGAATTCAAGGTATGTCACATAACTAAGAAATCATTTAAGGCTCTTGGAGACTCATATAAGCTAAAGCAAACTAAAGCTAAGGGTAATCAAATCACCTTAGAGCTTTCGAAAGGTAATGATTCTATAAAAAGCAGTTTCGATGGTGAAAGTGCAAAGTTTTATCTGTTTGAGCGACCAGGTGAGAAAGCATTTTTGTATGCCTTTGTACGAAACGATGACAAATCAAAGCTTTATATTTATAATCTGAATTTGGGTTCATTAAATGAACCAATTGAGTTTGATAGTGATTTCTCTTTGTATAATGGTGACATCTCTGATTCTACAGATTTTATGCTTCAAGCTTACAATGATGTATTGGTTGATACAGCTATTCAGCAAAGCTTTACTATATCTGAGCTCGGTACTCCTGTACAAAACAGTGATACAGCTTATTTCATTACTAAGGATTCGATGGAAGAAGGCGCTAAGATTTCTGAAATGGGCGATGATGTTGTAAGCACTAAAGATTTTAGTTGCTATTCAACAAAAGATCTTGATGATGGATACGTATATGCGGATGAGACTTCAGACTTTAAAGCTGGTGAAGTTTTTCATCTTTATAAATACGTTTATGAATTTGGTTTTGCTTATCACATTTATTTAGTAAATGATGATGGAGATATGATTGAGTTTGATTTATACTCAGATGATGGTGTTATTAAAAAGGATAAATCACTGGTAGGATTTTCTGATGATTTATTTATTTCAGACATCAAACTTGCTAAGTAGTTACGGAGGATAATTGATGAAAAAGTTAATGGTACTTGCCCTTGCAGCAATGATGCTTGTGGGCTGTAAACAGGAAGAGACAGAACCTAAAGAAACGAATGAGAAGGTTGTGCGTGATTCTAAGGAGGATGAGCCAAAAAAAGAAAGTAAATATGAGCATGAAGAACTTGATGCTTACAGCGAAGTATTATCTGAGCATTTAAAAGAAAACAAAGATGGCTTTGCGGCAACACTAATCAATATCGATGATGATTATTATTATGAGCTTGCAATGTTTAATGGTGACACTCATGCCGATGGAGCTTATCTTTACACGTATAAGGATGGCAAGGCCATCGATATGGCAACTGATGGATTCCCATTTTATGGTAGTTATGGTTATATGAATTATGTTCCAAAATCTGGATATTTTTCTTATGACTACGATGGAAATGGCGGAGATGATAATGGGGATTATATGTTCTTCGCTTTTAGTCTAAAGGATGGCAAGGTTGAAAATCTTTGTTCTTTAGAGCGAGTTTTCTACTATGATGACAGTAGTGAAGATGTTTTTTATAACCATAACAAGGAAATCTCAGAGAGCGAATACAATGAACTTTATCAAAAGTATTGGTATGACTACAACGGTGATGATCTTGAAGATTTGTATTATGAAGGCTGCAGTAAACTTACATCAGAGGATGATATAGAGGCTTTCCTTGCTGAAAATGATGCGGATGAAGTTGAGGTTAGTTACACAGATGAAGATATTAAGGCAATGTCTCCAGCGGAATTGTTTGATGCATTTTGCAATGGTGATGTAGAAGGTGAATACATTGATGAAAACTGTGATTCTCACCCATATACTTTAGATGGTTTTGAAATCGGTGGCTACGACGCTAATGATTCACTTAGTATAGGCGAGCCTGTTGATGTAGATAATGACGGCGAGCTTGAGTACGAATTAATCTCACCAATGTACGGAAGCATGTATTTTGATTGCAAGGATGGTAAGGTGACACTTTTTGCGCAGGGCGAAGGTACTGCCGCAATGTGCTCTTGTACTACATACGATGGGGCTACTTGGATTGTTCATAGCGACACAACACATATGGGAAGATGCATGTATTTCCTTGACAAGTACAATGGTGATTTGCAGATTGTAGATTCCATGAATCTTTACTGGGAAACTGAAGATTATGAAGAAGATAGTCCAAAAACATATTACTTTAATGACCAGGAAATTACAGAACAAGAGTATAATTCGTACTATCAAGCGATTTTTGAATAGTATTTATTGGGAGGATGATGATGAATAAAAAACAAATAGGATTAATAGGTGTTGCAGCTGTGGCAACAGTGGCCGTAGTAGGTGGAATTATTTGCATTTCTTCAAACTCAGGCTCACAAGAATGGTCTGAAAAAGTGAGCATGCGCGGAATAGTTGATGAAGATGATGTAGCTCATGTAGCTTTATCAAATGGAAAGATTGTTACTGTAGATGATGCAATGGATGTTGTTTTATCAAATGATGAGAAAAAACTCATTGTTTTGGATAAAGACGAAAATCTGTATGTATCTGATCTTAAATGGGAACATAAGAAAAAAATCGCTAAAGATTGTATTATGCTTTACAACTATGAAGGTAATTTTGTTTCATATGCAACTGAAGGAATGAACTATGGATACGCATGCATAGAAACAGGCGAAACATTAGATTGCGAGCCACAATTTGTATATTGGCCTCTAAACGATGGCAATAATGATATTATATATTTTGTAGATTCTGAGGATGAAGAATTAAAGGCTTGGAACGGTTCGAAGGATATAACAATATGTGAAATAGATGATGCTGAATACACAAGAATCTTATCTGTTAATGAAAAGGGTAATGTGATATATGCATCTTGTAATGATGATAAAGCAAAAGTCTATATTACTAAGGGAAACGATTCAGAAAAACTCTGTTCTGTAAATATGGAAGGTAAGTATTCGAATATCTATATGAATAATATCCTAGGTACAAACACAGGATTTCTTATGGCAAGTAATGATAAGCATAGTGGATACTTTTTAGATGAAAAGCAAAAATTACACGAGCTTGATTTAGATAATGACATTGTTAACGTATATACGAAGAATACAGATATCAAAAATACAACTGATACTGCTAAAGAGTACTATCTTGTAACTACAGATGATTATGATGAATACAATGATAATTATCATAGTAGATCAGCATTAATGGATGAAGATGATTATCTTGAGTATCAGGTTACTTATGTGGATAAGAAATATAATACAAAAGAAATCATTGATGATTTAAAGGGAGCTATTATTTCAAACGGTTACCTTTATTACATAGATAAGCATGATAATCTTTATGAAGCTAAACTTAATGGTTCTAGAATAAAGAATGAAAAAGAGATTGACGATGATGTTGTAGCTATAGATCCAACTTCTGGCAATGGATACATTTATTATGTAAAAAATGCTTCAGATGATGGCCTTCAGGATTTATATGTTGTTAAGCATGGCAGTGAAGCAAAAAAGATTTGTGGCAATGTAGAGAGTTATAAATCTGCATATAATTCAAGCTATCCAGCTTATGATTTAAAGTTTGCCAGCGATAATCATTCTACAATTTATTTCTTTAAGAATAGGAAAGAAGATAGAAATTATTCATCACATGACACAATGACATTGTGTAAATATTCCTTTGGCGATAAGGACTACGAAAAGATTGATAATAAGGTACTGTTGAATAACACATTAGTAGATAATCGAAATCTTTCAGATATTTCTAGGATTACTTATTGCAAGCAGCACGAGCATGATGGCAAGTATTCCCTTGATTACTGCGTTTATGATGGCAAGAAGACAAAGGTTCTGGAGGAAGATATTAAGTTAAAGTAATACGACTAGTTTGAGGAGAATAATAATTTAATGGCAACAAGATTTCCCTGTCCAAATTGCGGAGGACAGCTTAGATATTCGCCGGAAAAAGCACAACTATCCTGCACTTCCTGCAATTCATTGTTTGATGTAGAAGAATATAAACCAGATGATGGCATAGGGGTAGATAACGTAAATACGAATGTATTTATCTGCCCTACTTGCGGCGGAGAGATTCAGTTAATTGACAATGATGGTATGGCATTTTGCCCCTTTTGCGGTAATCAGGCCACAATGCAGGAGAATTTTTCATCAAAGGGTACTCCAAAATTCATCCTTCCATTTACATATAGCAAGAAGGATGTAAAAAATCAGTTAAGTGAGTATACTAAAGGAATTCATTTCATTCCAGATGGTTTGCTGGAACAGGATAATATAGATAAGATTGTCAGTATGTATGTGCCATATTATCTATATAACTATCAAATCGATAAAACTATCACTTATGATGGAGTAAAAAGCTATTCAACAACAGATTATTATATTACTGACAAGGCAGAAATAACTGTTGGAATGAGAGTTGGTTCAATGATGGTTCCTTATGATGCGTCACAAGGGCTGGACGATTCTATAGCATGTCTGCTGGAGCCATTTCCAATGCATAATCTGAAGACTTTTAATCCTAATTATTTGGCGGGGGCTTTCGTTGAGAATTCATCTGTAGATTTAGATTTGTATGAGGAGGAAGCATCGAATCTTGTAGTCGATAAACTCATTCAGAAAGCTTCTTTTGAGAACCATGGATTTAAGTGTGATTATTTTGAGGAAATAGACAAAATTAGAGGCCAGATTGAAAACGGGGTAAAAGAAACGGATATTCATGGTGCTTACTTCCCGTTCTATTTCTTGACCAGTAAATGTAAAGATAGAGTAAGTTATTCTATTATTAATGGTACTAATGGTACCGTATATACTGATATTCCTATCGATAAAAGAAAACTTTTTACTGTGTCGCTGGTGGTATCTATAGTAACATTTATTGTCTTGATTGGATTTAGTTATCTTGCAAATATCAGTTATCAGGCAAAAGGCTTATGTGGTATTAGTGCCTTTATTTCTGGATTCATTTCGATGTTTGGCGGATATCTTGCCAATAGTACATACAAGAAAGATAACCACATTGAAGATAAAGGATTCTTTGTTAGTAAAAGAAAGTTTCACATAGATTTTAAAAAGATTTGTGTAAATCTTTATAGCATAATTACAACGTGCATACTTCTTGGTCTCGTTATCGGAATTACAGGTTTGGTTATCGATAGAGTAAGAACTACATATGACTACACAGGTATATTCTCATTTATGGCTGGTACAGGCTTTATGATTATAGCTATATTTCTTGCGGGCTTTGGAAGTAAGAGAACTATATTTGTAGGATTTTTAGGCTGGGCAATGGCAGCCTTTACCAGATGGTTGGATTTTCCAGAAGATATTTTTTATTATGGAGCTCTTTCAATCAGTGCCATTGTAATTTTTGTTTCAATTAATGAGATAGTAGATCAATACAATAGGTTTTCGACACATCGTCTACCTCAGTTTGCTAAGAAGGGAGGCGGTCTTGAAAATGCGTAAGATATATAAGCTTGCAATTTTTGCTATGTCTGCATTCTTGCTGTTTATGCCAATTCAGTCTAATGCAAATAGTAATGTTTTGGTTGAAGATAATGCAGATCTTTTAAGTGATAAAGAGGAAGAGAATCTTGATAATCTTCTAAGAAGCTTTGATCCTGATATTAATTATTATGTGGTCACAAATGAATCTAACCTTTATGGTAAAGATGTTGATAAGATGCTTGAGGGTTTCTACACATCTGAATTTCCTGAAAATGAAGATGGTATCGCAATGATTATCGATATGTATACTCGAACAATCTATCTTCAGGGATATGGCCAAATACAGTATGAACTTACAAATTCAGATGCATATGACATTACTGATAACGTATATACTTATGCTACTAATCAGCAGTATTACAATTGTTTTTATAATGCGTTAATTCAGGTTAATAATCATTTAAATGAAATCGCAGTGCCTCGTCCAATGCGATGGATTGTAACTGCAATATTATCAGTAATAATAGGTTTCCTTGGAACATTCTTTTTTGCTATGATAGAACGTTCAGAAATCAAACCACAGCCTTATATCAAGGATGTTGAGATGAAGGGAAGCATGATTACATCCAAGTGTGAGATTACTAAGACTACCAAAACTCCACGTTACTCTGATAATAGTGGGTCTAGTAGTTTTGGTAGTAGCTCTGGAGGAGGCTATAGTGGAGGATTCTCCGGAGGCGGATTTTCTGGAGGAGGTGGAGGCTTCTCTAGCGGCGGTTCTTCCGGTGGAGGACACTCGGGAGGTGGCCATAGTTTTTAAGATACGGACTAGAGTCGTATTTGAAAGGGAGAATAATGAAATTTAAAGATAAGTTGTGGAACTTACCTATAGGCATTGTACTGGGGGGATATGTTGTTTTTTGTTCTATAAATGCAATAGTTCATGTGGCTGGCTTTTACACATATCCAATTTTTGAACAAATGGATATTGCCATGTATCTAATAAAGATTGCGATAGTGTGGCTTTTTAAGGAACTTTTAGTTAGAAAAGATAGAAGATTTTCTTTTGCTGCTAAGCTATTTACTATGATTATAGCTTGCGATGCTATCGAGGTATTCTTGTGCACTTTTTCAAATTATCCAACAATAAAGAATGATGCTGTTTATATTATGTTTGTTTGTAAGTGCATTCTAGAGTTCTGCGGAATTGCATCTTTGATAGAGGATGGCAAACTAAATGTTGAGGTATATGAGGACTTTGTAAAGCTTAAGCAGAATTGGTTTATTGTACATGGACTTGTTATAGGCAGTTTTATTTTGGAGGCATGCATAAAATATACATTCTTTTTATATCTTGTATATTTAATGCTGATAATTAGATTTGTCTTCTTTATTGTGGTGGTTAATTATCTTAGAAAGCATGTTTTTTCATATCAGCTTCCAATAGAATATGAATATAATCCGAAAATACGAATTATAAAAAGAGTGGGATACGGTGTTTTATTTATTGCGTTTATTTGCTTTTTATTCATGAACTACACCTATAAAAATGGTGATATTCAGCTTTTGGATGAAAACGGAAATGTGCTTAGTGAGCAGACATCTGTAGAAGATTTTAGGAATGTTGGATATTACCTGCCAGATAGCAATCAATATAGCGTATACCTGTATAGTGTTAAAAATCTTATGCCTAGTAGATCCGGTTTTTCTAGATTGAAATATGGATTAATAAATCTAAAAACTGGCGTAAGTACAGGCCCAATATATAATGGACCTTTAGAGTTTGATTATTCAGGCATTGCTTATGATTATGACAGGCATTTTGTTGATTTAAATGGTAAAGAAGTCCTCAAAGTTCCATATATCGTAAAGGCGAGGACGTCCACACGTCAGAAAATATTAAACGACTTGATTTCTGAAGGTAATCTAAATGATTCCGAAAGACATAGGCTTTTAATTTGGGAATACAGTCATGAGGATGGACAATTTGTTACCACTAGCAAGAATACCTATTTTGAAAATGGTGTTGCTGTTTACCACAGTTACTACAATGATCGTTATGGAATCATTAGTGAGAATGGCGATTTAATTACAATGCCAAAGTTTCGATACTTCAGTGGTCAAAGAGATTTTGAAGTATCTATGGTGTCAAACTATAACAACACAGAGCTTGATGTTGTAAATTCAAAAGGAGAATCATTATTAAACGAGAGTCCAAATGAAATTAAGTTTTATGATGAGGCAAGGATTTTTATATATGGTTTACGCTCTGGAATAGAACGCTTGGTAAAATATAATGGCGAAAAGTTTGAAGGAAATTTTCATCAGGTAGAAAAGTGTGGGGATATTGCTTGCTTTGCAAAGTACGATGATGATATTGACTACGATAAATATACATTAGAGGCTTTCTATGGAGATGCAGAACTTATATTTTCTTCTGATAAATATAGTAAGTGCTTTGCCAAGGCTGACAGTGATGGAAAACTGAATTACTTTATCTTGACATCACGTGAGGATGATAATTATCGCCAGTATTTGGCAGATTTAAACGGTAATCTGATTGTTTCGGAAGGTTATAAAGATATTTCTAGATCCGATGAATATGATACGTTCTGGGCAGTTAGAGAGGATGATAAGCTTGATATTATTAGGCTTGATGGTTCTGTAATCAATACAGAATATTATTATTGTCAATTGTCTGGCGATCGTAGCCAAGCTCGTATCAAAGAAAGTAAAGAATCTAACCTTTATAACTATATTGATACAAATGGCAATCTCGAACCTGCATGGTACGAAGAACAATGATGATACAATTCTAATGTGGAGAGGACTAGATTAATGAAATTTAAAAGAATTTGTATATTATGTAGTCTAATTTTGCTAAGTTTCAGCTTCGTAGCTTGTGGAACTGAAACCAATGAAGAGTCAGAAATAAAAGAAAAACAAGATAAAGAAGAAAAGACTTCGAAACAAAAATCTGAAGAAAATCAGTCAGATGAAGTGTTAGTAACTTGGAATAATGATATCGATGAATATCCTCACGATGAGGATACTGTAATTAAATTTGAATTACCAGATGGTTCAAAAAAAGAGTTTGATTTAGCATTTCCAATTTCCATAACAGGAATGGAAATGCTGGATATTGATAATGATTCTGAAGATGAATATGTCATTAATGGCTATTTTACAAACACTCTCGGTGAAAACAACATGTACTATGCTTATGAAGTATCTAATAATGATGTTGAGCAGGTGTTCCCTTTTGAGGAGCTTTCTAATTATAGAGGAGACACTATTTTCAATTGCGAGCTTGTTGAAGTTAATGCGCCTACAGGTTTTGAGGAAGAAAATATCGTTAAGGGGATTAGAGTAAATACTGTTAATGTGGTTCCAGATGCTGGACCAGTTGGCTATGAATCTTTTATTGGAACAGCTTATTGCCAGGATAAGAAATGGCATATGACCAATCTAGAGTATAAAACTTATGGAGAATCAATAGAAGAATTCAAAGATGAAAATCTAATTATTCCAAAAGGATGTGAAGTAGAGCACGAAGAATGGATAGATGATGAACATACAGTGTACAGAGTTGCAATTCAGAATACAAATCCAGATGATGGTGAGTATGCTCATTGTATGGACTATATTTATGCTAAGGCTTTAGATGGTGCAGTTACTTGCCTTGTTGTAGACTATCCTTCAAAATCTGATCTTTATGCTGATAGATACACACATGATGTATGCGGATTTGAAGTTGTTTACCAGGATGTTTCATTCGATGGAAACAAAGATATTTTGATTTCATTAGGTAGAGCAGGTAACCAGGGCGCGGCTATCTATTGTGCATATGTATACAATGAAAACAATGGACGATATATATACACTCCATCATTTGAAGATATACCAAATTATGAGCTAAACGAATCTGAAAAATGTATATATGGATATTCTAGGGATAGTGCTGTCCAGCACTCAAAGTTTACTTATGAATATCAGGATGGCGAGTTTGTATTGGTAGATAAAGAAGTGGAAACTATGGAATAAATTATGGAGCTATCGATTTACGATAGCTCCAATTGTTTTAAAGAAATCTGGATATGATATAGAGCAGCATGCCTCGTTATCAAATGTGGTTTCGCCGTCTGCAACAAGGCCTGCAATGGCAAATGACATTGCAATGCGATGATCTAAATACGTATTTACGGTAGTGCCGTGAAGTGGTTTGCCGCCAACGATTATCATACCATCATCTGTAGGGGTGATGTCACATCCCATATTTTTTAGATTCTCAGTGACTGTAGCAATACGGTCACTTTCTTTTACTTTAAGCTCAGCAGCATCTTTTATAGTGGTTGTACCATCAGCACATGCAGCCATGACAGCGATTACTGGAAGCTCATCAATAAGGGTAGGGATGATGTCTCCCGATACTTCGCAGCCGTGAAGATGGCTTGTTGTGACATGAATGTCTGCAACAGGCTCACCACTGATGATGCGCTCATTAAGTAGTTCTATGTTACCACCCATAGCCTGAGCAACTTTGATGATACCAGCTCGAGTAGGATTCGTATTTACGTTTTTGATAAGTAAATCTGCATTATCGCAGATAAGGCCGGCTACAATAAAGTAAGCTGCAGAAGAAATATCACCTGGTACGGCGATTTTTTGTCCAATCAATTTAGGACCACCCACAATAGATGCAGTGAGACCTTTTGATGTAATATCAGCGCCAAAGCCTGAAAGCATAAGCTCGGTGTGATTGCGTGATACAACAGGTTCGGTAACACTAGTGGTTCCATCTGCATATAATCCTGCAAGTAAAACACATGATTTTACTTGAGCGCTTGCCACAGGAGAATTGTAGTGGATAGCACTTAGTTTTGAACCGCCAATTTCAAGTGGAGCGCAGCCGTTGTCTTTTATTGATTTGATATATGCGCCCATCTCAGTTAAAGGGGTGATGATTCGTCCCATAGGACGCTTTTGAATGGATTCATCCCCATTTAATGAACTGACAAAGTCTTGTCCTGCAAGAATACCGGATATCAGACGTGTGGTTGTGCCGCTATTTCCAACATCTAGCATGGCGCTAGGCTGTGAGAGGCCGTTTAATCCTTTTCCGTGAATGATTACATGATCAGCCTCTTGAGTTATATCGATTCCCATAGCGCGAAAGCAGCCTATAGTAGAGCGACAATCAGCTCCATCTAAAAATCCTGTCAGCTCTGTAATGCCTTCAGAAATGGCGCCAAACATTACGCCGCGGTGGCTGATTGATTTATCTCCTGGGATAGTAATTTCACCCTTTATACTTTTTGCTTTAGTAATTGCCATTAATTTGTCCTCTGCCTTACGTAGTAGTTGTTGTGTGTTAATACAGTGCGAGCCTTGTTGAGTGAATCCTGATTGTAAAACTCGATTCTCAGTACACCAGGCTCAAACTCTCGGTTATGAATGATATCTATATTTTTAACACTGATATCTGCGTTTGCTAATAACTGTAATACACCAACAAGTGTACCTGGTTTATCATCAATGTCGCAGTATAATTCGAAGAATCTTGAGTGAGCGCTATCAGGGATTGTGATGGAATCACGATAATCCTTGGCCTTTGTCCAAAGATCTAAAATCTCGTTTTCGTCTGCATCAGCGATAGCAATCTCGAATTGTGTCAGCTCCTTTTTGAAATCAGAAATCAGCTTTAACACTGCATCCTTATTGCTTAAAAAGATGTGCTGCCACATAGTAGGAGAGCCAGAAGCTATACGAGTGATATCCTTGAATCCACCTGCAGCAATAGTCTTACAAATCTTTCTGTCGTCATCGTTATCATTTACAAGATTAACAAGGGCCGCTGCAACTACATGTGGTAAATGAGATACAGTGGCAGTGGCTTCATCATGTTCCTCTGGTGTAAGCTGGATTGGAATAGCACCCAGACTTTTTATATATTCGGCAAATTCACTGTAGGTGTCCTGATTCATTTCAGGGTCTGCAGTGAGAATGTAGTATGCATTTTCTAAAAGAGAGGCAGATGAATGGTCAAGACCTGTGAGCTCAGATCCTGTCATAGGATGTCCACCTATAAATTGATTTGTTATATTTAGCTCTCGGGCAACTGCAGTAATATCACCTTTGACAGAACCTACATCAGTGATAATGCAATCAGGCTTAACAACCTCTTTTAGTTTACGCAAATAATCGCAATTGACTTTAACAGGAGAGCATAGAAAAATAATATCGCACTGACCGAATTGATGAATCTTAAGCAATCCGTTGTTGTCGATAAGACGCTCTTCAAATGCTGTTTCAATAGTAGATTCTCTTGATGCTGTAGCAAGAATCCTGGTGTTTGGATAAGTTTTTAATATCGCTTTTGCGATACTTCCTCCGATTAGACCTAAACCTACAAAGCCAATTGTTTTTGTTTTCATAATTATTGTCCCTCACTTTAGCGATTTAAAGTACGAATATATTTATATAATATCACATTTATTGATTGTAAATAGTCCGAATATTCGTTAAAATATAAATAAGTTTTAAGACAACGTGGCGCAGCGGGGTAAAGGCGTCAAATAATAATTGGGAGGTAAAACACATGAAGGTTTTTACTACGGACAAAATTAGAAATGTTGTGTTACTCGGCCATAGCGGGGCGGGCAAAACCAGTCTCATCGAATCAATGGCTTTTCTAGCTGGTCAAATCAGCAAGCCAGGCACTATCGAGGCTGGTAATACCATTAGTGACTACGACAAGTTGGAGCAGAAAAACAAGTTTTCTATCTACACATCTTTAGCACCAATCGTATGGGGCGACACTAAGATTAATTTCCTAGACACACCAGGTTATTTTGATTTCGTCGGAGAAGTTGAGGAAGCTGTTAGCGCAGCTGACGCAGCTATTATTGTTATTTCAGGTAAAAGCGGAATTGAGGTTGGTACAAAAAAGGCATGGGAGATGTGCGATAAGTTTAATCTTCCAAGAATGGTTTTTGTAACTGACATGGATATAGATGATGCCAGCTATAGAGAAATCGTTGAAGAACTTCAGGAACTTTATGGCAAAAAGATTGCTCCTTTCCATCTTCCAATTAGAGAGAATGGAGAGTTTGTTGGCTATGTAAATGTTATTCAGCAGATAGGTAAGCGTTGGAAGGGCGACGGAGCACCAGAGCATTGCGATGTGCCAGACTATAATAAAGAATACTTAGAGAAATATCGTGAAGCATTGATGGAATCTGTTGCTGAGACTTCAGAGGAATTCATGGACAGATATTTCGGCGGAGAAGAGTTCTCTGAAGATGAGATTCGTCAGGCTCTTCGAGCAAATGTTGGCACAGGCGACATAGTTCCAGTAATGATGGGTTCTAACACACTTAATCGTGGCCAGTACACAATGCTTGTTGATATCGTTAAATATCTTCCAAGTCCAGAAGATAGAAAGATTTCTGGAATTAACGCAAATACGAATGAGGTTTATGAAGCAGACTACGATTTTTCTAAACCAAAGAGTGCATATTGCTTCAAGACTATCGTTGATCCATTCGTTGGAAAGTATTCACTTATCAAGGTTAATTCAGGTGTCCTTAAGACAGATGATTTACTATACAACAAGCATAAGGAGACAGAAGAGAAGATTGGTAAGCTATATGTTTTAACAGGAAGTAAGGCAGAAGAAGTTCCTGAACTTCACGCAGGTGATATAGGTGCTCTTTCTAAGCTTCAGAAGGTTGGAACAACTGATTCACTTTCTACAAAGGCTAATCCAATCCTTTATATTAGAACACCACTTTCAGTGCCATATACGTATAAACGATATAAGGCTAAAAACAAGGGAGATGAAGATAAAATTGCACAGGCACTTGCGAAGCTTTGTGCAGAGGACCTTACACTTAAGGTTGTTAATGACGGGGAGAACAGCCAGTCGCTGATTTATGGAATTGGTGATAGACACATTGATATGCTGGTACAGAAGCTTAATGAAAAATATAAAGTAGACATTGAGCTTAGTCAGCCAAAGATTGCATTCAAAGAGACTATTAGAGGTAAGGCTGATGTAGAGTACAAGTATAAGAAACAGACTGGTGGCCATGGTCAGTATGGCCATGTAAAGATGACATTTGAGCCATCTGGCAATATGGAAGAGCACTACAACTTTACTGAATCAGTAGTTGGTGGTGCAGTTCCAAAGAATTACTTCCCAGCTGTTGAGAAGGGCTTGCAGGAAGCTGTACTTGCTGGACCACTTGCTGCTTATCCTGTTGTTGGTATTCACGCTAATCTATATGATGGAAGCTACCATCCAGTAGACTCATCTGAAATGGCATTTAAAGTTGCAGCAAAGGGAGCTTTCAAGGAAGGTATCATGAAGGCTAATCCAATCCTTCTTGAGCCTATCGAAACTCTAAAGGTAGTTGTTCCTGATAGCTATACCGGTGATGTAATGGGTGATCTTAACAAGAGACGTGGTCGTGTTCTTGGTATGAATCCAACAGAAACAGCAGGTAAGACTGAAATCTTGGCGGAAGTTCCTATGGCTGAGCTTTACGGCTACGATACAACACTTCGTTCTATGACTGGTGGTTATGGTACATTTTCTTACGAGTTAGCTCGTTATGAGCAGGTACCATCTGATGTACAGGCTAAAGAAGTTGAACGTCGAGCTAACAAGATTAAAGATGTTGACGAAGAATAATAATTGAATATCTGAGATTCATTCATTTTTTAGGGCTGCCCTTCCGGCGGCCCCTTTTCTTTTATTAAACCATTTAGTATTGACAAGGATTTTTAAAAGTATTAATATACTACCATAATATCTAATGATAAGGGAGATTTATTATGATTATTTATGGTTGGAAACATATGAATAAGGAATTAGGAATTAATCTTAGTAAGATTTATTGCTGCCCTCATTGCAACAATAGTTCACACTATAAAATTATTAGACATAGATTATATTTTACATTGTTCTTTTTGCCTATACTTCCACTTTCATCAAAGTATTACGAGATTTGTCCAATCTGTGAAAGAGGAGCTAAGATTAAGAAGGCTGAAGCGAAGGCTATATTAGCAAGTTAACTATTAATTTGGAGTTGGGTTTGTGGGGATAATATATGTTTATTCTGTATGCATTTTTTACATTTGCAATGGTCGTGATCGGAGTATTTTTGGCGTATAAGGAGCCTAATATGTTTAAGTTCCTTGCAAAGTATTTCCTGGGAGTAATTGCCCTTTTTGCTATAGAATTTGCAACGTTATATATCATTCCTGATTTTCATGTTGCTGCATTTCTCCTTCAGTTTATAATGCCACTACAGGCATTTGTATTTCAGGCAGCTGCGATAATTCTATCAATCCTAAAAGTAATTAAAATAGGATTATGCACAAAGAATACTGTAATAAAAGTTTTAGCTGTGATTGCGGTCTCTATCGTGCTAGTACTAATAACTAAAATGGATTATTCAAAAAAGACATATAACTACAGGGAGACCGGCAAAGATGATGGTATCACAACATTTTATCTGGTGAAATCGGAATACTATCGAGATAAATTGGTGTTGACATGGGATGGTGAGTGGGAAGATTTAGAATATTGCCAGTTTGATGATAATCTTGATGTGACAGTTGATGGCCACAAAATTATTATCAAAGCAGATAATCCCTATAATATAACATCTTTTACTATGAGAAAATCTGATTGTCTATTTGAATTTAGATATCTGAATGGTAGAAGTTATGCGGAGATTCTCACAGTTTATGATACTGCAGGCGGAGAACATGTGATAGGTAATACAAATAGATTTTATACTCAAGAAGAAAAGGAAGAGCAAAGGGAAATGGCTCTTTCAATTAAAGATAAGAAAGAACGTGAGCAAAAGTTGTTTGACACCTTGCTAGGAACATGGAAATCTGATGATGGAGAAGTTGTGGAGTTCTTCATAGATGAAGAGGGTATTCGACGAGTAACAGTTACTGATGTAATGGTAGAACAAAGGTATGACAGTATTTCTGAATCCGGTAGTTCTGGATATGACTATGATGTATATTTGGATGCAGGCACCTGTGGTATGACATTTCGATTTGAGATTAACATTGATGGAGATGAGCTTACCACTAATTTGACTGATGACACAGTTTTTTATGAACAATAGATTTTTTTTAGGAGTTTAATTTTATGAGAAAGAATTCAACAAGTGCTATAGCTATATTTCTGGGGATATTTTTAACAATTTTCGGTACGGTATTTTTTTTAATTGGAATAATGTTTTATGTTAGAACGAATGACTTTATTTCAAAGGGTGTTGAAGTAGATGCTGAAATTTCATATATTCATTCCTTCGGAGGAAGTAATCGTCATAAACATGATGTCTATGTTGATTTCGAATATGAAGGAGTAGAGTATAAGGATGTTTATTTGAATGTATACACTCAAGGCATGCATGAAGGTGAAGAAATCGAGATTATATGTGATCCCGATGATCCTTATAATATTACAATAAAAAGCGCTAGCTATATGTTTTTGATAATTTTTTCAGGTGTTGGCGGAGTATTTTTAATAATCGGTATATCAATGTTAGCATTTCATTTAATTAGAAAAGGTAAAGTAAAATATCTATTAGAGAATGGAATGAAGATTTCTGGTGTAATAACAGAAATGAGCAGAGACATGAGATTTGAGATTAATGGAGTCCATCCATACCGAATTTATTGTGAGTATAATGATTCATCTAAAAATTTGTTGTATAAGTTTAAAAGCAATCTTTTGTCTTTTAATCCTAATAATTGCTACAAAGTTGGCGACCCTATAGATATATATGTTGATCCGAACAATTGGAAAAAGAACTACGTAGATGCGGTAGATAAATATGCTGACAGAACTATAGATTTTACATAAGCGGGGAATGTTATGGGAAAGATTGATTGGATTAAGAAACATGTTTTTTTATCTACTTTAATTTTTATTGCAGTATATGTTCTGTTACATTTTCTGTTAAGTTTCTTTCATCTGAGATTTAGATTTTTTGTACTACAAGGTGCTGTGCTTATTTCTATTGTTGGGATAGTGGGAGGCATTATTCTATCAATTCATAATCTCTCTATAGGGGAAAACGGCAAAACAGCATTATACCTTGCTGTCGGTGCAGTTACGTTTACTCTTTGCATTGTTCTTTATCTTCCAGGACTTGTGTTTTTCTTAGGACAGAGTGAGGCTACAAAATATGTAGACGGTGTTAAATACTCTGCCCATACAGATGAGTTTTTGGATAGATATATATACTATTATGAATACAAGAATTTTTTGATGTCAGGTAATGAGCTTATTATTTATGATGCCGACGGTGGCTGCACTGGAGAAGCAGAACGCTTTATTATCAACGAAAAAGAAAAGGATAGATTGGAGGGAGAGCTATGAATTGGTTTCGTATTTTGTTAACTTTTATGTCTGGATTTATGCTATTAGGTTGCGGGACGGAAGATGTAAATTTAAACAGGGAAGAACCTCCGAAGATTTACAATAATGGGTTAGAGTCACATACTGAACTTCAGGCTTATGAGGATTTTTTAAATGAAAAATATCCTGATGGCGGTTATGCTATGACTCTTGTTAAACTCGATCAAGGTGCCAATTATGAGCTTGTGATAATGGAAGATTTTTCTTCTACAGATAATATTTATGTGTACACATATTACGGCCAAAAGGTAGTAGCCCTTTTTGATGATGAAAACGTTCTATGTAAGACCGATGAGCTTTTCTATTACGAAGATATGAGCAACCTCTTCTTTACGTCAACAAGTTATGCTGACGGTGAAGATAGTGTTTTATGCGAAAATGTATATTCCATGGAAGATGGTAAGGCTGTTTTAAATTTTAAAATTGAGGAAGTCATTCGTGGGGATGACATGATATTCCGTATAAATGACGAAGAAGTGACCCTTGAAGAATACGAAGATTATATGGAAGTGTATGATTTTGATTATGCATATGCTGTGAGTTATGATAAGTGTCACGAGATACACTCAAAGAAGGATTTGGAAAATGCTCTAGAAAATCCTTATGAAGCAGAAGATGAGCCTATTCCAGTTCAACAGGAAGAGTTGAAGCCTGTCATTTATCTCTATCCTGAATCTGATGATACTGACGTATCAGTGCAGCTTGACTATGATGGTGTATTTACAGAGCTTGACCCTGAATTCAATATCATAAACGGCTGGAATGTGACAGCAGATAGGGATGGTACTATTTATTTAGGAGATAATTCCTATGATTACCTATTCTGGGAAGGCATACCTAATGCCAGCTATTCAATTAACGAAGGATTTTGCGTTAAGGGTGAAGATACAGAAGCATTTCTTTGGGATGCACTGGCACAGCTTGGACTTAATGAAGCCGAATCAGCTGAATTTATAGATTTTTGGCTGCCAAAGATGGAGGAGAATCCATATAATGTAATTTGCTTCCAGAACGAGCAATATACAAATCATTCTAAATTGAATGTTAATCCTTCTCCTGACACAGAAATTAGAGTGTTTATGACTTGGTATGGCACTGATAAATATGTAGATTTACCAGCACAGAGCTTTAAAGCACCTGAGCGCGAAGGCTTTACTGTTGTTGAATGGGGTGGAAGTGAAATCAGATAGGCCGATTTTGTGTTACCATTCACAGTCTGTTTTGGAATGACGCCCTCAACAAAGGGTGTGGCCTCCAGTATACACATGGCGCATTGCAAGAATATTGCGTTTTTCTAATGGGCCATTTATGCATCTTTATTTACATGTGTCTTTTGCAGGCCTGTACAATTTTGAAAAAGGTTTTT
>NZ_KK211359.1:154591-306439 GCF_000621865.1 Pseudobutyrivibrio sp. MD2005
AAAAACATTTTTCAAAATGGTTCATTCCGCAACAAGACACATGCGCGATGCATAAATTTGGCCCATAAGAAAAACTGCAATATTCGCAAAATCACGCCATGTGTATACTGGAGGCCACAGCAGGGTTGAGGGCGTCATATACGTATGCAACTGTGAATGGTAGCGATTTTTTTATATTGTTTATTTACGTCATATACGTTTATTTGGTAAAATAGCCGTAGTTTTGGTTTTGAAATGATAAACATAAATTGAAAGTGAGGCTATTTTTGTGATTAGTAGAAAAAGCTTATATAAAATGCTGGTTTTTATGCTACTTATTATATTCGTTGGAGGAATGTACATGCTCTTTTCGGGATTTATTTCCTGCAAAGCTTACGACAGCGACTATGGAGTGTACATCGGATCGAATCCAGAGGATATCGACCCGGAGTTTTTGCCTCAGACTATTGTGATAGATGCTCAATACTTTTCTGCTGATGAGATTCACAGTTTGAAAGAAGAAGGACATACCGTATATACGTATATAAATCTTGGGTCTATTGAGACTTTCAGAGACTATTACAAGCAATATGAATCATTAACACTTGGAACCTATGAAAACTGGGAAGATGAAAAGTGGGTAGATGTTTCAGATAAGAATTGGCAGAAGTTTTTCTCTGTTAAAGCAGATGAGTTATTGGCAAAAGGGGTTGATGGATTCTTTGTAGATAATTGCGATGTTTACTACAATTATCAGACTGAAGAAATCTATAATGGCGTCAGTGAGATGCTCAAAGACCTAAAAAGCAAGGATACTTATGTGCTAATAAATGGTGGAGACACATTTGTGCTTGAATACCTGGATAGAAATGGAAGCCTGGATGATGTGCTAGATGGTGTAAATCAAGAAAGTGTTTACACTTCTATAAATTGGGATGATGAGAGCTTTGGCGTTAATGATGCTGAAGAAAGAGAATATTTCACCAACTATTTAAATAGAGTCATGGCAGATGGAAAAGATGCTTATGCACTTGAATATGCTACAGATAGAAAAATAGCCGATAAAGCACTAGAATATGCCAAAGAAAAAGGCTATGGTGTGTACGTGTCAGATTCACTGGAGCTAAATTAGACTTTTCGTTGCAAAAAGCGAGAGGTTTTATTATAATTTTTGTTTAGTTAGATAAAGCGCGAGGTATAAGAATAATGAAGCACAATTTCAAAGCAATTGAGAAAAAATGGCAAGCAGCCTGGGAAAAAGATGATATCTTTAAGGCTGTTGATGGTTCAGATAAGCCTAAATTCTACGGTCTTGTAGAATTCCCATATCCATCAGGTGCTGGTATGCACGTTGGTCATATCAAGGCTTATTCTTCTGTAGAAGTAGTTTCTAGAAAGCGTAGAATGCAGGGATACAATGTATTATTCCCAATCGGATTTGATGCATTTGGTCTTCCAACAGAAAACTATGCAGTTAAGACAAATACACATCCTAGAAAAATTACTGATGACAATATCAAGAAGTTCACAACACAGCTTAAGAGTGTAGGTTTTTCTTTTGATTACAGTCGTACAATCGACACAACTCAGGAGGATTACTACAAGTGGACTCAGTGGATTTTCCTTAAGATGTTTGAGAAGGGCCTTGTTTTCAGAGATAAGACTCTTGTAAATTACTGCCCACATTGTAAGGTAGTTCTTTCAAACGAGGATTCACAGGGTGGTAAGTGTGATATCTGCGATACAGATGTTATTCAGAAGGAGAAGGACGTTTGGTACCTTCGTATCACAGAATATGCTGATAAGCTTCTTCAGGGACTTGAAGGTCTTGATTTCCCAGAGAATATCAAGCAGCAGCAGGTCAACTGGATTGGTAAGTCAAAGGGTGCTTTCGTTAACTTTACATTAGATGGAATCGAGGACAAGCTCGAGATTTATACAACTCGTCCAGATACGCTTTGTGGTGTTACATTTATGGTAATTGCTCCTGAGCATCCATATATTGATAAGTATGCAGATAAGATTTCTAACATGGACGCTATCATGGCTTACAGAGCTGAGTGCCAGAAGAAGTCTGAGTTTGAGCGTACACAGCTTGTTTCAAAAGATAAGACTGGTGTTAGGGTAGAAGGTTTTGATGCTATTAACCCAATCACAGGAAAGAAGATTCCTGTATTTATTTCAGATTACGTAATGATGGGCTATGGTACTGGCGCTATTATGGCGGTTCCTGCTCATGATCAGCGTGACTGGGACTTCGCTACAAAGTTTGGCATCGACATCATTCCTGTAATTGAGGGTGGAGATGTTACAAAAGAAGCTTACACAGGCGAAGGAAATATGATTAATTCTGAGTTCCTTAATGGTCTTAACAACAAGAAGGACTCAATCGATAGAATGATTCAGGAATTAGAGAAGCTTGGTTGTGGTAAGGCTGGTGTTCAGTTCAAGATGAAGGACTGGGCATTCAACAGACAGCGTTACTGGGGCGAGCCTATTCCAATTGTTCACTGTCCATCATGTGGTGATGTAGCAGTTCCATTTGAAGAGCTTCCACTTAAGCTTCCTGTAATGGAGAAGTTTGAGCCAGGTACAGACGGAGAGTCTCCACTTGCTAGAGTAGAAAGCTTTGTAAATTGCAAGTGCCCTAAGTGCGGCGGCGATGCAAAGCGTGAGACAGATACTATGCCTCAGTGGGCTGGTTCATCTTGGTATTTCCTTCGTTACATCGATCCACACAACGATAACGAATTTGCTGCAATGGATAAGCTCAACTACTGGATGCCAGTTGATTGGTACAACGGTGGTATGGAGCACGTTACACGTCACTTGATTTACTCACGTTTCTGGCATCACTTCCTTTATGACATTGGTGTTGTTAACACTCCAGAGCCATACAAGAAGAGAAGTGCTCAGGGTATGATCCTTGGCGAAGATGGTCAGAAGATGTCTAAGTCTCGTGGTAATGTTATTGATCCACTTGATATTGTAGATGCATATGGTGCAGATACACTTCGTACATACGTATTATTCATGGGTGACTACGGCGCAGCTGCTCCTTGGTCAGATGCTTCAGTTCGTGGATGTAAGAGATTCCTTGAGAGATTTGCAGGTCTGACTGATATTGTTTCAGAAGAAGCTAATAGCGAATCTATCGAGACTGGTATCCACAAGACAATCAAGAAGGTTACAGAAGATATCGAAGCTATGAAGTTCAACACAGCGATTGCTGCAATGATGGGACTTCTTAACGATATTATCTCAGAAGGACATATTACAAAGGATAATCTTGTTATTCTTGTTAAGCTTCTTAGCCCATTTGCTCCACATCTTACAGAAGAGATGTATGCTGAGCTTGGTGGTGAAGGATATTGTTCACTTGCCGCTTGGCCAGAATTTGACCCAGCTAAGATTGTAGAATCTACAATCGAAATTGCTGTTCAGGTAAATGGAAAGCTTAAGGCTACAATCAAGATTCCTAACGGCTGCGAGAAGGATGAAGCTCTCGCAACAGCTAAGGCTGACGAAGCTGTTATCAAGGCTCTTGATGGCAAGAACCTCGTAAAAGAAATTTACGTACCAAACAAGATTGTTAACTTGGTTGTAAAATAAAGAAAAGGTTTATTAAGCCTGCCTGTTTGGCAGGCTTATTCTATAGGATTTAAAAAGAAAAGGAGAATAAGATGAGCAAAATTCAAATGACAACACCACTTGTAGAGATGGACGGAGATGAGATGACTCGTATCCTCTGGCAGATGATAAAGGATGAGCTTTTGCTTCCATTTATCGATTTGAAGACAGAGTATTACGATCTTGGTCTTGAGCACAGAAACGAAACAGATGACAAAGTTACTGTTGAATCTGCTGAGGCTACAAAGAAGTATGGTGTAGCTGTAAAGTGCGCAACAATCACACCAAATGCTGCTCGTATGACTGAGTACAACCTTAAGGAAATGTGGAAGAGCCCAAATGGTACAATCAGAGCTATTCTTGACGGTACAGTGTTCCGTGCGCCTATCGTTGTAAAGGGGATTGAGCCAAATGTTAAATCTTGGAAGAAGCCTATTACAATTGCACGTCATGCATATGGTGATGTATATAAGAATTCTGAAATGAGAATTCCTGGCGCAGGTAAGGTTGAGCTTGTATACACAGCAGAAGATGGCACAGAAGAGCGTGCTCTTGTTCATACATTTAATGGCCCTGGCGTTGTTCAGGGACAGCACAACATCGATGCTTCTATTGAGAGTTTTGCTCATAGCTGCTTTAAGTTTGCTTTAGATACAAAGCAGGATTTATGGTTCGCTACAAAGGATACAATCTCAAAGAAGTATGATCATAGATTCAAAGATATCTTCCAGGAAATCTTTGATAAGGAATACAAGGATGCTTTTGATAAAGCAGGTATCGAATATTTCTACACACTCATTGATGATGCTGTGGCTCGTGTTATGAAGTCAGAAGGCGGATTTATCTGGGCATGCAAGAATTATGATGGTGATGTTATGTCTGATATGATTTCATCAGCTTTTGGTTCACTTGCAATGATGACATCTGTACTTGTTAGCCCTGCTGGCTACTATGAGTACGAAGCAGCTCACGGAACAGTTCAGCGTCATTATTACAAACACTTAAATGGTGAAGAGACATCTACAAACTCTGTAGCTACAATCTTTGCTTGGACTGGAGCGCTTAGAAAGCGTGGCGAGTTAGATAACATTCCTGAGCTTTCAACTTTCGCAGACAAGCTTGAGCAGGCTTGTATCAAGACAATCGAAGATGGAAAAATGACAAAGGATTTAGCACTTATCACATCTATTGAAAATCCTACAGTCCTTAATTCTCGTGATTTCATCATCGAAATCCGTAAGACTCTCGAGTCTTTATAGAATTGTCAGACAACTATATCTAGTGGTCAAGTGTATTGACATACACTATATAGTCTTTTATAATAGTCTCATGCGTAGTCGTATGAGACTATTTTTATGTACGTAGAAGATTAAATTTAGATACAAGTATCTAATATTTTATATGAGCCTGTAGGTAACAAGCTATTTGTACTCTCAAGCGAGGCGTGTTGCCGAGCGGAGAGTATGAATGCTTGTTACCGTAACAGGCGGATTAAAAGGGAGAGAAAAACTTGGAGATGAATGTTAAGCTTCAGGCGTTTGAGGGTCCTCTGGATTTGCTTCTTCACCTGATAGACAAAAATAAAGTTGATATTTACGATATTCCTATTGTTGAGATTACAGATCAGTATATGGAATATGTTAGGGCTATGGATAATAGCGACTTGGATGTTATGTCTGAGTTTTTATTGATGGCTACTACACTTCTAGATATCAAGAGCCGCATGCTTCTTCCAAGAGAGGAAAAGGAAGAGGAAGGTGAGGATGAGGAAGATCCACGTGCAGAACTTGTTCAGCAGTTGCTGGAATACAAGATGTACAAGACTATTTCTTATCAGCTTAGAGATAGACAGATGGATGCAAGCCTTGTATTCTATAAGGAGCCTTCCATTCCAGATGAAGTTTTGAAGTATGAGCAGCCTGTAGATTTAGAGGAGCTTATGAGCGATTTAACACTTAATAAGCTTAACGATATTTTTAATCAGGTGCTTAAGAGACAGGATAATAGAAGGGATCCAATTCGTTCTACTTTTGGCAAGATTAAAAAAGAAGAAGTTTCCCTTGAGCAAAAGATGGAATGGACTATCGCATTTGCGAAGTTACATAATACATTTAGTTTTAGAACACTGCTTGAAGCAGCACATTCAAAGACAGAGGTTATCGTTACTTTCCTTTGTATTTTAGAGATGATGAAGGCTGGACAAATCAATATCACACAGGAAGATACATTCACTGATATTATTATTGAATCAAAGATTGCAGCCTAAAATAAGAGGACGTTATGAAACAAAAAGAGATAAAGACTATAGTTGAGGGCATACTTTTTGCTATGGGTGGAACTGTCGAGCCATCTAAGATTGCAAAGGCCCTTGAAATTGATGATAAAGAAGTTGTTGAAGCAATCGTATCCTTGAAAGAGGATTATGAAAAACAAAAAAGAGGTATTACAATTACTGAGCTTGAGGGCTCATATCAGATGTGCACTAGCCCTGATATTTACGAATACCTTATCAGAATTGCAAAGCAGCCTAAGAAGTATGTACTTACAGATGTTCTTCTTGAGACATTGTCTATTATTGCTTACAAGCAGCCAATCACTAAATCTGAAATAGAAAAGATTCGTGGGGTTTCTAGTGATTTTGCTGTTTCAAAGCTTGTTGAATATGGTCTTTGCACAGAACTTGGTCGTCTTGATGCGCCAGGTCGTCCAATGCTTTTTGGTACCACAGAAGAGTTCTTACGTTCATTTGGCGTAAGCTCTATTGAGGAGCTTCCAGAACTATCTCAAACTCAAATCGAAGAGTTTAAAATGGAGGCAGAAAACGAAGCAAATAATGTGGAAGTTACTGTTTAATTTAATAAGGATTTCAATAGCCAATTCGTGATACGAATTGGCTATTTTTGCAAGTAAAATACTAACCAATGTTTGTCTCAGAAAATTGTGATAATTTTTTAACATAATCACATTGAAATGGGGTGTCAAAATGTTTATCATTATACTTGCGAGAAATTTTGAAACAATTTATATAAATGGAGGTATAAGATGGGTAATGATTTAAATCAGGCTCAGGCTAGAATTAATGCATTGCTTGACGAGAATAGCTTTGTAGAGCTACAGTCTTTAGTCACAAGTAGAAGCACTGATTTTAACCTTGACGCAAAGAAAGAACCATCCGACGGAGTAATTATTGGACATGGTCTCGTAGACGGAACTTTGGTTTTTGTGTTCAGCCAGAATGCTGATGTTTTGGGTGGAACAATCGGCGAAATGCACGCTAAGAAAATCCTTTCAGTTTACGACATGGCTCTTAAGGTTGGAGCTCCAGTCATTGGATTTATTGATTGTGGTGGTGTTAGACTTCAGGAGTCTTTTGATGCGCTCGAGGCACTTGGCTCAGTTATCGAAAGAGCTGCAGATGTTAAAGGGGTTATTCCACAGCTTATGTGTGTTGCAGGACAGTGCGGCGGCGGACTTTCAGTTCTCCCAGCTCTTGCAGATTTCACATTTATGGTTGATGGAGCTTCATTGTTTATTAATTCACCTGATGCTATTACTGGCAATAGCGCAGATAAGTGCGATACATCATCAGCTGAGTTCCAGTTTAATGAGGCAGGAACAGTTGATGTTCATGGTTCATTAGATGAAGTTGTATCATCTATGAGACAGGTTATCTCTATGATTCCAAATGATATCGTAGAGGCTTCTGATGATCTTAACAGAGCAGCAGAAGGATTAGAGGACAAGCTTTCTGATGCGGCTGCAGTTGCTACAGAGCTTGCAGACAACAGACAGTTCATCGAGCTTAAGGCTGGTTTTGCTAAGGAAATGGTTACAGGTCTTATGAAGCTTGATGGTGTTACAATTGGTGTTGTTGGTAACAGAGAGGTAGATGGAGAAGCAATTCTTTCAGCTGCTGGATGTGAGAAGGCTGCAGATTTTGTTGACCTTTGTGATATGTATGAGATTCCAGTGCTTTCTATTACAAACGTTGCGGCATTCAAGACATGCACATGCCAGGAAAGACGTCTTCCTAGAGCTCTTTCTCAGATGGCACAGAGATTCGTTGATGCTAGCGTACCAAAGCTTAATCTTATTACAAAGCAGGGCTATGGCACGCCATACGTTCTTATGAATTCTAAGTCACTTGGTGCTGATTTAGTATATGCATTTGATTCTACAGCAGTTGGCGCTATGGAAGCTTCTAAGGCAGCTAAGATTTTAGCTGATAATGGAACAGATGCTGCTTCAATCGAGAAGAGCTATGCTGAGCTTCAGGACAGCGCTCTTACAGCAGCAGCACATGGTCATATCGATAGAATCGTTTCTATGGCTGATGCTAGAAAATATATTATTGCAGGATTTGAAATGTTCTTTTAGAGCAGGAAGGTGACAATATGAAGAAAAAATTATCATTACTTTTATGCACCTTAGTACTTGCTCTTGGTGTTACATCTTGCGGTAAGGTTTCAGATGATGATGAAATCGCAGGACGTACAGTTAAAGAATACCGTGCCGAAATCACAAGCTACATGGAAGCGTACGGCGATGTATTAGCTGGTGATAGTACTGAGCTTAAGACACAGTTGTCTGCAGAGCTTGCTGCATATTATCAAACAACTTTAGATGAATATGCAAAAGCTCAGGGAATGACAACAGATCAGCTTGTGGCTATGTTTGCAGATCAGTATTTAGCTAATGCTGGAACAATTGTGTTCCCTGAAGATAGCACAGTACTTTCTGATTTTACAGAAGAGTTCAAAAGTGTAGTTGATGAGGCTGGTGAGTATAAAGGTGTAGGAGAATGTAAGGTTGAAAAGTCTGGTAAGACAGTTACTTCAACACTTATAGGAGATTTCTCAAAGAGAGATCTTAAGATGACATTTGTTTATTCAACACTTGATACATCAGTGCCTACAGCAATGAATATTGAGCCTGTTTACACATTAGGCGAGACAATGCAGAAGGCAGCACTTAATACAGTAATGGGAATACTTATTGTATTCTGTATGTTGATTATTATGTCCGGCGTTATTAAGTGCTTTGAGATTATTCCTAAGCTTCAGAATAAAGCTAAGGATAAGGCTGAGAAGGCTGAGGCTGCATCTGTTGCAACAGTAGCTCCTCAGGTAACAGCTACAAAAGAAACAGATGATTTACAGTTAGTTGCAGTTATAGCTGCTGCAATTGCTGCAAGTACGGGGGCTTCTACAGATTCGTTTGTAGTTCGTTCTATCAAGAAAAGACATTAATTTTTAGGAGGAATACCATGAAAAACTATACAATTACTGTTAACGGAACAGTTTATGATGTTACTGTAGAAGATAAAGGAGGTTCTGGCGTATCTCCAGTTACTCCAGCAGCTGCTCCTAAGGCAGCAGCTCCAGCACCAGCAGCAACAGGTTCTGCAGGTGGCGTTAAGATCGAAGCAGGTGCTGCAGGAAAGGTTGTAAAGATTGCAGCAAGTGCAGGCACAGCAGTTAAGAAGGGTGATCCAGTAGTAGTACTTGAGGTTATGAAGATGGAAACACCTGTTGTTGCACCACAGGATGGTACTGTTGCATCTATCAACTGCAACGAAGGTCAGCAGGTTGATGCTGGCGCATTACTTGCAACTATGAACTAATAGGAGGAATTCACATGAGTTACGTTGGAGAGACATTGTTGAACCTCGCTCATCAGACTGCATTTTTCAATCTGACTTGGGGTAACTATGTCATGATAGCGGTTGCCTGTGTTTTCCTTTTCCTTGCAATTAAAAAGGGATACGAGCCATTACTTCTTTTGCCTATCGCATTTGGTATGTTGCTTGTTAACATTTATCCTGACATTATTGCATCGCCTGAGGAAACATCTAACGGTGTAGGCGGCTTGCTTTATTATTTCTACACTCTTGATGAGTGGTCAATTCTTCCTTCGCTTATTTTCATGGGCGTTGGAGCAATGACAGATTTCGGTCCACTTATTGCTAATCCAATAAGCTTTTGGCTTGGTGCGGCAGCACAGATTGGTATCTTTACAGCTTACCTTCTTGCAATCCTTTTAGGATTCTCAGATCAGGCAGCTGCTGCAGTATCAATTATCGGTGGTGCAGATGGACCTACATCTATTTTCTTAGCTGGTAAGTTAGGACAGTCGGCACTTATGGGACCAATTGCCGTTGCGGCATACTCATATATGTCACTTGTACCTATCATTCAGCCACCTATCATGAAGGCTCTTACTACAAAGGAAGAGCGTGCGATTAAGATGGCACAGCTTAGACCTGTATCAAAGCTTGAGAAGATTCTCTTCCCAATCGTTGTTACAATTATCGTTTGTTTGATTTTACCTACAACAGCTCCACTTGTTGGTATGCTTATGCTTGGTAACCTCTTTAAGGAGTCAGGCGTTGTTAATCAGCTTACAGAGACTGCATCAAATGCACTTATGTATATCGTAGTTATTTTACTTGGTACATCAGTTGGTGCATCTACATCTGCTGAAGCATTCCTTAACGCAGCAACACTTAAGATTGTAGTTCTTGGTCTTGTTGCATTCGTATTTGGTACAGCTGCAGGCGTTCTTTTCGGTAAAATTCTTTGCCATGCTACACACGGCAAGATTAATCCACTTATTGGTTCGGCTGGTGTATCTGCCGTTCCTATGGCTGCTCGTGTATCTCAGAAGGTTGGTGCAGAAGAAGACCCTACAAACTTCTTACTTATGCACGCTATGGGACCAAACGTTGCAGGTGTTATTGGTACAGCTGTAGCGGCCGGCGTATTTATGGCTATTTTTGGAGTCTAAGATACGTTTAAACTTTAATTATTAGGAGGAAAATATAATGGCAGATATTAGTCCAAAGCCAGTTAAGATTACAGAGACCGTGCTCCGTGATGCACATCAGTCTCTTATAGCAACACGTATGCCAACCTCTATGATGCTTCCTATCATCGATAAGATGGATCAGGTTGGATATAACGCAGTAGAATGCTGGGGCGGTGCTACATTCGATGCTTGCCTTAGATTCTTAAAGGAAGATCCATGGGAAAGACTTCGTAAGCTTCGTGATGGCTTCAAGAACACAAAGCTTCAGATGCTTTTCAGAGGTCAGAACATCTTAGGATACAGCCAGTATCCAGATGATGTTGTTGAATATTTCGTACAGAAGTCAATTGCAAATGGTATCGATATCATTCGTATTTTTGACTGTCTTAACGATATCAGAAACCTTGAGACTGCTGTTAAGGCTACTAACAAGGAAAACGGTCACGCACAGGTTGCGCTTTCATACACACTTGGCGAGGCTTACACACTTGATTATTGGAAGGATATTGCAAAGCGTATCGAAGATATGGGTGCTAACTCAATCTGTATCAAAGATATGGCTGGTTTGCTTGTTCCAGCTAAGGCTTACGAGCTTGTTTCAGCATTAAAGGAATCTACATCACTTCCTATCGAAATGCATACACACTACACATCAGGTGTAGCTTCAATGACATATATGAAGGCTGTTGAGGCTGGCGCAGATATCATCGACTGTGCTATGTCACCATTCGCACTTGGAACATCACAGCCTGCAACAGAAGTTATGGCAGCTGCATTTGATGGCACACCATATGCAACAGGATTTGATCAGGAGCTTCTTTCTGAAATCGCTGATTACTTCCGTCCATACAGAGAAGAGTGCATCGAGAGTGGACTTATGTCTACAAAGGTTCTTGGTGTTAACATCAATACTCTTCGTTATCAGGTACCAGGCGGTATGCTTTCTAACCTTATCAGCCAGTTAAAGGAGCAGGGTAAGGAAGATAAGCTTCGTGAGGTTCTTGAGGAAGTACCTCGTGTTCGTAAGGACCTTGGTGAGCCACCACTTGTTACACCTTCATCACAGATTGTTGGTACACAGGCTGTATTTAACGTACTTATGGGTGAGAGATACAAGGTTGCTACAGAGCAGACAAAAGATATCTTACTTGGTAAGTATGGTCAGACAGTTAAGCCTTTCAATCCAGAGGTTGTAGATAAGGTTCTTGGTGCTGATAAGGATAAGGCTATTACATGCCGTCCAGCAGACTTAATCGAGCCAGGACTTCAGAAGTTCGAGGAAGAGTGTGCTAGATGGAAGCAGCAGGATGAGGATGTGTTATCATACGCATTATTCCCAAAGGTTGCTACAGAGTTCTTCGAGTATCGTGAGGCTCAGCAGACAAAGGTTGATCCTGCAAAAGCTGATAAGGAAAACAAGGCTTATCCAGTATAATTAACGCAAATTTTAAAGGCGATGCAAGATTTCTTGCATTGCCTTTTTTTATATAATATAATTAAATCCCTATTAATTTTTTATGAGGTATTTTATGGCTACAACCACAGATTTAATTTCAAAGATAAATGAGAAATACGGCAAGATGTCTAAAGGACAAAAGCTTTTGGCAAATTACATCATAGATAATTATGATAAAGCGGTTTTCTTAACTGCTGCTAAGCTTGGAGATATTCTTGGTGTGTCCGAATCTACAGTTGTTAGATTTGCTTCTTTTATCGGATATAAGGGATATCCTGAGTTTCAGCAGGCTCTTGAGGAGATGGTAAGAACAAAGCTTAACACTTCTGATAGAATCGAAATCACAAATGGTGGTATCGAGCAAAATGGTGTGCTTCGTACCGTATTGTCTTCTGATGCTCTCAAAATCAAAAACACAATGGAAACTATCGATGAGGCTGCATTTGAAAATGCCGTTGAAGCTATCGATAGTGCAAGAAGAATATATATAGTAGGAATTCGTACATGTTCGCCACTTGCGTCATTTTTATCATTCTATCTTAATATGATATATGACAATGTGGTCAATCTGCAGACCAGCTCAACTTCAGAGCTATTTGAGCAGATGATTCATATTAATGAGCAAGATTGCATTATTGGAATATCTTTCCCAAGATATTCTATGCGTACCCTCAAGGCACTTGAGTTTGCCAATAATCGAAGGGCCAATGTTATTACAATCACAGACTCAATTCATTCACCTATGAATCTATATAGCTCATGCAATCTTATTGCTGAAAGCGATATGCATTCTGTTGTAGATTCACTGGTTGCGCCTTTGTCTGTTATTAATGCTCTTATTGTGGAGCTTTGTAATAGAAATCAATCTACAGTTGCTAACAACCTTGAGATGGTTGAAAATGTTTGGAATAATTATCAGTTCTATGAGAACGACGAAATAGATTTGGTGGATGATTCTATTAAAATGAATTATTCAGGAGATATGTAATATGAGTAAGGTTATAGTAGTTGGCGGCGGTGCTGCTGGAATGATGGCGGCATATGGTGCTGGCTTATGTGGACATTCAGTCACACTGTTAGAAAAAAATGAAAAGCTTGGAAAGAAGATATATATTACCGGAAAGGGCAGATGTAATTTTACAAATGCTTGCTCGGAAGAAGATTTTCTTAAGAATGTTGTAAGCAACCCAAAGTTTTTGTTTAGCGCAATTTATACTTTCAATTCTGATGCGATGATTGATTTTATTGAGGCCCATGGCACAGAAACAAAGGTAGAAAGAGGCAACCGCGCATTCCCTGCATCGGATCATGCTTCGGATATCACTAAGGCTCTGAAAAAAGCTCTTGATGAAGTAAATGTTGATGTTCGTCTTAACACTGAAGTGAAATGTGTTTTATTTGCTGATGATCAAGCTGTTGGAGTAGAAATCGAAGGTGGCAAAGAGCTTAATTCAGATCATGTAATAATATGTACAGGCGGCTTATCTTATGCGACCACTGGCTCCACAGGAGATGGATTGAAGTGGGCTAAACAGATGGGACTTAATGTTACAAAGACTCGCCCAGCATTGGTGCCACTTAATGTAAAGGAAGCATATGTTCCAAAGATGCAGGGGCTTGCTCTAAAAAATGTTAAGCTTAGTATCAATTATGGCGGCAAAAAACTTTATGATGAGTTTGGTGAGATGCTGTTCACTCATTTTGGGGTCTCAGGGCCTCTTGTATTGTCTGCAAGCTCAATAATAGGAAGCTTTTTGGAAAAGACTGGTACGCTTGATGCTACAATCGATTTAAAACCAGCCTTATCTTACGACGAATTAGATGCTCGCATTCTTAGAGATTTCAATGACAATATGAACAAACGCTTAAGTTCTGTACTGCGCGGACTTTTACCATCATCAATGGTACCTGTATTTATAGAGATTATGGATTTTGATGATGATAGACAGATAAATTCAGTTACAAAAGAAGAAAGAGCTGAGCTTATTAAGCTTTTAAAAGCCTTCCCGTTCACGATTTCAGGTCTTCGTGAGTATAAGGAGGCAATCGTTACGCAAGGTGGAGTTTCTGTGAAAAATATTGACCCATCTACAATGAAATGTAAAAATATAAATGGATTATCTTTTGCTGGTGAGGTTCTTGATTTGGATGCCTTCACTGGAGGATTTAATTTGCAAATCGCCTGGGCTACAGGTTACCTAGCCGGGTTATCAATATAAGATTTTGGAGGATATATTATTATGGCAATGAATGTTGCAATCGACGGACCTGCAGGTGCAGGAAAATCTACAATAGCAAAGGCTGTTGCAGCAAAGAAAGGATATGTATATGTAGATACAGGTGCTATGTATAGAGCTATGGCCCTTTATTTTATTAGAGCAGGCATTTCTTCAGATGATGAGAAGAGTATTTCAGATTCTGTTGATGATATCGTAGTATCTATTAAATATGAGAATGGTGCTCAGCATGTAATCCTTAATGATGAAGATGTTACTGGTCTTATCAGAACAGAGGAAGTAGGCAACATGGCAAGTGCCACATCTGTATATTCTGCAGTTCGTACAAAGCTTGTTGCATTACAGCAGGAGCTTGCAAAGACAACAGATGTCATTATGGATGGCAGAGATATCGGTACAGTGGTTCTCCCTAATGCTGATGTAAAGGTATTCCTTACAGCATCTGTAGAATGTCGTGCCAAGAGACGTTTTGACGAGCTCAAGGCAAAGGGTGAAAATCCTGATTTTGACAAGATTGCAAAAGATATCGAAGAGAGAGATTATAGAGATTCTCATAGAGAAATCAGCCCACTTAAGCAGGCTGAGGATGCAACTTTGGTAGACAGTTCAGATATGACAATCGATGAAGTTGTTAATGCAATTATTAGTTTATGTGATAAATAAAGGGTGGTTGTATGGAAGTTATCTTAGCTGAATCAGCAGGTTTTTGCTTTGGAGTGCAAAGAGCGGTTGATGTTGTAAACAAACAAATTGAAGAGGGCGACGGTTTTCTTTATACATACGGGCCTATCATTCACAATGAAGAAGTTGTTAAGGGTTTTGAAAGCCATGGCGTTCAGGTTATGGATGAAAATCGTATAGACGAATATGCACCAGGTACTGTAATCATTAGGTCACATGGAATTACTAAGGCTGTTGAGGATAAGCTTAACGCTCTAGGGCATAATGTGATTGATGCCACCTGTCCATTTGTAAAGAAAATCCATAGAGCTGTGGATGAACATTCTAAAAATGGAGAGTACATAGTAATAATAGGAAATCCTAATCATCCTGAGGTTCGCGGTATTGTTGGCTGGATTAATGGAGATAATTACCAGGTAATTTCAGACGAGGAGAATGCCAAGGATTTCTCAGTAAACTCAGATACGACAATTTGTATTGTGTCACAAACTACTTTTAACCATAATAAATTTCAAGAATTAGTTGAAATTATAAAGCAAAAAGGTTATCATATTATTGTTTTGAATACAATATGCGATGCGACTAATAAAAGACAGGTAGAGGCAGCGGAAATTGCCTCAAAAGTCGATGCAATGTTAGTAATTGGAAGTAAAAATTCTTCTAATACGCAGAAGTTGTATGAAATATGCAAAACAAAATGCAACAATACTTACTATATACAGACGGCTGATGACTGTAAGCCATCTGACCTTAGTTCCATTGAAAGTGTAGGTATTACCGCAGGGGCATCCACCCCAAACAATATTATTGAGGAGGTTCAAAAGAAATGTCAGAAATGAGTTTTGAACAAATGTTGGAGGAATCATTTAAAACTATACACAATGGAGAGGTAGTAGACGGTACTGTTATTAGCGTTAAGCCAGATGAAATCGTTTTAAATATCGGTTACAAGTCAGATGGTATCATTACACGTTCAGAGTACACAAATGAATCTAACATAGATCTTACTACTGTTGTTAAAGTCGGCGATCCTCTTTCAGCTATCGTAATTAAGGTTAATGATGGCGAGGGTCAGGTTCTTCTTTCTTACAAGAGACTTGCTCAGGAAAAGGGCAATGAAAGACTTGCAGAAGCTTTTGAGAACGGTGAAGTTCTTACAGCTACTGTTGATAAGGTACTTAAGGGTGGCCTTACAGTAGTTGTTGATGAGGCTAGAGTATTTATTCCAGCTTCATTCGTATCAGATGTATACGAAAAGGATCTTGGTAAGTACCAGGGTCAGGAAATCAGCTTTGTTATCACTGAGTTTGATCCAAAGCGTCGCAGAATTATTGGTAACAGAAAGACACTTCTTGTTGCTGATAGAGCAAAGGCTCAGGAAGAGCTTATGGCTAAGATTGCTGTTGGCCAGGAGTTTGAAGGAACAGTTAAGAATGTTAAGGATTTCGGTGCATTCATCGATTTAGGTGGTGCTGATGGACTTCTTCACATCTCTGAAATGAGCTGGGGCCGTGTTGAGAATCCTACAAAGACTCTTAACGTTGGTGACAAGATTAAGGTATTCGTTAAGGAAATTAAGGATGGCAAGATTGCACTTTCATGCAAGTTTGATGATGCTAATCCTTGGAATGGTGCAGCTGATAAGTATGCAGTTGGTACAGTAGTTACAGGTAAGGTAGTTCGTATGAAAGACTTCGGTGCTTTCGTAGAGCTTGCTCCTGGTATCGATGCACTTCTTCACGTTTCACAGATCTCTAAGGATCGTATCGAGAAGCCTTCAGATGTTCTTACAATTGGTCAGGACGTTGAGGCTAAGGTTGTTGAGTTCAACGATGCAGATAAGAAGATTAGCCTTTCAATTAAGGCACTTCTTGAGCCAGAGACATCTGATGATGCTGATGTAGCTGATGTAAACATCGAAGAAGTAGCAGCTGAACAGGAATAGTTCCATAAGATTTTTCATAGCCCATGGCATTTGCTGTGGGCTTTTTCTTTTTAATTCTTAGATTAGTAACAATAAATACACATTTGATTAGTATAATGTAGCCATTCAGAGAAACTGTGGATTATTTTCTAAGGATAGGAGTAGAGTATATGGACAATTACGATGCTTTTAAGAAAGAAGTTTATGATTTAACGAAAATTGATTTGAGTTCTTATAAAGAAAAACAGATGCGCAGAAGAATCGATTCTTTGGTTACAAAGCATAAATGCAAAGAGTATCATGAGTACGTTATGCTTTTAAAGCAGGATAAAGAAGTATTTGAAGAATTTGTAAACTTCCTTACTATCAATGTGTCTGAGTTCTATCGTAATCCAGAACAGTGGGATTTGATGACCAAAGAGTTTATTCCTGAGCTTATGAAGCACTCTGGTCAGAATCTTAAGATTTGGAGCGCTGCGTGCTCTACAGGAGATGAGCCATATTCACTTGTAATGGCACTTTCTCAGCATCTTCCTATGAATAAGATAAAGATTTATGCTACTGATATAGATAAGCAGGTTATAGCTACAGCTAAAGTGGGTCTTTACAATGCAAAGAGTATTGCAAACGTGCCTGCTGACCTTAAGAAGAAATTCTTTACTCCTGTTGGTAATTCATTCCAAATCAGTGAAGAAGTAAAAAGATGTGTAGAATTTAAAGAACACAATCTTTTGAGAGATCCATATCCTTCAAACTATGACATGATTGTATGTAGAAATGTGCTTATCTACTTTACTGATGAAGCTAAGGATGAGGTGTATGCTAAGTTTAACAAGTCCTTGAGGACTGGAGGTGTGCTCTTTATAGGATCTACAGAGCAGGTCATCAACTACAAAGACTTAGGATACAAGCGCCGCTACTCATTCTACTACGAGAAAGTATAGTGGCTAGCCTAAGATAACGAGCTATCTAGCTACATTCACAAGCCTTCAGATACTCCGCTCAGCAACACGCTTCGCTTGAGTATCCAAAGAGCTTGTGAATTGCTAGATAGCATTTTTGTTGTGAGGGGCCAATAATAGTGCATAGATAGCGGCTAGCATCCATACGCTTGAGAGAATTAAGAGCTTGATACTTGCTAGATAGCATTTAGTGCTTCAGCATGTATCGACATACTTTGACGAGTAGTGTAGGGGTGAGGTCGGCGATATCTACGTAGGCTTCTTTGGAGTCGTAGGATGGCTTGAAGAGGCGTGTAGATGTGCCTATATCGATTTTTTCTGGAAGGGCAAGGAATTGTCCTTCTTTTTTTACTTTGCAGTCGGCGCGCTTGGCTGGGCGACGACTGTTTTTGTCCATGCTTTCGCCTAATGATTTTGGAATTATAATGTCTTCGTTTATGAGATAGTAATAGTTCTTGTAATCTGGCAGGAAAGTATAAAGTGGGCCTTCAAACAGATTCAGAGTAACGTATATACGGTTCTGCTTTATAATATATAATCCGTATTCACGTTGTTTGCTAATCTGGTTTGGCAAGTCTATATCAATTTCAATTTCAAATCGAAGCTTATCGCCTGATATTTCGTGACTTACATATCGTAAATCCGTAGTGAGAAGCTCTGGGTAAGATAGGATATCAGTGATATAAATCATTCCTTTGACGTCTTCATAGTTGTGAAGTAGGATAAGTTCTTTGGCACTATTATCGTCTGTTAAGGAATAATGTTGATATACCGGGATAAGCTCGCCGCCGTTGTATTTGTCGTCTCTATGAAGACCTAAGAATTCTTCGATTGTCTTTTGTTTATAGTTAGGCAAATCAAGAAGACATCTAGCCTTGGTAGTTCTAAGGTACATGTCTGTATGGCATTTTGATTTGATTGCAGTGTTAAACTTGTATTTTCGACATCTTTCAACAATAAAAGACTCATCAAAGCGTGTAGAATTAAAGCCTAAAAGCTTATTGAAGTTTGACATTACTTTTTCAAATTCTTCAATGATTTCCAATTCTTCTGATTCGTTTTTTGCTAAAAGTTGAGTTATTGTAACAGTATTTCCTTTTCTTGTTGCATATCCAATAAGATATATAAAGGATTTTCTAGGCGAAAGACCTGTGCACTCTATATCGAAAAATAGTGTGGTCTCATCAAAATAAATATCGTAAACACGATTTACTTTTTCTAATTGATAACTGTTATTTATAATTTCCATAATTCTTTTCTCTCTATATAAACCTATTGTTAAATTATACACAAACTTTGCTGATTTGGTACTAAAAAATGTACAAAATAAATGATAAATTTTATCTCTTGCTTGATGCAAAATGATACAATATTAATATAAAAACAAACGTAGCCAAAGTATATGGGCGTAGAAAGAGGGGTAGAGCTAATGAGCCTAAGAACATTTAAAGGTGGCGTTCATCCTTATGATGGCAAAGAGCTTTCTAAAGAAAAGCCAACAAAAGAGTTGAAGCCACAGGGCGAAATGGTCTTTCCTTTATCTCAACACATCGGTGCACCAGCACAGGCTTGTGTTGCAGTAGGAGACACGGTGCTCAGAGGACAGAAGATTGCGGATGCAGGTGGATTTGTTTCTGCACCTATTTTTTCTAGTGTTTCGGGTACAGTTAAGGCTATTGAACCTAGACGCGTAGCTACTGGCGACATGGTAAACTCTATCATTATTACAAATGATGGCAGCTTTATCGAAACAGGCTTTGAAAAATGTGATGATTACACTAGTCTTTCAAATGAGGAAATCATCAAAAAAATTCAGGATGCGGGAGTAGTTGGTATGGGAGGTGCCGGTTTCCCTACTCATGTTAAGCTTTCTCCAAAGAATCCTGAAAATATCGAATTCATCATCGCTAACTGTGCAGAGTGTGAGCCATATCTTACATCTGATTATCGCAGCATGGTAGAAGAGCCAGAAAAGCTTATTACTGGTATGAAAATTATCTTACAGCTTTTTCCAAAGGCAAAAGGTCTTCTCGGAATCGAAGATAATAAGAGCGATGTTATCGTTTCACTTCAGAAATTGGTTGAAAAAGAACCTAGAATCGAAGTAGTTCCACTTCTTACAAAGTATCCACAGGGTGGTGAGCGACAGCTTATCAAGGCATGCACAGACAGGGAAATCAATTCTAAGATGCTTCCTGCTGATGCCGGCTGTATCGTAGATAATGTTGCCACTATCAATGCAATCTATACAGCTGTTGTTGAGGGTAAGCCTGTTATGGATCGAATCTTTACTCTCACTGGTGATGCTGTTATGGAACCACGCAATTATCGTATATGCATAGGTACAAGCTGCAAGGAGATTCTTGAAGCGGCAGGTGGATTTATCAAAGAGCCAGCTAAGATTATTTCAGGTGGTCCAATGATGGGATTTGCAGTTATGGATGTTGATATTCCTACTACAAAGACATCGGGAGCACTCCTTTGCTTGACAGAGGATGAAGTTTCAAAATATGAAACAACAGCCTGCATTAATTGCGGACGTTGCGTAGATGCTTGTCCAGAAAATCTTATACCTTCTAGACTTTCTAAATTCTCAGATCATGGAGATAAAGAACAGTTCGAAAAATGGTATGGTCTTGAGTGTATTGAGTGCGGTAGCTGCAGCTTTGCATGCCCAGCTAGAAAGCCTCTGGCACAGTCTATCAAGACTATGAAAAAACAAGTACTTGCAGACAAGAGAAAAAAGTAGAAAGGATGGGGTAGAAAGTGAGTAATTTATTAAATGTTTCTTCATCTCCACATGTTAGAGGGAAGGACGATACAAGCCGAATCATGCTTTACGTCATTCTTGCTCTTATGCCAACAACCATCTTTGGTATTTTTAATTTTGGGCTGAGAGCATTACTGCTTGTGGCTGTATGTATTATCGCTTGTGTTTTATCTGAATTTTTATTCGAAAAAGCAGTTGGCAAGAAGAGCACAATCGGAGATTTTAGTGCTGTTGTAACAGGTCTTTTGTTGGCATTAAATCTTCCTCATACATTACCTGTATGGCAGGCAGTGCTTGGTTCTATCTTTGCTATAGTTGTTGTAAAGATGCTGTTTGGAGGTCTAGGCCAGAACTTCATGAATCCAGCTCTTGGCGGTAGAGTTTTTCTTATTATATCTTTTGCCGCTACAATGACTAATTTTGAGTTTGATGGGGTTGCTGGTGCTACACCACTTGCCCTTCTTAAAAATGGTGAGACAGTAAATACACTTGATATGCTTATTGGTAGATGTGGAGGTACAATCGGTGAGACTAGTGCACTTTGCATTTTACTAGGTGCTATCATTCTAATTTTACTTGGTGTTATTGATTTACTAATCCCAGGTGTTTACATTGTTTCGTTCTCAGCGTTCATCCTTTTGTTTGGTGGACATGGATTTGATACTACTTATCTTGTTGCACACCTTTGTGGTGGTGGATTAATGCTTGGAGCATTCTTCATGGCAACAGATTATGTAACATCACCAATCACTCCTGCCGGAAAGGTAGTGTTTGGTATTTGCCTTGGTGTTCTTACCGGTGTATTTCGTATTTTCGGTAACAGCGCAGAAGGCGTTAGCTATGCAATTATCTTTAGTAATCTTTTGGTACCTCTCATTGAGAAGGTCACTGTTCCAAGAGCATTTGGAGTAGTTAGAGAGAAAAAGGTTAAGGAGGTGAAGGCTAATGAATAAATTAGTTAAAGACGCACTTATCCTTACTTGTATTACGGTTATTGCAGGTTTCGCCCTTGGCCTTGTTTATGAAATCACAAAGGCTCCTATCGCAAAAGCAGAGGATGAAGCATTACAGAAGGCATATCAGACAGTATTTGCAGATGCCAAATCATTTGCAGATATAGATGGTTTTGATTCTGCAGCTGCAACAGCTGTTGTGCAGGAGGCTGGCTACAAGGATGATACAATCGATAATTGTGTTCAGGCTCTTGATGCATCTGGTAATCCTTTGGGATATGTAATCACAGTTACAACATCTGCAGGTTATGGCGGCAATATTACATTTTCACTTGGTATCACAAATGAAGGTGTAATCAATGGATATTCAATCACTAGCATTTCTGAGACAGCTGGTCTTGGTATGAAAGCTAGAGATACTGGAGATGGAACTTTTTCATCACAGTTTTTGAATAGAACAGCAGAAATCTTTACAGTCACAAAGACTGGCGCAAAGAATTCATCTGAAGTAGATGCAATTTCAGCTGCTACTATCACTTCAAAGGCTGTTACAGGAGGCGTAAATGCAGGCGTCACCTACTTTAATTCTTTAGTAGGAGGTGCACAAAATGAATAAGAACTTAGAGAGAGTATATAACGGACTTTGGAAAGAAAATCCTACCTTTGTATTGATGCTTGGTATGTGTCCTACACTTGCTGTTACTACATCAGCCATCAATGGTATTGGTATGGGACTTTCAACTACAGTGGTTCTGGTGTTATCTAACATGATGATTTCAGCCCTTAGAAATCTTATTCCTGATAGAGTTCGAATGCCAGCTTTCATTGTTGTTGTTGCATCATTCGTTACAATAGTACAGTTTTTGATGCAGGGCTTTTTGCCATCACTTTATGAATCACTTGGAATCTATATTCCACTTATCGTAGTTAACTGTATTATCTTAGGACGTGCAGAAAGCTACGCATCTAAGAATCCTGTTATACCATCTATGTTTGATGGTATTGGTATGGGACTTGGATTTACAGTAGGCCTTACTCTTATTGGTATTGTTCGTGAAATCCTTGGCAATGGTTCAGTGTTTGACGTAGCAATTACACCACTTAATAATTATCACATTACATTATTTGGACTTGCTCCTGGTGCGTTCTTTGTACTTGGCTGTCTCGTTGCAGTGATGAATGTGGTACGTCGCAAGATGGAAGAGAAGGGCAAGCCACTTCCAGCTGTTCAGGGTTGCTTAGGTGGCGATTGCTCAGGATGTACTTTATCATCTGCTTGTACTGGTAAGTCTATGGTTCATCAGGTAGAGGAAATCCCTCCTGTAGATCCAAAAGATGTTGCAAAGCCAGGGCTTGCTGCATCGGAAGTTAGACATACTGCAAATGCAAAAAATACAGAGGATGTTGAAAAATCTGGTTCAGATTCATCTTACGCAGATGACAACATAGCAGGAAAGGAGGAGAAATAATGAGTTACGTTACAGGTCTTATACTTTTATTAGTAGCATCAGCAATCGTAAATAACGTTGTTCTTTCTCAGTTCCTTGGACTATGTCCTTTCCTTGGAGTTTCTAAAAGAGTAGAGACTGCTGCCGGAATGGGTGGTGCTGTTATCTTCGTAATTACGATAGCATCTTTTGTTACATCTATTATTTATAAGTTCATACTTGCTCCTACAGGATTTGAATATATGCAGACAATCGTGTTTATTCTCGTTATTGCTGCACTTGTTCAATTTGTAGAAATGTTCCTTAAGAAGAGCGTACCATCGTTGTATCAGTCGTTAGGTGTTTACCTTCCACTTATTACTACAAACTGTGCGGTTCTTGGAACAGCAATTAATAATGTTACTAACAATTATGATATCTTGGAATCTGTTATCAATGGTTTTGGCGTTGCAGTTGGTTTTACAATTGCTATCGTTATTATGGCTGGTATCAGAGAGAAGATTGAGTACAATGATATCCCTGAGACATTCAAGGGCTCAGCTATCGTCCTTATTACAGCAGGACTTATGGCTATGGCATTCTTAGGATTCTCAGGTGTAATTTAAGGAGGTGCGCGAATGAGTATAACAGGAATTTTACTGGCAGCTGTTATCGTTGGCGCTACCGGTTGTATCATCGGATTTTTCCTTTGCTTTTCAGCAGAGAAATTTAAAGTAGAGGTTGATCCAAAAGAAGAGGCTGTACTTGGAGTTTTACCTGGTAATAACTGTGGTGGCTGCGGCTACGCAGGATGTTCTGGTCTTGCTGCTGCAATTGCAAAGGGCGAGGCGCCTGTAAATCAGTGTCCAGTTGGTGGTGCACCTGTTGCAGCCAAGATTTCCGAAATTATGGGAGTTGAGGCAGAAGCTGGTGTTCGCAAAGTTGCATTTGTTATGTGTCATGGTACATGTGAAAATGCTAAGCAGCTATATGACTACACAGGCGTAGAAGATTGTACTGCAATGGCATTTGTGCCAGGCGGTGGCCCTAAGGCTTGCTCATATGGATGTATGGGATTTGGCTCTTGCGTAAAGGCGTGTCCTTTCGATGCTATTCATATTGTAGATGGAGTAGCAGTAGTAGATAAGGAGGCTTGTAAAGCCTGTGGCAAATGTGTAGCTACTTGTCCAAATCATCTTATCGAACTTATTCCTTATGACTTCGGTCATGCAGTTCGTTGCCACAACAATGATAAAGGTAAAGATGTTATGTCGGTATGTAAGGTGGGCTGTATTGGATGTCACAAATGCGAAAAGGTTTGTGAAAGTGATGCTATCCATGTGGACGGATTCTTTGCTCACATTGATCAAGAGAAGTGTACAAGCTGCGGTAAATGCGCTGAGGCTTGCCCTCGTCATATCATTTTGTAATTATTTTTCAGAAATCTGAAAAAATTTTAAAAATACCCTTGACTTTGAAAGGGAACCATAGTATTATAATTTTCGTCGCAAGCGACAGAAAAGAATATGGTTCCTTGGTCAAGCGGTTAAGACGTCGCCCTCTCACGGCGAAAACAGCGGTTCGATTCCGCTAGGAACTGCTAAAAGCACTCGATTATCGGGTGCTTTTTTATTGCATAATATCAAAAATCCAGAGCGAAATGCTCTGGATTTTTTTAAAGATTAGCGAGATTAAATTTTCTTGTGTATTCATTTGGATATAGCTGATTAGTTTTAGATGTAAGGATTGCATTATAAATATTACTTGAAAAAATATCCTGTTTATCGATGATTTCTGTAGGCTTGGTAATAAGAGGAACTGATGATTTCTCTTTAATTTCACCAAGTAATCTGGCGCCGTTTTTACTAAAACCTAACATTCGTATATACGATATATAATCTACAGCTTTTGCTTTTTCAAAATCTTCGGTGGTTATATCTAAAAGGATGTGAGATAGCACTCGGCTAACCCGTGATCTATTAATGTTTTTTGTTTTGATTAGATCACAAAAGCTATTAAAGTCTACATATTCACTCAAGTTATTTCTGATTCTATCTGCAAGGTCAGCACTACAGTCTAAATACCTTTCATAATCATTAATTGAAAGTAGCTTATAATGGAGCATTTGAGACACATCATCTGCATCAATATATGTTGCGTTTGAATATACGGGGGCTGCATCGGTTGGAATTGAAGATATTTTTTCTCCCTTTCTTAGAGCTGCCCTTATAGCTGTAGCAGAGCTAATTTCACCAGTTAGATTCTCATCATTATAATCATTTCCCTGTCTTTTTATTATTGCAATATCTAATGGGAGATTATTCTCATAGATATAACGACAGTATTCAAGCCCTAAGATATTGTTAGGATTGCTAATAATATCTGATGGGATGTGCTTTGAAAGTGCGTCAGCCCGGGCTTCTGCAAAGGAGATGCCATTTGACTTAGCTTCATTAATTTCGGAATCTAGTTCACCTGATTTTTCCAGTTCCACTAGCTTTTTGGCTGAGGATTTAAATAGCTTAGCATCATCGGTTTCAGCACCAAATAGTATCGTATTTACGATACCTGTACTGGCTAAAAGCTGTACACCGGCTGATGCAAATTCTCTGGCTGAAGAAGTTGCAAAAATAGTAGGGATTTCAAGTATGATATCAGCACCACATCTTAGAGCTGCTTCAGCCCTGGTATATTTATCAAAACAGGCGATTTCACCTCGTTGAGTAAAGCTTCCGGACATAGCGACTACGACAGCATCAGCTCCAAGAACATCTTTTGCATAATCTATTTGTAGCTTATGTCCATTATGAAAAGGATTGTATTCTGCAACAATTCCAACAATCATCTTAATTCTCCTAAAGTATGTTTGCGCTTATAAGATTTTTCCGATAAGACTAACAATATAATACACGTATTTTTAGATTTGCTCAAATTAAATTGTGAAAAAGTCTAAATATTCTTGAAATAGTGTGACAACTTAAATTATAATGAGCATAATGGGGAGGATGCAAGAATGAAGAGGTAGCAAATGATATATTTGATATGTTTTTGTATTGCATTGCTTTTGCTTTTAGTTGTATTGGGAAATGGGAAAATTAATAACAATAATATTATTCTAATGTGTATTATTGTTGCTGTAAGTAATGGTGGCTATTTTGCCCTTGCAATTTCTAGTAATTTGCAGGAAGCCATATTAGCTAATACTATTAGCTATGTTCTTGGAATTTTTTCGCCAATTATAATACTATTTACGATATGTGATGTTTGTCGAGTACAAGTATCATCTTATTTGAATGCATTTCTTTTATTTCTACAATCTGTTTTGTACCTCAGCATTTGTACTGTTGGTCACAATGATTTCTTCTATAAAACAGTTGAGTTTCACACAACAGATAAATTTTCATATCTAACCAAGACTTATGGTATAGGGCATACTTTATACTTGATTTCTCTTTTGATTTATACATTGGCAGGAATGGCTGTTGCAATCGTATCACTTAGTAGAAAAACAATTGTCAGTAGAATTAATGTAGATATCATCCTGTTTGTTTATGTACTATCGGTTGGTGTATATCTTGTGGAGAGGTTTTTGAAACTAAGGATAGAGTTAATGCCTATCTTTTCTACGGCTACTATTGGAATCATGCTGATTCCTTTGATTAAAGTCTATTCATATTCTGTGTACAACAATCAGGTTTTCTTTGAGTCTGAGATGAAGAGCAAGGCTTGCTTTATTATTAAGAAAAATCTCAAATATATGGGATGTAACGAGCATGCTGTTTATCTGTTTCCGGAGCTTAAAAATTGGGAGCTTGAGAAAAAGATTCCAAGCAATGGAGGTCGATTTAATACATTTTTAAGGCAGCCATTGAATAATTATATTAAGGCTGAGGATTATGCTTCTCCTGTTATATCTACCTACAATTATAAAGGAGAAAAGTTTCAGTATGAGATTGGTCCGTTGTTACACAGGAATAATACGCTAAAGGGGTTTTATATTCAGGTGCAAAAAATATCAGATGTAAGTGTTGAGCTAAAATAGAAAAGGTGTTTTTATGAAGGGGAAAGTCGCATCTATTTTGATGTACACAATTGAAAATATAGTTAGAATAGCTGTGGTTTTTGTGCTGGCTCTGACACTTGTAATTATGATGATTGCAATTTTTGATGATAGTACTGAGTCAGAGGCAAATATTGGCAGGTTTAATACCTATACACTTGATAAGGGGTGGACTCTGCAAACAAATGGGGATAGTAAAGTTGTTGATTTGCCTTTAACAATTGATGGTGTAGATGAAACGCTTATAACTAACACTTTACCAGATGATTTAACAAATGGTATGAGTTTGATGTTTAGGGCCTCTTTTGAAGGTGTAAAGATTTATATTGATGGGAAACTAAGAGAGGAATACACATCAGAATCTTTAGATGGCATTGGCTATAATATTCCCAGCGCTTATATCGTAGTTGATATGGATAAGGCTGACGCGGGTAAGGAAATAGCTATTGATATTGAATTTAAAGAATCCAACAGTATTAGCGAAGTAAAGCTTAGCTATGGAAATAATGTCTGGTTCGATATTATTAAAGATGATATTATTGTTAACTTTTCAGCGGTATTTACCTTAGTTCTTGGTGTGGCTTTGTATTTTGCTGCTGTAACAATTTCTTTAATTATTTCGGATGGTTCTTTTAAAGCTGATGCTCCAAGACTTCTGGGATTATTGATGGTGGATATTGCCCTTTGGATAATATCAGAATCGAAGCTTAGACAGTTTGTATTTAAAAGAGCTTCCATGTCGATTATGTTTTCGTATATTTTGGTGGAGTTGATTTGTGTTCTTTCATGCATGTATTTTGATGAGGTTCAGCATCGCATTCACCATAAATCCTATCTAGTGCTTGAATCTGTGTCACTTGCTCAATTGTTTGCCTGCATAATAATGCACACCACAGGTGGACCTGAATTCCGTGACACACTTGTTTTTGCGCTGATTGTAAGTGGCATCTGTGCGTTAGTAACTGTGATAAATATTATTATCGATATTAAAAATGGGGCATTTGTAAAATATTCGATTATTATGGCGGGAATGATTTTCTTTATTGTTCTTGCTGTTTGTGAGCTTATTGGATTTATCACGAATCAATTTCATGTTTTCGGAGTTGAGATGGGCGTTGCATTACTAATTCTTACGGCCTGCACTGTTATCCAGAATATTCATGATGAAGTTTCTAATTTTAAGCAGCGTGAAGAAAACAACACAGCTATGACTATCAATACAATCCTCACCATTGCAAGTACTATTGATGCAAAGGATGGATATACTGGTGGTCATTCACAAAGAGTTGGACAATATGCTGAGCGATTAGCCAGAGAAATGGCTGCGGATTACGATTTTACAGAAGAAGATATTCGAAGAATTCGTTATATCGGCCTTGTGCATGATATTGGAAAAATTGGTGTGCCAGATAATGTTTTAAATAAAGCTGGCAAGCTTACTGATGAAGAATTTGATGCTATGAAACAACATACTGTCATCGGCTACGAAATAATGAAATCTATGGGAAATAGCATCGAAGGATTGTTAGGAGGAATAAGGCATCATCATGAACGATTTGACGGAAGCGGTTATCCTGACCATTTGGCAGATGCTGAAATACCTCTTGAGGCAAGGATTATTGCAATTGCTGATTCTTACGATGCTATGACTACCAACCGAGTTTACCGTCGAAGGCTTACTGATGAGCAGGTTAAAGAGGAGCTAATAAAAGGAGCTGGCACACAATTTGACCCTGCGTTAGTTGAAATTTTTATTGGACTGTTGGATGAGAAGATTTTTGAGCCTCCTGTACCTTCAGAAATACCAGAAATGTCCCATTAGATGGTGGTATCTTTTTAAAATTGTGATATACTTTAAAAGTTGAATAATGATTTAAAGAAAGAAATATAAATTTAGGAGGAAATTACAAATATGAAGATTTTAGTTATCAACTGTGGTAGCTCATCACTTAAGTATCAGGTTATTGATTCTGAGAGTGAGCAGGTACTCTGCAAAGGTCTTTGCGAGAGAATTGGTATTGATGGTCGTATCGTATATCAGAAGGCTGGCCTTGATAAGGAAATCACTGATATTGCAATGCCTACACACAAAGAGGCTGTTGCTGCTGTAATCAATGCTATTACAAATGACAAGACAGGCGCTATCGCATCCCTTGATGAAATCGATGCTGTAGGTCACAGAGTCGTACACGGTGGTGAGAAGTTTGCTGCTTCAGCACTTATCACAGATGAGATGATTAAGGTAGTTGAGGAGTGTAACGATCTTGCACCTCTTCACAACCCAGCTAATATCATTGGTATTAATGCTTGTCGTGAGCTTATGCCAGGTAAGCCTCAGGTTGGTGTTTTTGATACAGCTTTCCATCAGACAATGCCTAAGGAAGCTTACATGTATGCAGTTCCTTACAAGTACTATGAGCAGTACGGCGTTCGTCGTTATGGTTTCCACGGAACAAGCCACAGCTATGTATCAAAGCGTGTTGCTGAGATGGATGGATGTGATCTTAAGAATTCAAAGATTATCGTTTGCCACATCGGTAACGGAGCTAGCTGCTGTGCAGTTTTAAATGGTGAGTCTGTTGATACTTCAATGGGTCTTTCTCCACTTGAAGGTCTTGTTATGGGTACACGTTCAGGTGATATCGATCCTTCTGCTGTTGAGTTCATGGCTAAGAAGGAAGGTCTTGATTTCGCAGGCGTTATGAATGTACTTAACAAGGAGTCTGGAGCACTTGGTATTTCAGGTATTTCTTCAGATTTCCGTGACCTTATTGCAGCTTCAGCAGAAGGCAATGAGAGAGCAAAGCTTGCTATGGATATGATTGCTTACCGTATCGCTAAGTATGTTGGCGCTTACGCAGCTGCTATGAACGGTGTAGATATCATCTGCTTCACAGCTGGACTTGGAGAGAACAATGCAGGTCTTAGAAAGGCTGTTTGTGATCACCTTGGATTCATGGGCGTTGAGCTTGATGATGCTAGAAACGATGTAGCAGGAGAGGAAAGACTTGTTTCTTCTGACTCTTCAAAGGTTAAGGTATATGTTGTACCTACAAACGAAGAAGTTATGATTGCTAGAGATACAGCTGAAATCGTAGCTGGCAAATAATTTAAAATATAGTGTTAAAAATTAAAGAAAATGTTTGACAACTATATTTATGCTATGTATAATTGACAAAGTGTGGATAGGAGATATTTATGAAGATTTCTATTAAGGATGTTACTTCATTAGCTGATCAAAATAAGAAGTTCGCAGGTTCATGCGATATTAAAGATTTTTCTTATCTTGGCAGTGAGTTTTCTATCAATCACATAGAGCCATTTGAAGTAGTTTTATCTATGATTGGAAATGGCAAGCTTCATATCACATTCAACACTGAATGTACAATCTCAGGTGCTTGTGATAGATGCTTGACAGAAGTTACTTTCAAGGTTCCTGTTTCTGTTGATGAAACCATTCAGGTTTCTGATGGAGAAGTGGTTCCTGATGAGGAACTTGGTCCTTACTCATTTATTGATGGCGAGGACATTATTGTAGATGAGCTAATTTTAAACGAGATCTTAGTGAATTTCCCGGCAAAGATATTGTGCCAGGATGACTGCAAGGGCATTTGCCCAGTTTGCGGAAAGAATCGTAACATTGAAGCTTGCGGCTGCGATGATACAGTTTTAGATCCTAGAATGGCACAATTTTTAGATGTCTTTAATAGCTTTAAGGAGGTGAAATAGCATGTCTATTTGTCCAAAGAACAAATCTTCTAAGGGAAGAAGAGATAAAAGAAGAGCAAATTGGAAGATGAGCAACCCTACTCTTGTTAAGTGCAGCAAGTGCGGCGAGCTTATGGTTCCACACAGAGTTTGCAAGAACTGTGGTTCATACAACAAAAAAGAAATCATTACAGTTGACTAATTAGTTTGATTTCTAAATCCTCTCGTTTGTAAAAGCGGGAGGATTTTTTATTTGTATTTTTTTTGTAATTAAAGTATACTTTTTAGGGTATATGTATGAAAGGAATTGTTATGAGTGATAATATAATTGTTGCTTTAGATGCAATGGGCGGAGACAACGCGCCTACTGAAATGGTTAAGGGCGCAGTTGATGCAGTTAGTGCAAATAAAAATATTAAGGTAATCCTTGTAGGTAAGGAAGATGTCATCAAAGATGAGCTTAAGGCTTATCCATCTTACCCACAGGAACAGATTTCAATAAAGAATGCTACAGAGGTTATCGAGACAGCGGAGCATCCAGTTGCAGCCATTAAAAAGAAAAAGGATTCTTCTATGGTTGTTGGTCTTCATCTTGTTAAGGATGATGAGGCAGATGCATTTGTTTCAGCTGGTAATTCAGGAGCGCTTCTTACAGGTGGTCTTGGTATTGTAGGTCGTATCAGAGGTATCGAGCGTGCACCATTTGGTACACTTTTTCCAGTTAAGACTGGCGTTTCAATCCTTGTAGATACAGGAGCTAATGTAGATTGCAGAGCTAGCCATTTAGTTCAGTTCGCAAAAATGGGAAGCATCTACATGGAAAAGGTTGTAGGAATTAAGAATCCTCGTGTCGCTTTAGTTAATGTTGGCGCTGAAGAGGAAAAGGGTAATGCTTTAGTTAAAGAGACAATGCCTCTTCTTAAGGAATGCAAAGATATCAATTTTATCGGAAGTATCGAAGCTAGAAACATTCCTAACGGTGATGCGGATGTTATTGTCTGCGATGGTTTTGTTGGAAATGTAATCATAAAATTATACGAAGGTTTGGCAGGCACTCTTATTTCTGTAATTAAGGGTGGCTTAATGAGTACTCTTCGTTCAAAGATTGGTGCTGCTTTAGCACTTCCTGCTTTAAAGAGTACACTTAAGACATTTGACGCTACTCAGTACGGCGGAGCTCCTCTTTTAGGTTTAAAGGGGCTTGTTGTTAAGACTCACGGTAGCGCAAAAGCTGTCGAAGTTAAGAACACTATCTTCCAGTGTGTAACTTTCAAAGAGCAGCAGATTAACGAGCTTATTCGAGATAATATTGTAATAGAGAAGAAAAAGGAGGACTAAAAATGGAATTCGATTTATTAAAAGAAATCATTGCAGAGGTACTTAATGTAGACGCTGCAGAAATTACTACTGAGACAACATTTGTTGATGATTTAGGTGCAGATTCTCTTGATGTATTCCAGATTATCATGGGTGTTGAGGAAAAGCTTAACATCGAAGTTGATACAGAAGCAGCAGAGAAGCTTTCAACTGTTGGTGATGCTGTAGAGCTTATCAAAAAGACAGTTGCAAATAACTAATTGCATACTTGAAAGCATCCAGCTTTTACTGGGTGCTTTCTTAAACTTTAGAAGGATGTAACTCATTCTTAATGAAATGGAGAGATACTATTGAACAACGATTTAAAAGAGTTTCAAAAGATTATCGGTTATGAGTTTAGAGACGAAAGCTTACTAAAGCAGGCACTTACACATAGTTCATATGCTAATGAACATCACATGCCTAAGCTTAGTGACAATGAGAGGCTAGAATTTTTAGGTGATGCTGTGCTTGAAATTGTTTCTAGTGAGTTTTTGTATCTAAATTATTCTGATTTAAATGAAGGAAAGCTATCTAGGCTTAGAGCTAGTATTGTATGCGAGCCTACACTTGCTTTTATCTGTAAAGAAATTAATCTAGGAGATTTTGTGCTGCTTTCAAAAGGAGAAGATATGACTGGTGGACGCGAAAGAAAGTCCATTCTTTCAGATGCTTTCGAGGCAACAATCGGAGCTATTTTCCTTGATGGTGGCATGGAACCTGCCTCAAAATACATTCATCGCTTTGTATTAAATGATATTGAACACAAGCAGTTGTTCCATGATAGCAAGACTAGGCTTCAAGAAGTGGTTCAGGCTAATTATAAGGAGCCTCTTACCTACAATCTTATTTCTGAGTCAGGACCAGATCATGCTAAGGAATTTAAAGTAGAAGCTGTAGTTGGTGAAAGAGTCTTAGGAACTGGTGTAGGACGCACTAAAAAGGCAGCTGAGCAGGAAGCTGCCTACGAAGGTCTCATGCGTCTCCACAAGGAAGATTCGATAAAAATAATTTAGGGAGAAATAGATGTATCTTAAGAGTATTGAGTTATATGGATTTAAGTCATTTGCTCATAAAATGAAGTTTGAATTTCATAACGGAATTACAGGTATCGTAGGTCCAAATGGTTCCGGAAAGAGTAATGTAGCTGACGCTGTACGTTGGGTACTTGGAGAACAGTCTGCAAAGCAACTCCGTGGAGCTTCAATGCAGGATGTAATCTTCGCAGGTACAGAGGCAAGAAAGCCACTTTCATATGCTTATGTAGCACTTACAATGGATAATTCCGATCATGTGCTTCCAGTTGATTACGAGGAAGTAACAATAGCCAGACGTGTTTATCGTTCAGGCGAGAGCGAATATCTTTTAAATGGTACACCTTGCCGTTTGAAAGATGTATCAGAGCTTTTCTATGATACTGGTGTCGGTAAGGAAGGGTATTCTATTATCGGACAGGGTCAGATTGAAAAGATTTTGTCTGGTAAGCCAGAAGATAGACGTGAGCTTTTTGATGAAGCTGTTGGTATTGTTAAGTTTAAAAAGAGAAAAGCTGCATCTGTTAAGAAACTTGAAAGTGAAAGAGAGAATCTCGTTCGTGTAAATGATATTTTGTCTGAGCAGGAACGTCGTATCGGACCACTTGAAAAGCAGTCTGAAGACGCAAAACAATATTTAAAATATAAAGAAGAGCTTAAAAGAATAGATGTCAACTCATTTATGCTTGAAGTTGATAGACTTCAGGGCAATTTAGATGAGGTCGAAAAGAACTCTAACATTGCTAAATCTCAATTAGAAGAAAGCAAGCATTCTCAGGAAGAAATTAGAGAAAAATATGACTCTTTGGAGCAGGAGATTTCTGCTCTTGATGAGCAAATCGAGACTTTGAAGAAGAATCAGTCTGATTCAACTCTTTTAAAAGGAAAGCTTGAAAATGAAATTGCTCTTTTAGAAGAGCAGATACGTTCTGCGAATGCAACAGATGAAAGCTTGTCATCTCGTATTGCAGAAATCGAGGCTGATAAAGCTGATAAGGAAAAACAGCTTGCTGATTTCACAAAAGAGAAAGAAAACCTTGATAAGACATTAGAGGAGGCTGTAGAACGCCTTACATCTGTTAAGGATAATTATTCAGAGCTTCAATCATTAATTAATACAAATAACGAAAAGATTGAACAGGATAATAAGGCTATTATGGAATTGCTCAACAACAGAGCTTCCATAAAGTCTAAGGAGCAGCGTCTTGAGACAATGCTTGAGCAGACTAATATTCGTAAGGCAAAGCTTACACAGCGTCTTCTTGAGAGAAAGACTCGTGAGGAAGATTTAGATGTAGCTGTTACAAAGGCTGAAGAAGAATTTAAAGCTGCCCAGGGACTTCTCTTAGAGCTGCAGGATAAGGACAAAGAGTTCTCTGAAAAGGCTGTTGAATGGAAGAATAAGGCAAAGGAAAATTCTACAAGCTTACAGGCTAAAAAGGATGAATTTGCCCGTGTTCAGACACGTTTAGAGTCTATCAAAAATATTGCAGAGCGCTATGAGGGTTACGGAAATTCTACCCGTAAAATCATGGAGCAAAAAGGCAAAATCGAAGGTATCGAAGGTGTTGTTTCTGATATCATCCATGTTGAGAAAAAATATGAGATGGCTATCGAGACAGCTCTTGGCGGAAATATCCAAAATATCGTTACAAAGGATGAAGCCAGTGCTAAAAAGCTTATCAGCTACTTAAAGGAAAATAAGCTTGGACGTGCCACATTCCTTCCACTTACATCTGTAGATGGCCGTGGTAATTTCAAAAAGACAGAAGTTCTTAATGAAAAAGGTGTACTTGGTCTTGCGTCAGAGCTTATTACTTGTGATAGCAAGTTTGATGGTGTTGTAGCTTACTTGCTTGGTCGAGTAGTTGTTACTGATCATATCGATTCGGCTATAGCTCTTGCAAAGAAAAATAATTACAGCATTCACATCGTTACAATTGATGGTGAGTATTTGGCTCCCGGTGGTTCTATGGCCGGTGGTCATTTCAAGAATAAATCAAATCTTCTTGGAAGAAATAGAGAAATCGAAGAGCTTGAGTCAAAGCTTGATGTTATCTCGAAGGAGATGGATGAGCTAAATGCTAGAGCTACTGAAATAGAAACTGCTACAGCACTTCTTGAATCAGATAGAGAAGATAATACAAACAAGTTAAATGAAGCGGCAATCGCTCTTAACACTGCAAAGCTTGGTCTTGATAGAGCTAATGAGCAGAAAAAAGAAAGTCTTACTGCTTACGAAGGTCTTTCTAAAGAGAGCGAAGAATTAGAGGCTCAGCTTTCTGAAATTGCTTCTGGAAGAAAAGAAATTGAGTTTGAAAAGCAGGAATCTGAAAATAGAGAGGCGGAACTCAAGGCCGAGATTAAAAAGCTTTCTGATGAAGTGGACGAAAAGACATACATGGAGACATCTGTTAACAGAACTATGTCTGAGGTTCAGATTGAAGAAGCTAATGCAAGACAGAAGGTTGAATTCGTTCAACAAAACTTAGACCGTGTTATTTCTGAAATTGAAAAATGCGATAATGATATTGCATCAATAAAAGAAAATGCAAAGTCTACAAAAGAAGAAACAGAGATTAAGAAAAAGCGTATCGAAGAAATCAAGGAGACAATATCTGCTTCTGATGAATCTTTCGGTCAGCTTGAATCAGAAATAAAAGAAGCTGTTGCTAAGAGAGAAGAGATGAATAATTCTCACAAGAATTTCTTCGAGCAACGTCAGGAAATTTCTGATAGAATTTCTGAACTTGATAAGGAAATCTATCGTTTGGATTCACAGAAGGAAAAGATTTCTGATGCAATTTCAAGTCAGAATAACTACATGTGGAATGAGTACGAGTTGACTTACCACAGCGCTGAAGAGCTCAAGGATCCTGAGTACAATGATTTAGATCAGATGAAGAAGGATGCCAGCAAAATCAAGAATGCTATCCGTGCAATGGGTAACGTTAATGTTAACGCTATTGAGGAATATAAGGAACTTTCTGAAAGATACAACTTCCTTAAGGGGCAGCATGATGATTTGGTTGAGGCAGAGGCTTCACTTGTTAGAATTATTGATGAGCTTGATGAAGGTATGCGTAAGCAGTTCGCAGAAGGCTTTAAGGATATTCAATCTCAGTTTGATAAATCATTTAAGGAGCTGTTCGGTGGTGGTCATGGTACTTTAGAGCTTGTTAATGAGGAAGACTTGCTTGAGACAGGTATTATTATCAATGCTCAGCCACCAGGAAAGAAGCTTATCAATATGATGCAAATGTCCGGTGGAGAGAAGTCACTTACAGCTATTGCATTGCTCTTTGCAATTCAAAACCTTAAGCCATCTCCATTCTGTCTTCTTGACGAGATTGAGGCGGCCCTTGATGATGCAAACGTAGATAGATTTGCTAACTACTTACATAAGCTTACAAAGAATACGCAGTTTATTGTTATCACACACCGTCGTGGTACTATGAATGCTGCAGATAGATTATTTGGTATTACTATGCAGGAGAAGGGTGTATCAGCTCTTGTTTCTGTAAATCTTATTGAATCGCAATTGGATGATTAACGTATGGCAGAGAAAATTCCATTTTGGCAGCGCCTTATTAAGGGCCTGACCAAGACAAGAGACAATTTCATTAAATCCATGGATTACATATTCAATGGATTTTCCAACATCGATGATGATTTTTATGAGGAGCTTGAAGAAGTTCTTATCATGGGCGATATTGGAGTGCGCACTACTGAGACAATTCTTGATGATCTTAGAGATGCGGTTAAAAAAGAGCACATAAAAGAGCCTGCTGAATGCAAAGAGTTTCTTATCAACGAAATCAAGGAGCAGATGTCCTTAGGGCCTGCTGCCTTTGATTTTGAAAATAAGACATCTGTAGTGCTGGTAATTGGTGTTAATGGCGTTGGAAAGACCACTACTATAGGAAAGCTTGCTGGAAAGCTTAAAGCAAATGGTAAGAAGGTCATGGTGGCCGGTGCCGATACTTTTAGAGCTGCTGCATCTGATCAGCTTAAAGAATGGGCAGATAGAGCAAAGGTTGATTTTGTTGGAGGTCCAGAGGGTTCTGATCCTGCATCTGTTGTGTACGATGCTGTGCATGCAGCGAAAGCAAGAGGCGTTGATGTACTTTTAGTTGATACAGCTGGCCGCTTGCACAATAAAAAGAATCTTATGAATGAGTTGTCTAAGATTAATAACACCATCTCGAAGGAATTTCCAGAGGCTTACAGGGAAACACTTATTGTTCTTGATGGAACAACAGGTCAAAATGCCCTTGTTCAAGCTAAAGAATTTTCTGATGTTACAGATATTTCTGGTATAGTTTTAACAAAATTAGATGGAACTGCAAAAGGAGGTATTGCAATTGCAATACAATCTGAGTTAAAATTGCCAGTAAAATACATAGGTGTTGGTGAAACAATAGACGACTTAGAGAAATTCAACGCAGATGAGTTTGTAGATGCTTTATTCTACGCTGAAGCCTAAGCCTGAGCCAGAAGAGGGAGACTAATTATGCTTACATTAGACAAATTTGAAGAGGCTTCAAAGATCGTCACAGAGGTGACACACGAGACAAAACTTGTTTACAGCGATTACTTCAGCGAGAAGTGCCACAACATGGTATATCTTAAGCCTGAAAACATGCAGCTTACAGGTGCATACAAGCTTAGAGGAGCTTATTACAAAATCAGCACACTTTCTGATGAAGAAAGAGCTAAAGGGCTTATTACAGCATCAGCTGGTAATCATGCACAGGGCGTTGCTTACGCTGCAAGCAAATACGGTGTTAAGGCTACAATCGTTATGCCTACCACAACACCACTTATCAAAGTAAATCGCACAAAGAGCTATGGCGCAGAAGTTGTACTTTACGGAGATGTATATGATGAGGCATGCGAGTATGCATATAAATTAGCAGATGAGCATGGATATACATTTATTCATCCTTTCGATGATTTAGCTGTTGCTACAGGTCAAGGTACAATTGCAATGGAAATCATTAAAGAGCTTCCACTTGTAGAATATATTCTTGTCCCAATCGGAGGAGGTGGACTTGCAACTGGTGTATCTACACTTGCAAAGCTTCTCAATCCAAAGATTAAAGTAATTGGTGTTGAGCCTAGTGGAGCAGCTTCACTTCAGGCATCATTTAATAAGGGCGAGGTTACAACACTTCCTAGTGTTAATACTATTGCTGATGGTACTGCTGTTAAGACACCAGGTTCAAATATCTTCCCTTATTTACAAGAAAATATCGATGAGATTATTACAGTAGATGACGATGAGCTTATTGTAGCCTTCCTTGATATGGTTGAGAATCATAAGATGGTTGTTGAAAATTCAGGCCTTCTTACAGTTGCAGCTCTTAACCATCTTGGATTTAAGGATAAGCGAGTAGTATCAGTTCTTTCTGGTGGTAACATGGATGTTATAACAATGTCTTCAGTAGTTCAGCAGGGACTTATCTTCAGAGATAGAATCTTTACAGTTTCTGTTCTTCTGCCAGATAAGCCAGGAATGCTTGCTAAGGTTTCGCAGCTTATCGCTGATCAGCAGGGTAACGTTGTTAAGCTTGAGCACAACCAGTTTGTTACAACAAATCGTTCAGCAGCTGTTGAGCTTCGTATTACACTTGAAGCATTTGGAACAGAACATAAAGAACAAATCTTCAAGGCTTTAGATGAAGGCGGCTATAGACCAAAAATCGTTAGAACAAGCTTATAAATATAATAAAAGAGGTGTAAAGTAAAAATGCTTGACACCTCTTTTTTATTATAGTATATTATATGAGGTCGATAGAGGAGAGCAATGGAAGATAAGATTAAATCGGGATATTTATACGACTTCTATGGTGAGTTGTTAACTGAACATCAGCGTAGCGTTTACGAAATGAGTATCAATGAGGATTTATCCTTATCAGAGATTGCGGATTCACTTTCTATCTCTAGACAGGCAGTACACGATATATTAAAGAGATGCGATAAGCTTTTATCTGATTATGAAAATAGATTGCATCTCGTTGATAAGTTTATGAATATTAAAGAGGATGTACTTCGTATTAACGAATTAACTGCTGGTGATTCATCAGATGATACCTTGGCAGAAATATCCCGCATATCACAATTGATTTTAGAGGAATTATAATATATGGCATTTGATTCTCTTTCAGAGAAGCTTCAAGGAGTATTTAAGAATCTCCGTAGCAAGGGTAGACTTACCGAGGCAGATGTTAAGGCTGCTTTAAAGGAAGTTAAGATGGCCCTTCTTGAGGCTGATGTTAATTTTAAGGTTGTAAAACAGTTTACAAACACTGTTACAGAGCGCGCCATTGGTTCAGATGTAATGAATGGTCTTAACCCTGGACAGATGGTTATCAAGATTGTTAACGAAGAGCTTGTTAATCTTATGGGCTCAGATGTTACAGATATTACTTACGGTACTGGCGGAGCCATCACCACTATCATGATGGTTGGTCTTCAGGGTGCTGGTAAGACAACTACCACAGCAAAGCTTGCTGGAAAGGTTAAGCAGCGTGGTAAGAAACCACTTTTGGTTGCCTGCGATATTTATCGTCCAGCCGCTATTGAGCAGTTGCAGATAAATGGTAAAAAGCAGCAGGTTGAGGTTTTCTCCTTAGGTGATAAGGAAAAGCCAGTGAAGATTGCTAAGGAAGCAATGGACTATGCTAAGAAGAACGGCTTTGATGTGGTCATATTCGATACAGCTGGTCGTCTTCATATAGATGAGGATATGATGGATGAGCTTGCCTCTATCAAGAAAAATATCGATATCCTCAATACTATCTTAGTTGTTGATGCCATGACAGGTCAGGATGCAGTTAATGTTTCGCAGACATTTGATGAAAAAATCGGCATTGACGGAGTTATCATCACAAAGCTTGATGGTGACACAAGAGGTGGTGCAGCACTTTCAATTAAGGCTGTTACCGGTAAGCCTATTTTATTCGCTGGTATGGGAGAAAAGCTTTCAGATTTAGAGCAGTTCCATCCAGACAGAATGGCAAGCCGAATCCTTGGAATGGGTGATGTACTTTCACTTATTGAAAAGGCCGAGGCAGAAATCGATAAGGATGCAGCCATTGCACTTTCTAAGAAAGTAAAAAAGGCTTCTTTCGATTTCAACGATTACCTTACTTCTATGGCACAGATGAAAAAGCTTGGCGGATTAACATCAATCCTTGGAATGATGCCAGGTATCAATGCCAGCCAGATGGCACAGATAGAAGGAGCAGTCGATGATAAAAAGCTTGCGCATACTGAAGCAATCATCCTTTCGATGACACCTGCTGAGCGCGAGAATCCAAAATTACTAAATCCTAGCAGAAAGCACAGAATTGCGGCTGGAGCTGGTTTAGATATAGCAGAGGTTAATCGCTTCATCAAACAGTTTGAGCAATCAAAGAAAATGATGAAGCAGATGCCAAATATGATGGGCAAGGGCAGACGCGGAATGCGTTTCCCATTTTAGCCAAAGACCATTTAGTTTTATTTATTATTTAGGAGGAATTTAAAATGGCAGTAAAGATTAGATTAAAGAGAATGGGTCAGAAGAAGAGACCAATCTACAGAATCGTAGTAGCAGATGCAAGAGCACCTCGTGATGGAAGAAACATCGATGAGATCGGAACATACGATCCTAACCAGGAGCCAGCTGAGGTAACAGTAGATGCTGAGGCAGCTAAGAAGTGGATTGCTAACGGTGCAAAGCCAACTGAGACAGTTGCAAGACTTTTCAAGCAGGCAGGTGTTCAGTAATCTAACTCGAAAGGAAAAGGATAGTGATGAAAGAATTAGTTGAAGTAATTGCTAAGTCACTTGTAGACAATCCTGATGAGGTTGTAGTTTCTGAGAGAGAAGACGCAAAATCAATCGTTGTTGAGCTTCGCGTAGCTCCTTCAGATATGGGTAAGGTTATCGGCAAACAGGGCAGAATCGCTAAGGCAATTCGTGCCGTTGTTAAGGCCGCAGCCTCAAAGATTGACAAGAAGGTTATAGTTGACATTATTGACGTTGATTAATAATTAAGGAGTCTGTTTAACAGGCTCCTTTTTTTACTTTATAGGAAATTACTCTGTAAGTGATAGAAAAAAAATCCTTTCAATGATAAAATAAGTCTTACTGAAAATTAACAAAGGTAATTATAAGGAGTTTAAATTTGGAAGATTTATATCAAGTAGGTGCAATTACACAGACTCATGGAATTAAGGGTGAAGTTAAAGTATTTCCTTTAACTGATGATATCTCTCGTTTTAAGAACATGAAGAATCTACTTTTAGACGCAGGCAAGGAAGGTTACATTAATCTTGAGGTAGAAAATGCTCGCCCTCAGAAGAATCTTGTTATACTTAAGTTTAAGGGTATTGATAATATTAACGATATTGAAAAATACAAGGGACACGGTCTTTATGTTACAAAAGAAAATCGTGTAGAGCTTAAAGAGGATGAGTATTTCATAGCTGATTTAATTGGAGTATCAGTCTATTTAGATAATGATGAGAACTCTGTTTTCGGAGAGATTACAGATGTGCTTCAGACTGGAGCTAATGATGTATACGAAATCACTCTTTTAGATGGCAGAAGTGTTCTTGTTCCTGCTATCAAAGACTGCGTAAAGTCAGTTGATATGGAAAATAATAAAATGATTATTCATCTTCTTGATGGATTATTAGGAGAGTAGCTATGAAATTTTATATACTTACTCTATTTCCGGAGATGATTGAAGGAGTTCTCAATACAAGTATTTTAGGGCGCGCTAAGAATGCGGGATGCATTTCTTTTGAGGCTATTAATATCCGCGATTACACACTTGATAAACACAAGAAAGTTGATGATTATCCATATGGTGGTGGCGCTGGCATGGTTATGCAGGCTCAGCCTATATATGACGCATATCAGGCTGTATGTGAAAAAGCGGGACATCACGTAAAGTGTATTTATCTAACTCCACAGGGGCAGCTATTTACTCAGCCGGCGGCAAAATCCCTTGCCTTAGAAGAAGATATTTGCTTGTTGTGCGGTCATTATGAGGGTATTGATGAGAGAGTTCTTGAAGAAATCGTAGATGAATATTATTCAATAGGCGATTATGTGCTTACAGGTGGTGAATTGCCATCTCTTGTAATGATTGATGCAATTTCCCGTATGGTTCCTGGAGTACTTACCAATTCTGAATCTGGAGAGGATGAATCATTGGAAAACAACTTACTGGAATATCCTCAGTACTCAAGGCCAGAGACATGGAATGGCAAGCAGGTTCCAACGATTCTTTTATCGGGAAATCACAAAAAAGTAGATGAATGGCGCCATGAAAAATCAATTGAGCGAACTAAAGAACGCAGACCAGATTTATATGCTAAATTTCTTGAAAATGAATGTTGAAATTAGAATATAATCATGATATTATTAATGAGTTGCTAAAGAAGAGATGGTCCTCTGTTATTCAATAGGGAATATCAAGAACGTCGCAGGTTTAGGAGGAATTAAAATGAACGCAAACGAGATTATTAGAAACATTGAAGCTGCAGAGCTTAAGTCAGAAGTTGCTGAGTTTCAGGTAGGTGACACAGTTAAGGTTTACGGCCGTATCGTTGAGGGTAACCGTACACGTACTCAGGTATTTGAGGGTACAGTTATTAAGAGACAGGGCGGCAGCAACCGTGAGACATTCACAGTTCGTAAGTCATCAAACGGTGTTGGCGTAGAAAAGACATGGCCACTTCACAGCCCTAACGTTGAGAAGATCGAAGTTGTTAGAAAGGGTAAAGTTCGTAGAGCTAAACTCTTCTACCTCAGAGAGCTCACAGGTAAGAAGGCTAAGGTTAAAGAGAGAATCTAATCTCGAAAGTTCGAACACTCGCTTTGCTGCGAGTGTTCTTTATTTTTATGGCAAAGTGCGGTATATTTATACTAAAGATTAAAGGGAATAATTATGTTTAATTCAATAAATAGATTTTTTAGTAGATTATTTCGCAAGAGAAATGATGGACTCAATTTTAATAGACGTCGTAAGAAGGTAGATTTCGGTAAGATTAGATATATTTTGGTGTTTGTGCTAGAGCTTATGGCTGTTATTGCATTGGCATACGGAGTGGTAATCGCCTTTGGAAAACAGGTAGAATGTTCCAATTCATCTATGGAGCCAACCTATAAAACATCCGATAAATTACTTGTAAACACTATTACATATAAGCTGTCCAGCCCTGAGAATGGTGATATTATAGCTTTCAAGCCTAAATCTAATGTAAATGCAAGCTATAGTGTAAAGCGCGTTATCGCTGTTCCAGGAGACACAATCTATATTAATAATGGGCGTATTTATCTTAATGATGAGCTATACAAGGAAAATCTTGATGTTGAGCGTATTGAAAATGCGGGAATAGCTGCTACGCCAATTACTTTACTTGACGATCAATATTTTGTTTTAGGAGATAATCGTAATTCATCCGAGGATTCCAGATTCGAGAGTGTTGGTTTTGTTTCAAGCGAAGATATTTTAGGAAAAATATGGATGAAATATCCGTTTTAGATATTTGAGAGGTGATTATGGAGTTTCAATGGTATCCAGGGCATATGACGAAAGCAAAGCGTCAGATGCAGGAGGACATAAAACTTATTGATTTAGTAATAGAGGTTATTGATGCTAGATGTCCTATTTCTAGCAGAAATCCTGATATTAATGGACTTGCCAATGGCAAGCTTAGACTTGTTCTTCTTAATAAGTCTGATTTAGCTGATAAGGCAACTAATAAAAAATGGATTGAGTATTTTAAGAGCCAAGGATTTTATTGCGTAGAGCTTGATTCTAGAGATAGAAAGAACATGAAGGGGGTTCAAAGTACCCTTGATGAGGTTTGCGCAGCAAAGTTCGAAAAAGATAGAAAGCGTGGAATTAAGAATCGTCCTGTTAGAGCGATGGTTGTAGGTATTCCTAATGTTGGCAAATCTACATTTATTAATTCATTTGCTGGACGTGCTGTAGCAAAGACTGGTAACAAGCCAGGTGTTACAAAGGGCAAACAATGGATTAAACTTAACAAATCTGTAGAACTTCTTGATACACCAGGTATTCTCTGGCCTAAGTTTGAAGACAACACAGTTGGTTTACACCTTGCATTTATAGGTTCAATAAATGATGCAATTATCGAAACAAGGGAGCTTGCTTTAGAGCTTGTTGATTTCCTTAAGGATAATTACAGTGGAGTACTAAACAGCAGATATGAAGTAAGTGAGGATTCTGTTAATCACGAGATTATCACTGAAATTGCTGTTAAGAGAAACTTTGTTAAAAAAGGTTCAGAGCCTGATTTCGACAAAGCTTGTAATGTTTTGATAGATGAGTTTAGAAGCGGAAGTCTTGGAAATATTTCACTTGAAAGGCCATAGGACATGAAGGTAATAGACTTTAACGAAGAGGAAAAAATTAAAAGAGATATCGAAAGAGCAAGCCGAAACATGAATAATGTTGAAGATTTGTCTAATTTCGATTCAAAAACAAAAAAGAAAGCCAAGATGGTTGAAGAGGATGATAATCCTGAAAAAGAATCTCTTGGCAAAGAAGTAATAAGCGTAATAATCAATGTTATAATATGTTTTTTTATTGTATTTTTGATTACTCATTTTATAGGACAGAGAACTGTTGTTAGTGGTTCTTCAATGGAAGATACACTTTCAGATGGAGACAATCTTATCGTTGATAAAATCAGCTATAGATTTCACGACCCAGAACGTTTTGATGTAGTTGTATTTCCTTATAAATACGAGGAAGACACTTATTATATCAAGCGTATCATAGGGCTTCCAGGGGAAGTTGTTAAGATAGACAGCGCAGGTACCATCTACATTAATGGAGAGATTTTGCCTGAAAACTACGGCACAGAGGAAATACTTAATGCAGGTCTTGCCAATAGCGAGATTTTACTTGGAGCTGGTGAATATTTTGTTTTAGGTGACAACCGAAATAATAGTACTGATTCAAGATTCGAATCAGTGGGAAATATAAAAGGCGAAGATATTGTTGGTAAAGCCTGGCTTAGAATCTATCCATTTAATGAATTTGAACTTGTAGATAACATTGAATAATATGAGCGAGAAAAAGATTTCAGAAATCCAAAAAGAATATAAAGAGACTGATATTTTAGAGCTGCCTGATTTTATTGAAGAGTACATGAATGATGGCAGACCAGGCGTTTCAAAGATTATAGGCGTAGCTCAAAAACGTATGGAAAAATTACGTGTTGAGCAGGCTAGAATTGAAAAGCTTAAAGAATTCGAGAATAAATATTGGGATGAATATCAATACATTGGTGGTATTGATGAGGTGGGCAGAGGCCCTCTTGCAGGACCTGTTGTTACAGCTTGTGTTGTCCTTCCTAAGGATTGCAGCATTCTTTATATTAATGATTCTAAAAAGCTTTCAGCTGCTAAAAGAGATGAGCTTTATGAGATAATCATGAAGGAAGCTGTATCTGTAGGAATAGGTGTAGTTTCTGAGGCTAGAATTGACGAGATTAACATCTTACAGGCTACCTATGAAGCTATGAGACAGGCTATTAAAGAATCTTCAGTAGAGCCTCAGCTGCTTTTAAATGATGCAGTTACTATTCCAGAGGTTAAAATACCTCAGGTTCCTATTATTAAAGGTGATGCAAAATCCATCAGCATTGGTGCAGCAAGCATCATTGCAAAGGTTACTAGGGATAGAATGATGGTTGAATATGACAGTATTTATCCAGAATACCATTTTGCATCCAATAAGGGCTATGGCAGTGCAGAGCATATTGAGGCTTTGAAAAAATATGGTCCATGTCCAATACATAGAAGATCTTTCATTGGCAACTTTGTGTGATTGGTTAAATAGGTGAACTATGAACATTAACACAGGATTGAATTCTTATAATACTAATTTTGTTAATAATACTGTAAACAGTGCCAAAATGAGTCAGAGTCAATCCCTTACTGGGTCTGTCACCGATTCATTAAAAGAGGGCGAAGTATTTGAAGGCTCTGTAAATTCTATTGAGAATGGCAAAGTGACTATCGGTCTTGCTAATGGGCAGACTATGACTGCCAGATTAGATGCGGGAGTTAGTATTACACCTGGTCAATCCATTTTCTTTGAGGTAAAGAGTAATGATGGCAATCTTGTTCAGATTAGGCCTGTTTCCCTTAATGCGTTAGATGCTAATCCAACTTTGCTTAAAGCTCTTGATATGGCTAATCTTGCGGCTACAGAGCGTACAATCAACATGGTTAATTCGATGATGCAAAATTCAATGAGCGTTAGCCCTGAGAATCTTGCTGCTATGAATCGCGCAATGATTAATAATCCGGATGTTGATATTCAGACACTTGTTACAATGACAAAGCATGGTATGGAACTGACACCTGACAATGTGAATATGTTTCAAAACTATGCTAGCGATAAAGCTATTCTTACTGATAATTTCGATACTATTTCTGAAATGCTGCCTGAACTTATGGCATCAGACGAGCTTTCCTCAACAGATGTAATCAGCATAAACAACGCTATAAAAGAGATTTTTGTGTCAGGACAACCTGCCACTATGGAAGGTGTGCCTGTAGAAGGCGCAAATACTGCTGCACAGCAGGCTGTAACTGAAACAGTGGAGGAAAACTTTAATGTAGCGCCTCAAGCTGCTGTAGAGGCAAATGAACCGTCTGCGCAGGCGCAGAGAATAGGCCAAGAAGCACCTATATTAGAAGGTGAAGCTTTAATTGTTAAAGATGGTGATGCTACAGCTGTACCAAAGGAAAATTTGACACAGCTTGACGGCTTAGCAGAAAATATAAGTATGCCTTCGGCAGCTTCTACACAAGTAACGCCAGAAACTACGGGGCCTCAGAATATTGCACCATCTGCAGAGGCTACAGGGGCTGATGTAGCATTATTAGAAGTTGTGGATTCTGAAAATGGTGCCCATTTAATAAACAGCCTTAGTACAGAAAAGCAGATTGATTCGTTTAATGTGGTATTAAACAATCTTCCGGATTTTCCAAAGGACAATCTGGAAATCTTTTCAGAGGATGGAAGCCTCAGGGCTGATGCTGATGTGAAGCAGGTATTTAGAGAAATTACAGAATACTTAAATAATCATCCTGATATTCCAAAGGAGACGCTGAATGATATTGTACGGGAGCCACTGTACAAAAACCTTTTGAAGAATATAATAACAAGCAGCTTTGCAATGGAGCCTAAGGATGTGACAAAGCCGGGAGAAATTTCAAAGCTTTATGAGCGTGTGCTAAAGCAGACAGAGGCATTAGAAAGACTGGTTTCAAGTTTTAACAATAAGGCAGCTGATGCTATTAAGAATCAGACAAATGAGATTAAGCAGAATGTTAATTTTATGAATTCTGCTAATGAGATGTATAATTTTGTTCAGATTCCCCTTAAGATGTATAATCAGAATACAGACAGTATGCTTTACGTAAAGCAGAATAAGAAAAGCTCTTATGAAGCCGGTGAAGAAATTACTGCTTTTTTGCATTTTGATATGGAATATCTTGGTTCTACAGATGTATTTATCAGCCTTAAGGAGGCAAATGTTGCCTGTAAATGGAATCTTGCAAGCGAAGAATCCATGAAGCTAATAGAAAATAATTTGGATATTCTTACAGAAAGGCTTGCGGCAAAGGGATTTTCAATGTCGGCATCTGTCACTTGTAACGAGCCAAGAGCCAGCTTTGTTGAGGATTTCCTTGGGGAACCTCCAGTTTCTGCTGATAAGCCTACTGACGGTATGGTACACAGATATAGCTTTGATATGAGGGCGTAAATATGGCTGAAGAAAAGGTTGTTGACAAAAACAAAACTGCCGTGGCACTATCTTATGAGGCGGGGGATTCTGCGCCTAGGATTCTTGCTTCTGGTAAAGGGTATGTTGCCGAACAGATTATACAAGAAGCCAAGAAAGCTGATGTTCCTTTTTATCAGGATAACGAGCTTGCCCAGACACTTAGCAAGCTAAACATTGGGGACGCAATTCCTCCAGAGCTATACGAGGTTGTTGCGGAGATTTTGGTTTTTGTTAACGATATGGAAAAGATAAAATCAAAGCTAGGATAGGTTGATGAATAACAGAAGACAAGGAAATGATTTTGAAAAGCTTGCAGCTGATTATTTAGTCAGGGAAGGCATGACAATAATTAAGCTTAATTTCTACTGTAAGATGGGCGAGGTAGACATCATTGCAAAAGATGGAGATTACTTAGTTTTTGTTGAAGTTAAATATAGAAAATCAGCTTCAAAAGGTAGTGGATTTGAAGCGGTTAATTATAATAAAATGAGAAAGATTTCCAGGGTGGCCGATTATTATATGTACAGCCACCATTTTAATGGAGATACAAATGTTAGGTTTGATGTTGTTGCAATAGAGGAAGGACATTTAAAGCATCTAAAAAATGCTTTTGAGTATATACCAGTATGTTAAATTCAAGTCATAAAATCGCACAGGTAATGGAGGGAAGCCCTGCAGATAGGGCGCATCTTATTCCTGGAGATATAATTACCAAAATAAATAATGCAGAGCTTGTAGATATTTTTGACTATCATTATTATTCTGATGATGCTGATATTACAGTTGAGCTTCTGCATGAGGATGGCACCACAGAATCGGTCTTTGTTGAAAAGGAAGAGGGCGAGGATTTAGGAGTAATATTCTGCAATGGTCTAATGGATGACTATAAATCCTGCTCTAATAAATGCGCATTCTGTTTTATTGATCAGATGCCGCCTGGCATGCGTGATACTTTGTATTTTAAAGATGATGATACAAGACTTTCGTTCTTACAGGGCAATTATGTTACCCTTACCAATATGAAGATGGCCGATTTGGATCGTATCATTGCATACAAGCTTGGGCCAATCAATATATCTGTACATGCAACAAATCCAGAGCTTAGAAAGAAGCTTTTGCATAATAGATTTGCGGGCGATATCTTAGAAAAGATTAAAAAGCTTTATGATGCAGAAATTCCTATGAATGCGCAGGTTGTATCCTGTCCTGGGCTTAATGATGGGCCTGAGCTTGATCGTACAATTTCTGATTTGCTTTCATTTGCTCCAGTAATGAGCTCTATGTCGGTGGTTCCTGTTGGAATTACCAAATTTAGAGATGGACTTTTCCCACTTCGCACATATACAGCCGAAGAGGCAGGAAAGGTTATAGATCAGATTGAACACTGGCAGGAAATTGCCATGGAGCGAATAGGAAATCATTTTGTGCAAGCTTCAGATGAGTGGTATATTCTGGCAGGACGTCCTCTTCCTGAGGCAGACAGGTATGACGGATTTATTCAGCTTGAAAACGGAGTAGGAATGCTAAGGCTTCTACATGAAGAGGTTTTAGATGCACTCGAAGATATAAAGAAGCCGCTATTTATGAGAAAGCGCCATGTTACAATAGCTACAGGAAAGTTGGCGGCTCCATTCATGAGAGAATTAGCGGATATTATCACAGAAAAGTTCAATCGCGTCACTGTAGATGTTGTAGAGATTCGAAACGAATTTTTCGGTGAAGAAATAACAGTTTCAGGTCTGATAACAGGTCAGGATTTAATTAAACAGCTTAGTGGACGAAATCTGGGAGACAATCTTTTGTTATCCTGCACGATGCTTAGAAGTGGCGAAGAGGTATTCCTGGATGACATTACGCTTTCAGAGCTTGAGTCTACTTTACAAGTTAAAACACGTATAGTACAATCAGACGGTCGCGATTTCGTATACGCGATAATAGGACGATAAAATTTACGCTGTGTTCAAAATCTTACGTTAACAATGATTCCGAATTCTTACGTCGACTGATGTCTCCTTCAGAATTGAAATACATTGTTAACTAGATTTTGTTCTACAGTTTATAGATGAGTAATCAGTAGTTCACAAGCTATTATGATTCTCAAGAGAAGCGTGCTGCTGAACGGAGAATTATAATGCTTGTGAACGTAACTGATTACGGACTAGGAAAGAAAGAGGTAATATATGGCAAGACCAGTGGTGGCGATAGTTGGTCGCCCTAATGTTGGAAAATCAACACTTTTTAATGCCCTTGCAGGAGAACGTATCTCCATTGTTAAGGATACACCAGGTGTTACAAGAGATAGAATATATGCAGATATTTCATGGCTTAATTACGATTTTACCATGATTGATACGGGTGGTATTGAGCCAGATACAAAGGATATTATTTTATCCCAGATGCGCGAGCAGGCTCAGATTGCTATCGACACAGCAGATGTAATAATTTTCCTTGTGGATGTTAAGCAGGGATTACAGGATAGCGATTCAAAGGTTGCTGATATGCTTAGACGTAGTCACAAGCCGGTTGTTCTTGTGGTTAATAAAGTAGATAGCTTCGAGCGCGATATGGCAGATGTTTATGAGTTTTACAATTTAGGAATTGGAGATCCAATTGCTATTTCTGCATCATCACGTCTTGGTTTTGGTGATATGCTTGATGTTGTTGTAAGCTACTTCCCAGAGCCTACAGGAGAGGCTGAGGAGGATGATACTCCAAAGATAGCAGTTATCGGTAAGCCAAATGTTGGAAAATCTTCACTTATCAATAAGCTTTGCGGTGAGGAGCGTGTTATTGTATCTGATATCGCAGGTACTACTCGTGATGCTGTTGATACTAAAGTAAGATACAATCACAAGGATTATATCTTTATTGATACAGCTGGTCTTCGTAGAAAGAGCAAAATTAAAGAAGATTTAGAGCGTTATTCTATAGTTAGAGCGGTTGCATCTGTAGAAAAATCTGATGTTGTAATAATTATGATTGATGCCACTGAAGGCGTTACTGAGCAGGATGCAAAGATTGCAGGTATTGCTCATGAACGTGGAAAGGGTATAATTATATGTGTTAATAAATGGGATGCCATTGAGAAAAATGACAAGACAATGAAAGAGCACGAGACAAAGATTCGTCAGATTCTTTCATTTATGCCTTATGCATCAATTCTCTTTATTTCTGTTAAAAGCGGACAGCGTCTCGGCAAGATTTACGAGACAATCGATGCAGTTATTGAGAACAATTCAATGCGTATTGCTACAGGCGTATTAAATGAGATTGTTTCTGAGGCAGTTGCGCTTCAGCAGCCACCTACAGATAAGGGTAAGCGACTTAAGATTTTCTACACTACACAGGTTGCAGTAAAGCCACCTACCTTTGTCATCTTTGTTAATGAAAAATATTTAATGCATTTTTCTTATGTGCGTTATCTTGAAAATAGAATTAGAGATGCCTTCGGATTTGAAGGAACATCTTTAAAATTTATCATTAGAGAGAGAAAGGAAAACGAATAATGATAGTAGTGGGGAGAATAATAGCTTTACTAATCGGTTATTGTTTCGGAATGGTTTTGATGGGATATCTCATCGGTAAGTCAAAAAATATTGATTTGACAAAAGTTGGCAGCGGAAATGTTGGCTCAACTAACACAATGCGTAATTTAGGTGTTCCAGCAGGTCTTATTACACTGACTTGGGACTGCTTAAAGTGTGTTGTTGCTTGTTTCTTTGTTAAATTAGTTTTTGGTTTCTTTGTAGAGAGTCCTAGTATCTATATGGTTTATGCTGGACTTGGTTGCGTACTTGGCCATGATTTTCCATGTTATATGCACTTTAAAGGCGGTAAGGGAGTTGCATCTACATTAGGTTTTATCATTGCATTATTCCCAATTGGACTTCCTATCCCGGCAGTTGTGTTTATTTCACTTGTTGCTTTGACACGTTATGTCTCATTAGGTTCAATTGTTGCAGAGTTATCCTTTGCAATTGAAATAATTGTTGCTGCTTGTCTTGGCGTATTTGCCGAAAAGTATCCAGGTAATGAAATCAAAGAAGTAGTTATTATTTGTTGCTTTGTTTCAGCTCTTTCAATCATACTTCACCATGCAAATATAAAGCGACTTCTCAAGGGAAACGAAAACAAATTCTCGTTCCACCCAGAGACAAGAGCGTAATTTTTATAAAGACTAGAGGTATTATATGGCTAGAATTAGTGTACTTGGAGCAGGCAGCTGGGGCATCGCTTTAGCTGTTATGCTCAATAAAAATGGTCATGAGGTAAAGGTCTGGTCCCATAGACAGTCTCAGGTGGATCAGATGAATGATACTCATACCAGCGATAAGATTAAGGGCGTGAAGCTCCCTGAATCTATGATTTTTACTGCTGATATTGAGGATGCCTGTCACACTGCGGATGTTGTTTTGATGGCGGTTCCATCTAAGGCGACTAGAGAGACAGCAGAAAAGATTAAGGATTATGTAAATAACAATCAGATATTTATTACAGTAACAAAGGGTATAGAAGAAGATACACTTTTTACTCAGACAGAGATTTTAGAGGATGTATTAGGAGATGATAAGCGCATTTGTGTTCTTTCTGGTCCTAGCCATGCTGAAGAAGTAGTTGTATTTAAACCTACTTTAGTAGTTGCTGGATCTACAGACAGGCAGACAGCTTTGTTTGTTCAGAATCTATTTATGAATAAATACTTTAGAGTATATTCTTCACCTGATGTGAAGGGCATCGAGGTCGGAGCTGCACTAAAGAATGTTATAGCTCTTGCTGCTGGTATGTCAGATGGACTTGGCTTTGGAGACAATGCTAAGGCTGCACTTATTACTCGTGGTATCAAGGAGATTTCATCTCTTGCAGTAGCTATGGGAGGTCAGGCAGAGACTCTGGCAGGCCTTACAGGCGTAGGCGATCTTATTGTTACTTGCTCATCAATGCACTCTAGAAATAGAATGGCAGGCTTTTACATTGGACAGGGAATGAGCAAGGATGAGGCCATGGAAAAGGTTGCGATGGTTGTAGAAGGTGTGTATTCTGCCAAAGCAGCCAAGAAGCTTGCAGAAAAATACAATATAGAAATGCCAATTGTTAATATTGTAAATGCAGTATTATTTGAAAATCTAGCAGCTAAGGATGCTGTTTATGACCTTATGACTCGTTCAAAGAAGGATGAGACATCAGATTTAGATTGGTAATAGGACTAAGGGAGAATTAGAGTTCTCTTAAATGATGACGGCTAGCCAATATAGGCTAGCCGTTTTTTAGAATATATTTGTAATTATTGTAATAATGACGTATGGCACAAATATAAAACTAAGTAATAAAGTTTTCATTCTGATAACTTTGATTCCATAAGCCTTGCAAATAGCATCTGCATTTTTCATGCAATCAAATCCCATTTGAATGATTACTAGTAAACCTACTGCTGTAGCAGCTGTGCTAACGGCGCCACCCACTGAATTTGCGGTAGAGTTTCCAGAACGTTTAAGCATTCGTCCGCCGATGGCTGCTGCAGATACACCTGTCATAACATCTTTATCAAGTGTTGGATCGGCAGGAACCTCATAGGCTCCGTCGGCTAAATCTTGGAATTTAGGATTAGTGTATGCAACCTTTATACATATTAATGCGATGATTCCTATGACACCTTCTGCAATCATAATACCGAAGCCTGTAACATCTACAATGCTTCTTAAAGTGTCATTAGTGTAATCAGAGCCGATGGCCACAATCATATCAAACAGAATAGCTGCAAATCCAGATGTAAGCATTGATACAAGACCAGCTATTAATAGTTTTGGATATAAAGAACATCTTTTTAAAAATTTGATTTCTTTTATTTCTAACACATTAAACCTCCTAAATTATTTAATTGAGTGAAATATACTGTATGATTCCTCTAGCTTGCCAGTGCTATAAGCCATGGAATTTCTATTCATTAATCCGCAATTTTCAAGTGTAATCTTAAATTCATCTGCTCTGTTATCGGCAGTAGCAGCCTTGATAAAATCGTCATTTAGCTGATAGCGACTTAATATTAATTCATCTGTGATAATGCCTTCGTTGCTGGAATCTAAGACTGCTTCATGAAGTGTGTTGAAATAATCATTAGCATTTTTTAGATTCTCTTCTTCAGATAAATCATTATTTAATGTGTATTCATATTTTATAGATGAAAGCTCACCATCACTTGTAAAAGCGAAGCTTACAAAGGAATGAAATAAATCATCTTCTGTCAAAGATAGGTAGACATTATAGCTAGTGCCTGGATAATCTGGATAGTAAGTATCGGTGTAGGCAAGATTGTGCTTCTTAGCGATAGATTCTAGCTTTTCAGCTGGCTCTAAATTTGTAACAGCAGGTTGATCAAGGCCGGAACTAAATGAAATATTAATTAAATCATATTCAGCAGCACCTCTAACACTAAATGAGATAACCACAAGAAGGAGAAATACAAAAAGGGTCTTAAAGATGATTAAATTAGGCAATTTCAAATCTTTATCATAAGCATAATCCTGAATCTCTGGGATTGAATATGAATCGAAATTCATTCCATACATTTCAAGCTCTAACTGGTTTTTGGCAGATGAAAAACCAATGAAGCAAATAAGGATAAGGCTTATACATAGAAAAATCATAATTAAAACAGGCTCTGTAACTTTATTAATTTCTAATTTGAATGGTGCGACACCTATTTTTGCCTGAACAGATATAGTGCTAAATAGAACAATAGAAGCGACTATAAGATATATAAAACTGATTTGAATAAGTTTACGGCATAAATAAATATGCTTAATTAGACTATGTTCTTGTGACATCATAACATTCTCCTAAAAATTAACAGTAACGTTTGGATATTAATACCTATAGATGTGTTTGTCAATAAACAAACAAAAGATATTGACTATAAAAAGCAAAAGTATTAAAATACTACCTAGAGTTTATAAGGAAATAAGGAGAATGTATGAGAAGAAGTGTTAAAAATGTTAAAATAGAAGGGAAGATGATTATATGAAAAGAAAAGTATTAATTTGCATAATTTTAGCATTAAGCTTAGTAGGATGTGGTAACTTTGGCGAAGATGACAACAGGGGCGAAACTGTAATAGTGTCTAAGGAAAATGATTCTGATGAAAAAGATGAAGATGTAGATGCAGTTGATAAGAAAGAAGATAAAGCTGAATCATCTGATGAGAAAGAAAGCGATGACAGCATTCAGGCTGAGCTTGCTTCTGTTGAAGAGAAATATCAAAAGCTCTATGACAATACAGATTCCGGTTCAATGTCACAATGTGAAATGAATGAAGCTGCTTTTAACTTATACGATGTGTGGGATAAGGAACTTAATTCTCTCTGGGAGAGATTGACAGAAGAACTGGATGAGAGCGAGAAAAAGGAGCTTGTTGCTGAACAGAAGGCTTGGATTGCACAAAAAGAGGCTAATTCAACTGCTGCAGGAATGAGTTGGAGTGGCGGTTCAGGACAGCCTTGTATCACCTTAGGCGAAGAAGAGGACATGACTCACAAGAGATGCTACGAACTTGCTGAGAGGCTTGCAGAAGTTCGTGGTGAAGATTTTGAAATCCCTTCAAAGGTAGAAAAGAAAATCGAAGAAGAAAATCCTACATTAGATGAAGTATTCGAAAAGTTCGAAGGACAATGGTGCTTTGATACTGATAGAGGAGCTGTAATCGGAATTGATAGAACTGCAAATGATCCAGATATGGCTCCAGAAGGCAGTACATGGTATGTATGGGAAACAGGCGGAGACATAATTTCTGATTTGGATGTTTATGGTTATAGTGATTCAGATATTATCTTTAAAAGATATAATGAATTTCTTGAAAAAGATTCTTATTATTGGATGAGCTATTGTGGAGATCGTGTGGAATTTAAATATGCACATTCGTTAGAAGAGTTGGCTGATTGGAATGTTGAGACAACTGTTGGTTATTAATCTAAATATTAGTAAGTGAACAAATTGTTATTTATTTGTGAAACTTCATTTTGTGGTATCTAACCCTATTGACTACTAGATAGTGTGGTGGTAGTATAAACCTATCAACACAACATCTAGTAGTTTTTTATTTGTCTTTACTAGATATTGACTGAATTGTATTTACAAATGTTTTTGGTATAGATAAACCCGGAGGTTAATATGGAGAGATTTGTTGTTAAGAAAGATGGTGCTCTAGAGCCATTTAATGTACAGAAAGTTGTTGAAGCAGTTGGCAAATCAGCAACTCGAGTACTTGTAAAATTTACACCTGAGCAGGAAAAGTTTATATGTCAATTTGTTGAAGAAAGAGTGGAGGAACTTGGACTTGAAAAAATTGAGATTGCACAGATGCACAACATTGTTGAAGGAGCTTTGGAACGAGTTAATCCAATGGTTGCTAAATCTTATAGAGATTATCGCAACTATAAGCAGGATTTTGTACAGATGCTCGATGATGTTTATAAGAAGTCTCAGAATATCATGTACATCGGCGATAAGGAGAACTCTAATACAGATTCGGCTCTCGTATCGACAAAGCGTTCGTTAATCTTTAACGAGCTTAACCGTGAGCTTTACAAGAAATTCTTCCTTACAACAGAGGAAATTCAAGCTATCAGAGACGGTTACATCTACATTCACGATATGAATGCAAGACGCGACACAATGAACTGTTGTCTGTTTGATGTTAAGTCAGTACTCGAAGGTGGCTTTGAGATGGGTAATATTTTCTACAATGAGCCTAAGAGTCTTGATGTAGCATTTGATGTTATCGGTGATATTGTTCTTTCTGCTGCAAGCCAGCAGTACGGTGGTTTCACTATTCCACAGGCAGATCAAATCCTTGAGAAATATGCTCAAAAGTCTTATGACAAATATATGGAAAAGTATTTATCTCTTGGTATTGATAAAGAAAAGGCTGAGGAAGTATCTATGGCTGAGGTTCAGCGCGAGATGGAGCAGGGCTTCCAGGGATGGGAGTACAAGTTCAACACTGTTGCTTCAAGCCGTGGTGATTATCCATTTATCACTGTTACAATCGGTCTTGGTACATCTACTTTTGCAAAGATGGCATCAAAAGCATGCCTTAAGGTTCGTTCAATCGGCCAGGGTAAGCCAGGATTTAAAAAGCCTGTTCTTTTCCCTAAGGTTGTATTCCTTTATGATGAAAATCTTCATGGACCAGGTAAAGAGCTTGAGGATGTTTTCGAAGCTGGTATTGATTGCTCACGCAAGACTATGTACCCTGATTGGCTTTCGCTTACAGGCGAAGGATATATCGCAAGTATGTATAAAAAATACGGCAAAGTTATTTCGCCAATGGGATGTCGTGCATTCCTTTCACCTTGGTATGAAAGAGGTGGAATGAAGCCTGCAGATGATAAGGATGAGCCTGTATTTATTGGCCGTTTTAATATCGGTGCAGTTTCACTTCATCTTCCAATGATTTTAGCTAAGGCTCGTCAGGAATCAAAGGACTTCTACGAAGTACTTGATTATTATCTTGAGATGATCAGAAAGCTTCACATTCGTACATATGCTTATCTTGGAGAGATGCGCGCATCTACAAATCCTCTTGCATATTGCGAGGGCGGATTCTATGGTGGACATCTTGGATTCCACGATAAGATTAAGCCTTTACTTAAGGCTGCTACAGCATCATTCGGAATTACAGCTTTCAATGAGCTTCAGGAGCTTTACAATGGCAAGTCACTTGTAGAGGATGGAGATTTTGCTATTGAAGTGCTTAAACACATTAACGAAAAGGTGAATCAGTTTAAGGAAGAGGATGGCAATCTTTATGCTATCTACGGTACTCCAGCTGAAAACCTTTGCGGTTTACAGGTAAAGCAGTTTAGAAATAAGTATGGCATTATTGAGAATGTTTCAGATAGAACTTACGTATCTAACTCATTCCACTGCCATGTTACTGAAGATATTACACCTATTCAAAAGCAGGATTTGGAAGGCAGATTCTGGGAGCTTTCAAACGGAGGAAAGATTCAGTACGTGCGTTATCCAATCAACTACAACCGCGAAGCTGTTAAGACTTTGGTTCGCAGAGCTATGGCTAAGGGATTTTATGAAGGTGTAAATCTATCACTTTCATACTGTGATGACTGCGGTCATGAGGAGCTTGAAATGGATGTTTGCCCAGTATGTGGAAGCAAGAACCTCACAAAAATCGACCGTATGAATGGATACTTATCTTACTCTCGTGTTAAGGGCGATACACGTCTTAACGAGGCAAAGATGGCAGAAATCGCCGATCGTAAATCCATGTAAATAAATTGCGGACTAGGGAGAATAGACATAATGAATTACCATAATATTACTAAGGATGACATGCTTAATGGTGATGGATTGCGCGCAGTGCTTTGGCTTGCAGGATGCGATCATCATTGTAAAGAATGTCAAAACCCAATCACTTGGGATCCTGACGGAGGCCTTAAATTTGACGAGGCTGCAAAAGAAGAATTATACGAGATTCTTTCTCGCGACTATATATCAGGCATTACATTTAGTGGTGGGGACCCACTTTTTCCAGCCAACAGGCAGGAAGTCACGGATCTTGCCCGGGAGATTAGGGAGAGATTTCCCGGGAAGACCGTCTGGCTCTATACAGGGTTCACATTTGAGCAGATCAAAGATTTGGAAATTATGAAATATTTGGATGTTCTGGTTGACGGAGAATTTGAAATTGATAAGATAGATTTGCAGGCAAAATGGAGAGGAAGCATCAATCAGCGTGTTATTGATGTGCCTCAAACATTAAAGTTAGGCCAGATTGTCCTTGCTTGCGACTAGAATATAGGGAGAATTTTATACATGGAAATTAATATTTTGCGTTTGACTGATTCTGCAAAGCTTCCAGACAGAGGCTCAGCATTTGCAGCTGGTTATGATTTGTTTGCGGATGTAGCAGAGGATGTTACTATATTGCCACACGAGACCAAGATGATTGGCACAGGTCTTGCAATGGAGATTCCGGAAGGTTATTTCGGTGGGATTTTTGCAAGAAGTGGTCTTTCTGCTAAGGAAGGTCTCAGACCTGCCAACTGTGTTGGTGTTGTGGATTCGGATTACAGGGGAGAGATAAAGGTTGCTCTTCATAACGATGGAGAGGTTCCTAGAGTTGTGACTAGTGCAGAGAAAATTGCACAGCTTGTGGTTGTTCCATTTTTATCAGTTGACTTCAATGAGGTTTCAGAGTTATCTGATACTGTTCGTGGAGCTGGTGGATTTGGTTCCACAGGAAAACATTAAGATTCGTTTATTTGGCGCCTGGTTTTACCAGACGCCTTTGACGCGTTTTAAGTGTCTTAAGATTTATTATTTTGAAAGAGAGTAAATTTATGGCAAAAAAGGTTACTTATGATGCAAGTAGCATATCGGTTCTAGAAGGATTGGAGGCTGTTAGAAAGCGTCCTGGAATGTATATTGGTTCTACTTCTAGAAAAGGTTTGAATCATCTGATATACGAAATCGTTGATAACTCAGTTGATGAGCATCTTGCTGGAGAGTGTGACACAATTTATGTAACACTTGAAAAAGATGGAAGCTGTACTGTAGAGGATAACGGTCGAGGTATCCCTGTTGGTATGCATGCAAAAGGCGTTCCAGCAGCAAGACTTGTATTTTCTACACTTCACGCAGGTGGAAAGTTTGACGACAGCGTTTACAAAACATCTGGTGGTCTTCATGGTGTTGGTTCTTCAGTTGTTAATGCTTTGAGTGAATACATGACTGTAGATATTTCACGTGAGGGATACGTTCATCACGATCGCTACGAGAGAGGTGTGCCTACTGAAAAGCTTGTGGATGGCATGCTTCCAAAAATCGCTAAAACTACAAAACATGGTACTAAAATCAATTTCTTACCAGATGCCGAGATTTTCGAGAAGACTTATTTCAAGGAGGATGATATAAAGAGTCGTCTTCATGAGACTGCTTATCTTAATCCAGGTCTTACAATCAATTATGCTGATTTGCGCGGCGAGGAGCCAGAATATGAGACGTTCCATGAGCCTGAGGGTATAAAGGGATTTGTTAAAGAAATCAACAAGACAGCAGAAGCTCTTCATGACGTTATTTACTTTAAGGGCGCAGCAGAAGGCATCGAGCTTGAGGTTGCCTTCCAGTATTGCAATGAATTTAAAGAAAACATTCTTGGATTCTGTAACAATATTTACAACTCTGAGGGTGGTACACATATCACTGGATTTAAGACTGTACTTACTACAGTTATCAATAACTATGCAAGAGAGCTTGGAATTCTTAAGGATAAGGATGCCAATTTTACAGGCGCTGATGTAAGAAACGGTATCACAGCTATCGTTTCTATCAAGCATCCTGATCCTCGTTTCGAAGGACAGACAAAGACTAAGCTTGATAATCCAGATGCATCAAAGGCTACTCAGAAGGTTTGTCAGGATGAGTTCGTTCTCTATTTCGACAGAAATTTAGAGACTCTTAAAGCTATTATTTCCTGTGCGGAAAAGAGTGCCAAGATTCGTAAATCAGAAGAGAAAGCGAAGACAAATCTTCTTACAAAGCAAAAGTTCTCTTTTGATCAAAATGGTAAGCTTGCAAACTGTGAATCACGTGATGCTGAAAAGTGCGAAATTTTTATCGTCGAGGGAGATTCCGCTGGTGGTTCAGCAAAGAAGGCTCGAAACAGAATGTATCAGGCTATTATGCCTATCAGAGGTAAGATTCTTAACGTTGAAAAGGCTTCAATGGACAAGGTTCTTGCTAATGCAGAAATTAAAACACTTATCAATGCATTTGGTTGTGGTTTTTCCGAAGGATATGGTAATGATTTTGATATTTCAAAGCTCCGCTATGACAAAATCGTAATCATGGCCGATGCCGATGTGGATGGTGCTCATATCAGCACACTTCTTTTGACATTTTTCTATAGATTTATGCCAGAGCTTATTAGAGAAGGACACGTTTATATTGCTATGCCTCCTCTTTACAAGGCTATTCCTTCAAAGGGAGAGGAAGAATATCTTTACGATGATGTTGCTCTTGAAAAGTACCGCAAGAAGATGAATGGAAAGACATTTACACTTCAGCGATACAAAGGTCTTGGCGAAATGGATGCAGAGCAGTTATGGGAGACAACACTTGATCCTGAAAGACGTAAGCTTAAGCTTGTAGAAATCGAGGATGCCCTTATGGCATCTGAAGTTACAGAGCTTCTTATGGGTAGCGATGTTGCACCACGTAAAGAATTTATTTACAAGCATGCAAAGGAGGCTGAAATAGATGCCTAGTGAAATTATAAGAACTGAATATTCTGAGATAATGCAGAAATCCTTCATAGATTACTCTATGTCAGTTATCCTTGCACGTGCAGTACCTGATGTTAGAGATGGTCTTAAGCCTGTACAGCGTCGTACACTTTACGACATGTACGAGTTGAAGGTTGATTATAACAAGCCATACAAAAAGAGTGCCCGTATAGTTGGTGATACAATGGGTAAATATCACCCTCATGGCGACAGCTCCATCTATGAAGCCCTAGTTGTTATGAGTCAGGACTTCAAAAAGAGTCTTCCTCTTGTTGATGGTCATGGTAACTTTGGTTCCATTGAAGGAGACGGTGCCGCTGCAATGCGTTACACTGAGGCACGTCTTGCCAAGGTTGCTCAGGAGGTTTACCTTGGTGATCTTGATAAAAATGTTGTAGATTTTGTACCAAACTATGATGAGACAGAAAAAGAGCCGGAGGTTCTACCTGTTCGTGTTCCAAATATCCTTATAAATGGATCTGACGGTATCGCTGTAGGTATGGTTACATCTATTCCTCAACACAATCTAGGAGAGGTTGTTGAGGGCGTTATTGCCTACATGAAAAATCCTGATATCAGCACAAAAGAAATGATGCAAATCATTCCTGGACCTGATTTTCCTACAGGTGGAATTGTTACAAACAAGGATGATTTGCTTGAAATTTACTCAACAGGTGTTGGTAAAATCAAGATTCGTGGTAAAGCTGAAATCGAAAAGGTTAAGGGCGGCAAGGAGCAGATTGTCATTACAGAAATCCCTTATCCTATGATTGGTGCAAATATTGGAAAATTCTTAAATGATATTTTCAATCTTGTAGAGACAAAGAAGACAAACGATATCGCAGATATCTCAAACCAGTCTAAAGGTGAGCAGATGCGAATTGTTGTTGAGCTTAGAAAAGGTGCAGACGCGCAAAATGTCCTTAATCTTCTTTACAAGAAGACACGTCTTGAGGACACTTTTGGTGTCAACATGCTTGCAGTTGCAGATGGCAAGCCGGAAACACTTGGCATTGTTCCAATTATCAAACATCATGTTAATTTCCAGTACGAGCTTTGTACTAGAAAATACACTCATCTTTTAGGCAAGGAGCAGGAGAAAAAGGAAATCCAGGAAGGTTTGATAAAGGCTTGTGATGTTATCGATCTTATCATCGAAATTCTTCGTGGTTCAAAGGATGTTAAGCAGGCTAAGGCTTGTCTTGTTGATGGAATCACAGCTGGTATCAATTTCAAGTCAGCTCAGTCTAAGCGTGATGCGGAACAGCTTCGTTTTACAGAGCGTCAGGCTCAGGCTATTTTAGATATGCGTTTACATCGTCTCATTGGCTTAGAAATTGAAGCTCTTCGTAAGGATTACGATGAGACAATGGACAAAATCGCTCGTTACACCAAAATCCTTTCAAGCCGAGGCGAAATGGCAAAGGTTATTATCAAGGATTTACAGGCTGTAAAAAAGGAATATGCAAGAGAGCGCCGTACAGTAATTGATAATGTTGAGGAGGCTGTAGTAGAAGAAAAGCCTATTGAAGTTATTGATGTTGCCGTACTAATAGATAGATTTGCTTATGCCCGTGTTGTAGACATGCCTACTTACGAGCGTAACAAAGATGCAGCTGAAGCAGAATCCAAGAAGATTGTTTTATGTAAGAACACCGATAAAATCTGCCTGTTTACAGGAAGTGGTGAGATGCATGCAATCAAGGTGCTTAGCTTACCATTTGGTAAATTTAGAGATAAAGGTCAGCCAATCGATACTGCAGAACGTGGTTCTAAGCTTGACCTTACAAAAGAGAATTTGATTTTTGCTGATTCTATGGAAAATATCATCAAAAAGAAGCTTCTCTTTGGTACAAAGACTGCCATGATTAAGGTTGTTGATGGTAGCGAATTTGATGTTACAAGAAAGGCAATTGCTGCTACAAAGCTTGCCGATGATGATAAAGTGATATGTGTAAAGGTTCTTGAACCTTCAAGCACAGTTGTTATGCAATCTGCAAAGGATATGTTCCTCAGAATCGAAGGTGACACTATTCCTGAAAAGAAAAAGACTGCAGTAGGTGTTAGAGGAATGAAGCTTGGTAAAGGTGATGAGCTTACAGACATCTACGTCCTTTCCGAAGGTGAAAATATAGACGTTAAGATTAAAGATAAGACAGTATCCATCGGTAGACTTCATGTGGCATCTCGTGATACAAAGGGCGTTAAGAAATGATAAAGAATGTATATTTTGATTTAGATGGTACACTGGTTGATTCTGCACCAGGTATAATCGATTGTCTTAAGATTGCAATGGAAAAGTATGGTTATGATATTCCAGATTATGCCACACTTCGTAAATGCGTTGGACCTCCCTTTACCTATTCTTTTCCTAATATTTTGCATATCAAGGATGAACATTTTCATGATATGGTGGCCACCTATCGTGAATACTATGATGCAAAAGATGGTATGTATAATGCAAAGGTGTATGCAGGCATAGAAGGTCTTTTATCTGATCTTGTAAAGAGAGGATATTGTTTATTTGTCTGCACATCTAAGCCTGAACCTACAGCTAAAAAGCTTTTGAAGAAGCTTGGAATCGATCACTATTTTACAGAAATCTGCGGAGCTACATTCGACGCCAAAATTGATACAAAAGATCAGGTGATTGACCTATGCTTTAGCAGAGCTCCTTGGCACAAAAAAGAGGAGACTGTTCTGGTTGGAGACACAAAGTTTGATGCTGCAGGCGCTGTTAAGATGGGAATCGATTGCATCGGAATAACATGGGGCTTTGGCTCACGATGGGATTTAGAGGATGCAGGAGCAGCTGTAATACTAGACTATCCAGGCGAGGTACTTGATTATATTGAAGCAAATTAAGATAAATAGAATACTACAAATTTTATATCCGTTTATAGTTTATTTCTTTGTATATCAGTTTGGAGTTGCCTTTTTAATTGGCATGATAGGACAAAAAGTAGGCAAGCTTACCTGTCTTTTAATTGCAGGTCTTGTTTGCTTGGTTCCTATGTATCTGATTTACAGGACAATTCCCAAATTGATTCCAGAGAAAATAACTGAGAAAAAACAGATTTATAGCTATGTGCTATGGGTTATTTGTGTTGTGGCCCTTGGATTATTACTTAATGTCATTTTAACTCACAGTGGGTTGATTGATATATCGAAAGGCTTTTCTAGGGCAGAGAGTACTCTAACAGATGGCAGCCTTGTAATAAAGCTGTTATGTAATTGTTTGGTGATTCCAATTCTAGAAGAATTGCTTCTCAGAGGAATTGTTACCGGGCAGCTTTATCTATGGTACGGTTCGATTATATCAGTATTATTTTCATCAATTTGTTTTGGTATTCTACACAATAATATAGTACAATTCATATATGCAGTTGTTGTTGGCATAGCGCTGGGGCTTATGTACATCAAAACAAAGCGTTTGTCGTTGTGTATTGTGGCGCACTGCTTAATTAATTTCATTGTCATTATTTTTAGTTGATCTTACAGGAGGGACTTATGGCACATACAAATGAAGTAATTAAAGAATCAAAGGCAGGTCTAGCTGCTCATATTATAGGAGCGTTGGCATTCCTTGCTGTTGGCATTTGCCTCTTGGTATTAGATGCATCTTTCATCGAAAAATTAGTTTATTCTTTTTCAGTTTTAGGAATAGGGATTCTTTTTATTATCTTCGGTGTATACTACATGATTAAATATTTCTTTAATCATGAGTTTGTAAGAGTTTCAAATTATGGATTTACCATGGGTGTTATTCTCATGATTATCGGTTCTGTTATTATTTTCAAGGCAGACCATATCTCATCATTTATTGATGCACTTGTTTGCTTGATTGGCTTTATATTTGGTGCAATTATGCTTCAGCAGTCATTTGCACTATTTCATATGCAGAGATTTACATGGTTTATAAGTCTTGTACTTGGCGCTGCAACAATAGCAAGTAGCGTATATCTTCTTATGGAAAATGCTAAGTTTTTCACAGGTGAGTTCATTAGTGCAGTATATCTTGTTGCAGTTGGTGGCGTTTCACTTTTTTCTTTAATTCTTATGGCACTTGGACTTAATGGACATAAGAAGGACTCTAACAAAATTTACAAACGCAACGTTGAGGATTCTCCACTTGGCTCCCAGGTAGATGATTCTATCTTTGAAGAAGAAAACGATGGTCCTTATGTTGAAAAGGTAACAATCGAGCCAGATGAAGGTAGCGACGCTCTTTTTGAGGAATAATTAAAGTGGCAAACATTATTGATTATTTACAATGGCGTGGGGATGTCCCATTTGATATTGATCCGTTTAATGAGGTGGATGCATTAGTTCTTTGTGAGCTGGTGTATGCACCTTTTGATGGTTTAGTGCCAGGTCCTGGCCTAAAAGAAAAGATTACAATTGAAGAATTGTGCGATAAGTTTTTCGCAAAATATACCAGGGAGGAGCTTGTAGCTAAAAATACTTTTACCAAGTTCGCTCCTTTTCTGATTCCTGAATTAATTAATTCCAAGCGTTTTGGTGGAACCAAATTATGTGGCTTTGTAAATGAGCTTGACCATGAAAATGTAAGTCAGTTTTCGGCTTGCACATTTTATTTGAATGATGGCACGATTTTTGTGGCATTTAGAGGTACCGATGACAATCTGGTAGGTTGGAAAGAAGATTACAACATGTGCTATTCAGAAGGTACAGGCGGTCAGATTAAAGCGGTGCAATATTTAAATAAGAATTTTGCAAGAACTATGAAAGATATCAGGATAGGAGGTCATTCAAAGGGCGGTAATTTTGCGGTTTTTGGAAGTGCTTTTTGTAAGCTACATATTAAGGATAGCATTATAGATGTATACAATTTTGATGGTCCGGGATGTATTTCTGATATTCTTAAAAAGCCAGATTATAAAATGATTATTGGAAGGGTTCATAAATTTGTCCCTAACGAATCAATCATTGGAATGCTTATGTATACTAATGCTAAGACACTTGTTGTATCTACCAATGCAAAAGGCATCTTACAGCACGATCCAATGACGTGGAATGTGACCAGAAATCGCTTTAACTTGGAGCCAGATGTATGTGAATCTTCTAAGGTGATTGATGCCACACTTAAGAAATGGTCACAAGAGGTGGATTATCAATCTAGAGCAATGTTTGGTGATATTTTCTTTTCATGCCTTGCTTCTAACGGAGCTACTAAGCTTTCACATGTTACATCCAACAAGGCAAAATCACTTGCTTCAATCACTAAAGAGCTTCAAGCATTGGATAGCGAACATCAAGCTGTAGTGATGGATGTACTTGGCACTTTAGTTGCCATAGGAGGCGATACTATCAAGAATTCTCTGCTTTCTAAGGTGTCCAAAAGTGTAACAGTAAGAAAAAGAGAGAAAAAATGAGATATTAAGAGCTATTAATAGGATTCATCAGGAAATAGAGCGAGTTTTTTGCTTGCAACTATTCTGATAGAATCCTATTATACTTTTTGTAGTTAGCACTCGGATTAAATGAGTGCTAACAAATAAATTCGATTATCAATTTAGGAGGTAATATAAAATGAAATTAGTTCCATTAACAGATCGTGTTGTTTTAAAACAGTGCGAGGCAGAAGAGACAACAAAGTCAGGAATTATTCTTGCATCAGCAGCTCAGGAGAAGCCACAGGAGGCTATCGTAATCGCTGTTGGTCCAGGCGGGGTTGTAGACGGTAAGGAAATCACAATGCAGGTTAAAGAAGGCCAGAAGGTTATCTATTCAAAATATGCTGGTACAGATGTTAAGCTTGAGGGCGAAGAGTACATCATCGTTCGTCAGAATGATATTCTTGCAGTAGTAGAATAATTTTATTGGGAAAGAGGTAGATTAAAATGGCAAAAGAGATTAAGTACGGCGCTGAAGCTAGACAGGCTTTAGAAGCAGGCGTAGATAAGTTAGCAAACACAGTTAGAGTTACAATCGGACCTAAGGGACGTAATGTAGTTCTTGCAAAGTCATACGGTGCACCACTTATCACTAATGATGGTGTAACAATCGCAAAGGATATTGAGCTTGATGACGCATTCGAAAACATGGGTGCTCAACTCGTAAAGGAAGTTGCTACTAAGACAAACGATGTAGCAGGTGATGGTACAACAACAGCTACAGTTCTTGCACAAGCAATGGTTAAGGAAGGTATGAAGAACCTTGCTGCAGGTGCTAACCCAATCGTTCTTAGAAAGGGTATGAAGAAGGCTGTAGATTGCGCTACAGAAGCAATCGTTGGTATGTCAAAGGCTGTAGACGGCAAGGAGCAGATTGCTCGTGTTGCTGCTATTTCAGCTGGTGATGATGAAGTAGGTCAGATGGTAGCTGACGCTATGGAAAAGGTTTCTAACGATGGTGTTATCACAATCGAAGAATCAAAGACAATGCAGACAGAGCTTGACCTTGTAGAAGGTATGCAGTTCGACAGAGGTTACATTTCAGCTTACATGTGCACAGATATGGACAAGATGGAAGCAAACCTTGATGATCCATACATCCTTATCACAGACAAGAAGATTTCTAACATCCAGGAACTTCTTCCAGTACTTGAGCAGATTGTTCAGTCTGGCGCTAGACTTCTTATCATTGCTGAGGATATCGAAGGCGAGGCTCTTACAACACTTATCCTTAACAAGCTTCGTGGTACATTCAATGTAGTTGCTGTTAAGGCTCCAGGCTATGGCGACAGACGTAAGGAAATGCTTCAGGATATCGCAATCCTTACAGGTGGTCAGGTAATCTCTGAGGAAGTAGGTCTTGAGCTTAAGGATACTACACTTGAGCAGCTTGGACGTGCTAAGTCAGTTAAGGTAAACAAAGAAAACACTGTTATCGTTGATGGATGTGGCGACAAGGCTGAAATCGAGTCACGTGTTGCACAGATTCGTGCACAAATTGACGAGACAACATCAGAGTTCGACAAGGAAAAGCTTCAGGAAAGACTTGCTAAGCTCGCTGGTGGTGTTGCAGTTATCCGTGTTGGTGCTGCTACAGAGACAGAAATGAAGGAAGCTAAGCTTCGTATGGAAGATGCTCTTAACGCTACACGTGCTGCTGTTGAGGAAGGTATCATCGCAGGTGGCGGTTCTGCATACATCCACGTTCAGAAGAAGGTTGCAGAGCTTGCTGATACACTTTCAGGCGACGAGAAGACAGGTGCTAACGTAATCGTTAAGGCTCTTGAAGCTCCATTATTCTACATCGCTGCAAACGCAGGTCTTGAAGGCTCAGTAATCATCAACAAGGTTCGCGAGTCTGATGACAAAGTAGGTTTCGACGCATACAACGAAGAATACGTTGAAATGGTTAAGTCTGGTATCGTAGATCCAGTTAAGGTTACACGTACAGCATTACAGAACGCTGCATCTGTTGCATCTACACTTCTTACAACAGAGTCAGTTGTTGCTGATATCAAAGACCCTGCTGCTGACGCCGCAGCTGCTGCAGCCGCTGGTGCAGGAATGGGTGGCATGTACTAAAATCTAATACACGCATTTTAAGCCTTCGACCACTTTGGCCGAAGGCTTTTTTATATGGCAGGCCACAGGCCACCGCCATTTTATCCCAAGGCCCTGCCTGCCTTTTATACTTGAGTTGCCCCGGCCCTTATATTCAGACATGTACCACAGTTGACTTGCAAACATTGCAAGAATATTTTGTTTTTCTAATGGGCAATTTAGACAAGCTTATTTTCATGTGTTTTTTGTAGGCCTGTACAGTTAGAAAAAATGTTTTTCTTTGGCGGACACAATTTATAAAGCTAATTGTACTTCTTAGACTAGAGGGGGCTTGGTTGATTTTGGAGCGCGCTTAGTAACATAAAAGCAGGTTTTGCAATATATAGGTATTCGCCGCCACGGACGGCGGCGAAAGTGCGTAAGCGACAGGACGTCGCATGGAGCACGGTACCTAGATATGCAAAACCTGCTTTGTCATGTTACTTAGCAAGCGTAATATGAAACCAAGCCCCCTTAGTCTAAGAAGTACACTAAAAAACTTTCGTGTCCGCCAATTTAAAAACATTTTTTCGAACAGTTCATTCCTCAAAAAACACATGAGCTATGTCTAAATTTGTCCCATTGAAAAACTAAAAATATTCGCAAAATTGTTTGCCAGCCAACTGTGGTACATGTCAATACAAGGGCCGGGGCTTTGTAACATGGGCGGGCAGGGCCTCAGAAGCTTCGGGGAGGCGGTGGCATGTGGCCTGGGTGGAGAGGGAGCCTTCGGGGGAGTGGGCGAAGGATTTTGAAAACTTTTATTTTAGATTTTAGTTTAATTTAACGGCTGATTATGGTAGAATAATCGTCGGTGTTTAAATAATTAAGAGGTGATATATGAGCAAAGTTGCAATACTTACAGATAGTAATAGTGGAATTACTCAGGCGCAGTCGAAGGAGCTCGGAATTTTCGTAGTTCCTATGCCTTTTTATATTGATGGTGAGCTTTACTACGAGGATATAGATTTAACTCAGGAGCAGTTTTTTGAAAAGCTGACACAGGGCGGAGAGATTACAACTTCGATGCCTATTACTGGTAATCTTATGGATTTGTGGGAGAGCATACTTAAGGACTATGACGAATTAGTTTATATTCCTATGTCTTCTGGATTATCTTCATCTTGTGCTACTGCAAAGATGCTTTCAGAGGATTACAATGGTAGAGTTGTAGTTGTTGATAATCAGCGTATTTCTGTTACACAGAAGCTTTCAGCTATGGAAGCTAAGAAGCTTGCAGATATGGGCAAGAGCGCTCAGGAAATTTGCGATGCATTAATGGAGATTAAGGATAAGTCTACAATCTACATTACAGTAGATACTTTGGAATACCTTAAGAAGGGTGGCAGACTTACTCCAGCGGTTGCTGCAATCGGTTCTCTTCTTAAGATTAAGCCAGTTCTTTCAATTTATGGAGAAAAGCTTGATAAGTTTGCTACAGCCCGCACTGTTAAGCAGGCTAAGCAGATTATGATAGATGCGCTGAAGAAGGATATGAAAAATGTCATTAAGACTGATAATCTTGATGATGTTATCATTTCTATAGCACATACACAAAATCAGGAAGCAGCGGAAAAGTTTAGAGAAGAACTTTTACAGGAATTCCCAGGTAAAGAAATCTGGATTGATCCGTTATCACTTTCAGTTTCATGTCATATTGGACCAGGCGCTTTGGCTTGTACAGTGACAAAGAAATTGATTGATATAAATTAAATATAGTTTTAGGAGGATTGTTATGGTTAAAGCAGTTGTAGGCGCTAATTGGGGCGACGAAGGTAAGGGCAAAATCACTGACATGATGGCAGCAGATGCGGACATTATTGTACGTTTTCAGGGTGGAGCTAATGCAGGACATACCATAGTAAACAACTATGGCAAATTTGCATTACACACATTACCTTCAGGCGTTTTTTATAATCATACTACAAGTATTATTGGAAATGGTGTAGCTCTTAATATCCCAGTTCTTATCAAGGAGATTAAATCTATCGAGGAGAAAGGGGTGCCAGCACCACATATTCTTGTATCTGATAGAGCGCAGATTGTTATGCCATATCATATCCTTTTCGATCAATATGAGGAGGAACGCCTTGGTAAAGCTTCATTCGGCTCTACAAAAAGTGGCATTGCTCCTTTTTATTCTGATAAGTATGCTAAGATTGGTTATCAGGTTCAGGAGTTATTTGACGAAGATTTGTTAAAAGAAAAGGTTCTTCGCACATGCGATCAGAAGAATGTTCTTTTAGAGCATTTGTATCATAAGCCTCTTCTTACTCCAGAGGAGTTACTTAACACACTTCACGAATATCGTGATATGATTGCTCCTTATGTATGTGATACTTCTGCATACTTATGGAATGCAATCAAAGAAAACAAGACAATCCTTTTAGAAGGCCAGCTTGGTACTCTTAAAGATCCAGATCACGGAATTTATCCTATGGTTACATCATCGTCTACACTTGCTCCTTATGGATGTATCGGTGCTGGTATTCCAGCTCAGGAGCTTAAGCAGGTTGTTACTGTATGTAAGGCTTATTCGTCAGCTGTAGGTGCTGGAGCATTCGTTTCAGAAATCTTTGGCGATGAAGCAGATGAGCTTAGACGTCGCGGTGGCGATGGTGGTGAGTTCGGTGCTACAACAGGTCGCCCTCGTCGTATGGGTTGGTTTGACTGCGTTGCATCTAAATACGGTTGCAGAATGCAGGGTACAACAGATGTAGCATTTACTGTAGTTGATGTACTTGGATATCTTGATGAGATTCCAGTTTGTGTTGGCTATGAAATTGATGGTGAGGTCACAACAGATTTCCCTGTTACATCTAAGCTTGAGAAGGCTAAGCCAGTACTTAAAACACTTCCTGGTTGGAAGACAGATATTCGTGGTATCAAGAAATACGAAGATCTTCCTGAAAACTGCCGCAATTATATCGAATTCATTGAGAAGGAAATTGGATTCCCTATCACAATGGTTTCAAATGGTCCTGGAAGAGACGACATTATCTATAGATAATCAAAATAAAATGCTTTACAATATTTTTATATTGTAAAGCATTTTTTATTCTAAATTTTGGGGGTGGGAAGCTATGAAAAATCTTTTACAAAATAAAGTTATTCTTATTATTTCTGGGCTGGTGATAGTTTTACTAATTGGCCTTCTTGTTTTCTCTATTTTTCCAAAGAATAAATCTATAGATAATAATAGTGACGCAGTTGTTGAGGAATCTAAAGAGGATGCTCACGCTAAGGCTCTTGACGAAGAAAGTGAAATTGAAGATGAGGGCGAATGCGTCTTTTTGATAGATAAAGATGATGTCAGCAAGTTTTCTCTTACAGATGCAAATGGTATTTTGCTGGATTTTGAAAAGGATGGGGATGAATGGATTTGTATTGGAAACGAAGAGTTGGATTTAGATGAAGAAAGAGTAGATAAGATTTTAAATTATATTTGCGATATCAGATTTATAGAAATGACTACATGTGAGGATGGAGCTGAATATGGCCTGACTCCAGATTCTAAAATTTTTATCGTAGAAGATGCTGGCGGAAGTGATGTAATAGTCAGCCTGGGAAACGTTGAAGATGATGGAAGTATTTATTTTGCATTGAATTATGACTTTACAAAGGTCTTTAAAAACAGCGGAAAACTTAAGAATGTATGCGAGTATGCAATTCAAGAATTACTATAGACATACTTAAAAATTCTTGAAAATATTGTGAAACATTTTTGATATTTAGGTTATTAATTGACAGATAATATATAATTAAAAATAATTCAGATAAATCGGAACTATTTTTGGAGGCGCTAATGAATAAACGCAAGAGATTATGTGCTTTGTTTTTAGTATTCTCATTTATATTATTCCTAATTATTAATTCACCTGTTTATGCTGATGAGAATTCATATGTTCACGCAAGACCTTCGACTAATGGTCAATTACATGTCGAAGGAACTCAGCTTGTAGATAAAAATGGACGTCCTGTTCAACTTAAGGGCGTTAGTACTCATGGCCTCACATGGTTTCCTGATATCATTGATTCGAATATTTTCAATCAGCTATCTAATGAGTGGGATTGTAATCTCATTAGACTGCCTATGTATTCTGTTATCTATTGTGAAAATCCCGAAGAAAGTCTCGAATTAATGAAAAAGGGCGTAGAATATGCAATCGCCTCTGATATGTACGTAATCGTTGACTGGCATGTTCTTGAAGATAAAGATCCTAATATCCATAAGGATGAGGCAATAGCGTTTTTTGATGCCTTTACAAAAGAATATGCAGATGTTCCAAATATCATTTACGAAATATGTAATGAGCCTAACGGTCAGACCTTCTGGAATGATATTTATGAATATGCAAATGAAGTGATTCCTGTTATCAGAAACAATAGTCAGGATTCTGTGATTCTGGTAGGTACACCATATTTTGATGCTTATCTTGAGGCCTCAATTAGAAAGCCACTTGAATTTGATGACCTGATGTATGTACTACATTTTTACGCAGGAACTCATTATGATGATATTCAAGCTGAAGTGACAGAGGCAATGGAGCGAGGACTTCCTGTTTTCGTTTCAGAGTGCGGTATTACTCTTGCTTCAGGTGATGAAGGATATGATTTTGACAATGCAGTATCTTGGTTTAACATGCTTGATGATTACGGCATAAGTTATGCGGTATGGAGCTTGTCTAATAAAAATGAGCTTTCGGCCATGCTTAAGCCTGAATATAAACCAGGGGAACCTATAACTGACAAAGATTTGACACCGTGTGGCTTATGGGTACGAGATTTAGTAAAGGGGATAGCCCCAGCAGATATAAAGGTGCCAGAGATTTCTAACAAAAAATCCCTTATGCCGCTGTGGCTTAAAGAATCTTTAAATGATAGAGATATTGTCATTTTCCATAGATGGCCGATTATCGCACTAAAGGTATTTGTAACATTAATAGTTCTTTTAATGCTTGTTTTCTTGATTAGAAAAATTACAACTAAGAAGGGAACCAATTACGGAAGTCTATACGAAAACGCAATTAAAGAGACATTTAAAGAAAAACTTATTGATAAGCTAAGATTTACTGTATTAGTCTTAACTGTATTTTTCGCTTTAATGTACTTGTACTGGCGCATAGTGTACTCAATTCCATTTAAAGCAGGTTGGGTTGCAGTATTCTTTAACATTTTACTTTTATGCGTCGAGGTTTTTGGATTCTTTGAATCTATTTCGCTGTATTTGAACTTAATGGCAAAGAAAGATTTTCCTTTGCCTGAAATTGAAGAGGATGAATATCCTGACGTAGATATATTTATTGCAACTTACAATGAACTGAACGATTTGCTTCGAAGAACAATTAATGGATGCAAACACCTTCAGTATCCTGATAAGAGCAAAATTCATATATGGGTTTGCGATGATAACAGGCGTAGTCAGGTGCGAGCTTTGGCAGAATCAATGGGCGTAGGATATTTTGACAGGCCTGATAACGAAGGAGCGAAAGCTGGAAATCTTAACCATGCAATGGGACTTACAACTTCACCGTATGTTGTAACCCTTGATGCGGATATGATTGTTAAGAGTGATTTCTTGATGAAGACAATTCCGTATTTTATCGATGCGAAAAAGAAAGGTCTTTCCCTAGGTTTTGTTCAGACACCGCAATGCTTCTATGAACCGGATGTTTTCCAGCATGCTTTGTATTCCGAAAAGAATGCGCCAAATGAGCAGGATTTCTTCTATAGAACAATTGAGGTAGCGAAAACCTCAACGAACAGTGTAATTTACGGTGGTTCAAATACTGTGATTGCAAGACAGGCTATAGAAGATATTGGCGGATTTTATACTGAATCTATCACCGAAGATTTTGCAACCGGTGTATTGATTGAATCGAGCGGATATGTAAGTCTTGCCATTCCAGAGCCATTGGCAAGTGGTAAAACACCTGATATATTCAGGGATCATATTACTCAGCGTATTCGTTGGGGCCGAGGTGTAATCAGCACAGCAAAGCAGCTTCATCTGTTCACTCGCAAGGGACTAAGCTTTGCGCAGAAGTTTAGCTATTGGAGCTCGGTAGTTTATTGGTATTCATCCATTAAAAGCTTGATTTATTTTATATCACCGCTTTTATTTGCGATATTTGCCATACCGGTGTTTATATGTACATGGGTTGACTTACTGTTATTCTGGTTCCCTATGTATGTGATGCAGGATATATGCTTAAGATTCTACAGTCGCAACACAGTTTCACTGAAATGGAGCGGCATTTATGAAACATGTGTAATGCCTCATTTAATTATTCCGGTAATTAAAGAGCTGTTTGGTATTACAACCAAGAAGTTTGAGGTTACAGACAAAGCAAAGAAGACTGTAGTAAGACAACCGGATATTAGGGGCATGTCTCCATATTTGATTATGCTGGGACTCTCTATTATTGGAATTGCAAGAATCTGCACCTGTGTAGATGGGCTTCAGTCTTTAGGTCTGGTTGTTTTAGTATTCTGGATTGTCAGAAATATGTATTATCTTATCATGGCGCTGTTCCTTGTTGATGGCAGAGAAAGTGATACTGAAAATGTAAGAGTTGCGGATGCAGAATTCGTGGTTCTTAAAAGGAGCGATGGCTCTGAATTTGAAGGTATAACTACATACATGACAGAGCACAGTATCAATATTTATATTGATGATAAGACGGATATTAAGATTGGCGACAGAATTCAAATTCAAATCGAAACACATTCAGCGAAGGTTGATATGGATGGCGTTATTATAGCGGTTATCCCGTCAAAACGAAGGAATGTGGTTGTATATAGTATGGAAATTCTTGATTATAGAGATTCCGAATACGAATACTTCCAGGTTTTGTATGATAGAGTTCCGACATTGCCACAATCACTAACTAAAGATTTTGGTATGTTTACACATCTATTTAGAAATATTGCCCACAGAATCCTAAGATAGATAATTATTAAAATCTGGTAATAATCAGACAATACAAATAAAATGTATGTGAATTCTGTGAATAGAAGGCAAATAGTATTGCAAATGGTATTTTGCAATTATATAATCAAATTGTTAAACAACGCATAAAATGAAAGGCAGGGGGTCATATGAGTTTACGCGAATTTAAGGCTAAAGAGGTTATTTTTAAAGAAGGCGAACATGGGGAAAGTTTATTTGTTATTTCAGAAGGTACAGTAGAAATTTATGTCAGATATGGGGAACCTGACCAGCAGAAGATTAAAACTCTTTCTAAGAACCAGATCTTCGGAGAAATGGCTGTAATTGAGTATTACCCTCGTAGCGCAACTGCAGTAGCAGCAAGTGATGTTAAGCTAATCGAGGTTAAGTGTGGCGAGATAAGCGACTTTTTCAAATCTAATCCTGATAAAATCATCCAGATTATGCAGCAATTAAGTTTGAGAATTCGTGAGCTTACAGATGACTACAATGTTGTTGTAGATCTTGTTGATCAACTTAAAGAAGCAGCTGGAGAAGGTAAGAAAAAGAATGCTTCATTAGTTGAAAAAATTAAGAAATTCGTGCTTTACGGAAACAAGCAGCCTGAAGTTAAGAGTGTTGAGTCAATCCGCAAAATCGGTGAGGTTAGCCACTCTGACGGATATACATTAAAGGTTGAGTCATTCCCTAAGGGTACAGTAATCTTTAAGGAAGGTGAACCTGGAAAGTGCATGTACGATATTCACTCTGGACAGATTGGAATCTATAAGCACTATGGAACCCCAGAAGAGATTCTTTTAACAAAGCTTTCAGAAAATCAATTCTTTGGTGAGATGGCAATGCTTGATGATGATAAACGTAGCGCAACAGCAGTTGTTGTTTCAAATGAAGCTACAATTGAAAGCATCTCAAGCGGCGATTTACAGGAGCTTTTTGAGAACAATCCATTAAAGGTAGAAATGATTATAGCTCATATGTCATCACGCCTTAGAAGACTTACTAACGAATACATTAAGTCTTGCGAGCTATTTAATGAATTCTACAATACAGATATTTGGGATGAATATTTAGCTAAAAAGGCAGCAGATTTTTCGGTTAGATATTATGAGTAATATAAGTGTTGATAAAAATAACAATCAAGCTCTATTGCAAATTCAACCTTTTTATGAAAATAGACATGAATTTGCTGAAATTGCAAAAGCTGAGGGGCTAGCCTATGAGGTTATAGAATTATCAATGCCGCCCGCTCTCAATGAGAGCGGGCTTTTTGCTAGAGCCTTAGAATGGTATAAGGCCAGCCAAAGGGTGGAATCTTATCATGGTGTTTTTGTTGATATAAATCCAGCCAGTGGAGATAATAATATCAGCACAATTTCAAGAAAACTGATGAAAGCAAGCTGTGATACGGCTGTAGAATTAGGGGCTAAAAATATTGTATTTCACGGTAGTTGCTTCCCGTTTTTAAGGGGAGGTTATCTTGATAATTGGGCTAAAGTTTTTGGAGATTTTTGCCTAGAGCTTGTAGATGATTATGATTTAAATATATTTATTGAAAACAGTTTTGACATTGACACAATGCCTTTAAAGAAACTAATGACTAATGTTGGCTCAGATAGGATTTGTGTTTGTCTTGATTACGGTCATGCCAATTTTAGTAGAGATCCAATGGAAAAATGGTTCGATGACTTAGGCGAACATATTGGATATCTGCATATTTCTGATAATGACGGTTTGTTTGATGACCATCTGCCTCTTTTATCAGGAACTGTAAACTGGAATTTGGCTAGTGATTTATGGAAAAAGCTAAATAAGAAAGTGCCAATTACCTTAGAAATCAAAACTGTTGAAGAAATAAAAAAGGCTATTGATTATTTTAAGAAAAATCAGTTGTTTGGGTTGTAGATAGTTGAGGGGTGCCATGGAACAATTACATTCTTTATTTCTTGAAAATATTCTAAAAAATATGTCGGAAGGCATTATGGTTATCGGATTTGATGGTGTTATCCAATTCGTTAACAAATCAGCTTTTTCGATTCTAGGCCTACAGGAAGAGGCAACAATAGGCAAAAAGTTTGCCAGTTTATTTTTTGAAAATGAATTAAATGATGATTTTTCGCAAGCTGTCCTTGACTCAATCTACGACAGAAACAAAGAACATCAGGCTATTCTTAAATATTATATTGACGACAAGCCTATTCATTTAAGAGTTATCACATCATTTTTGACAGAGAATGATGAAAAGATTGGTGTAATTATTGTTTTCAGTGATTTGAGTGAGCTAGTCGAATTGCAGGATGCTGTAAAATCGATGGAAAAGATTAAGGCTCTTAACAATCAGCTTGAAATCAGGAACAAACTTATCAGCGACACATTTGGTAGATTCTTATCTGATGATATCGTAAAGCATCTTCTTGATTCTCCTGAGGGCCTTCGCCTTGGAGGCGAGAAGCATGAGCTTACCATACTTATGAGCGACTTGAGAGGCTTTACCGCAATGAGCGAGAGAATGGACGCTGGAGCATTAATTGATATGCTTAATCATTATCTTGGAGAGATGACAGATGCCATTCAAAATCATCATGGTTCTATAATAGAGTTTATTGGTGATGGAATCTTTGCAATTTTTGGTGCACCGTTATCTTCTGAGATTCATGCTTCTGAGGCAGTGGCAGCTGCTCTTGAAATGCAAAGTAAAATGGAAGCGATAAATGAGTGGAATAAAGAGCAAGGATATCCTGCTTTAGAGATGGGAATCGGTATTAATACTGGCGAAGTAATCCTTGGAAATATTGGCTCAGAAAAGCGAACAAAATATGGTGTTGTTGGAAAGCATGTAAATTTGGCTGGTAGAATTGAAAGCTATACTGTTGGCGGTCAGATACTTATTTCACCAACCACTAAAGCTCAGATTAAAGAGGAGCTTGAAATCGCTAAAACAATGACTGTTTATCCTAAGGGCGCAAATGGAGAACTAGAGCTCAGCCTTATTACCGGAATCGGTGCACCTTATGATATTCATGTTAGCTTTGCAGACAGTGTTCTTACTCAACTCGAGCATCCAATCGCAGTTTGCTTTAATAAAATTGATGGCAAGCATGAAGATTCTAAAGCTTTATATGGCGGACTTACTGCCGTTGCAAGAGATGGCGCAGTATTAGAGACTGGAACGGAATTGGATATTTACGACAACATTCTTATAAATGCAGGAGGCAAACTGTTTTGTAAGGTTGTTGATAAACAAAATAATGGATATGTGTTACAATACACCTCGATACCTACAGGTTACTCAGCTTGGCTAAAGAGTACCAAATTGTAGAAATTGTATGAAACTGCAATTAGTTTATTTACAAGAAATATAGACTGTGTTATCATATTTCAGGTATTTATTTTACTGTAACTCAGGTTTTGGACACTCCGACCTTTACCTTAGTTACGGCATATTTAAAATTTTAGGAGGTAGTAACATGATTACAAAAGAAAAGAAGCAGTCAATTATCAATGAGTACGCTAGAACAGCTGGTGACACAGGTTCTCCAGAGGTTCAGATCGCAGTTCTTACAGCTCGTATCGCTGAGCTTACAGAGCACCTTAAGGCTAACCCAGGTGATCATCATTCACGTCGTGGTATGATGAAGATGGTTGGTAAGAGAAGAAACCTTCTTGCATACCTTAAGAACACAGATATCGAGAGATATCGTTCAATCATTGAGCGTCTTGGCTTAAGAAAGTAATCTATAAGAGCGGAGTATATTATTACTCCGCTCATTTTTCTTGTTATTTTTGATTTCAAGCAAAATCCGAAGCCACTGAATTAGGAGCGAAACCAGTTAGAATCGCTTCGCTTTCAGTAGTTTCGGGTTGATGCTTAAATAATATATATTTAAAGGAGAAAGCCATGAAGACTTTTACAATGGAATTAGCTGGTAGAACACTTCGTGTTGATATCGGCAGAGTTGCAGCACAGGCTAACGGAGCAGCTTTTATCCAGTATGGTGAGACAACTGTTCTTTCAACTGCTACAGCTTCAGATAAACCAAGAGATGGCATCGATTTCTTCCCACTTTCAGTTGAGTTCGAAGAAAAGACATATGCTGTTGGAAAAATCCCTGGAGGATTTAATAAGAGAGAGGGTAAGGCTTCTGAAAATTCAGTTCTTACATCTCGTGTTATCGATAGACCAATGCGTCCACTTTTTCCAAAGGACTATCGTAATGATGTAACACTTAACAACATGGTTATGGCAGTAGATCCACAGTGCCGTCCTGAGCTTGTTGGTATGCTCGGTGCTGCTATTGCTACATGTATTTCAGATATCCCATTTGATGGCCCTTGCGCTATGACACAGATGGGTATGGTTGATGGTGAGTTTATTGTTAACCCATCACAGGAGCAGTGGGATAAGGGTGACCTTAAGCTTACTGTTGCATCTACTCGTGAAAAGGTTATCATGATCGAAGCTGGCGCTAACATCATCCCTGAGGATAAGATGATTGAAGCTATCTACAAGTGCCACGATGTTAACCAGAAGGTTATCGCATTCATCGATGAGATGGTTAAGGAATGTGGTAAGCCAAAGCATGAGTACACATCATGCGCTATCCCTGAGGAGCTTTTCGCTAAGATGAAAGAAATCGTTACTCCTGAGGAGATGGAAGGTGCTGTATTCACTGATGAGAAGCAGGTTCGTGAGGAGAATATCCGTCAGATCACAGCTCGTCTTGAGGAAGCATTTGCTGATAATGAGGAATGGCTTGCTGTTCTTGGCGAAGCTATTTACCAGTACGAGAAAAAGACAGTTCGTAAGATGATTCTTAAGGATCACAAGCGTCCAGATGGTCGTGAGATTACACAGATTCGTCCACTTGCTGCAGAAGTAGATATTATCCCACGTGTTCATGGTTCATCTATGTTCACTCGTGGTCAAACACAGATTTGTGATGTTGTAACACTTGCACCTCTTTCAGAGGCTCAGAAGATTGATGGATTAGATGCATTCGTTACAGAAAAGAGATACATGCACCATTATAACTTCCCTGCATATTCTGTAGGTGAGACAAAGCCTTCACGTGGACCAGGACGTCGTGAGATTGGTCACGGAGCTTTAGCAGAGCGTGCACTTCTTCCTGTACTTCCAAGTGCAGAGGAGTTCCCATACGCAATCCGTGCTGTATCTGAGACATTTGAGTCAAATGGTTCTACATCAATGGCTTCTACATGTGCATCATGTATGTCACTTATGGCTGCTGGTGTTCCAATTAAGGCTATGGTAGCTGGTATTTCTTGTGGTCTTGTTACAGGCGACACAGATGATGATTTCGTACTTCTTACAGATATCCAGGGTCTTGAAGATTTCTTCGGAGATATGGACTTCAAGGTTACAGGTACTAAGGAAGGTATTACAGCAATCCAGATGGATATTAAGATTCACGGTCTTACTCGTCCAATTGTTGAGGGTGCAATCGCTCGTTGCCGCGAGGCTAGATTCTTTATCATGGACAACTGCATGAGCAAGGCAATTGCTGAGCCACGTCCACAGGTTGGTGAGTATGCTCCAAAGATTATTCAGCTTTCTATCGATCCTGAGAAGATTGGTGATGTTGTTGGACAGCGTGGTAAGACAATCAATGAAATCATTGCTAGATGTGATGTTAAGATTGATATCACAGACGAAGGTAACGTTTCTATCTGCGGTACAGATGCTGCAAAGATGGACGAAGCTAAGCGCATGATTGAAATCATCACAACTGATTTCGAGCAGGGTCAGATTCTTACAGGTAAGGTTGTAAGCATCAAAGAATTCGGCGCATTTATCGAGTTCGCACCTGGCAAAGAGGGAATGGTTCACATTTCTAAGATTGCTAAAGAAAGAATTGATAGAGTAGAGGATGTTCTTACTCTTGGTGATACTGTTAAGGTTGTATGCCTTGGCAAGGACAAGATGGGACGTATCAGCTTCTCTATTAAGGATGTACAGTAATAATAGATTTTATTTTGCGCCTGGCAAAAGTCAGGCGCATTTTTTAGGTATAAAATATGCTTCTTAATGTTTCACATATATACAAATCATTTGGCGAAGAAAATATCATTAGAGATGCCACATTTACAGTAGACGAGGGCTCGAAAGTCGCTATCGTTGGTAATAATGGTACTGGAAAGTCCACATTGCTTAAAATAATCACAGGAGAGCTTCCAGCTGACGAGGGTGAGGTTACTCTGAAAAAGGATGCTACATTTGGTTATTTGGCTCAGTATCAGGAGGAGCTTTACGGCACAAACATTCTGGATACTGTTTTAAATGCAAGGGAAGATCTTCTTTCCATGGAAAAGCGTCTTACAGAAATGGAAGAGATGATGAGCTCAGTTGAGCAATCTCAGATGGCAGCTTTTATGGAAAACTATCACAAGCTTCAGCATCAGTTTGATTTAGCCGGCGGTTATACATTCCGTTCAGAGGCTATAGGTATCCTAAAAGGACTGGGGTTTGAAGGTGACGATTTAAATAAGAGCATGAATGAGCTTTCAGGAGGCCAGAAAACAAGAGTAAGTCTTGGACGACTTCTTGCCTCTTCTCCGGATTTATTGCTTTTGGATGAGCCTATCAACCACTTAGATTTAAATTCAATAATGTGGTTGGAAGGATATTTGGCTGGTTATAAAGGCTCTGTTATTATCGTTGCTCACGATAGATATTTCCTAGATAAGATTGCTGATCATGTGGTGGATTTATCTTACGGAAGAACCTCTGTATACACTGGAAATTATTCTTCATTTGTTGAGCAGAAGGAGCTTTATATGCTCACCTATGAGCGAAGCTATGAAAAGCAGCAAAAGGAAATAGAACATCAGAAGGCTGTTATCGAAAAGCTTCAGTCTTTTAATCGCGAGAAATCAATTAAGCGTGCAGAGAGCCGTAAAAAGCTTTTAGATAAGATGGATGTGATGGATGCTCCAGATAAAGAGCAGGCTAAAATGCGTCTCACCCTGGAAATCGAAAAGGAAAGTGGCAAGGATGTTTTGGAATTTTCTCATGTAACGAAAAGCTATGAGGATAAAAATATCTTTTCTGATTTATCATTTGAAGTACATAAAGGGGATAGAATTGCCATTCTTGGAGATAATGGAACAGGCAAAACTACCATCCTAAAATGTATAAATGGCCTTACTGATTTTGAAACTGGTGAGATTAAATTTGGTGCAAATGTTACAGTTGGATACTATGACCAGGAACAGCAAGGGCTTACAGAATCTAATACGATTTTCAGTGAGCTTCATGATGCTTATCCATTTTTGACCGAAACAAAAGTAAGAAACACCTTGGCAGCATTTATGTTTACTGAGGATGATGTTTTTAAGCGTATCAGTGATTTGTCCGGTGGAGAGAGAGGTCGTGTATCTCTTGCAAAGCTAATGCTTTCTAAATCAAATCTTCTTATCCTTGATGAGCCTACCAACCATTTGGATATGGACTCAAAAGAGCGTTTGGAAGATGCGTTAAATGAATACGATGGAACGCTTCTTTATGTAAGCCATGATAGATATTTTGTTAATCGTACAGCAAACATTATTTTGGAACTTTCCGACGGAAAGCTTACCAAATATCTTGGCAATTATGATGATTACATCGCTAAAAAAGAGCAGCTTTCTAGCACAAGCTTTGACGCAATTGAGGTTCAGTCTACAACAGAGACAGCTGCGAAGCTTGATTACAAAGAACAGAAAAGAATAGAGGCTGAAAAAAGAAAGCTTCAAAACAAGATTTCAAAAATTGAAGAAGAAATTGAGAAGCTTGAAAGTGATAAGGCAAAGATTGACGAAGAGTTTTTGAAACCTGAAAACATGACTAACTCTGCGAAGCTAAACGAGTTAACTGCAAAGCAAAAAGAAATCGATGAAAAGCTAGAAATTCTTTATTCAGATTGGGAAGAACTTAGCTCTTTAGATTAAGACTAATTGTTTGTTAAAATCTTGACAGGATTTTATTTGAATTTTATAATTATATTAGTTTTGGCTAACAAGTAGGAGGCGTAAATTTGGATAAACAGATTTCTCAAGCCGTAATTAGAAGGCTTCCACGATACTATAGATATTTAGGTGAGCTTCTTGACGAAGGCGTAGAAAGAATTTCTTCGAACGATCTAAGCAAGACGATGCATGTTACAGCATCCCAAATTAGACAGGATTTAAATAATTTTGGCGGTTTTGGTCAGCAGGGATATGGTTACAATGTAGCGTATCTTCATGAAGAAATTGGTAATATTTTAGGTGTTAATGACACACATAACGTTATCGTTATAGGTGCTGGTAACTTAGGTCAGGCAATCGCAGGTTATGTAAAATTCGAACGTGTAGGATTCAAAATTATTGGATTGTTCGATGTAAATCCTGAGCTTAAGGGCAAGATGGTTAGAGATATGCCTGTACAGATGCTGGATGAATTACCTGAGTTTTTAAAGAATAATGAAGTGGAAATAGCAGCGCTCACATTGCCTAAGCAGAACGCTAAGGCTACTGCGCTAAAGCTTGTATCTCTTGGTGTACATGCTATTTGGAATTTCGCACATGTAGATTTGGACGATATTCCTGATGTTGTAATTGAAAATGTTCATTTGTCAGATAGTCTTATGCAACTATCTTACAACATTACACAGCACAAAAAGTAGGAGATAAGTATGGCTGATAGGGATTTTTCTACTGCAATTTCTAAAATAAAAGTACCAATGCTTATTTTGGACCAAAAGTGGCACAGGTTGTTTGCACTTGGTGGCAAGCCAGAAGAAGTAAAAGAGCTTGAGGCAAAGGAAAATGAGCTGATAAAGCGTGAAGCCGAGCTTAAAAAGGAGCAAAAGGATTTAAAGAAGGTTAAAGAAAACCTTATGGCTTCTGTTATGTCCAATATGGAAGGTACATCTGACTTAGTTTCAAAGAAGCTTGACGAAGACAAGCGTTTGCTGGAGGAATGCAATGCCAGAATTGAGGCTAATGATGATGAGCTTTTGGATTTACCGCACCAGACTGATGAGGTAAATAGAGAGCTTATGCTTCGTACTATGGATTATTGCTACGATAAGCTTAGAACCAACTCTAATGAAGCCGAAGAAATCACTAATTGGATTAAGGATGTTAGAGTTAAGCTTAAGAAAAATGTTATCAGAAAACACAATCGTGAAATAAACAACAAAGAGATTTATTCATATATGCATGATGTTTTTGGCATGGAGGTACTAAATCTTTTTGATATGCAAAATGGTGATTTTTATATTGGAATCGCCGATGATAAAGCTAGTGATGATGCCGGTAAAGGAAAATCTTCTAATGAAGATGCTAATAATTTATCAAATGTTGAGTTAGAGGACGTTGATCTTGATGCTGTGGCAAAAGAAACAAAAGAATCTAGCGAAGAAACAGTTGAAGAATCTGTAGAAAATGAAGAAACACCTAGCGAAGAATAATTAGTGTTCACTAAATTTTTAAAGACTAAACGCCATAATGTTTAGTCTTTTTTCTTTATGTATGATATGATTAAATAGTAAAATTAAAGGGTTTAGGAAAGGAGTATATATGGACGACGGGTCGTATCCCTATTTAATTATTTTACTGGCAATTGTTGGTATAATTGAGTTTATTATTGTGCCAATAATTTATTACAAGCGTTCTAAACAGGAAAATATTACTGAAGAAGATGTTATTTCTTTGGTAAACGAAGGTCATGAAGATGGCAACATTTTAGCCTCTGAGGCTGCTATGATTCAAAATATCTTTGAGTTTTCAGATACTGATGCCAAGGATATTATGACTCACAGGAAAAATATTGTTGCTATCAATGGTGAGTCCACCCTTCGTGAAGCAATCGATTTTATTAATAATAACAATATGAGCCGATATCCGGTTTACATTGAGGAACTAGATAATATCATTGGTATTTTGCATATCAAAGATATTTTGATGTATGTAAACGAGGATATAGACAGCCTAAGGGTTAAGGATTTACATGAGCTTTTATCGGTGGCAGAATTTGTTCCAGAGACTCATGGAATCAACACCTTATTTGCTAAAATGCAATCTAAAAAGCGCCATATGGTCATTGTGGTTGATGAATATGGGCAGGTTTCTGGTTTATTATCTCTTGAGGATATTCTTGAAGAAATCGTTGGCGACATAGAAGATGAGCATGACGATGAAGAAGCTTCAATTGAGGTTAAAACTGAAGATTCGTTTATGATGGATGGCGGTACCACCCTAGAAGAAGTTGAAGAAATTCTAGGTACAAAGCTTTCAGAAGACTATGAAACACTAAATGGATATTTAATTTCTCTTTATGGAAAGATTCCCGAAGATGGCAAATCTTTCACTTTAGAGGATGATAATTATATCTTCTATGTTAAAAATGTTACAGGCAAAGTTATCGGCGGAGTATACGTCAGAAGAAAAAGGCACGTTGAATAAGAGAGCGTGATTTGATATAATTTTTTAGATTATGATGAATAGAAAAGAGGTATTTTAATTTATGTCAGGACATTCAAAATTCGCTAACATTAAACACAAGAAGGAAAAGAATGATGCTGCAAAGGGAAAGATCTTTACTATAATTGGTCGTGAAATCGCTGTCGCAGTTAAAGAGGGCGGTCCAGACCCTAATAACAATTCTAAGCTTCGTGATGTTATTGCTAAGGCAAAATCTAATAACGTTCCAAATGCTACAATTGAAAACGGTATTAAGAAGGCTGCAGGTAACATTGATGCAGTTAATTACGAGACAGTTACATACGAAGGATATGGCCCTAACGGTACAGCCATTATCGTAGACTGCCTTACAGATAACAGAAACCGTACAGCAGCTAATGTACGTAACGCATTTACAAAGGGTGGCGGAAGCATCGGTACACCTGGTTGCGTTTCATTTATGTTTGATAATAAGGGTCAAATCATTATTTCTAAAGAGGATTGCGACATGGATGCTGACGATCTTATGATGATCGCACTTGATGCAGGCGCAGAAGATTTCTCTGAAGAGGATGATTGCTTTGAAGTATATACAACACCAGAGGATTTCTCTGCTGTAAGAGAGGCTCTTGAGGCTGAGAATATCACTATGGCAGATGCTGAGGTTACAATGATTCCTCAGACATATGTCGAGCTTTCAGACGAGCAGGATTTATACAAAATTAATAAGATTTTAGATCTTCTTGATGAAGATGATGATGTGCAAAACGTATATCACAACTGGTCAGAATAATATTACTAAACGATAAGAGGGGTTAATGAATTATGAATAAGATTTTATTTGCAGCAAGCGAATGTGTACCATTTGTAAAGACTGGCGGTTTGGCCGATGTTTGTGGTGCGTTACCAAAGGAGTTTTCTAAAGAATACTTTGATGTAAGAGTTGTTTTACCTTACTACACATTTATTCCAGAGCAGTATAAAAAAGATTTCAAATATCTTACAAGTTTCCAGATGAATATGGGACCACTTGTAGGACCTAAATATGTAGGTGTATTTCAGTATGAGTTAGATGGAGTTACTTATTACTTCATTGATAATCACGAGTATTTTGATTGCTTTTATCCTTATTCTGAGGATAGATGGGATTTGGAGAAATTCATTTTCTTCGACAAGGCAGTTCTTTCGATGCTTCCTTTAATTGGATTCCAGCCAAATCTTATTCACTGTCATGATTGGCAGGCAGGCTTTATCCCTGTATTTCTTAAGAATGATTTCCAGGGAGATCAATTCTTCTGGGGAATGAAGTCGGTTATGACTATTCACAATCTTAAGTTCCAGGGTATGTGGGACATTAAGACTGTAGCAGGTATTTCTGGTTTATCTATGAATCTTTTCACTCAGGATAAGCTTGAATACAAGAAGTGTGGCAATATGCTCAAGGGCGGACTTGTTTACGCAGATTACATCACAACAGTATCTGCTAAGTATTGTGATGAAATCCAGATGCCATACTACGGCGAGGGATTGGATGGTCTTCTTAGATCTCGTCACTATGACATGCAGGGTATTGTTAACGGTATCGATAATAACGTATACAATCCAGCTACAGATGAGAAGATTTACAAGAACTTTGACATAAGTAATTTCCGTAAATATAAAAAGATAAATAAGACAAAGCTTCAGGCTGATTTAGGTCTTGAGGTAGATCCTAAGAAGTATATGATTGGTTTGATTTCACGTCTTACTGATCAAAAGGGGCTTGATCTTATCAATTACTGTATCGAGGGAATCGTTGATGATTTCACACAGCTTGTTGTAATCGGTACAGGCGAGTCTAAATACGAGAATATGTTTAGACACTATGCATGGAAGTATCCTGAGAAGATTTCAGCGAACATTTGCTATGATGACAATTTGGCACACAAGCTTTATGCGGCAGCGGATGCATTCTTGATGCCATCTAGATTCGAGCCATGTGGTCTTACTCAGCTTATTTCATTCAGATATGGAACAGTACCTATCGTACGTGAGACTGGCGGTCTTTCTGATACTGTCGAGGCATTCAATGAATATATGAAGACTGGTGATGGATTCTCATTTGCTAATTATAATGGAGATGAGCTTCTTAACACTGTCAACTATAGTAAATTTGTATTCTTCGATAAGAAGACTCAGTGGAATAAGATGGTTGAAAGAGGCATGAGCAAAAACTACTCATGGGCTGTTCAAAAAGAAAAATATGAGAATATTTATAACTACTTGATTGGTTAATAAATAGTAATTTACAAAAGAGAATAGTTTAACTATTCTCTTTTGAATGTAAGAGGTTAAAATTTGGCAACAAAAAGGGCGAATAATTCTAAAAAAAATTCAAATAGTAGATCAAAGAATAATTCGGCGAAAAAATCAACTAGCAAAAGAAGTACAAGAAAAAATACAGTAGAAGAAATCGAGTTCGACGATCCATTTTTCGAGGATTCCACAAGGGAGATTGTCCTTTGGGGTTCTATAATTATGTGTATTTTACTGTGTATCAGTAATTTTGGCTTAGGTGGAGTGGTAGGAAATGCTGTTTCTAACTTCCTTTTTGGAGTGTTTGGCATTATCCAGTTCGTTCTTCCATTTATGGTGGCTTTTTCAGCCTTCTTTATTATTTCTAATTATGGCAATAAAGTGGCAGTGGCAAAGGTAATTGCAGGCTCAGTATTGCTTATTTTTATCACTGTTTTTGTAGAGCTCATTTTACATGGGCAGGATATTTTAGGGCCAATTGCGGCATTTTTATCATCGAGAGAAACTCATACTGGCGGCGGTTTAATTGGTGGAGCAATCGTTTTTGGTATTTTTGATAGTTTTGGATTACTTGGAGCATACTTAATTGATATTATTGTCATGATTGTATGTGTTATCATCATCATAGAGCGTTTCGCTTTCGATAAAGTACAGCAGTCATCTAGATATCACGCTGATAGAGCTGCTGCCAGACGACGTGCCAGACGTGAACGTCAGATGCTTGAAAGAGAAGCGAATCAAGTCAGATATAATAGTGGAAGACAAGCTATTCGCGACAAGATTAACGAAGAGCGGGCCATGGAGCTTGAGCAGATGAATCAGACTGATGGCAATCGTCGTGATAGAAAATATACAGGTGTTACAAGCAACACAACACTAGTTCCTGACTATAGTGATATCACATCCACTGAAGATGTTAACGAGATTAGGTTCAATCTTGCTACAGGTGAGCCTGATGTAGAAGTTACAAATACCAGCAGACATAGATTAAAATCTGGCAATAAAAAATCTAGAAGTCTTCATTCATTTGGAAAGGTTGAAGAGCCTTCTATGGAGATGCCACCTGTTGTTGAAGAACCAGTGGTAAAAGCTCCGGTAGTAAGTGCTCCTATTGTTAATGCTCCTGTTAATGAGCCGGTGAACATGAAAATCAACTCACCAGTTATAAATACTCCAGCACCAGTTGTAGAGGAACCTACTCCTGTTGTAGAAGAAGTTAAGGAGCCTGTCAGAAATCGCAAGGCGTCTGCATCCTCACAGGAAGAGATTGAAAAATCATCTGAATCTCTTAGAAAATCTATTGAGGAAGATAATAAAAAAGTTAAAAAAGCTTATAAGTATCCACCACTTACTTTACTTAAAGATGGCCCTAAAAACGGTGGAGATTCAAAAGAATATTTACAGGAAATGGCTGGCAAATTGCAAAGAACACTTAGCAATTTTGGTGTTTCAGCCAATGTAACAGAGGTGACACTTGGTCCTTCTGTTACCAGATACGAGCTTGAAATTGCCGAAGGCACAAGAGTTTCAAAGGTTCTTAGCCTTACAGATGATATTAAGCTTAGTATGGCAGTTACAGATGTTCGTATCGAAGCTCCAATCCCTGGCAAATCAGCTATCGGTATTGAGGTACCTAACAAAGTTAAATCCATGGTAGCTTTCAAGGATTTGGTTGCATCTAAAGAATTCAAGACAGCTAAATCTAAAATATCATTCTGTGTTGGAAAGGATATTTCAGGTTCAGTTATTGTTGGAAATATTGAAAAGATGCCTCATTTGCTTATTGCAGGTGCTACAGGCTCTGGTAAATCAGTATGTATTAACACAATGATTATGAGTATTTTATATCATGCTTCGCCAGAAGAGGTTAAGCTTATCATGGTAGACCCTAAGATGGTAGAGCTTTCTGTATATAATGGTATTCCTCATTTGTTATTACCGGTTATTACAGATGCGAAAAAGGCTGCAGGAGCTTTACATTGGGCTGTTAAAGAGATGATGGACAGATATGAGCTATTTGCTCAGGCAGGTGTTCGTAATCTTGAAGGCTTCAATGAAAAAGCTAATAGTGAAGCATTGCCAGAATCAATTCCAGAAGATAAACGAGTTAAGATGTCTCAGCTTGTTATCATTCTTGATGAGGTGGCTGATCTTATGATGGTTGCGGCAGCTGATGTTGAAGAGTCAATTGTTAGACTTGCTCAGCTTGCACGTGCAGCTGGAATTCACTTGATTATTGCAACTCAAAAGCCTACAGTTAATGTTATTACAGGTTTGATTAAGGCTAATGTGCCTTCTCGAATTGCCTTTTCTGTTTCATCAGGTAATGATTCTCGAGTTATTCTTGATATGAATGGCGCAGAAGACTTACTTGGTAACGGTGATATGTTATACGCTCCACAGAATCTATCAAAACCGATTCGTGTACAAGGAGCTTTTGTAAGTGACGAAGAAGTTAGTGCTGTTGTTGATTTCCTTAAGGACAACAACGATTCTGCAGAATATAATTCTGACATAGAAGAACAAATTCAAAACTCTGATAGCGGTTCTAATTCGGTATCGATTTCTGGAGAGCCTGACAACTCCAGGGATCAGCTATTTAACGAAGCGGGACGGCTTGTAATAGAAAACCAAAAAGGTTCAATTGGTTATCTCCAAAGGAACTTTAGAATCGGATTTAACAGGGCGGCCAGAATCATGGATCAGCTTGCGGAAGCAGGTGTAGTAGGCCCTGAAATGGGCACTAAGCCTAGAGAAATTCGTATGTCTATTTCAGAGTTTGAGGAACTTATAAATGCACAGTAAAAGGGAGTCGTTTAAATGAAGACAGACATTCAAATTGCGCAGGAAGCAAAAATGATTAATATCAAGGAGGTGGCAGCTTCTTTAGATATTAAGGAGGATGATTTAGAGTTCTACGGAAAGTACAAAGCTAAATTATCTAATGAGTTATTAGCTAGCTTGGATTCTAAGCCAAACGGTAAATTAGTACTTGTTACAGCTATTAACCCTACACCTGCTGGCGAAGGTAAAACAACTACTTCAGTTGGATTGGGACAAGCTATGGGAGTTCTTGGCAAGAAGGCTTGCCTTGCTCTTAGAGAGCCATCTTTAGGACCATGCTTTGGTATAAAGGGTGGAGCTGCAGGTGGTGGCTATGCTCAGGTTGTTCCTATGGAGGATTTAAATCTCCATTTCACAGGTGATTTTCACGCAATTACATCAGCAAACAACCTGCTTGCTGCAATGCTAGATAATCATATTCAGCAGGGTAATCAGCTTGGTATTGACCCTAGACAGGTAGTTTGGAAGAGATGTCTCGATATGAACGACAGAGCTCTTAGAAATATTGTAGTTGGTCTTGGTGCAAAGGCTGACGGTATGGTAAGAGAGGATCACTTCGTAATCACAGTAGCATCTGAGATTATGGCAATCCTTTGCCTTGCTGATAATATGCACGATTTAAAGGAAAGATTAGGCCGAATCATTGTTGCTTACAATTTCGAAGGCAAGCCGGTTACTGCTAACGATTTACAGGCAACAGGTGCTATGGCTGCACTTCTTAAGGATGCATTAAAGCCAAATCTTATCCAGACACTTGAACATACACCAGCAATCGTTCACGGTGGCCCATTTGCTAATATTGCACATGGTTGCAATTCTGTTCGAGCAACAAAGGCTGCAATGAAGCTTGCTGACATTACAATCACTGAGGCAGGGTTCGGTGCTGATCTTGGTGCCGAGAAATTCTTTGATATCAAGTGTCGTATGGCAGGCCTTAAGCCTGATGCTGTTGTTTTGGTTGCTACAATCAGAGCACTTAAATACAACGGCGGCGTTCCAAAGGCTGAATTAACAAACGAGAATCTTGAAGCTTTAAAGAAGGGTATCGTAAACCTTGAAAAGCATATCGAGAATCTTCAGAAATACAAGGTACCAGTAGTAGTTACACTTAACTCATTTATTACTGATACTGAAGCTGAAACAAACTTCGTAAAGGAATTCTGCCAGTCTCGCGGATGCGAGTTCGCCCTTTCTGAGGTTTGGGAAAAAGGCGGCGAAGGCGGAGTTGAGCTTGCAAAGAAAGTGCTTGATGTACTTGAAAATAAAGAGAGCAACTTTGAGCCTTTATATCCTTCAAATCTTTCTATCAAAGAGAAGATTTATAAGGTTGCTACAGAAATATACGGCGCAGCCGATGTTTCTTACTCACCAGCAGCTGAGCGTGAGTTAAAGAAGATTGCAGATCTTGGAATGAATGATTTCCCAGTTTGCATGGCAAAGACACAGTATTCTTTATCAGACGATGCTTCTTTACTTGGTCGCCCAGAAGGCTTTACTCTAAACGTAAGAGAAGTATATGCTTCTGCTGGAGCTGGATTTATCGTAGCGGTTACAGGCAGCATTATGACTATGCCTGGACTTCCTAAGACACCAGCTGCTAATAATATAGACGTTACTGATGATGGAGTTATTACAGGACTTTTCTAAATCATGATTTGTAAAAAATGTGGTGAAGAAATTGAAAATGGATTGATGTACTGCCCGAAATGTGGGGAGTCTATTCAGCTTGTTCCCGATTACGACGAGCTTGAAGAAGAGCTTCTTTCAAAGGTGGTTGAGGATAAGGATAAGTCTAAAGATGATAAATTTGCAACTGGAGTTTATCACGAGACATCCTCATCCACGGCTACTTCAAAATCTTCGGAAGTACCATCTAAGCCGGCTGTTAAAGAGCCTTTAGTCTTCACAAAGAAGATAAAGACTATTATTTTTGTATCAGTCATTGGCATTGCGATTCTTGGCTGTCTTATGATTATCCCTTATATGGGAACTCATACTTACGACAAGATTATGAACAATGCTGTAGATGCTGAAAACCAGTCTCAATACGCTAAGGCTCTTGGCTTGTACGAAGAAGCTTACGCACTTGATAGCACGTCCTTTGAAGCAATTTATGGTTTAGGCAGAATGTATTATCGTGTCAAAGACTATGAAAATGCTATCAAAATGTTAGATGAAGCCCTTAAGACTGATCCTACGAACAAAAAGATATACACTTATCTTATCAGCTCCTATGATGCCATCGGGGATATGGACAGTATTTATGCTTTAGTTGAAGATGCTCCAAACGAGGAAATTCAGGAGCTTATCAGCGCATATATTATGCTTCCGCCTACCTTTAGTGTGGAGCCAGGCAACTATGATTCTGATGTAAATGTTCAGCTTACATGTACCGGCGACTATCAAATTTTCTACACTACAAATGGCAAGAGCCCGATTACTTCAGGCAAGCTATATTCTAAGCCGATTGCTTTAAAAGAGGGCAGCACCACAATAAAGGCTGTAACACAAAATAGCTCAGGCGAGTATTCTAGCATCGTCATAGGAGAATACAACATCACTTATCCTGAGCTTACTATGCCCGTGGTTTCGCCTACAGACGGCATATATACCGAACCTGTCATGATTAGCATTGATGTACCTGATGGCTGTCAGGCTTATTACACATGGGATGGTACTGATCCATCTAAAAACGGAATTCTATACACTGAGCCATTTCAGATTCTATCTGGCTCAAGCGTATTATCCGTTGTCATCATAGACGAAAACGGAAATGTTAGTCCAATGTATCGAGGAGATTATATTTACCAAAACTAAATTTCATAGTTTTTTCACATTTAAGTCTTTATTTAAACATAAATTAGCTGTATGATAATATCATCTCATTAAGAGATACATTTTTCATAACATTATTCTCCCTTTGAAAGACACGTCACCGCAGGCGTGTCTTTTATTTTGCCCAAAACTTAGAAACTGTTCCATGTTACCATTCACAGTTACTACAAAGGTGGAAGCTCCTCACCCATGTAGGTCGCTGCCTTGCGCACACAGCGTGATTTTGCGAATATTACTGTTTTTTCTTATGGGCCAAATTTATGCATCACACATGTGTCTTGTTGCGGAATGAACCATTTTGAAAAATGTTTTTTAGGTGGCGGACACTTAAGTTCTTTATGTACTTCTCAGACTGAGGGGACTTGGTTTCATATTCCGCTTGCTAAGTAACATGACAAAGCAGGTTTTGCATATCTAGGTACCGCGGCACATTCAACATCGTGTTTTAAGTGACCGCTTGCGCTGCCGTCCATGGCAGCGCATACCTATATATTGCAAAACCTGCTTTTATGTTACTAAGCGCGCTCCAAAATCAACCAAGTCCCCTTCAGTCTAAGAAGTACAATTTATACTATGCTGTGTGTCCGCCAACAAAAAACTTTTTTCAAAATTGTACAGGCCTGCAAAAGACACATGTAAATAAAAGATGCAGAAATGGCCCATTAGAAAAAACGTAATATTCTTGCAATGCGCTGTGTACGCAAGGCAGCGGCCTACATGGGTGAGGAGCTTCAAGATAAGTCTTACTGTGAATGGTAAACTATTCCTTTGTTAATCTTATTGTTTTAATGGCATAAATGGTCTAAAATAGATGTCATGAATGTTAAGATTCTGTGCGTAGGCAAAATTAAGGAAAAGTTTTATAAAGACGCAATATCGGAGTATTCAAAAAGGTTATCAAAGTACTGTTCTTTGGATATTGTTGAGGTGCCAGATGAAAAGACATCTGAGAATGCTTCTGATAACGAGATTAACATCGTCAAGGATAAAGAGGGAGAACGAATTTTAAAGCATCTCAAAGACAGAGATTACGTTGTTTCTTTGGCTATTGAAGGTGCTCAAAAAGATTCTGTTAGTTTCTCTAAACATATTGAAAATCTTGGTATTTCTGGGAAGAGCAGTATTGTCTTTATTATCGGAGGATCTCTGGGATTATCCAATGAAGTGTTAAAACGAAGCGATGAATTGCTTTCTTTTTCTAAGATGACTTTTCCACATCAATTAATGCGTGTTGTGTTGCTAGAACAGATTTACAGAGCAATGCGTATCATGAATAATGAGCCTTACCACAAATAAAGTTTTATATAAGGGGTTTTGTTACTATGAGAATGTACGATTTAATTGAAAAAAAGAAATTAGGTGAAGAGCTCACCACAGAGGAGATTTACCATATCGTAAATGGTTATACTCGTGATGAGATTCCAGATTATCAGATTTCTGCGCTTTTAATGGCTATATATTTCAAGGGAATGAACGTTAGAGAGCGTTACGACCTTACTATGGCTATGCGTGATTCTGGTGATATTCTTGATCTTTCTTCAATAGATGGAGTTAAAATTGATAAGCATTCTACTGGTGGTGTAGGAGATAAAGTTACTCTAGTGCTCGGGCCAATTATTGCATCTATTGGTGTGCCTGTAGCAAAGATGAGTGGAAGAGGCTTAGGTCATACAGGTGGAACAATTGATAAGCTTGAAGCATTTCCAGGCTTTAATGGAGCGCTTTCTGAAAAGGCTTTCATCAAGCAGGTTAATGCAATTAAGATTGCCGTTACAGGTCAGTCAAAGAATCTTGCTCCAGCAGATAAAAAGCTTTATGCTCTTAGAGACGTTACAGCTACAGTAGATGAGATTTCTCTTATTACGGGTTCTATTATGTCTAAGAAGCTTGCTGCAGGAACTGACGCAATCGTTCTCGATGTTACAGTTGGTGACGGAGCGTTCATGAAAACAAAAGAAGATGCTCTTAACCTTGCTAAATCAATGGTTGATATTGGTAAGCGTGCAGACAAAAAGATTGCTGCTTATCTTACAAATATGGATGAACCTTTAGGTTATGCTGTAGGTAATAATCTTGAGGTTATTGAAGCGATCAACGCTTTAAATGGCAATGGTCCTAAGGATTTAATGGAAGTTGTTTATGCCCTTGGCTCACAGATGATTGTTTTTTCTGGCATCGAGACAGATAAAGCAAAAGCTAGAAAGCTTATGGAAGAAGCTGTTGCAAGTGGCAAGGCTTTTGAAAAGTTTGTTCAGTTTATCGAGATGCAGGGCGGCGATGCTTCTTACGCAAAAGATATCAGCAAATTTGAGCCAGCTAAGTATGTCATTCCAGTAGAAGCTTGCTGCGATGGATACGTTCACGCTATGAAGGCAGAGGCGTTTGGTCTTGCTTCTATGTCGCTTGGCGGCGGTAGAGAGACATTTGATGATGAAATCGATATGTCTGTCGGTATTGTTCTTGCAAAGAAAGTTGGCGACCAAGTAAAGAAGGGCGAAGCTCTTTGCTATGTTCATGCAAATGATGAGACTAAGGCTAAAAAGGCTATCGAAATGATAAACGAAGCTACAATCATCAAGGCAGAAAAATGTGATGAAAATAAACTAATCATAGATGTTGTAGAATAATATGAGCGATTTTTCTTTAACTATAAATATTCCTTCAGAACATATTGATAACATATTCGGTCAGTTTGATAAGAATATCAAAACAATCGAAAAGGGAATGGAAATTTCATTTATTCCCAGAGATGATTCAATAAAGGTTGTGGGTGAGAAAAGCCACGTTGAACACGGAATAGTTGTTGTAGACGAGCTTTTATCACTTTCTAAAAAGGGAAATATTATAACTACTCAGGATGTAAACTATATAATGTCAATCGAACAAGAAAAAATAATTAGTCATGATGTGTCAGAGGCTAGAGGCGAAATCATTTGCCATACCACAACTGGTAAGCCTGTTGCACCTAAGACTTTGGGACAGAAGAAATATGTAGACGCCATCTCCGATAATATGATTGTTTTCGGAGTTGGTCCTGCAGGTACAGGAAAAACATATCTTGCAATGGCTAAGGCCATTACAGCCTTTAAAAACGAAGAAGTTTCTAGGATTATCCTCACTAGACCTGCAATTGAAGCAGGGGAAAAACTTGGATTTTTACCAGGAGATTTACAAAGTAAGGTAGATCCATATCTTCGCCCATTATATGATGCTCTTTATCAAATTATGGGTGCTGAATCATTTCAGCGTAATATGGAAAAAGGTCTTATTGAGGTTGCACCTCTTGCATACATGCGAGGCCGCACCTTGGACAATGCTTTCATCATTCTTGATGAGGCCCAGAACACAACACCTGCACAGATGAAGATGTTCCTTACTAGAATTGGTTTTGGTTCAAAGGCAGTCATCACAGGAGATAAGACTCAGAAGGATTTACCTAGCGGCGTAAAATCAGGTCTTGATGATGCCATGAGTGTTCTTAAAAACATTGATGATATCAAAATCTGCAATCTTGATGCAAAAGATGTTGTAAGACATCCACTTGTTCAGAAGATTGTTAACGCCTACGAGGTTCACGACAAAAAGCTTGAAAGCAGAAATAAAAGGACAAAATAAATGATTCACACAAATAGATTTTCTACAATGAGGATTATTTACTCAATAGCTATAGCATTTATTTTTATCCTTGCAAACACTTTAATGTGTTCCTTGGCTTCTGTTTTGATTGATAGATATATTTGCATTATTGCTATTAATATTTGTTTCTTTTGCTTGTTTTTATTGCTTATTATTAGAAACCGATTAGAAGGGCGATTGCCGGAGTTTAATTATATTTCTTATGGCAAAATAGCGGTTGTTGTATTGATTGACTGGGCAATCACAATAATATGCGGTGCTGCAGTGCCAAATTTTTTTGCGCCGCTTATTGTTCTTCCGGTGATAGCAAGTGCAGTTTTTGACGAAGGATTAACCAACACTTTTGGTTTGTATTTAGTGCTGATATTATCATTATGTTATGACTATGACGTTAATCTGGTTTTATGCTATACCACAATGATTCTATTTGGCGCAGCTATTGCTCATTTTTTCAAGAGCAAAGAAACAATCAAGAGCCTGTATGCGCTTTTGATTATGCTTGCGATTACCACAATGGTTTCCAGCATATTTTATTATTTTGATTTTACAGAGCTTACTCTTTCTGTATTTATATTTGGCATGATTAGCGGATTGGTTGCATGCGGCATTACGGTGGTAGTATTACCTATACTAAATCATTTTGTGCAACAATCTCAAGAAATTGTATATGAACGCTTTTTAGAAGAGGACTTTATATTGTATAATGAGGTTCGACAGTTTTCTATGATTGAGTTCAAACATGCTTCAAGACTTGCTCGTCTTGCTAGAAAGTGCGCAGAGGCAATCAATGCTAATTACAGGCTTGCGGAGTGTGGCGGTTTTTACTACAGGCTTGGCAAAATCGAAGGTGAGCCTATCATTGATAATGCCATTAAGCTTGCTAACAATTATTGTTTGCCAAATGATGTTATTCAGCTTTTATCTGAATACGGTGGCATCGTATCGCTGCCTAGTTCCAGAGAGTCAGCCATTGTTCATATGGTAGATTCAGTGTTAACCAAGGTTGAGCTTTTTGATCAAGATTCAATGACAAGTACATGGAATCAAAATATGGTAATCTATCAAACTATTAACGAGCTTTCACAAAAAGGCTTTTATGATAATTCAGGGCTTACCATGAATCAGTTTTTGACAATACGTGAAATTCTGGCAAATGAGGATATTTTAAATGACAGTTTATATTGAAAATGAATGTGAAGTAAACTTTGATTTTGATTATGAGAAAATTGCAAAGGATGTTATAAACACCGCAATTGACTTCGTTAAGTTTCCATTTGAATCTGAGGTAAGTATTACAATTACTAACGATTCAGGCATTCAAGTTATTAATAAAGAATTTAGAGAAATCGATGCTCCAACTGATGTTTTATCTTTTCCAATGATAGAATACCCAGAAGCTGCTGATTTTTCTGAAATAGAAGAGAACGATGATTTGTTCAATCCAGAGTCTGGTGAAGTAATCTTAGGGGATATTGTTTTAAATATCGATAGAATCTACAAACAGGCAGAAGATTTTGGACATTCTGTTCTTAGAGAATACGCTTTTCTTATAGCGCATAGTATGTTACATTTATTTGGGTTTGACCATATGACTGATGCAGAGGCAGAAGTTATGGAAAATAAACAAAGAGAAATCCTTGATATTCTTGGAATTTCTCGAGACTAATGAAAAGGAGAAACTAATCAATGAAAAAACAATTAGTATCCGCTTTGCTTGTCCTTTCAATGGCAACATCTTTAATCGCATGTGGAAAAAAAGAGGAGGAAGAAATTGTTGACAGTGCTAACGCTACTGCTACAGAGGAGCAGGTAGAGCCTGTTGATGATTCAGCTGCATTTTGGGATCAGGTTTCTGAAGACGGAAAGGTACGTAGCTATTTAACTGGAGATTGGGTTGATGCAGAATATGGTAGACAGCGTCCAGTTGCAGTTATGATTGAAAATACTAAGGCTTGCTTACCACAGTATGGTATCGCAAATGCAGGTGTTATTTACGAGTGCGTTGTTGAAGGTGGCATCACACGTATGATGGCTATTTTTGATGATTACTCAGGATTAGACAGAATCGGTAACATCCGTAGTTCACGTCCTTACTTCGTATATTTCGCAAGTGAGTATGATGCAATTTATATGCATGCAGGTGGTAACCCAGCAGCTTTCGAGCTTATCGATGATAAGAATCTTGTAGACAACCTCAACGCTCTTACATTAGAGGGCAAGAAGGGAAGCAGCGCTGCATTCAGAACAGGTACATCAGAGCATACACTTTACACTAACTCAGATGGTATCGATATCGGTATTGAAAAGATGAAGTATAGCACAGAGCTTCCTTCTAATTACGAGCCACACTTCAAGTTTGCTGAAAATGGCAACACTCTTGAAAATGGTGAAGATTGCGAAGCAGTTCAGCTTTACTATTACACAAATAAGCCTTATTGGATTTACAATGAGGATGATGGACTTTACTACAGATATGAGTTCAACCAGAAGCAGGTTGATGCTATCACAGGCGAGCAGTTAACAGCTAAGAACATCATCATTCAGGATGTAGCTTGGTTCACATACACTGGTTCTCAGTATCTTGGATACCTTCTTTCATTCAACACAGGTACAGGTAAGTACATCACAAATGGCAAGATGGTAGATATCGTTTGGTCTAAGGATGCTGATACAGAAGTTACACATTACTACTACAAGGATAGCGGCGAAGAAATCCAGTTAAATGTTGGTCAGACATGGATTCAGGCTTGCCAGGGTAGCGGTGAAGGTGATTTCACAGATGACAACGAGTATTACGCAGATAAATCAAAATTTAGTAAGGCAAAATAATTAGTTTATGAGAGGAAGAAACAGGAAGAGCGATGCCAGTTTCTTAATGCAGGGAAGTATCCTTGCTATGGCCTCAATCATTAGCCGTATTGTGGGACTCATTTATAGAATCCCACTTACGGCTACTATTGGGGATACAGGAAATGATTATTACGGTACCGCTTATGAAATTTACAATATAATATTACTTATATCCTCGTACAGTATACCGCTTGCAGTTTCAAAGCTTGTTTCTGCAAGAATAGCCAAAGGGCACGTTAGAGACGCAAACAAAGTTTTGCACGGAGCCCTTCTTTTTGCGTTTATAAGTGGAGGTGTTGCCTCCCTCATAGTATATTTTGGTGCAGAGTTTTTTACGGGAACATTACTTAAGACACCTTTATCAGCAATTGCTCTTAAGGTACTTGCTCCAACACTTTTAGTTGTTGCGCTTTTAGGTGTTTTTAGAGGTTTTTTCCAAGGATTAGGAACTATGATTCCTAGCGCAATTTCGCAGATTGGAGAGCAGATTGTAAATGCTATCGTATCCGTAGTTGCTGCTAAGATACTTTTTGATTATGGTAAAAAGGTTGGTGGCGTATTAGGAAACGTCCACAGATATTCTGCAGCATATGGTGCGGCTGGTGGTACTCTTGGTACATCTACAGGTGCAGCCTTTGCATTATTATTTATCCTGTTTATATACTTTGCTTTTAGAAAAGTATTTAACAAAATGCTAAAAAGGGATAGACATAAGCATTTTGAAAGTTATGTTGATGTCTTACCAGTATTAATTATGACTATTATACCTGTACTATTAAGTACTACGGTTTATAATATAAGCTCAATTATTGATCAGGGATTTTTCAAGAATATTGCAACAATTCAGGGGTATGATGTAGACACAATCAGTAAGTACTGGGGTGTCTTTGCAGGTAAGTACAAGGTACTAATTAATGTACCACTTGCAATAGCATCATCTATGGCAGCTTCCACTGTACCTAGTCTTACAGCTGCATTTCACTCTAATGATATGGAGCTTGTGAAAAAGCAGATCAATATGGCTAACAGATTTGTTATGGTAATAGCATTCCCATGCTCTGTGGGACTTATGGTATTGGCTTCGCCAATTATGCAGCTCTTGTTTAATGATAGCGAAAAGACTACAGCTATGATGCTTGTAGTTGGTGGCTGTTCAGTTGTATTTTATTCATTATCAACTCTATCAAATGGTATCTTGCAGGGTATCGATAGAATGACAACTCCAGTAAAAAATGCTGTTATTGCATTAGTTGCGCATATTGTATTGCTATTTGTTTTGATGGAATTATTCCATCTTCATATTTACGCAGTAATTATTGCAAATGCATTTTACGCATTACTTATGTGTTATCTTAATCAATCTGCAGTTCTTAGATATTCAGGTGCAACACTGGATGTTAAAAAGGTGGTACTAGCACCTCTTGAAGCATCTGTTATTATGGGTGTTGTTGTTTATTTGGTTTATCATATGTTAGATGCTGTATTTGCGTTGTTTATGTCAGCTAGAGCAAGCAATTTCTTTGGCTGTGTATTTTCAATAACTCTTGGTATCATCGTTTATTTTATCGCGTTATTGTTATTTAGAGGGCTTGATGAAGAAACGATTCTTAGATTCCCTGGAGGAAATAAACTTTGCAATATAGCATATTCATTACATTTATTGAGGTAGTTCTATGAATACAGATGAAAAGCTTTATGACGTTTGTATAGTTGGAGCTGGATTTTCAGGACTTGTTCTCGCAATCAAACTTGCGAGGGCAGGTCTTTTGGTATGTCTAGTGGATTTAAATAGAGTGGTAGGTCGAAAGATTCTTTCAACAGGTAATGGTAGATGTAATTTTACTAACAGTAGAATGAATAGCGAATACTTCTATAGCAATGGAAGCTTAGATTTCATCACTGATAATCATGAGGAAATTAGGGCATTTTTTAGAGAACTTGGTGTTTTTGATAAGGATTTAGATGGATATTATTATCCTGTTACTAATCAGGCTAAAACAATCAGAGAGGCTCTTGAAAATGAAATTGATAGTCTTTCTATAGATGTGTATCTCGACAACAGAGTTACAGATATTGCATCCACCGATACTTTTAAAGTTACAACTACACGAAACATTATTAATTCAAAGAAGGTTGTAATTGCATCTGGTGGTCTTAGTGCAGCCACTTTAGGTTCTTCTAAAATAGGCTATAAAATGGCTACAAAATTTGGAATGAAAGTAACAAAGCTTGCTCCATCTTTAGTTGGTGCAACATCAAATGAAATCTGCTTAAAGGATTTAGCTGGAGTTAGGGCTTATGGAAAAGTCAATTATAGAGGCCATGAATGCGAAGGAGAAATCCAGTTCAACAAGGATGGTGTTTCTGGTTATCCTGTAATGTGCGTTAGTAGATTTATCGGTTTTGATGAGTTAAACAAAAATCTTTCAGATATTTCTATAGATTTCATACCATATTTATCAAAGGAAGAGCTTCAAGAAGAGCTTAAGAAGCGTTTTGCCACAAAGGGTGAAAGATCAGTGCTCGCTTCGCTTGTTGGCTTATGTAATGAAAAAGCCATTGATGTTGTAGTTAGTTATGCAAGAATCTACGGAGATACTGCAGTGAAAAAATTGGATGAGGAAGATATTGAAAATCTAACTCATTATTTCAAAAATTTCCCTATCAGAATTACTGGTACAAAGGGCTTTGATCATTCTCAGGTTACAGCCGGAGGTGTTGATTTAAATGACATCGATTTAAGCTCCATGGAATCAAAGAAACAAAAGGGCCTGTATTTCATAGGTGAAGTATTAGATGTTGATGGTATATGTGGCGGATATAATCTTTCCTTTGCATATACATCGGCAACAATAGCAGCGAATCATATTAAAGGTGAATAGATGATAAAAATCGATCAAATTAAGCTTAGTATAGATGAAGATGAAAGCAAGATTAACAGTCTTGTGGCTAAGAAATTAAGGGTTAAAGAAAACGACATTAAGAGTATTAAGATATTGAAAAAATCAATTGATGCCAGGAAAAAGCCTGATATTTACTTTGTATTTTCGATAATTGCTGAGCTTCAAAAGGATATGGAGGCAAAGGTTTTAGATAAGGCAAAAAAGGATAATAATATCAATCATTACAATCCTAAAAACTATGAAATGCCTGCTATAGATAGCAAAAATCTTCCTAAGAATCCTCCAATTATTATAGGCGCAGGACCAGCAGGACTGTTTTGCGCATATATTTTATCACTTAACCATCTCAACCCTATTGTTTTTGAACGAGGCAAAATGGTTGATGATAGGACAAGTGATATTTTAAAGTTCTGGGAAACAGGCGTACTTAACACATCATCCAATGTACAATTTGGTGAAGGCGGCGCTGGAACATTTTCTGATGGCAAGTTAAACACTCTTGTTAATGACAAATTAGGACGCAATAAATTTGTTTTAGAGACATTTGTTAAATTTGGTGCTCCATCGAATATCCTTTATGATTACAAGCCTCATATCGGGACTGATATTTTAAAGCAGGTTGTTTCGAATATGCGTAAAGAAATTATTTCACTTGGTGGAGAATTTCATTTTGAAACTCAGGTTGATGAGCTTGTTATAGAGGATGGAAAAGTTAAAGGTGTCAAAGCTAATGGTAAGACATATTTAAGTGACTCAATTGTGCTTGCTATTGGTCACAGTGCAAGAGACACCTTCAAGATGCTATATGATACCGGAATTCATATGGAGGCAAAGGATTTTGCGGTAGGCTTTAGAATAGAACATCCTCAGGAAATGATTTCACGTACAATGTATGATGCGGCATTTTCAAAGCTTCCTCCAGCACCATACAAATTAGCAACAAATCTTTCTAATCAGAGGGGTGTTTATTCCTTCTGTATGTGTCCTGGTGGCTTTGTAGTCAATTCTTCATCAGAAGAGAATCATTTGGTTGTAAATGGAATGAGCTATTCAAAGCGTGATAGTAAAAACGCAAACAGCGCAATTGTGGTATCTGTAGGTGCTAGAGAGTTTGATAAAAGCAATCCATTAGCAGGAATTGAATATCAAAGAACAATCGAACATAAAGCATTTACATTATGTGAAGGCAAAATACCTCAGCAGCTCTATGGAGATTTTAAAGCTAAGAAGCTGTCTAGTTCATATGGTGGTTTTTCTTCCGAAACTAAAGGAAATGTGGCCTTCGGAATGCTTTCTGATATATTTTCTCAAGACATTTACCAGTCTTTTATTGACGGCATGGGTATGTTTGGGGCTAAAATAAAAGGGTTCGATAGAGACGATGCAATCCTTTCAGGTGTTGAAAGCCGAACATCATCTCCAGTTCGAATCAATCGAAATGAATCATTTCAAGCAAATGTAGCTGGATTATTCCCTTGCGGTGAGGGAGCTGGCTACGCAGGTGGCATTACATCAGCAGCAATGGATGGAATCAAGGTTGCTGAGGCAGTAGTGTCTCATATAAGTTTATAGAATAGGTGGGAATATCTGTGGCAGAATACACTCCAATGATGCAGGAGTATCTTAAGACAAAAGCTGAATATGAAGATTGTATCTTATTTTATCGCCTTGGCGATTTCTATGAGATGTTTTTTGAGGATGCCAAGGAGGCATCTAGGGTATTAGAGCTCACTCTTACTGGTAAATCCTGCGGTGCTGAAGAAAAGGCTCCTATGTGTGGCGTTCCTTTTCATTCGGCAGATACATACATTAATCGTCTGGTTGCAAGAGGCTATAAGGTGGCTATTTGCGAGCAGGTAGAAGATCCAAAAGAGGCAAAGGGCCTTGTAAAACGTGAAGTTATAAGAGTTGTCACACCTGGTACCAATATCGATCAGCTTGCATTAGATGAAGGCAGTAACAATTACATCATGTCCTTGATCTACAATAAAGGGATCTTTGGTATTGCTTCTTGTGATGTTTCAACAGCTGACTTTTTCCTTACAGAGGTCGACAGTACACGTAAGCTTATTGACGAGCTATATAGATTTAACCCTGCGGAGATTATTTACAACAAATCTCTATATGAATCAGGAATAGATATAACTGATGTAGCTGAAAAGCTTACTTGTTCTCTTACACAGTTGGATGAGTCATATTTTGACGATGCACTTACAACTCGAGAGATTTTGACGCATTATAAAGCTCATTCTCTCGAAGGACTTGGCTTAATTGATTTTTCAGTTGGAAAGACCAGTGCTGGTGCACTCTTAATCTATTTAAAGGAGACCCAAAAGTCTGAGCTTTCTCATTTGACGCACATCACTCCATATACAGATGGTAAGTTTATGCTTATTGACAGCTCTACAAGACGAAACTTAGAGCTAACTGAAACAATGCGAGATAAGCAAAAGAGAGGTTCACTTCTTTGGGTTCTTGATAAGACAAAGACAGCCATGGGTGCCAGACAGCTCAAATCTTTCATCGAACAGCCATTGCTATCAGTAGATGAAATTATTAAGCGTCAGGATGCAATTGAAGAAATCAATGGGGCATTAATTGATAGAGAAGAGCTTAGAGAGTACCTTACATCGGTTTACGATTTAGAGAGACTTATCACTAAAATTACATATCAATCAGCAAATCCAAGAGATTTAATCGCCTTTAAACAATCTATAGGAATGCTTTCTCCTATAAAATCATTGCTTAATGGTTTCCATTGTCATTTGTTTAATGAGTTAAATAACAACATCGATGACTTAAAGGATCTATATACTCTTATTGATGCTGCTATTATAGATGAGCCTCCAATTTCTTCTCGCGACGGAGATATAATTAAATCTACATATAATGATGAGGTAGCCCGACTTCGAAGCGCAAAGGTTGACGGCAAGAAATGGCTAGCTGATTTAGTAGAGAAAGAAAAAGAAAAGACCGGAATCAGTAATCTTAAAGTTAAATTTAATAAAGTCTTCGGATTCTATTTAGAAGTAACAAACTCATATAAAGATATGGTGCCAGACTACTATATACGTAAGCAGACACTTGTTAATGCTGAACGCTATTATACTCCTGAGCTAAAAGAGCTGGAGGACAGCATATTAGGTGCAGAAGATAGACTTAACACAATCGAGTATGAGTTCTTCAAAACAGTACGAGATACTATCGCTGCAGAGGTTGATAGAATTCAGATTAGCGCCAAAGCAATTGCTGTATTAGATGCAATTATCTCTATGGCTGTTGTTTCTGAAAAGAATCATTATATTAAACCTATAATTAATAACCGTGGTGTTATTGATATTAAGGATGGTCGCCATCCTGTTGTAGAGCAGATGATAAATGCAGACCAGTTTATATCAAATGATTGTTATTTGGATCTCGATAATAACACAATTGCTATTATTACTGGTCCAAATATGGCAGGTAAATCTACTTACATGAGACAGATAGCTCTCATTGTACTTATGGCTCAGATAGGCTGTTATGTTCCAGCGGGCAGTGCCACAATTGGTGTAGTAGATAGAATTTTTACTCGTGTAGGAGCTTCAGACGATTTATCTACTGGACAGTCTACTTTCATGGTAGAGATGAATGAAGTGGCGAATATCTTGCATAACGCTACCAATAAATCTCTTTTGATTCTTGATGAAATAGGAAGAGGAACATCTACTTACGATGGTCTTTCTATTGCATGGGCAGTTGTGGAGCATGTTGCTTATAACATTGGAGCCAAGACATTATTTGCTACTCATTACCACGAGCTTACTGAATTGGAAGGACAGCTCAAGGGCGTTCATAATTATTGCATCGCAGTTCAGGAGCTTGGAGAGGATATTATTTTCTTAAGAAAAATCATTTCTGGAGGGGCCGATCAAAGTTATGGTATTCAGGTAGCAAGACTTGCAGGTCTTCCAGAGGAAGTGCTATCAAGAGCAAGAACTATCGTTAATTCTTTAAATGATAATGATATTGCCGCTGTGTCTGATAGAATTGCACTTCAGGAATCGCTTGAAGAAAGACTTAAAAGTGTAGAAGGTACATCAGTTTCAGAAAAAGACTTAAGCATTATTTCAGAACTAAAATCTCTGGATGTGACTAAAATCACACCTTTAGAGGCAATGAATATTTTGTTTGATTTTCATAACAGGGTTGGAGAATAATGGGAAAAATAAACATATTAAGCCAAGAAACTATAGATAAGATAGCTGCTGGCGAGGTTGTTGAAAGACCTGCCAGTGTTGCAAAGGAGCTTATTGAAAACAGTATTGATGCTGGAGCCACTGCGATTTCTGTTGAAATCAAAGGTGGTGGAATAGAGTATCTTAGAATCACTGACAATGGAAGCGGCATTGAAAAAGACCAAATCAAGGTAGCATTTTTGAGACACTCCACAAGCAAAATCGAATCTGCTGAAGATTTGGCTAATGTCAGATCCTTGGGCTTCAGAGGTGAAGCTTTATCAAGTATATCAGCGGTTGCTAAAGTAGAGCTTATCACCAAAACAAAAGATTCTCTATTAGGCGCCAGTTACATAATCGAAGGGGCAAAAGAGATTGGGCTTAATGACATAGGAGCACCTGATGGAACTACATTTATTGTGCGTCAGCTTTTCTACAACACACCGGCCAGAAAGAAGTTTCTTAAATCAGAAAGTACCGAGGGGAGCTATGTTTTTGATGTCGTCGAGCATCTTGCATTGTCTCACCCTGAGATTTCTTTTAAGTTTTTACTTAATGGCAAGGAAAAGCTTATTACATCAGGTAATGGTTCCCTTTCGGATACAATTTATCAGCTTTTTGGTAGACAGATAGCATCAAACATTCTTGATATCGAATATGTTGGTGAAGATTTCAAAATCAATGGTTTTATCGGACAATCTGTTATAGCCCGTGGCAATCGTGCTTTTGAACACTTCTTTGTTAATAATCGATATATCAAGAGCAATAATTTATCAAGAGCATGCGAGGAAGGTTATTACGGCTTTTTAATGGGTCATCAATATCCATTTTTTGTCATAAATATCAATTTTGATGATGCTGCCGTAGATGTAAATGTTCATCCTACAAAGCAGGAAGTTCGTTTCGAAAATGAAGCGGTCATCCTTGAAGCTCTGACAAAAACAATAAATAATCGTCTTAGACGCAGAGAAGATGTGCTTGAAGCTCATGTGGAAGAGCCTAAAGCTGAGGTAAAGCCTATTGTTGAAGTTGCAACAGAAGTAGTAACTACTCCTGTTGTTGAAGAAGATACAGAAGAAAAAGCTGTCAGTGATAAAAAAGATTACACTGATGTAACTGAAGCTGTAACTTATGAATCTAAAAAAGCTGCTCCAGAGCCAGAGGTAATTCCTCCGTCAAAAATCAAAATGCCAGAACCTTTCGAAAGAGATAGACTGGAGCAAATAAAAGCAAAGGTTACACAGCAGATTCGTCAGGATACACCTTATGAGAAAAAATTTGCTGAGAAAAACAGAGGTGGAGCCCAATATGAGCAAATCAGCTTTCTTCAGAAGGAAGCCGTTAAAGAGCACAAGATTATAGGGCAGGTTTTTGATACATATTGGATAATTGAATACGATAAAAAAATGTATATTATTGATCAGCATGCAGCGCATGAAAAGGTGCTCTTCGAGAAGTTTATGGCTGAACTGAAAAATAATGATATGACCTCTCAGATGATTAGCCCACCTGTTATTGTATCCCTTACACCACAGGATATACTTTTATTTGAAAACTATCAGGAAGCCTTTGAAAAGATTGGATTTAGGGTTGAATCTTTTGGAGGTAATGAATTAGCTATAAACGGTGTCCCAGGAAATATGCTAAATCTAGATCCTAAAGCTTTATTTATGGAAATTCTTTCTGATTGCAATAGCTTTAAGGCATCTGATTCCTTTGACATGATTGTGGAAAGGGTTGCATCTATTTCTTGTAAGGCTGCCGTAAAAGGAAACAATCGTCTTTCTCTACCTGAGATTAAGACGTTAATCGATGATTTATTAGATCTTGAAAACCCATATCATTGTCCTCATGGTCGTCCAACCATGATTTCATTTTCAGAATATGAGTTAGGAAAGAAATTTAAAAGGATTGTTTAATGAAAAACTTAGTTGTATTAACAGGTCCTACAGCTGTTGGAAAAACATCACTTTCAATTAATCTCGCCAAGCAACTTAATGGCGAGATTATTTCTGCTGATTCCATGCAGGTGTATAAAGGAATGGATATTGGAACTGCAAAAATCACTAAGGCTGAAATGGATGGCGTAACACATCATCTCATAGATATTATTGAGCCTACTGAGGATTTTCATGTCGCAAGATTTAAAGAGCTTGTGGAAGAGGCTATAGATAAAATCTACGCAAAAGGGAAGCTTCCTATCATTTGTGGTGGCACTGGATTTTATATACAAGCTATTCTTTACGATATTGATTTTTCGGGCAACGAAATTGATAAAACTTACAGAGAAAAGCTTGAGTGTTTTGCTGATGCACACGGTAACGAAGCATTACATCAAAAGCTTTTGGAAGTAGATGAAGAATCAGCTCTTAAAATTCCAGCAGCCAATAGAAAAAGAGTGATTAGAGCTTTAGAGTACTTTCATCAGACCGGTGAAAAGTTTTCTGAGTATAATGCCACACAGCGTGAGAAAAAAAGTCCTTACAATTTCGCATATTTTGTACTAAATGATGATAGAGATTTGTTGTATAATCGCATAGATAAACGAGTAGATATCATGATGGAGCAAGGGCTTTTAGAAGAAGTTAAAGGCCTTATAGATGCAGGTCTCAAAAGAGGCATGACTGCTATGGATGGCATCGGTTATAAAGAGATATTAGATTATTATGAGGGTAATCTTTCGTTAGAAGAGGCTGTAGAGCTTATAAAAAAGAAATCTCGAAATTATGCAAAGCGTCAGCTTACATGGTTTAGAAGAGAGAAAGATGTAGTGTGGGTAGATAAAACAATTTATAAATCTACCGAAGATCAGCTGGAATTTATAAAAGAAACCCTAAAGAAGAAAGGAATTATAGAAAGTGTTTGAGATTTACAAGAATTTTGATATTTCAAAAGAGGTCTATGACTATGGCGAAAACATCTTAAATGACCTTAAAGAACGTTTTAATGAAATAGATAAAGTTGCCGAATACAATCAGCTTAAGGTTTTAAAAGCTATGCAGGAGCATAAGGTTGCTGCAGAATGCTTTAATACCTCTACTGGTTATGGCTATGATGATGTTGGAAGAGATACACTTGAAAAAGTTTACGCATCAGTCTTCAAAACAGAAGATGCACTTGTCAGACCACAAATCACTTGTGGTACTCATGCACTTGCACTTGCTCTCATGAGCAACCTTCGTCCTGGTGATGAATTACTTTCACCAGTAGGCAAGCCATACGATACACTTGAAGAAGTAATCGGTATTCGCCCATCAAATGGCTCTCTTGCTGAATATGGAATTACTTATACTCAGGTAGATTTGCTTGAGGATGGTGGTTTTGATTTTGATGGTATCAAAGCTGCAATCAATGAGAAGACAAAGCTTGTAACAATTCAGCGTTCAAAGGGCTACGCCAACAGACCAACACTTTCAGTCGAAAGAATTGGTGAGCTTATTTCATTTATAAAGGGCATTAAGCCAGATGTTATCTGTATGGTAGATAATTGTTACGGCGAGTTTGTTGAGACAATCGAGCCTACTGAAGTGGGGGCCGATATGTGTGTTGGTTCTCTTATTAAAAATCCAGGTGGCGGACTTGCACCAATCGGTGGCTATATCGTTGGAACAAAGGCTTGTGTCGAAAACGCAGCTCATCGCTTGACTTCCCCAGGACTTGGAAAAGAAGTTGGAGCTTCACTTGGCATCATGCAGTCTTTCTATCAGGGATTCTTCCTTGCTCCAACAGTAGTAGCTGGAGCTTTAAAGGGTGCAATCTTTGCAGCAAATGTATATGAAAAGCTAGGCTTCTTATGCATTCCAAATTCAACAGAACCAAGATTTGATATTATTCAGGCTGTTTCGTTCCTTAAGCCAGAAGGCTTAATCGCATTTTGCGAAGGAATTCAGGCTGCAGCTCCTGTAGATTCTTACGTAACACCTGAACCATGGGATATGCCAGGCTATGACAGTCAGGTTATTATGGCTGCAGGAGCTTTTGTTCAGGGTTCTTCTATAGAGTTGTCTGCGGATGGACCACTTAGACCTCCATATACAGCATTTTTCCAGGGCGGTTTAACATGGAATCATGCAAAGCTTGGAATTCTTAAGTCATTACAAAAACTAGTTGATGCTTGCCTTGTGAACAAATCACAACTGTGTTAAAATTTTGCTGTTGAATATTTTTAAGTTGGAGGAGAATTATGGCCAATTCATTTGGTATTGATATTGGAACTCAGAATCTCAAAGTTTTCAGTGGTTCAAATAATCAAATTACTAATATAAAAAATGCAATCGCAATCGTAAATAAAAATCAAATGTATGCTTACGGAGATAGCGCATATTCAATGCATGAGAAGGCACCTGAGTCTATTCAGGTTTCTTTCCCAATCGTTTCCGGAGTTATCGCAGATTTTGATAATATGCAAACAATGCTTTTTGAGGTATTGGAGCACGATTTAAAAGGCAAGATAAAGGGCAGTGATATTGTTGTTGCTGTTCCTACAGATATTACAGAGGTAGAGAAAAAGGCATTTGCAGATTTATTCAGCAAATCTAAGAATAAGCCTCATTCAGTTCGTATATGCGAAAAGCCAATTGCTAGTGCAATCGGTATGGGCATCGATGTATCTGAGCCTACAGGTGTTATGGTTGTAGATTTAGGTGCTGACACAACAGAAATCTCTGTCATTTCTCTTGGTGGTCTTGTTTTATCAGAGCTTCTTCCATTTGGTGGCAATCAGATTGATGAGTCTATCGTTACATATCTCAAGAGAAACTATAATCTTGTAATCGGACAGAAAACTGCAAAGCAGCTTAAGGAAGAAATCGGTTCTGCAATAGAGGGCAGAGGAGAGAAGCTTACAGTTGTTGGTCGTGACGTCGTTAGTGGTTTACCAATAGAAATGGAAATCGAAAGCGATGTTATTTACAATGCAATCCGCAGCGATCTTGAAAGCTTCTGTACAAATGTTAAGCTTATCCTTGAAAAGGTTCCACCAGAGCTAGCAAAGGATATTGTACATGCAGGTATCTATCTTACAGGTGGTACATCAAAGCTTTACCAGCTCACTGAGTTATTTTCACAGGTTACAAACATCAAGGTTAACGCTTTTGATGAGCCTCAGGAATCATGTGTTCGCGGTCTTGGTCAGGTTCTTTCTGATGCCAAGTTCAAGACATATGGTTATAGTATGAAAACAAGAATTTTTAAATAATTGAGGGCTTATGAGACAAAGAAAAGCAGGTGGAGGAGTTCCAAGTAAATATTTGCTCATGATTCTTTCCATTATTTGCATAATGCTCTTATTCTTCAGCTATTCTACCGGTTTTACTGGTGGACCACTTTTGACTATTTCCAACCACATCTTTATTCCTATGCAAAAGGGTATAGATTTCATTGGAAGTACAATTGCTATTTCATCAGCAGATACCAAAACAAAAGAGGAATTAGTTAAAGAAAACGAAGAGCTTCAGAAGCAAGTGGAAGATTTAAATGCTTCTATTAGCAACTATGAGCTTAAGCTCAAGGAGCTTGATGAACTTCAAGAATTATATGAGCTAGATCAGACTTATTTCGATTACGAAACAACTGGAGCTCGTATAATCGGAAGAGGAACTTCTAATTGGTTTAACACTTTTACAATAGATAAAGGTTCTAAGGATGGAATCGAAATCAATATGAATGTTATTGCTGATGGCGGTTTAGTAGGAATCGTTACTTCTGTAGGTGATTCTTACGCCACAGTTAGAGCAATCGTTGACGATACATCCAATGTCAGTGCAACTATCTCATCAACAGAGGATAATTGTATTGTATCTGGTTCATTGCAGAGTATGACTTCAGACAATGTAATTCTATTTTCTAACTTAGATGACGATGATGATCAGGTTGCTATTGGTGATGTTGTCACTACATCAAATATTTCTGATAAGTATTTGCCAGGTCTTATGATTGGCTATATTTCTTCAGTTTCTTTAGATGAAAATGAATTAACAAAATCTGGAACTATTACTCCAGTTGTAGATTTTAAGCACTTATCAGACGTTCTCGTAATTTTGCAGACGAAGGAGTCATATAAAGGTGACTGATTATAAACAATATTTAAGAAGAATATTGATAATAGCAGCTGTTATTTATGTATGCTTTTTACTTCAAACAAGCATATTTAGCCATTTTCAGCTTGCTAGTGTCACGCCTAATATTCTAGTATGCGTAGTTTCCACCTATGGTTTCATGAAGGGGCGGAAGTACGGTATTATCATTGGATTTTGTACAGGACTTTTACTGGATGTATTTTCCGGAAATCTTTTTGGAATGTACGCCTTGATTTATATGTACATAGGTCTTCTTAACGGTATGTTTCGAAAACAATTCTATGGAGATGATTTACGTCTTCCTATGATACTGATAGGCACAAGTGATTTAATCTATGGAATTGTAACATACCTAATTTTATTTGCTATCAGATCTCAGTATGATTTTTCTTATTATTTAATAAATATCATTTTACCTGAGGTTGTTTATACTTTACTTGTATCCATTTTTGTTTATTATTTAATACTTCATTTAAACAATTGGGTAGATAAACTCGAAAAGAAAGGTTCTGATAGAATTGGAAATTATTAAGGACTTTTTAAAAAATGCATTTTCTTCTCGAATTCGTGTAGTATCAGTGGCAATGATTTTCTTTGCTACTGTTCTTGTTTCACGTCTTTTTTATTTACAAATTATCAGTGGTAGTCAGTATCAGGATAATTATAATCTCAAGCTTGAAAAAACAGAAACTATACCAGCCATAAGAGGTAACATTTACGATAGAAATGGCAATCTTTTAGCTTATAATGAGTTGGTTTATGCTGTCACAATTCAAGATACTGGAACATATTCCAACAAAAAAGAGCGTAGTCAATCTTTAAATAAAGAAATTGCTGAAATCATTACAAAGCTGGAGAAAAATGGAGATAAAATCGATAACAATTTCGGTATCTACATTGATTCTTCTGGAGAATTTCAGTTCATCAATTCTGGAAATGCTCTTCAGCGCTTTAGAGCAGATGTTTTCGGAAAGAACAGTATTGATGACCTTGAATACAACGAAAAACTAGGCTTTGATGAAGCAACTGCTACACCAGATGAAATCATTAATTATCTTGAAGGAGAAAATGTATATAACATTTCTTCCGATTACTCTAAGAAACTTCGCTATGAGGTAATGATTGTCCGTTACAACATGGGCCAAAACTCATACCAGAAGTATATTTCTACTGTAATCGCATCAGATATCTCTGATGAATCTGTTGCCTACATAAAGGAAAATATTAATGAGCTCACAGGTGTTGATGTAGAGCAAAAATCACTTCGTAGATACGTAGACAGCGAATATTTTGCTCACATTATCGGCTACACAGGTCAGATTTCTACATCCGAATACAAAGAACTTTCAAAGGAAGATGATTCTATCGAGACCTCAGATGTAGTAGGTAAATCAGGCATCGAAAAATACATGAATGATTACCTTACTGGTACAAAGGGCTACGAGACTTTATACGTAGACAGTGTAGGTAACACTATTGCAGAGGGTGATTACAAAGCCGCAGAATCTGGTAATGATGTTTACCTTTCTATTGATATGGATTTGCAGAAGGCCGCTTATATTCTTCTTGAGCAGGAGATTGCAGGTATTTTGTATTCAAAGATTCAAAACATAAAAGAATCAAGCAATAATTCATCATCAGACGTAGTTGTACCAATTTATGATGTTTATTATTCATTGATAAAAAATGGAATCATTGATATTAATGCATTCCACGATGCTAATGCTACTGATACAGAAAAAGCTGTTTTAAGTGCCTATGAATCTAAGCAAAAAGAGGTGCTTGCAGCTCTTAAGACTCAGCTTCGTTTTTCAAACAATACTGTTTACAACGAGTTGCCGGAAGAGTATCAGGCATATTCTACATACATCGTTACCAAGCTTAAGAGCATGGGCATTTTTGATGCTAATGCTATCGATAACAACTCCGATGTACAAAAGAGCTGGACATCAGAGGAAATGGCTGTAAATCAATACTTGATTTATGCTATAGAGCAAAATTGGATTGATATTACAAAATACGAAGAAGAAGCTAAGTATGCTGATACAGAAGAGCTTTATAACGATTTGGTAGATTACATAATTGATTATCTTTCTACTGATGTTAACTTCCAGAAGCTTGTATACAAGTACTTATTGTTAGACGATGGAATTAGCGGATATCAGCTTTGCCTGATTCTTTATGATCAGGGAGTTTTATCTACTGATGATGAAGATTATTCGGCCCTCTCTGGGGGTAATATGACAGCTTACGATTTCATGCTTAAGAAAATTAAGTCACTTGAAATCACACCTGGCCAGCTTGCACTTGATCCATGCTCAGGTTCTACTGTAATCCTTGATGCTAAGACTGGTGAAGTTTTAGCGATGGTTACTTATCCTGGCTACGATAATAATCGCTTGGCTAATTCAGTTGACTCAGATTATTATTCGTACCTTACTAATAGTGCGGCCAATCCGCTTTACAATTATGCTACTCAGCAGCGTACAGCGCCTGGTTCTACATTTAAGATTGTCAGCTCAACAGCCGGTCTTGCAGAGGGAGTTATTACTACCACTTCAGAAATCACTGATTTAGGCCAGTATACAAAAGTATCTAACAATCCTAAGTGTTGGATTTATCCTAGCAACCATGGTAGCATCAATGTATCAGAAGCTATCAGAGATTCTTGTAACTACTTCTTCTATGAAGTTGGTTGGAGATTAGCTGGCGGTGACGGCGCTTATGATGATGTTACAGGTATCGAAAAGATTACAAAGTATGCATCACTCTATGGCTTGGATGAGACCACTGGCGTGGAAGTAGAAGAGAATACACCTCATATTGCTACGGAATATCCTGTCATGGCCGCCATCGGTCAGTCTGATAACAACTTTACAACTGTTGGTCTTGCTCGATATGCAACAGCAATCGCAAGCCGCGGTACAGTTTACAAACTTACACTTTTAGATAGTGTTAAGGACCCTGATGGAAATGTTATCGAAAGCTATGGGCCATCAGTTAGAAATCAGGTTGACGTTTTGAATACAGAACAGTGGGATGCTATCCATTATGGTATGAGAATGGTTTGCGAGTCATTATCATCCTTCAACAATTTCTCTGTTGAGGTTGCTGGTAAGACAGGTACTGCGCAGCAGGTATCAAATCGTCCTAACCACGCGTTATTCATTGGATTTGCTCCATATAATAACCCGGAGGTTGCCATTGCTACCCGTATTGCTTACGGTTATACATCACATAATGCAGCCGAGGTTTCAAAAGATATTTTGGCTTACTACTTTGGTGTTTCTGAAACAGAAGAGCTACTTGATGGTGAAGCTAATATTGTTTCAAATTCAGAGAATGAATTTACAGATTAAAAAATAGGAGAATAATATGTCTAAAGATGCAGTTATTTTAAAAAGTAACAAATATGGTTTGACATTACAGCTTGATCCAGTCATGCCATTTGCAGATTTAATTAGAAAAGTATGTGAAAAGTTTGCAGCCTCTGCAGATTTCTTTGGCGAGACATCCATGATTCTCGAAACTATAGGCAGAGAATTATCTAGTGAAGAAGGCATGATTCTTATACAGGCAATCGAGCTTAATTCCAAAATCAAAATAATTCTTCTTCACGAAAATAATGAGCTCAAAGATACTAGAATGCTTGGCGAGATCGACAGATTTTATGCAGATAACATTTTTGAAAATGCTAAAATTATCAGAGGAAGCGTCATGAAAAATGATGAAGTTAAATCTGATTCAAGCATCATTATACTTGGAGATGTAAAGTCTAAGGCCAGCGTTGTTGCAAAAGGAAATATCATCGTTATGGGAAATCTTGATGGAAGTGCCTATGCTGGATATCCTGACAATTCTGGCTGTTATATAGCAGCTGGAGTTCTCAATAGCAAAAATCTTACTATCGGAAATATTTCCGGAGAGGTTACATTGCAGGAGAAGTGGTCACTTAGAGTTCATCGCAAAGAAAAAGAACCTGTTGGTGTCACTGTATGGAATGGAGAATTATTGGCAGAGCCTTTAAGCAGCGGATTACTTAGAAGGATAAAATAATGTTTCACAATTATAAATTTAAAAACCTTGATTTAAAGTTAATAACAGCGGTAATTGCTCTTACAATTATTGGAATTTTCGTTATTGGTAGTGCCAATGAATCCAATCAGCAAAAGCAAATCCTGGGTATGATTCTAGGTATTTTTGTTATGAGTGGAATGGCCTTAATCGATTATGATTTTCTGCTTCATTTTCATTGGATTTATTACGGGGTAGTTATAGTACTGCTTATTTCCGTATTGTTTTTCGGTTCAGAATCCGGTGGTGCTACCAGATGGATTGAAATGGGTATCAGATTCCAGCCATCAGAGTTAGGTAAGATTTTACTTATTCTATTCTTTGCATGGTTTTTTATGATGCATGAAGAAGACATAAATAAGCCTAAAACTATCGGAATTACGTTATTTTTATCTGCAATTCCTCTATTTTTAATAGAAAAAGAACCAGATTTATCGACTACAATTGTCACAATGATGATTATTTGTGTTATGATATTTGTAACGGGGATTAGTTATAAATTAGTTGGTACAGTTGTAGGTGTTACAATTCCTTCAATAGCGCTTTTGCTTATACTTATCACTAGAGAAGGGCAGACTATTCTTAACGAATACCAGGGACTTCGAATTCTTGCGTGGTTAAAGCCAGAAGAGTATCCATCAAGCTCATACCAGCAGCAGAATTCAATTATGGCCATTGGTTCTGGCCAGCTTATGGGTAAAGGTCTTGGTAACGAGGCTTTTGATTCAGTTAAGAATGGTAATTATATATCAGAGCCACACACAGATTTTATATTTGCTGTAGCGGGAGAAGAGTTAGGTTTTGTTGGTTCTGCAATAATTATTGCACTTATCTTCTTTATCACAATTGAAATACTATTGATTGCCAAGAATGCAAAGGATATTTCAGGCAAACTTATCTGTGTTGGCATGGCTACACTTATTGGATTCCAAAGTTTTGTAAACATCTGTGTAGTTACTGGCTTAATGCCAAATACAGGCCTACCACTTCCTTTTGTTAGTTATGGTCTGACATCACTGGTTACCATTTATTTTGGTGTCGGAATCGTATTAAATGTTGGTCTTCAATCAAAAAATAATACTGGGAGGCTATTTTAAATGAATATTGGATTAGTTGCACACGACTCAAAGAAAAAGCTTATGCAGAATTTCTGTATTGCGTACAGAGGTATTCTCAGCAAAAACGAAATATTTGCTACAGGAACAACCGGTCGCTTAGTTGAGGAAGTAACAAATCTTAGCGTACATAAATATCTTGCTGGACACCTTGGTGGTACTCAACAGCTTGGTGCTCAGATTGAACAAAATGAAATTGACTTAGTCATTTTCTTAAGAGATCCTTTGACTGTAAAATCTCATGAGCCAGATGTTAACAACATCGTTCGTATATGCGATGCTAACAACATTCCACTTGCGACAAATCTTGCTACTGCAGAGTTACTTATCAAATCATTAGATAGAGGGGATCTTGAGTGGCGTGAAATGTATAAATAAGTTTATAGCATTATCATTAATATTTTGTATTTCCTTTATCATGGTTGCTTGTGGTAAATCAGAAGAATCTATAGCAACTTACAATCTTTACGATTCTTCTTTTACCTACGGAATCACACATAATGGCGCTAATTCAGACGTGGAGCTTTTTGCTCAGGATTTATGTGTAGTTGGTACTGATGATTTAGGTACATCTGCCGTTGATTCTCAAGTTGCTGGAGCAGCCGGAGCTTTCAACACCACAGAACAGACTGTAGTCTATGCTCAGAATATGCATGAAAAGATGTATCCAGCATCTACCACAAAGATTCTAACAGCCTATATAGCTTGTCTTTATGGCAATCTTGACGATTACTATACAGTCAGTGCAAATGCTGTTGATCAGGCAAGTGATTCTTCAGTAATCAATCTTAAAGAAGGGGATGTTATTTCCCTTCGAGATTTACTATATGGCTTAATGCTTCGTTCTGGTAACGATGCAGCTGTTGCAATTGCAGAAGGTCTTGAGGGTGATGTAGATTCATTTGTTGCACTGATGAATTCTACAGCTAAATCATTAGGTGCTACAAACACTAATTTCGTTACACCTAACGGACTTCACGATGAAAATCATTACACTACCGTATATGATATGTATCTCATCTTGAATGCCGCTATGCAAAACGAGACATTCTATAATATCTTCACTGCAAGCACTTACACTGCTAATTACACCAGCGGTGGCGCAGCCAAAACAGTTGAATGGAACACTACAAATCAATACATCACCGGTAAAGTAAGCACTCCTAATGGTTTTACTATCCTAGGAGGCAAGACAGGAACAACTGGCGCAGCAGGTTATTGTCTAGTTTTACTGTCTGAAAATGAAGATCACGATAAAATAATCTCTATTGTTTTTAACGCAGATTGTCGTTCAAATCTATATCTTTTAATGAATCAGATTTTAACTAATTATTGCGTGTAAAGTATTTAGGTTTTAATAGCGTTATGCTATGATAAATATAACAAAACTTTAAGGGAGGTATTTGGATATGGTGGAAATTATTTCAGGCGAAAAGGGTAAGGGTAAGACAAAATATCTATTAGACAAGGTAAATGCCGATATTAAGAATGTCGACGGCTCAATTGTCTATATAGATAAAAACACAAAGCACATGTATGAATTAGATTCTAAGATTCGTTTGATTAACATGGGGGATTATCCAATCGAATCTACAGATGAATTTCTTGGTTTCTTAAGTGGCGTATTATCACAGAATTCTGATATTCAAGAAGTATTTTTAGATAGTTTTCTAACTGTATCCTATATTAATGATAACGACGGATTTAGTAAGGCTTTAAGTAAATTAAATAAGATTTGCGATATGTTCGAAGTTAAGTTTGTTTTATCAGTAAGCAAAAACGAAAAGGATTTACCAGCAGACGCGAAGAGTAAAATCATCGTTTCTCTATAATATAACGATTGTTAGGCCACCTTGCGTGGCCTAAATTTATGTGAAAGAATGAAAAAAGCTAAAAAGAATGACAAAATAATTAAATATCCAAAGCAATACCATTTTTCTATTGGCTTTATTATTATCGGTGTAATGTTTATCTATATGATTTATCATTTGTTTACTTACATTACCGCCGATAATATTACTGTTTACGAAGTATCTCAAGGCTCAATTTCATCAAATCTTGAGTACAATGCATTGGCAATACGAGAAGAACAGGTTATCACTGCTGAAAATAGTGGTGATGTACTTTATCTTTCTGAGAATTTTGGAAAGGTAGGTTCGAAGACTCAGATTTACGCCTTAGATACAACCGGTGAGATTCTATCTTCAATTAAAGAATCTACCGAAAAATCAGAAATAACGCTTGATGAAGAATCTTACGATAAGATTCAGAGTCTTGTAACCAATTACGTGTTAGATTATGAGCCATCAGAGTTTAATAAGACTTATGCTTTTAAGAATGAGCTGGAATCCCAGGTTGAGCAGCTATATACTGTTTCAGCCATGGAAGCCATGGGCGATTCACTCAATCAAGCTGTAGCAAATGGTTCATTTAATATTTATAACAGTCCTGTTCCGGGTCTTGTAGTTTATTCCATTGATGGTTTAGAGGATTTGACTATAGACAATTTTATGTCAGATTCACTTGATATTAGCAATTATTCTAGTGTTAATCTTAAAGCTCAGGAATCTGTCGTGGCAGGTCAAGCAGTATACAAAGTTATAACATCGGATCATTGGAACTTGGTTTTTGAGGTAGACAAAACTCTATACGATTCATTGCAGGGAGAAACATATCTTAAAATCAAGTTTTTAGAGGATGAGGCTGAAACCTGGACAAATCTTGATTTTGCAGAAAAGGCCGGAAAATATTACCTTATTTTGACACTTGATGATTCAATGGATAGATATGCAGATTCTCGTTTCGTCCACATCAAAATCATTAATAACAATATTTCCGGATTAAAGATACCAAATTCTTCAATTGTACTTAAGGATTTCTACACAATACCTAAGGGGTACATGATTCAAGGGAATAACACTGATGACGCAGGTTTCCTTTTACAATCAGGTAACGAAAATGTATTTGTAACTCCTACAATTTATTATGAAAACGACGATTTCTACTTTGTAGATGATGAAATCCTTACCAGGGGGGATAAGCTGGTTAAGCCAAATTCCAACGAGACTTATGTAGTAGGCTCCGATATGGACAGTCTTGAGGGTGTATATAATGTTAATAAGGGTTATGCTGTTTTCAAACAGATAGAAGTTTTATATCAAAATGATGATTATTCCATCATCAAAACAGGCACTAACTACGGAATTTCCATGTATGATCACATCGTTTTACAAGGAAATGAAGTAGAGGAAAATACAATTATTAACTAATCAAGGAGATATACAATGCGTAAAGACGATTTAATGAATAATTTAGCATCAGTAGAAGAGAGAGTGGCAGCTGCTTGCAAGAGAGCTGGTAGAGATAGAAGTGAGGTTACTCTCATTGCTGTTAGTAAGACTAAGCCTGTAGAAGACTTACAGGTTATCTATGATCAGGGTGTTAGAGAATTCGGTGAAAATAAGGTTCAGGAGCTTACAGGTAAAATTCCAGAACTTCCACAGGATATTAACTGGCATCTCATCGGACATTTACAGCGCAACAAAGTTAAATATATCGTAGATAAGGTTAAACTTATTCATTCAGTAGACAGCTATAGATTGGCTGAAGAAATCAATATTCAGGCTAAAAAGCACAATATTACAGTACCAATCCTAATCGAAGTTAACGCAGCCAATGAAGCAACAAAATTTGGAGTTAAGTTAGAAGAAACAAAACAGCTCTGTGAGGAGATCTCTCACTTAGAAAATGTACGCATCAAAGGTTTAATGACTATAGCACCAAATGTTGTGGTTCCAGAAGAAAATAGAGCAATTTTTCACAAAATAAAGGTTTTATCTGTTGACATAGCAGAAGAAAACATTGATAATGTAGATATGAGAATTATATCTATGGGTATGACAAATGATTTTGAAGTAGCCATAGAGGAGGGTGCTACTCATGTGAGAGTGGGTACAGCCATTTTTGGAGAGAGAAACTACAACATATAGAACTAAAAGAGGAGAATTGATATGTTTGAGAGAATGCTTGATGCTATGCATCTTAGTGATGATTATGACGACGATTATGATGATGATTTATATGAAGAAGAGGAAGATAAATCATTCTTCAACAAGTTCGGAAGAAAAGATGACGAAGACAAGCGTACAGTTTTAAACAAGCCTTCTGAGAAAGAATCTAGAGCTTCTAAACCTGCACCAAAGATCACACCAATGAGAAACAAAGGGAAAGGAGCAGTCATGGAAGTTTGTGTAATTAAGCCATCTTCATTTGAGGATGCTAGAGAAATTTCAGAGACACTTTTAGCAGACAGAACTGTTTTACTTAACATGAAAGGCTTAGATTTAGGAGTTGCACAGCGTATCATCGATTTCACATGTGGTACTTGCTACGCAATCGACGGAAATCTACAGCGTATTGAGGATTATATCTTCATTATCACACCTGCAGGAGTTGAGTTATCTGGTGATTTGGCAGGAATCGTAGATGCCTTTGACTTCACAGGAATTCAAACTGGCTTTTAATAACCGGCACCAGGCTTAATGTCTGGTGCTTTTAATTTAGTATATGAGGACACGCTATGCACGATTTAATCATTAATTACGAGGGTAAACCTTGTTACGAGATTTGTTTTAGGCCTGATTTTAGTGATTTACTTGAGCTTTTTAATTCAGAGGTAAATCATGTATACGATAACATCTGTATCGTTTCTGATTCAAATGTTGCCCCAATATATCTTGCTGAGGTTTTGGATATATTCAAGCAAACATCCAGTAATGTTTGTTCCTTCAGTTTTGATGCCGGTGAGGCTTCCAAGAATCTTGATACAGTCAATATGCTTTATGAACATTTGATTCTTAAGCATTTTACCAGGAATTCACTGCTTGTAGCTCTTGGCGGTGGCGTTGTGGGTGACTTGACAGGTTTCGCTGCAGCCACATTCCTTAGAGGAATTGATTTTATCCAAATACCAACCACCTTATTATCTCAAGTCGATAGCTCTGTTGGTGGCAAGACTGGTGTAGATTTTAAAGGCTACAAAAACATGGTTGGAGCATTTTATATGCCTCGCCTTGTATATATGAATCTAGACACACTAAACACTCTCGATGATTACAATTTTGCTTGCGGAATGGGTGAAGTTGTTAAGAGCGCATTGATTGCAAACAAAGGCTTTTATCAGTGGCTCAAAGACAATAAACAAGCGATTTTGAATAAAGACTATGAAGCCCTTGCACATACTGTTTCAGAATGCTGTAAAATAAAGGGCCACGTCGTTGAAATAGATCCTAAAGAGAAAGGCATCAGAGCTTATCTTAATTTCGGTCACACCCTTGGTCATGCTATTGAAAAGCTTAGCAACTTTAAGCTAGGTCACGGTCAATGCGTAAGCCTTGGAATGGTTTGTGCCATGCATTTATCTGCAAAACTAGGATATGTGAATCAAAATGAAGTTTCAGATGTAATTGACACTTTGAAAGCCTTTGATTTGCCTGTATCTTTATCAAATTTATCTGCAGATGATATTGTTTTAGCATCTAAGTCAGACAAGAAAATGGCCGGGGCTAAAATCAAATTCATAGTCCTCAAAGCTATTGGAGAAGCAGCCGCTTATATGGATTTTAGCGACGAAGATTTAAAATATAGTATTGAACAGGTATTAGATTAATGAAAGAACGTAATAATAAATATGTTATGATTTGGAATATTGTAATCATTTTGTTACTGATATTCCTTGATCAGATTACAAAAATTGGAGCAATAGCCTTTTTAAAGGACAAGGCTGATATCATCCTTATCAAAGGTGTTTTGCAGCTACATTATCTTGAAAACACTGGCGCTGCATTTTCAATGCTTGAAGGCAAGCAGCTTTTATTTTCAATTATCACACCGATACTATGCGTAGGATTGTTATATATCCTCGGAAAGATGCCTAAAACAAACAAAAACCTGCCACTGAATTATATAATTGTATTTCTTGTAGCTGGCGCCATCGGTAATTACATCGATAGAATAATGAATCATTATGTAGTTGATTTCATTTATGTTTCTCTAATAAATTTCCCTGTATTTAACGTTGCCGATTGTTATGTGACAGTTTCAGTAATACTTTTGTTTATCCTTATTATGTTCTATTATAAGGATGAAGATTTAGAGGAATTAAAGCAACATTTAAGGTTTAAGAAGAATGGATGAATTTAATCTTTCAATTGAAGATTCAAGCGATGAAGGTATTCGCATAGACAAATATCTTGCATCAGCTTTACCAGAAAAATCTAGAAGCTACTATCAAAAAGCTATTGATAGTGGCTTTGTTTTGGTTAATGGAAAGCAGGTTAAATCTAAATATCAAACAAAGCTTGGCGACGAAATTGTAGTAAGTATTGAGCCGGTCAAAGAAATAGACATTGAGCCAGAGGATATCCCTATTGATATTCTTTACGAAGATGAAGATCTAATTGTGGTAAATAAGCCAAAGGGGATGGTGGTTCATCCCGCTCCAGGCCATTATTCTGGTACACTTGTGAATGCTTTGATGTTTCATTGCAAAGATTCGTTATCAGGTATAAACGGAGAAATCCGTCCTGGAATCGTGCATCGAATCGATATGAATACCACCGGTTCGCTTTTAGTATGTAAGAATGATAAAGCTCATAACGATATTGCAGCTCAAATTAAAGTTCATTCAGTTAATCGAATTTATAAAGGAATCGTGGTTGGCAATTTCAAAGATGAAGAAGGCACTATAAACGCTCCTATAGGCCGAAATCCGAAAGATAGAAAGAAGATGGCTGTTGTTCCCGATGGAAGAGATGCAATTACTCATTTCACCGTTTTAGAGCAATATAAAGGATTTAGTTTCGTTCAATTCAAACTTGAAACCGGGCGTACGCATCAGATTCGTGTACATATGGCTCATATCGGTCATCCGCTTTTAGGTGACGATGTATATGGAAAGCCTGTAAAAAATCTACAAGGCCAAACACTTCATGCCGAAACGATTGGCTTTGTACAGCCTACAACAAAGGAATATGTAGAGGTAAAAGCACCTCTTCCTGAATATTTTGAAAAACTATTAGAAAAACATAGAAAGGAAATTAAGTAGCATGCAACAATATGAATACATTCCAAAGGGCGTATGTGCCCGTAAAATCAATTTTGATATGGAAGATGGTAAACTTTACAATGTGAAATTTACAGGTGGCTGTGCCGGAAATACAGCTGCTATAGGCAAGCTCCTTGAAGGCGCTGATGCTGCACATACTGTTGAAATCCTAAAAGGTAACCTTTGCGGCTTTAAAGGCACTAGTTGTGCAGACCAGCTGGCTCTTGGTATAGAAAAGGCATTAAGCGAAAACTAAGTGTCTTTTCTACTGAAATCTACAGCATTTCTTGCTTGACGCTTGTGTTCATCCTCGATAGCTGCGTAATAATCGATGGTAGTATTGATATTTTCATGGCCTAACACATCGGCAACCAAACGTATATCGCCGGTCTCACGATAGAGAGCAGTGCCATATGTGCTGCGCAGCTTATGAGGTGTTATTTTCTTATTAGGAACAACGATTTTAGCGTATTTCTTTACTAGATTTTCTATTGCATCAACGCTGATTCTCTTGCCTTGAAGGGAATAGAAGAGAGCGGTTTCATGCCCCTCAATAGGCTTAATATACTCACGTTCACCATTAATATAGTCTTTCAAAGTAGTAGCTACATCATCGTTAAAGTAGATTACATCCTGGCCTCCACCCTTTCTAACGATTGTTAAAGAATTAACATGAAAATCTACATCAGTTACATCAAGTCCATTACATTCACTGACACGGATTCCAGTATTTAGCATTAATGTAAGGATTGCCAGATCACGGCCGCGAGTTTTTTGATTATAAATACGTTGCCTTTCAGATGTAAATGCATTTCCTTGGTCAATAGCTTCAAGAATCGCCTGAACCTCATAATTGTTCATTCTAATGATGTTTTTGTCTTTTTTTAGCTTAGGAAGCTCAACCATGGCCGTTGGATTATCATCAATATTGTGTCTAACATGATGGTATTTAAACATACCACGAAGTGGCGACATTTTACGAGCAATTGCCTTTTTGTCATTTTCATGTTGCTCACCAATAACATTAAGCTCAAGGTAACGTTGATACTCAACAATGTCTTCAGCTGTAATTTTATTAAGAACTCCGTAATCAATTTTTTTGAGGTCCTGACCATCAATTGTAGGGTTAGAGGCTCCTAAAAATCGAAAGAACGTTAATAGATCATAGCTATATGAAATTAAAGTACTTGGCTGAGTTGTTTGTTCTTTAGAATAAATATAATCAGCAGCGCATTTAGGAAGCTGCGATATAAGTTCACGTAATTTAATTTTTTGATTCTTTGTTTTGTCTTTATAGAATTGTGAATCTTTACCCATATTGTAAAAACCTCCAGATATTTGAAAAAGTAGGTGATAGATAAAATGCCGTATTTTCGGGCTTTTTTGATACTATCTATCGGATAAACAGATATTTATCCGATAGATATATTTTACTCTCTTCTGCGATTTTTATCAAGTGATATAGTAACTTTTACGTAAATTTTTAATGTAAATGCAAATTTCTTAAACTTAATGCAAGTTTCTACAGGTAAAAGCAATACATATAGTACTTTTGCATTTAGTTCTAGAAATTATAGGCATAATTAAAGGAGCTAAACCAGCTCCTTATAATATGTTTATTTAGTTAAACAAATTTGAATTGTTAGCACTCTGTCTTATTGCACCGGAGGCATAAAGCATAAAATGCAATCGCCAGAAACTGTGATACCACAGACACAGTGACAAGATACACAGGATTCAAATCATACAGGGCACCGAGAAGCCAACTGCCCAGAAACCACGCAATACCAAATCCTGTCTCAAATATTCCGAAACCGGTGCTTCGCATGGAACGCGGGACGATTCCGCTGACAGCTGCTTTCATAATACTTTCCTGCGCACCCATTCCAATCCCCCACAGAATTATCCCAGCTCCGATCAACCAGGCATTTCCAGTCATAAAAACAAAACATGAGAAGAATGTACTGCATAGTGTGGAAATGATCAGAGCCTTCAGCCCGACCTTATCATAAAGCCAGCCAAAGAATAGTGCAGCAAAGGCATCCACAGCCATTGCCCCAGCATATAGCAGACTGAGCATGGATTCATTAAATGCTCCGGTATTAGCCGAATGAAGTGTGATCAGGGTGAAGTCTGCAAAGCCAAAAGCAAAAAAGCAGATGGCCGCCATGAACAGAACAAATGACTTCCTGAATTCAAAGCTTGCCGGTTTATCTTCCTGCTTTTCAAAGATCTCCGGATCAGGGTATCTTATCTTTGCTGCCAAAACAAGAGCTATGGTGATCATTGCAGGAACAAGCAGTATCGCAAAAGAGATCCTATACGTTGTAAAAAGGTCGTCTATACCTTTTACAAGAGCTGTTACAAAAAGCAGTACAGGTCCGAGAAACGCGCCAAGCTGATCCAGAAACTCCTGATAGGCAAAGCCTTTTCCGGTTCCGATCTCGCTTGCCGCAAAGCTTACCAATGTGTTTTTGGCAGGCTTTTTTATCGCTTTTCCGATACGTTCCAGGATCACAAGACCGCAGGCCCAAATCCAGCCATGTTCAGGTACGAGTGCCAGTGCAGGAATCGCCAGAGCCTGTATTACATAGCCTGTGATAACAAATGTCCAGTATTTCTTCGTTTTATCTGCTATAAATCCGGATATGAGCCTTAGTGAATACCCGCACAATTCTCCTATACCGGACACAAATCCGATGGTTGCAGCGGATGCCCCTGCGAGGTTCAGATATTCGCCCAATATGCTTCTTGCGCCTTCATGAGTCATGTCCGAAAACAGACTTACGATTCCCATCAGGGTTATAAATGTTATGGCGCCAGACAAAGCCTTTTTTTTATCCATGTTCTACTCCACTAATCCCGATTTATCAATGTCTTTATTCTAGTTGATTTGACTATCTAATTAAAGCTTTAATTACCATATTTCCAATATTTGTTTATTAGAATTATACTAATACTGTTCTGCAAATCGATTACCTATAGAATTTGGAGGTAATCACATGAATAATAAACATTTTACATTTGAAGAACGTTCTATAATTGAAGATCTACTAAATAAGGGAGAAAAAATCCATAAGATTGCGCAAAAGCTTGGCAGACCTGACTCTTCTATTGTTCGTGAAGTACAAAGAAATAGATATGTCTGTCATACTGCTACAAAAGAGAAATGCGAGTTTCAGTTTGGTGCCGGTGCGTGTACAGTCATAAACCTATGCCAAAGCGGTAAATGCAGACATATGTCTTGTAGCGGTTGTGATGACTACTGTAACAGCGATAAATGTCCTGAATATAAGCCATACATTTGCCCTAAGCTACTAAAATCTCCATATGTATGCAATGGCTGCAGCGAAAATCCTTGTCGCATAAGTGCATTTTCCGCTAAATACAAGTACCAAGCCAGACGAGCTCAGATTGTCTATGAAGATAAGCTCAAAGAGTCTAGAGGCGGAATCACACTATCTGCAGAAGAAATGGAACAACTTGATAACTTAGTATCTCCTCTTCTTCTAAAAGGCCAATCTATAAGGACTATTTATGCAAATCATAAGGATGAAATCCCTTGCTCAGCTAGTACTCTCTATGAATATGTAGACCGCTGCTATCTCACCGCTAGAAACATAGATATGCCAAGGAAAGTCCGTTTTAAGCCTCGCTATAGCCACGGAAATCGACCAAAGAGCTTCCAGGACTTTGTATTCAAGAGAACCTACAATGATTTTCAAAAATTCATTGAGGATAAACCTGATTTAAACATTTGGGAATTAGATACTGTAATAGGTGCCATAGGCGGCTACAGCTTCATGACAATGCTACATCGTAAATCAGGATTTATGATTATATGTCTTCTGAAAGAACACAATCAAATGGCCGTAATTGAAGCTATAAATGACATATGTGATAAGCTTGGAATTAAGCTGTTTCAGAAGCTCTTTCAGGTTATTTTAGCTGACCGTGGGACAGAATTTGGTAATCCGTATGCTATTGAATGCGATAGAAATGGAGAAATCAAAACAAAGCTGTACTACTGTGACCCCTATTGCTCTTGGCAAAAAGGGATGCTTGAAAGAAATCATGAGTTTATTAGACAGGTTCTGCCAAAAGGGAAAAGCTTTAATGACCTTTCCCAATCTGACATTCATCTTTTGATGAACCACATCAACAATTATCCACGTGAAAGCTTAAATAATGTATCCCCATACGAATTAGCTAAGCTTCTTCTAGGTGATGAATTTTTGAAGGCTTTAAGTGCTGTCAAAATTGAACGTGATGACGTTGTTTTAAAGCCTTGGTTGTTGCGTAAACCTGAGTATTAATAAAAATTAATTCGAGTAAAGTATAACACAATTATCGGTTTGCAGAACTTAATGCAATATATGGATTCTACCCAGGCATTTAGCATTAAGTTCTGGAAAGCTTGTGTTAAAGGCCTTTTTGGTATGCTTAAATATTGAAAAATAAGGCTCTTAGATACTATTTTTCCGTTCCTGTCAACTAAAAAAGGCTACCACATTTTTTGCAGTAACCTTTGTAAAATCATGGTATATAGGATTTTTTGCATTTACCTCTGGAAATGACGTATAGTAACTTTTAGTTAGACAAATTGAATTTACAAAGCTTTTCCACCAGATACTTTGATTACCTGTCCTGTAATCATTCTTGCCTGTTTACTTGCAAGGAATAAAACAGTTTCTGCAATATCTTCTGGTTGAATTAAATTTGTGATGCATCTGTTGAAATATTGATAATTCTTCCATTATCACCACGATGATTAATAAATTCTCTTGTCATTAGAATACTTCCACGAACATTAACTGCAAATGTATCATCTATCACCTTTGAAGTTATGGTTTCTATAGTATCGCAACCAGTTTCATCATCTGTCGCAGCATTGTTAAATAAAATATCAATTCGTCCGTATTTATCAAGAACTATAGAATAAACATTTTTCACATCGTCCTCGTTCGAAATATCACTTTCTAAAACAATATAATCGGCACCCATTTCTTTGAGTTTGGATTCTACAGCATCTGCATTTCCTGCATTTGCTCCATAATATCTATCTACGCCATTTCTATCCATTTTCGTTGCATCAAATGGTCTATCTACCTTCTTATATACCAAAACCACTTTCGCACCTTCACGAGCAAAGGCAATAGCCGTTGCTGCCCCAATCCCCCATGGATTATTTGCTCCTGTAATTATAGTCACCTTATCTTTTAATCCGTAATCAATCATTTATATCACTTCATCAAATCTCGATTGTTTAATGGACCTCTAACCCCGTCCTCTAAGGCTCCTTAAAATTCATAGAATTATTCTGCCATCTGACTTTCGAATTCAAAGCTTCTTTCATAGATTCCGCCATGTTCTTTGGTTGGTCTAATTAATTTCAACATATTCCGCCCCCTATAAACTGCAAGATTTGTTAATTTAACTGTCTTCAATTATACAGAATCCTCATCCATCAATGAACACACAATTCAAAAATTGGTAACAAAAAAATTTCACAGGCTCTACTTGCTGAATAAATAGGTATAACCATCTATAATTATTGCTCTTAGTTATACCTATTTAGATTCAATATAATGTCTCATAGCTCACTAAAAGGTATAACCTTCCATAATATCCCTCGCTGGTTATACCTTTTTGACTTCAATATAATGTCTCATTGCCCACCAAAAGGTATAACCCGCCATACATTTCCACTCTAGTTATACCTTTTTGACTTCAATATAGTGTCTCATTGCCCACCAAAAGGTATAACCAGCCATAAATTTCCAAGCCAGTTATACCTTTTTGACTTCATATTAATCCCTCATAAATTATATTAACTATAAGACAACCTGATTGCATTTATGGGTGCAAAAATAAGCTAAACCTTTTGCATTGAGTGCAAAAGATGGTTCATAAAGATAGATATAATGAATAACACCGCCCTAAGTTGAGAGTTGAGTTGCAATCTAAGGCGGTGTATATTAACGATATTTTATTCATAATGTCCGCGACATGAAATTATACGTATATTTTCGTTCTCAAAATCATAAACAAGGCGGTCTACATCATTTATTCTACGGCTCCAAAATCCACTGAGGTTTTCCTTTTTAACGGTTCAGGTTTTCCAATACCATTATATGGATCACGTTGGGCATCTTTTATTAGTGAATTAATTCTTTTTAAAGTCTTTTTATCTTGGGTTTGCCAATAAAGATAATCATCCCAACCTCTGTCTTCCCATAGAATCCCCATTAATCTTCAGCCTCCAGTAGTTCATGTTCCTCAAAGTGAGCTTTTCCTGTTTTGATATCATTTGCGATTCCTTCAAGATATCTTATATTTGATTCAGAATAAAATGGATCTGCAGAGACTTCAAATGGAATTCTGTGTTCCCTAGTCATTTTTTTGGCAAAAATTGTAAAGGCAGTTGTCATAGACATGCCAAGTTCATCACAAAGTGCTTCCATATTTTTCTTTAAGTCAGAGTCCATTCTAAAATTAACATTTACTGCGTTTGCCATTTTAAAAACCTCCATAGTTTTTCTATTATCTTAATTTGATTATATCATGAAAGCGTAAAAGCGTAAAAATGCAAGACACATCATTACAATGTAATGATGTGTCTTGCATTTGTTGCAATAAAACATTTATGTGCAAAACTTAAATTATACGCATAGATTAATATCTAAACTGAGGCAGTGCCCTCTTTAAATGAAGATTTGTCATTTGACACATAACATATAAAATGTGTGACACATAACGTATAAAAAGGTACAAAGGGACCTATACAATTGGTGCATCAATTATAAGAATCGATGCTTTCACGATAGTTTCTAAATTAATGATACCTAATTAATGACGGCTTTTTATTTTTTATGTGTCAAAACGACATCTTTTTATACATTATGTGTCACAAATATTAGTATTCTATTGACACATAAAATATAAAAAGACATCAAAAAAGCCCGCAAATGCGAGCTCATGTATAGCTATTATTTTATAAACTATGTGTCAAATGACACCCATTTACTTTGCCGACACTCTCATAAATAAAAGGAGCTGGAATATATAATGTCTCCAACTCCTTTACTACTTTATATGTATTTAATTGTGGCAACTTCCGTGACCGTGTCCATGGCAGCTATGTCCGTCACCATGTTCTTCATCATGATGTGAACAGTTTGCTTCACCTGAAGCTGCAAGTGTACCGGCTAAGAATGCATTTACGACTTCATCAGTGTTCCCGCTTGCACCTGCGTATAACTGAATGCCTGCCTCCTGAAGAGCCATTACAGCGCCACCGCCGATACCACCACAGATAAGAACATCTACTTCAGCAAGATTAAGAACACCTGCAAGAGCGCCACAGCCCTCACCATTAGTACTTACAACCTCAGAGTTAACAACCTTGCCATCTTCGATATCGTATACTTTGAACTGCTCTGTTCTTCCAAAGTGTCCAAACACATTTCCATTATCATAAGTTACTGCTACTCTCATTGTATTTACTCCTTTTGATTTCAAGTTATTATCAAAAAAAGCTTGGTTTCTATCCATCTCTACATTACCACCGGATATACGAATTCGCTTTCCCTCTACAAGTGCAATTGCTATTTTTCTTCTAGCACTCTCATACATAGCTGTAACAGTTGTTCTTGCAACACCCATGCTATTTGCACAATCCTCTTGATTCATACCTTCAGCATCTAGAAGTTTCAAAGTCTCATACTCATCTAGAGTAAGGGTGATTGTCTCCAACTGAGGATTCTCTGAATTCTCTGGAACAAAGCTATAGTAATCTGGAAATACACGTATTTTTCTACATTTTGGTAATCTAGGCACAATAGAACCCTCCCACTTTTTTGACATATGTCAGCTATAATTTATCATCATTACTGACATATGTCAAATTTATTATGTGCTTTTCTTTTACCATATTCCCATTATATACTGCATCAAAAGGCTGACAACTGTTATTCCGATCCAGCAAAAGCCGCCAAGCAAAATCGGCTTCCCACCTGATTTAATTAGTTTGATTATGTTACTGTTCAAGCCAATAGCAGCCATGGCCATTATTATAAAGAACTTGCTAAGTTCCTTAAGTGGCTTAAAAACATAAGAAGGGACACCTGCTCTCAAGCAAATAGTTGTGATAATTGAAGCAATCACAAAGAAGACTATGAACATCGGAAATGCTCTTCTAAAGCTAAAGCCATTTGTCGAACTTCCATCCTTTTTTGCTTCCCTTGCCCTCAGATACGCAAGTACCAGTGTAATAGGTATGATAGCCAGTGTTCTTGTAAGCTTGACCGTAACTGCCTTATCAAGAGTCTGATTCCCCAGGTTCCACATACTATCCCAGGTTGATGCAGCTGCGGTGACGGAAGAAGTATCATTAACTGCAGTTCCCGCAAAAATACCGAAAGCCTCTCCTGTTGTGATATCAAAACCTATAAGCTTTCCCAGCGAAGGAAAAAGAAGTGCTGCCAGCACGTTAAAGAAAAATATCACAGAAATTGCCTGTGCCACTTCATCATCATCCGCATCAATGACAGGAGCCGTAGCTGCTATTGCTGAGCCGCCGCATATTGATGAGCCAACTCCGATAAGAGTAGCTGTGTTTCCTTTGATATTCATAACCTTATGAAGAATCCATGATAGGATAAGCGATGTTGAAATCGTGCAGATAATTATAGGAAGTGACTGTTTCCCGGTCTGAAGAACGACCGAAAGATTCATACCAAATCCAAGGAGGACAACAGCCTCCTGCAGAATTATCTTTGATGTAAACTTTATTCCATCAGCCGCCTTCCCCTTGTCATTCCAGAACAGGGCTATTATCATGCCCAGAATGATTGCAATCACCGCTCCGCCAACGACAGGGAAGCGCTTTCCCAGGAGCCATGAAGGAACTGCAATAGTGAAGCATACTATTACTCCCATGTAATTCTTTTTCAAAAAATCCATCTCAAGACCTCTCTCTCTTTTTAATCTGTTCTTTCGCAGGTCTTATTCTATTCTGTCTTTTGAAAAAGATAAAATTATATATTATTATATATCCATAAATATTTCTTATCGTTAGGGAGGACTGATTATGCTGGATTTCAGGATAGATACCTTTCTATGTGTTTGTAGGCACCTCAATTTCACCAAGGCGTCTAAGGAGCTGAATATTACTCAGCCCGCTGTTTCTCAGCACATACATCATCTTGAAAATGAATACGGGACAAAGCTGTTTACTCAGGATGGAAAAAAACTTTTTCTAACTGATAACGGAAAACTCCTGTATAAAAAAATGAATCAGATAAAAAATGATGATGAAAGTCTCAAAGAAATACTTTCAAAGAATAACCATGGCTTAAAAGACATCTCTTTTGGTGTCACCATGACCATAGGAGAATACATAATTGCTGATCCGATCAGTGATTACATAAAAAATCACCCGGATACTAATCTTAAGATTACATTTGGCAACACATCGGAGCTTCTTAAAAAACTCTCCGACGGTGTTATAGATTTTGCACTTGTAGAAGGATATTTCCCTGAAAATGATTATGAAACGCTGCTTTTTAGCAAAGAAGAGTTCGTTCCTGTCTGTTCGGCAAAGCACTCTTTCAATCAGAAGCCACGCGTGATAAAAGATCTCTTTCCCGAGCGAATTCTTATAAGAGAACCCGGTTCAGGAACGCGCAATATATTGGAAAGAGCTCTTGCCCTGAACAATTACTCCACAAGTGATTTTAGGAATTTTACCCAGGTGGAGAACATGCATGCCATAATAAGCCTTATTGAAAAAGATTGTGGCATCACCTTTTTATATAAAGCAGCGGTTGCATCAGGACTGCAGTCCGGATATCTGAAAACAATCCCCCTTGACGACTTTAGGGTAAAACATGATTTTACCTTCATCTGGCCCAAAGATACTGTTTTCAGTGAAGAGATCCGTGCAATATGTGAGGAAATACAACCTATAACTCATTCTGCATGAAGTTCATGTTCTTTTTCATAAAGCTTGTTATCCTGCCGTCTCATGAAAATCATCCGGGACAGAAAAAGAATCAAGCTACTTCCTACAAAAATCTGAATCGGATATGTGATTAGTACGCTTTCAGATATTATCATGCTCAGCATGGTAATAGCGCCAACCGGTGGCATATACATCTTAGTAAAATGAATAACGATAAGCATACCACTTGTAGCAACAATTGCTGAAATCGTAATAGGAAGCCCTATCCAAATAGCAAAGAAATATCTTGAAATCACACCAATTATGGCACACACAGTTATCACTGCCACCGTTTTGACTGGCATATTTCTTGTTTTGTTCCTTGGCCTGGAAAACTCAGTAAATGCCACAAGTAACGGAGGGGCCACAACAAATCTATAACCCGTTTTGAATGCAACACCGGCTATTACTGTCACACAAAGGATTCTAATGGAAGTATCTACCATATCGTCCCTGGAATTCAGCATCACAGGAACATATTCCTCATCTGCTCGGATTCCCTGAAATAGAAAAAGTTTATGAAACAATATTACAAGTAATGTCAGTACAAATGCAGCTATAGGATACAATATACTTGTAGTATGCATCATCACCGGGAGCACTATTGCTGAGACAAATGGTGCAAACGTGGTTCCTGAAAACATAAAGATTACCTGAGCGATTGTGAATGCCAAAATCACTTCGATATACGTATCAAACGGAACAAATCTTACAATGCACACTCCTATTATTGCACAGCCTGTTATCAGTGAAAGCATACGCTTTCCATTAACCTTCCAGCTTCTATTTTTTGCCACCATATATCCAACTGCTAATGCTGTTATCTCAGGAAATATAATCTCCTTCTCATTTAAAGTTTCTGCAAATAGTGTCATCAGCGCTACTAACAGAACTGTACAAGCGTATGGTATTATTCTCTTGACTCTATACATATTCTATAAAAAACATGCAATCAATGTGATGATCGCGATTCCTCCTTAGTCGGTGTTTGTTTTCCATCATTAGGAATAACAGCTGGAGCCTCTCTTTTAGCAATAAAATCAGCTGCATGTTCCCTAATAGTTTCTAGTCCCTTTACTTCTATATAGTCTAAATCCTTTTGTTTTAAATGAAAACTTGTCCTAAATTTAGAATTGCCCAGCCGTGTAAACAGCTGAGCAAACCACTCTTCTCTTGTCATGTTCCTATTACTTAAATATTCCTCCAGCGATATCCTTGATTTCTTTCATATCAATCTTTCCATCTGCTAGAGCATCTTTTACTTTTTTTACGTCTGCTTCATCAACCTTTACACCAGCTTTGTCTAATAACTCTTTTGCCTGATTAACATCTGCAGACTTAAGCTTGTCTAAAAGGTCCTTGTTACCTGCTACCTTAGTAATAATATCCTTAACATCCATTTCAAAAACCCCCTTTTTAAAATGATTTTATAGTTCATATTCTACATGAGTTGTTGTATCCACGAAAGGTACAATAGCACCTTTGTGGCAGCAAGACGAAGCTCATGCTTTTGATATTGTTTTAAAGCCTCTTCACTCTCAAAGATGGCTTCTGCTGTTACATCGCCATTTGATGAGCTAAGACATTCTGTGCACACTACAATGTTTTCAAGTCCTGGAATATTACCATTTAATCCCTCAAGCTTTGTCTTTATGTTTGCCTTGATTGCTCCTAAGTTTGGGCCAAAGCACTTGTCCTGTAACTTCCAGATTATGACCTGTTTTATCATTTAAATAATTCTCTCCAATTTCTATCTCTAATGGCTATTAGTTTATCACTTAAGTGAATTTTGTTCCACCTAGTATACCAGCCTATAAATATTTACTATAACACATGGAATTGTAAATATTTTGGTATGAGTATGCGATCATACAAAGAATTTTTACACAAACCTGTGATACAATAAGTCCGTTAACTATAGAAATATGTGAGGTTAATATGGGATTATTTAATAAGGATGTAAAGAACGAAAATAAAGTATCAGATATAAGCGCTACAACAGAAGAATCAAGAGTCAATAAGAGATTATATCTTGTAGACTATGAAAATGTATCAGATGCCGGACTTGTTGGTGTTGATCAATTATCTAGCAACGATATTGTTATAATTTTTTATGGTTCAAAGGTAAAAACAGTTGCATATGAATCGCTTATAGCTATAACTAGCTCTTCAGCAAACATAGAGCATGTAAAAGCCGAAAAGACTGCAAAGAATTATTTAGATTTTCAATTAACAACATATCTTGGATACAAGTTAGGCCTGAATTCTTATGATGAAATTTTTGTTATCAGTAAAGACTCAGGATTTGATGCCGTAATAGATTTTTGGACAGAAAAAGGATATTCAATAAAACGCCAGGAGTCGATTGTAATAAAAGAAAAAGTGATTGAAGAGAAATCTGAAGAACAGCTAAAGGCTAGACCAAGAAGAACTTACACAAGAAGGACTGGAAATTCAGGAAGGACAACCACAAGAACAGTACGACAAAAAGTGGTAACAAAAACTCAGGCAAAGAAACCTAGAACTACTACTCGACCTAATGTTACAGAAAAGCAAAAAGCTGAACTCAGAGCTGCACTTAAGGGTGCTGAGCTAAGTGCACCAGACTATAAGAAAGTATATGATGCATTTGCATCTTGCGAAAATGCATCAGCTTACAATAATAAACTTCAAAAATCACTTGGCAATGATAAAACTAGTGCAAAAAACACCTCCGAAGAGGTGTCTTTCAATCTAATACTATTGTTCTGTCTATTCTTGGACTTTTGTCATCTCGAAGCTTGCAGTGAAAGTCTTGCCATCTTCGCCTTCGCGCAGAGCTGTCCATTTCATTTTGTCACCGTCAATTGATATCTCCCACCATTCGCGATTCTCTTCACCATTTTCTGTCCAGCGTGTGCAAAGAAGATTTCCTGCTACAAAATACTCATTCATCTCGTCAGCGCTTGGCACCCAGTTTTCGTCGTCCTTTACGTAGTAAACGAATGTGCCGTCGTCTTTATATTCCCAGCGGTGATCCTGGCCATCATCAAATACCGACCCTTCGCTTGTACAGTGGCCCTCCCATGTACCGAGAATGTCTTTGCTGTAGTCGTCACTTACCTTAACAAAGGTAACGTTATATTCTTTAGCTTCCGGATCAGTTCCGTTTAGCGTATGTGTGAATTTTTTATCGGCAGTAAATTCATCGGCGCTTATGTTACTGATAGTGAATTCGTGTACAAACGACTCCTCCTCAGAGTTCCTAGTTGTAATAGTTACAACATTACCATCGATATCTACTTCACTCTTTTGATTATAATAAAATGGAGCTTTGTCACCAGCAGCAAGCGATACGCTTGTATAAGCCTCTGTAGCTGAAACTATATTATATACGCTCTTTTCATCGGTCGGCACAGATTCCCCGTCAGCCTCAGACTTTATCCATGTTCCGATAATATCCTTTTCGATTTGCTCCTGTGTCACTTCAGCTTCGGTAGTTTTGCTGGATTCATCAGGCTGTTCCTGACTCTCTTTGGAACATGCTGTAAAAATTAATGCACTACACAGGACACATGCAAACAGCAGATATAACACTTTCTTCATAGGTTTTCCTCCAATATATATACTAATGCGTTAATATTCCTAGCCTGATCCTACCTTACCTAAATTGTAACGTAGGAAAAATACATGTCAAGAAGGAGATAGTTCTTGATATAAAAGTGGTATTTTTTCAGAACGCTTTTGCCCTTCACTATCAAGTAATGATGCAGGCTGCTCACCATATTTGGCGACATATAAGAAAGGGTTAGGGCCACCATCATCTATAGTGGCATAATAGTGGGCATTGCATACAGGACAATTAAAAGGTCCTAGATTTCCATACCTACCTTCATTAGTTTTTATGAGAATCTCATTATTGCATTCTTTGCATTTATATAGATAGCCATAGTGTTCTTGGTTTATTGTTACAGATGGCCTATCTTTTACTGACTCTTTTATTTTTTCAAGCTCTGATTTTTTTGTTTCATATTCGGCACTCTTTTGTTGTTCTTTTTCTTCATTGAGTTTTTTTATAAAGGCAACAAGCATATCGCCTTGCTTATAGTCATAATTTGTAAGTGGGTCTATAAGTACTAAAGTAGCCTCAAATTCTTTGATTCCAATACATTCTTTCAGTTTTTCCAATGCTTTTTCTGCACCAGCACCACTTTGGCAGGCAAAGGCTGCTATTTTCTTTGTAGCTAAAACAGGTGTATTTTTAATAAATGTTCTAAGTGGTGGTGCAAAGTTACTTGCCCAAACAGGAAAGCCAAAGACTATACGTTCATAGTCGTCTATATTTATAGCGTAAGGCTCAAGTTCAGGAGTTTCAGCCATGACAGCACTTTTACCGCCCCAAAAGAATTTTTTAAATCCTTAATTTGGATATTCTTTTTTAGGAACTAACTCTAGTACGTCAGCACCGATACCTACACGAAGTTCTTCAGCGACATATCTAGTATTGCCCTCCAGCGAAAAATAAACTATTAGTGTTTTGTCCATATTAATTATTTCCCTATTCTCCATCAAAGATGTGTTTAATTGTTTTCATTTAAAACCTCGTTCCACACTTAGGGCAAAAATCAAAGTCTTCAGATGTCTCGTAGCCACAGTTATTGCAGTGTTTAAAGAAGCCTCTACCTTGGCTTACTTTATTTAAATCTTCTGGCTTGATTTGTAGGTCTTCTCCTGAAGCTATTCGCTTACCTATTTCAGGATTAAGTTCGTATATACTGCCACAGCAGCTCATCTGAACATAATATCTTTTATTCCATTTAAAAGTTGGGATAAAGAAAAGAGACAGAACTGTATAGAGCATGAAGACCTGATATCTTCCATATTTTCCGCAACTATCGCATATGACAGTTTGGCTAAAGTCAAAGTCTTTGCGACCATCAGTAATTCCCATAATAAAAAACATAACGATTCTTCCTTTAGTAAATCTTTTCTATTTCTTCTTTAATATCATACATTGCCTTAAATGCAGCTAAATCATCTTGGTCTTTTATAAGCATTATTTCCTCAAAGGAACCTGTTGTAATATCCTTAAATCCAGCTACGTGTTCGCCAGTGCAAATGCTAGCTTTAATTACAGGTTTCTTTGTGGTTTTATCGTATGTTTTCTTTTCTACTTTTTTCTTGAAAAACATAAGATTTGTGGCTCCTAATTTAATCTCATAATATTTTTATTGAACTTATCCTCTGGTAGAAAACTTCTATAGAATTTTTCATATAGATTCCAAACGTCATCCTTATTCTCAAACTGAATCTTTCCAGCTTCTAAGATTATGTATTTTACTCCAAAGCAATCCACGCGACGACCGGTATCTCTACAGTTATTGCGCAGATAAAAATTTAGGCGTCTACTTTGAAGTTCTTTTTGAGATTTTTCCTTTGTATATGCAGGGTCTTCTACTTCTCCGAAGATTCTATCAGCGTTTTCAAGATAATCATCTATTATAGCAAGAAGGTTTGCACCGATGCCTTTATTTCTACATTCTGGAAAGATAGCAATGTAATCTATTAAATAGCTATTATCTAGCTTTACCATAAAGGTATAGCCAACCATTTCTTCTTCATCGTACAGACCAAAGCAATCGTAGAAGCTCTCTTTCACCGATTTAAGAATCATGTTTAGTGGCTTTAACTCATCCTTTGGAAAATCGATTACCATATGATCGTGATAAAGGTTTGATATTTCTGTTGAATCAAGTAGTTTAAGTTGCATTATTATTTCCTTATATATGTCTAATCACCTCAAATCTTTGCAGACTGATTGGTTCATTTTCAGATATACCACCCTTTTGCCTTGCAATAGATATTTGTTGTGCTACAGAAGTTACTCCATCTAGATCCGGAAGAAGTAATCCTCTTTTATGTCCGCTACTCACTATTACGCCATATTTTTTTACGTCTAATTCATCAGGTGAGTTGATAGGCTCTGGATCAGAAAGTACATCGACATTTATTTCTAAATCAGGTATTTCCTCTGGACTTATAGGATTAAATCTAGAATCTCTTGTTGATGCACTAATAGTATTTTGAATTATTTCTTCTGCTACACAGCTTGTAGTAGGAAGGATGGTTCCAATGCAGCCTCTTAAGCGACCTGATTTATGAATGGATACAAAGGCACCAGCCTGTTTTTCTATTAATTCACTCGGTAAATCCTTTGGTAAATCAAGCACCTTGTTGTTTAAAATGTAGCTTTTTAATGACTGCCATGCTAAGTTGACATATGCATCAGAGGAATGATTTGTTTCACTTATGGATTCTTTTAGCTTTGTTATATAGTGCTCTCTAAAATGGCGCTCATCGTTTTCACCTATGGGATAAAAGGATGCAATACCATAACCTACTCCAGTAACATCTTGGTGAGAATAGACTTCAGCTTTAATCTCTTTTCCATCTAATGCACCTGCCATAATAACAAATGAACGATGCCCACATTCGGCAGCCTTTTCACAGAAATCTTCTTTGAAATCAAACATTTCATCAAAGGCAGCACGTTTTGCCACATCCATGATTCTTTCATCATAAACTGGCCCTTCCTTTGAAAAACCATAAGGTCCATAGTCTTGTAATTTGTGAGATAAATCGCCACTGGCCACGAAGACTACTCTTCTATTTGTATCAGCTACAGCTTTTTGAATCATTTGCCCGAAGCGATAATGATCAAGTAAGCCAAGTCCAGATAGACCGATTCTAACTATTTTGCCACCCTTATATTTATTTCTTATAAACCATAGAGGAACCATGGTGCCATGATCAAGCTCTGGGTCTCGTTCACCTAAAGTTCCAGCAGGGAAGTTTTCTTCATAAGCAATATCATTAATTGCTTCCACTAACTTCTCATCATACTCTTCGTTAAAAGAAACCTCTGGTGCATTAAAACTAGCGAATGAACCTTTCGCACCATTACCTGGAGAAATATGGAAATAGTCAGAATACATGATGCTATGTGGGCTTGTGATAATAATAGTTTCAGGTGCAATCTTTGCTATTTCATCAGCTACTCTTTCATAAGCATCAGTTGTTTTTTGAATTTGTTTTTCACCACCTCTTCCAACAGCTGGGACAATTAGTGGTGGATGTGGAACCATAAATGCTGCTTCTATTGCCATAGTCGTTTCCCCCTTAACAGTTTCCTGTATAAACGTATGTCAAATGCTTTTCAGCTATAGATTTTAGATGATATATAGTATCAACTGGTGTTGCTTCTTTATATGTCATATGAAATCTAGGAAAAAACCTAGATATGTGAAGCGGTATGTTTTTATCTAGTGATGCAATCCATGAACTAAGTTCATCCATTTCCTCGTCTGAATCATTTTCGTTTGGTATCACTAATGTGGTTAGCTCCACATGGCAGTGCTTTACAGCTTCTTTTATAAACTCCATTACCATCTTTCGATTTCCAAGTAAAATATCTTCATAGTAATGGTCTGTAAAACCTTTTAAGTCTATGTTCATGGCATCAATGTAGTCAAAGAGCTCTCTTACAGTCTCAACATCTGCCATTCCATTTGTTACAAGAACGGTTTTCAAGCCCTTTTCTTTTAAAAGCTTTGCCGTATCAAGCACGTACTCATAAGAAATAAGTGGTTCATTATATGTAAAGGCTACACCAATATTTCCACTTGCTTTTTGTTCTTCTGCTACTCTTACAAGTTCAGCTGGTGAAACATATGTTGCTTTTCTTTTAAAAGATGCTACCTCATCACCCCATGAAATATGATAGTTTTGGCAAAAAGGACATCTTAAGTTACAGCCATAGCTTCCAACAGAAAGTATCATGCTACCTGGAAAAAAACGATTTAAAGGTTTCTTTTCTATTGGATCTAAAGCAATAGATGTTAGCTTTCCATAATTATCAGAGATGACTGAGCCATTCTTACACGTCCTTACCTCACAAAAGCCAAAGCTTCCATCGGCAATGTTGCATTGTCTGAAACAAAGGTTACATTTTGCCATAACTATATCCCCCGATTAGTTACACTAATTAATTGTCTATGATGTTATATTATCAGTTTTTAATATAGTTAGATATAGAATAATGGCAAAAGTAAATTTAGAGCTGTTATTAAGTGACATATTTTATCCTCCCTTATATCTATTAAAATAGAAAAACTGGAGGAAGACCTTATAAAATCTTACTCCTGTCCTTTCGATTAATTGCTACATAAATAACATAAAAGAGAGCGTGAAAAAATGTGTCCCCCATATACTGTTGACCGCCGAATTCTAATTACCGCAGACGACAAGTCTGCGACAAACTGAAATCTTTAGCCAGCTCCTTTAACTCTTACTATGTGTCGCTTTATGCGACACTTTGTTTATTGATTTGTAAAGATAGAACGTGATTCGCCCGCCATTCGCATCCAGCCAGAGGCAAGCGTCCTTTCCATTACAAACTGCCGCATCTTTATAATCTACTGAGTTAAGAAACATGAGCTCATGATTTCCAATCAAAAGGTCCACGTTATTATGCTTCATTATGTATTGAAGAATCTGAATACTATCTGGGTCTCTGTCTATTGCATCTCCAAGACACCACAAAAAGTACTGATTAGAAAAACCAATCTCCGACAATTCCTTCAAAAAAGATCATAATAACCATGGATATCTGAAACCATATCAACGCCCCTACCTTACCAGTGCAAATACCTCTAATACTTGCTCCCAATTTAATATGTCATCTCCTGCTGGGGAACACCAATTATCCCAAACCTTACCTGCCTTTTCCTCACTGCCAGAGATAATGCTACTCAGGTCAAGAAGTTTAACATCTTCCTCAGTTATCTCCTCATCACTGATTTTTCTCAATCGATAAAGAGGAGATAGCTTCGGCTCATATGTGTGCCATTCAATATCCTTATATAATCTTCTGTGCTTAAGTGGAGTTAAGCTCCACTCGTTGGTTCCTGGATATTGAAAAACAATATTAGGAAAACAACAATCAAATTGGTCTCTTGATTCCAATATCATCGCATGGAAAGGAGGACCAAATGGACGACAATCTATTAAAACAATGTCTCCTGGCTTATAAGGTGTTCTAAAATCAAGATCAATACTTCCAGCACCAAATTCACAGTTTTCGGGCATATAATATGTATTCCCATGCTCTTGTTTCTCTGGTATCAGCTTTTCAAACCAACATATTTTCCCCCTATAGTAATAATAATCATATCGAGGTCTTTCCCAATTAACATCGTAGTTATCCCACGCCTCCATGCGATAATATCCTTCATCAGTATCATTATCTAGTTCTTCATTTTCAATGTATTCTTCGATTGCTCTTTCAGAATAGAATAAACCCATCGGAGCAGATTTAAGATGTAGTTCATCAGTATCGTACCATTCACTAAAAAGCATCCGTGGGATATTCTGATCAAAATCACCAACAATAAAATGTATTGCGTCTAATAGGGTATTCCGTCTGTCACATAATTCTTTCCAGATTGTTTCGTCACCGCCAAATTCAGCCAATGCAAGAATATCATGTTTGATAGTTTTCATATTATTTCCCGAATGTACATTTTTTTCTACAAATGCAAACACTTCATACTTCAGATTTCTCTTATTTTCCATTAAATTAAAGATAAAAAGCTTCTTATCAAGCGTAATCGGAGCCCTACTAATGATTTCCAACAAAAGAAATGGCTCTTTAGCTAATTCTGGAGCAAGAAAGTCTACCATTTCAACTGAAAAATCACAATAGTTTAAAATCCTACGTATATCAAAATTCGTAAGTGCATTAGGTTTACCAACATATCTTTTTAAATCACTCGGGGTGTTTATTACTATCCATCTTTCGTCATTTAAAAGATATAATTCACACGGTTTTTTTAACAGACTTAAATAGAACATCCTTAAAAATGTTTCATCACTTTTGCCATCCCAAATTGCAAGCCCCACATCCGCATCCTCTACCATTTTAAAATCCCTATCTATTTGTTGCACAGATTCTGCTTTATTATTATTTGTAAAAATCTTTTCCTGCCAATAACCAGATTTGCATTTAGGGCATTGATTGGTTCTAGAACCATAGACTGTAACATTTTTATATCTAACAGCTGCCAAGTAATTTTGAATTATTTTATTAATTCCACCACAATCACCTACCAATATAGTATCTTCGAAAGATATAAGCTCATCGATGAAACTACGTAAATTAGCAGGAAGTACCCATTCATCAGAAATTACTTGACTAAGGTCATTTGTTCCAAAAATAAATACATTCATATATTCTCATTCAATTATTACTTTCTAATTATGTTTCATTTCCTAGGATACATTATTTAGTCCCTATATGTTCCTCTATGTCAATTCTATTTCTAGATGAAACGAATGCATCCATCTTATTAAAGCAATAGGGTTTTCATATATCCTATTTCCAGCAACATCTCCTACTGCCTGTACTCCATCGCTAGTAAATTTTATGGATACATCATTATCCATAGTCATACACTCCAGCATATATTCATCACCAGAATCCCTAGAAAATGTTATTTTCGATGGATGTAGGAATCTAACATCTTCATTTTTGCACTCTCCAGGTAGAATCATGGCTGTGAAGCATATATTATAAATATTTGCAGGATCAGCATTCCAATTATGATTCGAATAAAAATATGTTAGAAAATAGCGATACACTGTTTCTGCGTATTCAATAGAATACTCAATACTAAAGGCGTCTCCGTAGTGCCATTCACGGTTCATATCATAAAAATAATTGGTTAATCTATCGTATAGTTCAAATTGGGCTGGATCTACAATTTTAGGAATATTTACAGAATTATTGTTCTTATTTGTGATTTTTCTAAACAGAAAATTTACTGATGAAAAATCGTCTGTCATATACCATTCGTCCTTGTTAGTACCTATTTGAAGGTATTTATTTATCCATTTTTTGTTGGCAATTGTTCGATTCTCCTCTTCAAATATAAGTTCTATTCTTTTCCCTTCAGCTATTTTGTACAACTCTCTCAGTGTAGGGAATATCACATCTTGCCCTTCTAATTTAGGATACTGCTCCAAAATTTTAGAGAGACATATTTCTTTGTCAAAACACGCCCGACTGAGTACAGTGTCTCCTAAATATAAATATTTACCCTTTCCAGAATCATCACTCAAAAATATAATTTCTTTATATTCATAGGCATATTTTAGATCTATTTTTTCTGCATTTGTTATAATTGCAAATTCTCTTCTTGCCGTTATTCGATTAAGGACAGCTTCTATCATCTTGTACACTGTTAAACGCATACACATTTGTGCATCAACTCCCCTCTAAAAAAAGTTATGACCGTCATATTTACTTACCGTTGTCTTCTCAACAAATATAGCGCAAGCTTTCTCTAGAACAATAGTTGCTATATTTTTTTCGAGCTTATTTTCTTGATTATCTATATACCAGTTACCATCTTTAAAATAAACATATAAAATCTGGTTCTGTAATTCTGATGAATGCCATTTAATTACAATGTTTCCATGCTTTGTATCTAATTCATCAATAATAACCCTATGTATCGATGAATCCGGTTTTATACTTTTTCCATCAATAGAAATACTTTTTCCTACCCTGGAATAATTATCATCCTCAAAGAAAGCATTATATCCTGAATATATTAAATCAAGTAGCGTTCTATCACCTTCAAAAAGATATTGTCCTTCTTCATCAGAGAGTATCAAAACACGACCGTTGTTATCTAATATATCTTTACAAACACTCCAAAAGCATTTTTTAGTATTTTCTGTTAGGAGCATTCCTGTTACATGATCAATAACAAGAAATGAAACTGCTTTAATTTTTTCTTTTACTTTTGAAATCTCATCTTCCAGCTGGTCAAACGTCATATATTTCATTTTTCCATTCAAATTATCTTCCAAAGTATTATTACATAAACATCTAGCCACTCTGCTCATCCGAGCTAAGGACTCTTCCCCATACGTATACAAATACAAAAGAGAATAATCTTTTTTTCCAATTGCAAAATTTTTAAATATGTTGTACGTTTCAGTGTCTTTTTGTTTTTCCAGATAGGCTTTACAATCATTTTCAGCAGAATCTTCCAAAACTAGATTCTTAAAGATTTTAGAAAAATCTTCACCTATAGGCCAATGCCCTTCATCTACATAAAGGCAGTTACACTCAACAAAATATTTATTAGTAGTTGATGTATCAGTGATGTCATCATCTCGACCGAGAATTATATGGATATTACTTAAAGCATCTTCTTTTTTGTTTAACCATACAATAGCGTTTTGTATATTCTTTTCTATTACTTGCTTATATTTATAATTTGAAAGTTGATTATTCCAATATCTAGAAGCTGGATACGATGGATTGATAAGAATTGTTCTAGTTTTAGTAACCATGCCAAGATAAACAGCAAGCACGCCACCAAAGCCATGACCTACAATTAAATCATAGTTTTGTGTCATGATACTAATTAGTATTTCAGCAGGATTTGAATTAATGTCAAACGGAATTGAATCTATCATCGTATTATCGAAATACTTTAATAGCTCATTATAGTAAATGTTCTTACTATCATCCTTATAATCACATAAATTTAATATTAACATTCCTTCATTACCATCCTTTCTTACAGCATAATTCCCCCTTAATTACCACCATACTGCTGGCATGATTAATGTGAATATTTCAAATGCTGCCTGCAGATATTCCATACCTTTTTCTTTTGTTGAAAAGCTAGCTGTAAGCACAAGCCCCTTTTCTAGATAATCTGTCATTGTCTCCATGGCACCTATTTGCTTTGAATTGCAATAGAGCTTATGAAAATAGTTACTTGTAATCTTTCTCTCCTTCTTAGTGTTTTCAATAAGAATAGGAATATTAAAGGTATAGGATGTATAATCAACCACCTTAGGCGCTATTTTCAAAAACATTTTCATACGTTCGTAAAGACAAATAGCTGCTGATTGCCATAATTCATACGTTTCTCGCTCATCAAAACCGTATTCTTTAACTTGATTCTTAAATTTTTTAATATCCCCCTTCGAATAGGAACCCATACCTCCATCTCCTGGCTCACACTGATAATGAAGAGTTATATCATTTTTTGTTTCCAGCTTCTCTATATATTTATGATGATTCATTTCTCTCACTCTCCAATTCATCAAACATTCCAACTATATCTTCATGTGAAACAGTTCTAGCATCATCGACAACAACAATTCTTCTAATACCTACGCGATTTAATATTTCCATAAATTCGTCGAAGTTTTTGGGGCCATTATTGTTATTACTCATACTCAAACCTCCTTGTTTAAATGCTTGTTTTCACTAATCTATAACTTTTGCTTTATCAATGATTAATTCAAGCAATTTCTTGCCAAAAGCTTTATCTTCATTACTATCCATGCATTCTGAAGAAATAGTCCAACCAAACTCTGAAGAATAACTGATATCATACTGTCCAAAACCTATACTAGAACTCCAAGAAATGAGTAATCCATCTCCTATAAATTCCACTTCATCTACTTGAAGATTTATTTCATTCACATCATGTTTTCTCATACGTACTACCTCCTAAAACTACAATTCTCTAAAAAATTTATATCTACCTGTTTGGTAATATAAATATAAAAAAAAAGATGGGTAAAAATACTCCCATCTCTATGATTTGTTATAAAATTCTTTTCATTTGTTCTTATAGCAGTAACTCATCTATAGCGTTGGTTATACACCGTAAATTCATTCTTTTTTCTTACCTTATCAAAACAATATCTTTGCGGTGTTGCTTAGCATATTGAATTGTTTCTTTCGTTCCTCCAGGTGCTCCTGTATAAACCGCAATTAATCGTTTGGAATGATCTACCATCCATTCATTGCGTTTAAAAAATGCACTCCTACCAGGTCTGTCACATACAAAAGTTACCCCGTTAGCCGCCTTTAGAACAGCATGATATCTTTTGTGCCATTCCTTCTCCCATCTATTTTCCATACCACGGAATGCCACAGCTGAGAAAAGTCTGATTCCTTTATTTTTCATCTCGCTCCTGACTTTAAGCACAATCTCAGCAGCCCAAAGATCCACACCTCTTTGCATACCAGAAATAAAATCGGTATAACCATCAGCTACAGCCTTTCTAATTTGATATTCAAGCCATTCCTGGACTTTATCTTCTGGCATATCCAGGCGTTCCGGCCTGTGCCCTGTAAACGATACAGCTCGTTCTATGTCTATCTTCAACATATACCTCTCCTTTACTTTTTTTGTAACATTAGTATAAAAAAAGAGATGGGCAAAATTATTCCCATCTCTAAGATTTGTTACAAGATTCTTATTATTTGTTCGTAAAGCAGTAACTCCTCAGCAGAACACTGCTTATTATCATGGTAATGACCAAAAAACCACTTTTTAAAACTAACACTTTGTTTTATATCTTCAAGATAATTAGTTTGTTTGTCTGGTTTATATTTACCAAAGCTAAACATTGCTTGAGTAGATGAAGCACAGCAATGTGTAACGATAAAATCAACAGTATTATCGTATTTACGTAGGCTATCCAATCCCTCTGCCATTTCCTCTGTGCTTGCCAGTTCTTGTTCCCACCAGCTAATATGATTAATACGATATGGAATCCATTCCCTATCTAGATGTTTCTTTTTCTTATGAAAGTCAGGCATATTCACATCTAGAATTCCACCATCTATGTCATGGCTGCTGGCTCCACCAAAGGTAAAGAACGTTTTGTCATCAATTAGAAAGATTTGCCCTCTCATCAAATGAATTACAGAATCCCTTATCTTATGAACTTTTCCACCATGCCAAACTTCAACTGGATATGAATATAATCTGTCGAAGTTTTCATGGTTTCCATCAATAAAAAGAGTAGTAAACGGCTTATCCTCTAGCCAATCCATATTGTACTTTTCTTGACGTGATTCCTCATCTTTTGCCCAGACTCCGCCAAAATCTCCACAGATAATGACATAATCGTCTTTAGTCATTTCTTTTTGCTCTGGAAAATTCTTAGTACTAAATCTTCTAAAATCCGAATGACAATCGCCTGTTACAAAAATCATATCAGAAGGTACCTCCAAAACTAATTACCCCAATTCCATCCCGTTGCATCATAACAATATTTATAATGCTTGGAATTATCTGTAATCCATTTTATATTATCTGCGACTGCCTGCAAATCAAAAGTCTTGATAATAAGTTCTTTTGATTCATCATCTTCAAAAATTATAGGATTTGCAAATATTCTTACCTTGCCATTTTTAATTTCAACTCTGCCACGAGGGTAATAATTGTATGTATGTTTGTTAGAATCCTTTTGTTTTTCCCATTCTATCTTATGATTATAGTTTTCTCCAGATTTCGAGCTGAAATAGGCTTTTTCCAGAGGGGTACCATTGATGTCACACTCAACCATCACAGGATATAAATTGTAATAATACAGATTATCGTCACCGTAGACCTTTTTCCACCAGAAGATTCCTTTTTTCATTTCAGATACTCCATCTACTACAATATATTTATGGTTAATACCCCTTACAGCCAGTAAGGAATTATCCATCTTGTTGCTTAGCTGTATAATGGTGGAGCAATCGGTATGTCGGCCTTCCTTCTTGGACTTAGCGTCCGTTAAATAGACTGATAACCAGCTCCTCATTTGCAGCGTTCGTTTTATGCAGGTTGAACTGCCTTGGGTACGTTCGTGTCACACCACAGTAGATAGAATAGGCAATGAGTAAAACTGGTACTTATCCATTGCAATAATCTTAAGGAGTGACAAATTTATGAACGCAGTAGGTATCGATGTTTCTAAGGGAAAAAGTATGGTTGCAATCATGAGACCTTTCGGTG